>JAYSZI010000044.1:0-93199 GCA_043738095.1 Lysobacter sp.
AAGCCGAACTTGCTTCGTTACGGCAATAACATGGCAGGAAAAGCTTGCCATGTTATTGCCTCCACTACGCAAGTCGGCTTAATTCAGGCGTTAGGCCCCAAACTGGGACCGCCAGAAACCGGCCCATTCTTCCGGCTCAAGATAGTTTGCCCTGACGGCCAAACGTACCGGCCTCGGTTGACGTGACCACCAAATACTGAAGTCGTCACGATATGCCTCACCTTGGCCCATGCGCCAACCCATAGAGCCACGCCGCAAATTAGGGTACTTCGCCCACGGCGGACGCATGAAACCGTCATCATCCAAATCCGGGATTGGTGGGTCGGCCAAGGGTCAGACTTGTTCGGATCAATCGTCATCGGGGCCTAACGCCTGAATTAAGCCGAGCCGCGAAGCGGCTTCGGCTTGAATGAATTGTTAGGCGGCACCGCTAAGCAGGTGTCAGCCATATGTCGTGCGCGTGCTGAGTGTCCAAGTACTCGCGGACTGCACAAATCTTGTCATCTCTGATCTCAATGAGAAAGTGGTACTGCTGCCGATAGCAGCGCCCGTTCTTTAGATCGCCCTCCGACTCGACCTCCAGTGCAACGCGATCACCCTCTGCAATGGCACTCAAGACCGTCATTTTCAGGCCGCCCTGCAACTGATCCAACATGGCTTTGAATAGGCGAGCTACTCGCTCCTTGGAATAGAGCCCCGCGGACGGCATCCGATCAGGTTTACCAAGTATCAGCCAAGTGGCATCGTCGGTCATCGTAGCCAACACGCCTGCGATGTCGCTTGCCGTAAACCTTGCGAAAAGCTCGCAAGCTAGTGCTTTGTTTTGCTCAGGACTCATGAACCCTCCTGTGCCGCCTAACTACCGTTTAAGCGGCGAATCAACTCGATGATCGGCACGTTGCGCGCGGCCACCCGCCCAGCCGTGGTCTGCGCCCGCATTCTGGATCACCCGCGGTCCGTTTCCGCGCGGCGCTGGAAACCCCACGCCGAAAACTCCAGGTTCTTGCCGAACCCCGCGCCACGGCGCTCCCTTTATAGGTCGCCGTCACGCTGTCGATGACCACGGCCAACGGACACTACGCGCATGAGCGATGCCGCTGTTGCCCCCGAACTGCCCGCCCCGAATCCGCCCGCCGCAACGCGTTTGGGAGCACTGCGATCGACCTTGGTGCGCTGGGTCACCATCTACCCATGGCGCGCCGTGGCCGTGGTCGCGGCGATGGCGCTGCTCGGCTTTGCGTGGCTGAGCTGGGCGCTGCCGCTGTCGCGTGCCTTGGAGCCGTTGCCAGAACCGACGTTGATCCTGTTGGATCGCACAGGGCAGTCGTTCGCCCGGCGCGGCGCTTACAAGGAGGCCCCGGTCGATGTACGCCTGTTGCCGCGCCACGTACGCGATGCCGTGCTTTCGATCGAAGACCGCCGCTTCTACTCGCATTTCGGCATCGACCTGCGCGGTGTCGCGCGCGCGGCGCGCCATAACGCCAAGAGTGGCAAGGTCGAGCAAGGCGGCAGCACGATCACCCAGCAGTTGGCGAAGACATCGTTCCTGTCATCGGAGCGCACGTTCCGGCGCAAGGCGCAGGAAGCGCTAATCGCGATGTGGCTGGAAGCACGGCTGGACAAAGATGAAATTCTGTCCCGCTACCTCAGCAGCATCTACTTCGGCGACGGCGCGTACGGTCTGCGCGCTGCGGCCCGGCACTATTTCGACACCACCCCGGAGGAGCTCGATCTGGGCGAAGCGGCGATGCTGGCCGGCATGATCAAGGCACCATCGGCACTGTCGCCCAGCGACAACCTGCGCGGCGCACGCGCGCGCGGCGACGTCGTGCTGCAGGCGATGGTGGACGCCGAAGCGATCACCGCGGAGCAGGCCGAGGACGCGCGCCCGGCGCGCCTGCGCAGCGGCCGCGCCGACCTGCCGGTGGGGTCGTATTTCGCCGACTGGGTATCGCCGCAGGCCAAGGATACGTTCGACGCGGCCTACGGCGAGGTCCGCGTGCCGACCACGCTGGATCCGCGTTTGCAATCCCTCGCCGAACAAGTGGTGCAACGCGGGCTGCGCCGCGGTGCGCGCGAAGGTGTCGGTCAGGCCGCACTGGTGGCAATGCGCAGCAACGGCGAGGTGGTGGCGATGGTCGGCGGCGGCGACTACGCGCGCAGTGCGTTCAATCGTGTCACCCAGGCGCAGCGACAACCCGGTTCGACGTTCAAGCTGTTCGTGTACCTCGCAGCCCTGCGCGATGGCATGACCCCCGACTCGCTGGTCGAAGACGCGCCCATCACGATCGGCGACTGGACACCGCAGAACTACGCGGACAAGTACGCCGGCCCCGTAGCGCTGCGTGAGGCGTTCGCGCAGTCGAGCAACGTCGCTGCCGTGCGTCTTACCGAAGCCGTGGGTGCGCGTGCCGTGGTGCGCGCCGCGCACGACCTCGGTATCCGCAGCGAGCTCACCAATGAATCGACCATTGCCCTGGGCGTGTCGGAGACCAACCTGCTGGAGATGACTGCGGCTTACGCCACCCTGGGCGCAACCACCGGTGTCGTGCAGCCGCGCGGGTTGTTGAATCACCCTGCGGCAGACGCCGACGCTGACGCAGACCCGCCGATCGAACCGCGCGAGCGCGCTGCGTTGCTGGACATGCTGTGGTCAGCGGTCGACCACGGTACCGGCAAGGCCGCACGCCTTTCGGTGCCGGCGTTCGGCAAGACCGGGACCACTCAGGAAAATCGCGATGCGCTCTTCATCGGCATGGCCGGCGACATCGCGGTGGGCGTGTGGGTGGGTAATGACGACAACACGCCGATGCAAGGCGTGACTGGCGGCGGCCTGCCCGCGCAGATGTGGGCTGCGTTCACTTCGCAGGCAGTGGGCGCACGCGCGCTCGGTGTACAGCCAACGCCCGCCGCGCGACGCGGCGGCAATGCCCGGGCATCGCGCTGGCAGCAGCTGCGCCATCGCTGGTTCGGCGGCTCCAAAGGCGGACGCGGCAAAGGTGGCAAGGGCAAAGGCAAGAAGCACTGACGCGAGTGTGCCCAGGCGGACAACGGCCGCTCGATTGCGTACCCATGCCCCCGCCTCCCCTGGGATATATCGCCCGGATGGCGCGCCAATAGCGGACTGAGGAACAGACGCAGGAGCAGAGAACACCACCACTTCAAATGATGCTTTCTGACCCTTACCGCAACCGTCGCAAGTGCACGCCGCGAGAAGCGACTAGTTGACGTCTGCTAACAAGTCACGTTGGCGGCAATCCCGCCGAGCCAATCCGCTGCTCATAACGCAACCCGTAATGGCGCTCTTCGAACGGGCTCCAACGGATTTCCTGCAAGCCTAACTGCAGCCCTTCTATGCCGATCCGCGATAGGCAGCACTGCGGGCGGATTGTCGTTCGACGAGTCGTCATCTTCGATGATGTGCGCCTGCCCGGTCCGATACGGCGGATTCAGCTGCTTGAATGATTCGTCTTCGTCATCGTCGGTACTGCAATCAAAATCGGAAAATCCGCTGGCCGGCGTGCGTCGACTAATGCCGTCGTAGTCAGCTACTACGCAATTTCGACAGCAATCGAAATCGCACTTCCCTCCATAGAAGAGCAACGAGCTTACGTGATATTGAATGCCCCACGGACCTGGCCAAGCGACACCGGCCGACCCATCATTGCCCTTTAGGCAAGAGCGTCAAGAGAGCCGCGCCAACGATAATGTTCGCTGCCGCGTTAGTGTGGACCCTGCCTTTACCACCTGGAGAAGAAACATGCGCATCCGCCTTCCGTGCGTCCTGCTGCTCATCCTCGGCACCGGTCTAGGTGCCTGCTCCAGCGAGAAGCCCGACACCGCGCCTGCCGCTCAAACCGCAGCGCTGACGCCGGCATTGGTCGCGCCATCCGCCGATGCACCGATCTCCGCACCCGCTGATAGCGGGGCCGTGGCAGAAGCCGAAAAGACCCAGCCCGCTGCCACTGGATTCGATCCGGCCGACGTAGCGGAAAGCGCCGCTGCCCTGCCGCCGTTCCCGTTCTTCAAGGAACCCGAAGGCCTCCGCAGTACCCTCGCCGACAAGGACCGGCACAAGAAGTTCGATCGCGAGCACATGATTGCCGGCGATGGAATCGTGGCGGTGGAGGGCAAGGTCTTCCGTGACCGCTTCCAGCTGGCCAATCCCAAGCAGCGCGAGTATTCGGAGATCGAGTTTCACCGCAACTATGCCGACGCAGTCGCCGCACTCGGTGGCGCCGAGGTCAGTCGGGCGCAATACACCGGCAAGGTCAACGCCGCCTTTGGTGGCCGTGCCGCGGTCGACAGGCACTACCACGGCACCTGCGCAAGCGACCGGTGCGAAAACCATACCTACCTGATCCGGCAGGACGGCAAGGAATACTGGATCCAGATCAGCACCGGCGCGATCCCGCTGCATGGCGAAGTGGTGGTACTCGAGCGCCAGGCCATGGCCAGCAAACTTGCTTTCCTCGATGCCGCGGCGATGAAGCAGAAACTCGATGCCGACGGCCGCGTCGCGCTGTACATCAACTTCGACACCGACAAGGCCGTCCTGCGGCCCGACGCGGCGCCGGTGATCGATGAGATCGCAAAACTGCTGCAGGCGGAGCCCGCGCTGAAGCTGTCGATCGACGGGCACACCGACAACACCGGTAGCGCCGAAGGCAACCGCATGTTGTCCAGGGAGCGCGCGGGATCGGTACGCGCCGCCCTGTTGGGCAAGGGCATCGCCAGCGCTCGCCTTACTGCAACGGGCTTCGGCCCCGACAAGCCGCTGCAGGCCAACGACAGCGAGGCGGGCCGCGCAAAAAACCGCCGTGTGGAATTGGTAAAGCAATAGCTGCTGCGGCCCTATCGATCTCGGGCTGCGGCGTGAGCCAGAACCGAGTCCAGCGTGGTGGTGATCATGATCATGGTCCGGTCAAAGCCTCGGGCAGCGCCTTCCTTCGCATACGAACGGGGGCGATGAATGGGACACGCGGCGCCGGCACCGTGCTGGATCCCAACTCTGGTCCCTGAACATCCCCCGAAATCCGAGGGGAAGCGCCGGGTCGGCGGCTTGACTGCGCATGTCGATAGAATGCGCGCGCGTCCCGACTGATGACCGGTCCCGGGCATGCACCGCCTGGACGAAACGTCATGTCGACAATTGTGTTGTGCGATGCCCCGCCCGGCGCCCTGCTGAGCCGATACCGCGCTCAGGGGGCGTACACGGATTGCTACCGCACCGAAGTTCTCTGGAGCGTGTCACACGCGCAGTTTGTCGAGGCGTTCTACACCACAGGGGTGTTCCGGCTCGAACGCGGATTGCTTACGGCGTTCGGCTTCCAGCCGTCGACCGACAAAGACGCCAGGTTACTGGCCATGGGCGAGGTAGAAGCGTATTCCGCATGGACCGTTGAGGCGCGCGCCGTTAACCAATTGCTGATGTGCGACCACGCCGGCCGCACGCGTTCGTGGCTGATGGTGGAGACCAACGCCGATGGCGCCGGGCCGACGCGGTTGTACTTCGGCTCAGCGGTCGTGCCTGTTATGCGTGCCCGCTCGGGCAAGAAAACCATGGGCCCCGTGTTTGCCGCACTGCTCGGCTTTCACAAGCTGTATTCGCGGGTGTTGCTGCGCGCGGCATGTTTGCGTCTGGCGCGCATGCGCGCGGAATAGCAACAGGAGGGCGCGAAAGTTGGCGCTTCAACGGTGGCGACTCTTTGCCAACTTCCTTGCTCCGGAGTCTCTACTGAGCAACGCGACGCCCCAGCCGGCGCCGTTAAAAAGAGATGGAGCAGGCAGCAGGCAGCAGGAACGGTTGAATGACAAGCCCGCAGATCGCCTTCCTGCATGTTTGCCCAGACTCCAGTCACCGCCACGAGGCCGAGTGACGTCTGGCATATCAATCACAAACGTACTCGCTGCCATACTTTGATCACGAAATTCAACGGCAAGGATCGGCAGTGAGAAAGTGGATTGGAAAGTGGGTGATGTTTGTTGCCCTTGGGCATACCGCGGTGGGCGTCGCTTTTTTTGGCAGTGTCTATCGGGAGCTGCTGGCCAGGGGCCTGTACAACACGATCAACTCCGAGAAAGCAGGGCTCGCCGTGTGGTTCGCATTGTTCGGCGCGGTGCTGTTTGTTGTCGGCATGCTGATTTCCGCCCTCGAATCGAACAATTCCAGCATTCCTAAATCGGTGAGCTTCGCTCTTTTTCTGATTACCGTGCTCGGTGTCGTGTTGATGCCGGTTTCGGGCTTCTGGCTGATGTTCCCGGCCATCGCGGTGATCCTGATGAAGAAAGCCCCCGCCATACGCCCCTTGGCGGTCTGAGCCTTGCGCGCAACGCCGCGCCGGCATGCCGATGGTCGTGTACCCAATCGGCTGCAGACGCACCTGAATACATCGCCGTTCTGCAGCGCGGCGGCACCATCGCTGCGATCCAGGCACTGCGCGCGTGCATGCTTCCGCTGGAACGCGAACCGGGCGTGCGGGTGCTTTCAGGTATCGCCCACACGCTGTCTGAGCACGAGGCGCTGCACGCCGTATACGCACGCGCGGAGACCGCCTTGTCGCTAGAGAAGGACAAGGAGGCCAGCGCCGCGCGGGTTGAAGCGACCGCCGCTTACCTTGCGGCCCCAGCAACGGGACGGGGGACGGAGGCACTACCTCTTGTTGTTTTTGATTGCCCTGGTCCCGAGATTGTCTTGGCGTTTCCGCAGCAAGGAACTCGGGCGTCAACAACGTGGCCGTTTTGGCCAAAAGAAAACGAGGCTGACGTCTTAAAGGCTGAGGTGTCATAACGCCCATCTGCCAGGCATCTGCCTCAGCAAATACTCGCGGGGCGACGGACATTGCTCGCGTCGCCGATCACGGTCAGCTCGGGGTTTTGACGCAGAGGGTCAGAGAACCGGTCAGATACCCAACCGCTCGAAACAATAATGTTCTCTGACCCCTTTCCTTGAAGCGTCAGTGCCCGCCGCTGCCCTTGCCTTCGTGCTGCTTCTGGCCCGGGCCGCCTTCGTTTTCCTTGTCATTGCCGCCGCGCCCGCGGTCATCGTCCTTCCGCCCTGCGCGATCCTCGCCACTGCGGCCGCGTTCGTTATCGCCACGTCCGCCGCGTTGGTCGTCGTCCTGCCCGGCTTGCTTGCCACCGCCATCCTGGTCTACGCCGCCGCCCTTGCTGGAGCCGCCCCCGCGATTCTTGTCGCCTTCGCCACCACCGGATTTCCCCTCGCCACGCTCACGACCCCCGCTGCGATCATTGTCGTTATCGGCCTTCTTGCCACTGCCACTCTCACTGCCGCTGCGACCTTCGCCGCGACCGCGGTCATCGTCGCCACTCTGGCCGCGGCTGCTGTCGCGGTTGCCTCCGGCGTCGCCGCCACCCTGGCGCGGTCCATCGTTCTCTTTGCGTCCGCCGCCCGGGTTGTTGCCGGTGCCGCCCTCACCGCTGTGCTGTCCTTCCTTCTGCTTGTTGCTGGTCATGTGGTGCTCCTGGCTAGTGATCGATTGCTGCGGCCCGCACGCTAAGCATTGACGCGTTACAGCATCGTCAGCGCAGCGTGAGCGCTTGCTTTCACATCCGCAGGAAATTCGAAATCATTCGTGGCGAGAGTGTCCGGTACGCCTTGACTCCAAGAATCTTCTATCCCTCCATTCGGGGCAGCCGTAACCGATCAGCCACAGCCACGCGTAGCGCACCGGTCCCGACGCTGGACCTGCTCGCCGCCCACGAGGCGCTCGAAGACGAGGTCCATCACAGGCACTCGCCAGCTTTGAACATGCGGCGGCGCAGGGCAGTGCCATCGCCGCGTACAACGCCGCGCTCATGCATCTGGAACATGGCGCAGCCGACGACCGCGCCGCTGCGCTGACGCTACTGGAACGCGCCGTGGCGCTGGGCGATGCCACGTCACGCACGCGGCTCGGGGCCGAGCGAGCGCGCAAGCAGCCGCGAGGAGTGGGTCGACGTGTTGAGCCGCATCGATCACCCCCAACCCGGGATGGCTTGCGCTTTGTAGTCTCCGACATGCCTTGTTCACTCCGTCCCCATTTTTCGTGTGGAGGCGGTGTTGTGGACACCGTTTTTTCCCAGCGGCTCAGTTGCCCACCGAAGACCATCTGCCCGTGTGCGCCCCGTGGAACACGCCGATCCTCTTTGCGGTCCAGCGCGCCGTTTCGTCGCCAAGGTTGGCGAAGTCCGTAACAGGGGTCAGAGCGGCCAGCCTGAAACGCCAAACCAATAGGTTTTCCCCGTGGCTTACATCGCCTTGAACAAATGCACGAATGCACGACTGACAGGAAGCTCCCGATCGTGCCCCTTGATCCGCAGGAACAAACGGCTGTTCTCATCGCGCCGCGTGCCCTCAAGGAAGGCCAGATTGATCAGCGTGGAACGGTGCACCTGCCAGAACTGTTCGGGATCGAGTTGGGCCGCCAGTTCTGCCAGCGGCGTGCGGATCAGGTGTTCGCCTGTCGCGGTGTGCACCACGGTGTATTTTTGATCGGCATTGAAGTACAGCACGCTATCCACGGCGATCTGGAACGTCACAGCGCCTTGTCCGGCACGAATAAACCGCAGCCGTGGCTGGGTGGGCGCTGCCAACAACCGGGCCAGTACTTCGGACAAGCGCGCGTCTGGCTCGGGCGGCACGCACGCGGCTTTGATTCGCGCGAGCGTGCGTGCGAGGCGTTCACTCTTGACCGGCTTTAGGACGTAGTCCAGCGCAGCGTGTTCGAACGCCTCCACGGCATGGCTATCGTAAGCGGTCACAAAGATCACCTTGGTCGGCCCTTCGATTCCCTGTGCCACTTCCAGCCCGGTCAGCCCGGGCATCTGGATATCAAGGAAAGCCAGGTCCGGTTGCAGCGTTGCGATCGCGTGCGCCGCATCGACTCCGTTGACGGAGACATGGACGATCTCCAGTTCCGGCCAAAGTTGCGCCAACTGCTGCTGCAGGTAGAGCGACAGGTGCGGCTCGTCGTCGGCGATCAGCGCGCGCATGCACAACCCCTGGCATGGGGTCGGCCTGCCATCAAGGTAGAAGAGAATTTCATTGCCCGATTGTAGCGGCGCCGGTTTCACCGTTTACATCCGCTTGCGATGAAACGACGCCCGCTGCGACGGTTGGCAGTATGGGAACGGATCGTTTATCGCTCCGGCTGTCGATTCGTCTTGCCGATTGTCGACCCAGCGCAACAGCAGTTTTTCCGGTCCGGTTTTCTGCCACCGTGCCGCCACTTCGACAACCCAATCAGGTATCCCATGTCCTTCAAACTCATTCTGACCTCATCACTTGCGCTGCTCTCGACCATTGCTTCGGCCCAAGAAGGGGTGGCTCCGATCGAGCCGCAGATGGTGACGATCAAGGCCGGCGAACTGATGATGGGGAGCGTGCGTAGGGCCAATTCGCAGCCAGTGCACGCCGTGACCATCAAGGCTTTCAGGATGGGAAAGTACGAAGTCACTGGCGCTGAATTCCAGCGATTCGTCGCAGCAACACGCTATAGGGAACCCAACATGTGCATGCAGTTGGCGTCCAAGCGCTGGTTCGAGAGCGTGCCCAGCGAGTACACGGCTGGTGCAACCCTGCAGACGGTCAGTAAGTTCGAACCGGCAGCCTGCATCGGCTGGAAAGATGCCGACGCCTACGTCAAATGGCTGGCCAAGGAAACCGGGAAAAAGTATCGCTTGCCGAGCGAAGCCGAATGGGAATACGTGCACCGGGCTGGTAGCGACGCTCGCTACTTTTTCGGCAACGACGAGACCGTCGCATGCCGCTACGCCAACCTGGCCGACAAAGCCGCTGAAGCAGCCGTCCGACGCGACTTCGGGCTCGAATCCAAAGAGCACGTGGGCGTTATCCCCTGCGACGATCAGGCCGGATATGCCAGCATCGTCGGCATGTACGAGCCCAACGCTTTTGGCGTACACGACACGCTCGGCAACATCTCGGAGTTCGTCCAGGACTGCTATCACGAGACCTACGAGGGCGCGGCCACCGATGGCAGCGCACGTGAGAAGGCGCAATGCGAGGCCCGAGTCATCCGAGGCACCAGCTGGCATCACCGCGGCGCCCACGCAAGCACCCGTTACCCAGCGGGATCACAATTCATCGGCGCAACGGATGGGTTCCGTGTCGCTGAGGATATCGGCACCTTGACCGTAGCCGACGCCAAGCCCAGCGCGTTTGATGTCGAACTGGCGCAAGCGCAGCGCGCAGAGCGTGAGCGCCGCACCTCGGCCGTCGTCGCCGCTCCACCATCCCAGAACTGACGCATCCGCCACCGCTACACTGTAGCCAAGTGAGCATTTACCCGACATTGAAGCAGGCCCTGCGCGGTTCCCTGGTATTGCAGAAGCATCGCAAGGAGCCGCTGTGGGCGCGCCTGCTTGTCGGCAGCGCGCTCGCGCTCGCCGTGGCGCTGGTGCTGATGGTGATTTCGGTGTTCTTGATGGCGCAAGCCGAAATGGGATGGTGGAGCAGTTCGATCAGCAATAATCTCCTGCTTGGAACCTGCGCTGCGGCCACGATGCTGCTGATGATCCGCGCACTCGAGTTGCTGCTCCCGAGTGCCTGGATCGACGCCCTGTTTGCCATGCACGACTGGCGCCCGATCGCACTGATGAGCGTGGTTCTGTTCGCAGGCGCGGCGATTGGCGTGCGGGCAGGATACGTATTGCTGGGACAGCTCTACGATTTCGACATGTGGGGGAAGCTCTCCGGAGTGCCTCTGGTCCAGTTGAAGTTTTTCATTTTTGCCGTGGTGATCCTCGCGGCAAACTGGGTCTGGTGGCTGCTGCGTGCAAAGGAAAAGGCACTGGCGCAGCAAATGGCCGAATCGCAGTTGCGCATGCTGCAGGCGCAAATCGAGCCGCATTTTCTCTTCAATACCCTTGCCAACGTCCAAAGCCTGATTGCCAGCGATCCACCGCGCGCACAGCTGATGCTGGAGTCGTTCACCGACTACCTGCGCGCCAGTCTCGGGCAGATGCGGGCCAACGACAGCAGCGTCGAGGCAGAATTGGAGACGGCGCGCAGCTATCTGCAGTTGATGCAGATCCGCATGGGAAACCGCTTGGCGTTTTCCATCGAGGCAAGCGACGCGGCGCGGCATGCGCTGTTGCCGCCACTGCTATTGCAACCGCTGGTGGAAAACGCCGTGCACCACGGGATCGACCCCAAGCTGGAAGGCGGCAGTGTCCGCGTGTTCGCCCACGTTCGCGATGGAACGCTGGAGATCCAGGTGGATGACGACGGTGTCGGCATCGAACACGCCCGACCCAGTGCCCGCGCCGGCAACGGGGTCGCGCTCAAGAATATTCTTTCCCGCCTCGAAACACGTTTTGGTACACAGGCGGCACTGGTGATTGCCCCACTGCATCAAGGAACTCGCGCGTCGATGACGATGCCGTTTCGGCCGAAAGAAGTGCGGGTGACTTCTTTGAATTAAAGAAGGTGTCAGAGAACATGAGCGCTTGAAACGACAATGTTCTCTACCCCTTCCTGCGCCTGTGCTAGTTGGGCAAGGGGATGGTGTCAACGCTATTTGCCCCGCTGGCTGCGCACGTAGTCTGACTCTGCGTTAGCTAGTTCCACGCACTCCTCCGCATGCTGCCTTAGCTTCCGCTTGTTCTGGGCAAAGGTGTAGGCGAAGTTACCGTCTCCATCCTGACGATCGAGGTCGGGGGCGACCGCTACAACTATTTCCACGGCTTTGGAGCACGACAGGTATTTTTTGCGTCCCCTCTCGGGGAAACGCCTGAACCGACCAATGTAGCCCCTGGCCTCCCGTTCGATCTGGATCTTGTGGCTCGACATCACGGCTTGGCCAGCAAGTTGCTCGATAACCGGGGTGATGCCATTTGCGAACGTAGCCATCTGACTGCCCAGCTCCTTGAGCTGCTTGACCTCTTCCGGCGTGAGCTCGCGATCGACCAGGGAGGACTTTTGGATGCTTGCTACCCCAGCCGGAGCGGTGCTGTCAGCAGCCGGAACAGCCTTGGGGGCTGCGTCGGACTCAACCTTTTCGGAGCATCCAGCTGGTCCCAG
The DNA here is from genome assembly GCA_043738095.1 of Lysobacter sp. Taxonomy (GTDB): domain Bacteria; phylum Pseudomonadota; class Gammaproteobacteria; order Xanthomonadales; family Xanthomonadaceae; genus Lysobacter_K. The sequence goes on from JAYSZI010000044.1 coordinate 12,044, forward strand.
GACAAGGACAACAGCTGCGATGAATACGGGCAATTTCGTAGGCTGTTTCATAGGTCTTCCTTTTGGATACATGGGGCCCCGTCCCAGAAGCGGGCGCTCGCAACAATCGACAGTAGCGGCACAGGCAAGTGCACGACGGGTGATTAAGAGCACCGAGCAACTCTGTCGTGATTACCTCCCATGAAGCTCGGTCAAGGAATCTCGCATCCGTGGATCAGCAGCAGCTTGCGCATGGCGGCGACGTGGCGCCGGTCGTCACGCAGCCGGGCAGTTGGGCACGTACGCGGCGTAGTTCGATCCTGCTTTTTCGATCACGCGCATGGCGTCAGCTTTGCAGTCCGCTCGCTTGAGACTTCTGTTGAGCGAGCCGGGCTCACCTGGCTTGCCGGGAACAGCCCCCCGAGCGCACTTGCGGGCGCTTGATTTGTCGGTGGCTGCCCTATGAAGGCGGGTTCCATCAGTGCTCTAGCCACTCGAGGATGTGGCGCTTTCTACGAGTGTAGAACCTCGGGCGTTCCACCTTGACCGCATTCTTTTGGACCCACTTTGTTGAGATCTTGAATGTTTGTTGAGGTCTTGAATGGTACGAATGCGGCTTGGGGCGTAGCGCCAGCGCGAACCAGTCCTATCTGCCCACCACGAACACCCCGGCCCTGTACTTCCCCTGAAATGCGCCGATGCGCTTTCCCGTCCAGCGGGCGATGTCGCTGTCGAGGTCGCTGTAGCTGCGATCGCCGCGCTTGTAGGCATAGGCCCGGCCGATGTCGTACACGCGGGCGTTGCCGGCGCCGAGGATTTCCTGCTGGCTGTAGCCGCTGCTGAGCACGGCGGCCAGCTTGGCGTCGGGTTCCACGGTCAGCACCCAGCGCACGGGCTCGTACGCGCTCAGCGCTAGGATGATCGGGCGCTGGGTCCGGCGTACATGCACCCGGACCGTGCCGGTGCGGTTGGAAGCGCCGCGTACCTGGCCGACCTCCTCGCCCTCGTAGACGCCCAGGGCGTGGATGTCCGCGGTCTTGCCTAGATCCGCGACGGGTCCCTTGACCAAGGGAGGCGCTCTGGTGATTGTCGCTCCCGGCCGCGCCTGCCCCTGCCCCTGCCGGGCACGCCACTGCGCCTGCTCCAGTCGCGCCTTCGCCACCATGGCGTCGGTGATCCCATGCTGCTTGCGCATGCGCGCGGCGACGTGCGCGGGGAACTCATCGAGCGCGATCAGCGCCGCCGTCGCCTCCTGCTCATTGGCAAATGCGTGCAGCGGCGCCGGAGGACGCGTGCGCGCCAATGTGGCCAGTTCGCCCTCGCGCTGTTCGATGTATTCGTTCGCATCGACTGGCGCTTCAGCCGGGAGCCGGTCGAGCATGACGACCCGCGAGCCGGCGATGACGGCGTTCCGGCGCAACGACGGGATGTAGAGCAGGCGCGCGGACGGCAGCTGGTCAATGTCGATCTTTGCCAGCGTGCGCTGGCCGATGGAGTACGCGTAGGCACCGGCGCCACCGCCGCCCTTGAAGAAGCCGGTCAGGATCAGCTGGTCGGGGTCGGGCGTGGCGAGCGCGCTGGTCAGGCGCAACGGCTCCAACGTCACCGTGCGCGTTCCGAGCGCATCCATCGACAGCAGGTTGAGCGCCCCTTGCGTGCCGAAGAAAGTTCGGCCATCGGCGGTCAGCGTCGACACGCGGTTCCAGCCGCCGTACGAGAGCACGCGTTCGGACAGCAGACGCGCCTGCCAGCCACGTTCGCCCTGCTGCAGTTCGACCGTGGCGACCCGGTTGAAGGTCAGTACGGCGTATCGCGACGTCGTACCCGGTAGCGGCAGCACGCGGTCGACGTCGTGGCCGCCCATCGGCAGGGTGGTTTCCTGGCCGGAAACGAAGTCGAGGAAGACCGGGTCGGCGTGTTTGCCCTCCATGGTCGGGGTGCCGGGCCGGTAGATGGCGCCGACATCGCCGACCCAGTGGAACTGATAGGCCTGCACGCTCGGGAACACCGCGAGCGTCTCGCCAGTTTCGGCCTCGCGCACCTCGGCATCCTCGCGGCGGTTGGCAATGAACAGGCGGCCGTTGGGCGAGATGGACACGACGGGCGAACCGTCGCTCTGGCCTTCGTGCAGGATCTTGCCGCCGGCTATGTCCAGCACTTGGTAGCGATGCGACATCTGCGCCACGGCGATGCCCGCGCGCTCGGCGAAGTTGACTTCGGTGATGAACTCCGCGGCCTCGATCGTGGCCGGCGCGGTCGTCGGCAGCGGTCTCAACGGCGGCGCCGCCAGCAGCAACCCGACCCGGCGCAGGCCAAGCCATTGCCGCAGCGCCGCATCGGCCTTGGCGAAGCAATCCTTGTCGGTCAGGGCTGCACGGATACCTTCCTCGCCCGCAAACGCACCCGGCTTGTAACCGTGCGCGCATTCCAGCGCACGCACCTTGAGTCGCGCCTGGTATTCCCCGTCGATCTTGCCGCCATCGAACGCCAGCGCCTTGGCCAACGCGTCCAGCTTGGCCTTGTCACCGAGGATTTCTGCGCCGGGCGGGACCGCAGCCGTGATGCGATCTTCCGCCGTCTTGCCGATGCCGTCGCAGGCGGCAAGCAACGCGCTCGCTGCTACCAGAACAACCCAACCCCACATACGCCTCATCTCAGTCCCTTGGTGTTGGTGTGTTGCTCTCTGATGTCGAGGCTTAAACCCCAGCGGATCGGTTCCGCTATCGATCTTGTACTAGGAAACAGGCCAGGGAACATAACCGCTTGAACCAGTAATGTTCTCTGACCCCTTTGTTGCGGCCCTAGCCGCCCTACCAGCGCGCGGCCGGCAGCGGCTTTGCACCCCGTTTCCCAAGACAGAGCTGCGTGAAACACGCCTTCGCGCCGCCAACCGCCCGCGGTTGCAAGGCCGCCACGACGGCGAGTGTTATCGCCGACGAGACTCCGGATGAACCTGATCTATTCGCACAACTACTCCACCGCGCGCGCCTTCGCCCACAACCATGAACTCGTGCCGGGCGACTGGAAATGGATCAACGACGCGCGCGTCCTGAAGCACTACCCACGCTCCGACATCTACAAGGTGCCGCACTGGGAAGCCAACGCGCACCGGGCCGACATCGATGCGGCCCTGCATCGCGCCAAGCAAGAGCACCGGCTCGGCACGCTCACCGACTACAGCCGGCCGTACGAGCCGCCGTCGGGGTGATCTCCCGCTCACGGAGTCGCTAACGGAGTCAGGTTCACTTTCCCCAACGACCACGACTGGTCGCGTCGGGTGCAGAGGGCGGCGGGCTTCCAACCAAAAGGGGCAGAGAACATTACCGTTTCAAGCGGTTATGTTCTCTGACCCCTTTTCATCGGTTTCGGTCAGGGGCAATTCTTCTTAAATGCCTCCACCCCCCATAACGCCCCCGTGGGAGTTCTGTGGCTTCCCCGTGCCCGCGTCCACCCCGATAATGCCGCCCTGCCGTCGTCCCTTCCTGGAATCCCCATGCGCTCCTTCCTCCGTGCCCTCGCCGGCGCGCTCGTCCTCGTGGCGTCCCTAGCCCACGCGGGTGTGCAGCGCGACGACGCTCTTGACCCCGGCCACGGAGCGGTTCTGTTGACAGTGTCGGTCGACTATCCGAGCTTCGCCAACGAGAACGCGCTGGCCCAGCTGATCCCGCAGCTCACGGTCGAGCGTGTCGACGCCGGTGCGGCCAAGCCACAGCGTTACGTCTTGGAGAAGCGCCTCGTCGGCTTGCAATCCGGGCGCGCGTACGCGGGTAGCCTGCCGGCGGGCCGCTACCGCATTCACGACCTCATGGGCAGCAACTGTCGGTTGTGGTGCGGCGACGATGGCGTGTCGATGCCCAAGGCGGGCGACCTCGCCGAGTTCACCGTCGAGGCCGGACGCGTGCGCTGGCTCGGCAGCGTGTTCGTCGCGGTCCACGCGCCGGTGAAGCCTGCGACGGAATCAGTGGTGGACTGGGCCTACACCGATACGCCCGACGCCGCGATCGGCCGACGCCTGCTCGCCGGCCTGTATCCGGAACTCGCCTCGGCCGCGCCTGGCGACATGCAGCTCGGCTGGGAGCCCGACATCCGAGGTCCGGCGGCATCAGCGGCTGCGCGCGACAAGATCCGCCGCCACGGCTCCGGCCTGTTCGACGCCTCGCCTTTCGGCAAAGACGGTTTCGTCTTCGGTGCGAAATACGGCGTTGTAAAACGATGGACGCGCGCGGATGGCGCGCGCCTGCTCGACACCGGCAGCCCGTTCCTACTGCGCACGGTGGTGCACGGCGGCAACGGCCGCCTGCTTGCCGGCGGCGAGGCGACCACGCTGCGCTATTCGAGCGACGAGGGCCGCACTTGGACGGATGTCGCGAACGGCCTGCCCTACGGCTTGGTGCTGCAGATCGAAGCGCTCGGCAACGACGAGGTCGTGTTCGCGCTGCAGCACGGCGCGGCGGTGTCGCTGTACCGCGGCAAGCTCGGCGACAGCGCGTGGACCAAACTCGGCGAGTGGCCCCTGGAGTTCAAGCTCTGGACCGGCATGCCCGGCGCGCAGCCCGACCTGTTCGTGCAGGGTCGCCGGGTCGCGCTGACGCTGCCGAGCAAGAGGGGCGTGCTCCTCGACCTCGACGCTGGAACCACCCACGACATCACGCCGCCCGGCTCGATCGCGCTTTTTAGCTTCAGCGCCGACGGTGTCATGCGCTGCACCTGCGTCCGCTCCATCGCTGCCAACCCATGGGACAGCCACGACCTCGGCAAGACCTGGGTCGACTCGCCGATCGACCGCTGGATGCTGCTGCCCGTGTTCCGCGATCCACAGGTGGGCTTCTCCTACAAGGGCGCGCTTTTCAGCAAGAACAAGACCGCCGTGATGCAGACCCGCGACGGCGGCAGGACCTGGACCGCCTCAAGACCCCCGACTGAAGGCGGCTGGTGGCGCCCCGCTTACTCTGCCGACGGCACCGTGATGCTGCTCAGCGGCATTGCGCTGGTCGACAAGGACATCGTCGAGCAGGTGCATTGGAGTGCTGACGAGGCGACGACTTGGAATCTGTGGGTCAACCAAGGTCAGTGGCTGCACGAACCGACTGGCGGGTAAGAGCACTCGATCCCGTTGTTGCAAGTACACGTGACTTTGGTCTGATGCCCCACCAGGAGGTCCTTGAGCTTGTCCTTGCTGGTGCCGGAAGGATGAAATAGATCGGTCCATTGGCCGTAAAGCAGGTCCGTCATCTCCGGGATGAACTCTTTGCGATTGGCCAGATAATCGAACCACGCTGTCTCCAAAGGCACTCTGGCTACAAGGTGCGAGCGAAGTGATCGATGATCGACTGCTTGATCTCCGGCGCAGTTTCCTTGCTGAAACCATGACCCGTCGGGTATGAGCTGTGGGTCACGGAGTGCTTGAAGTGGTGCTCGACCAGGTAGGCCTGGATGTCTTGGGCCATTTGAAACGAAGGCCAGATCTGGTCTTGTTCGGCCGACACCAGCAATAGCGGGCCATTGATGAGTTCCACCGCGAACACCGCATTGCGCACGTTGTCTGCGTTCTTCAGCGCCGCCTCGAATCGGCTCAGCATCGGGGCCGACTCATCGAGCTCAAGACTCAGGGCTGGCACGTCCTTGCCTTTGAACGTCCACGCAGACCGCGGTGTCGTCTTGCCATACCAGGCGACGTTGCTGGGCGTGGTCACCACCACGGACTTGATTCGGGCGTCGATGGATGCCAATAGCAGCGCTGCTTCCGAGCCCCTTGATCCACTGACCACGCCGATCCGGCCCGCGTCGACCGCAGCGACCGTCTCCAGATAATCGATCGCCCGGATGAAGTACTCCAATTGAATCTGATCGAGCGTGGGCGGCAGGCCGTCGGCCTTGAAGTACGCGAGCGCGAGCACGGCCACGCCATGCGGAGCCAGCAGCTCGCCATTTGCGTCGCCACCGTGGAGGCCGCCATCGGAACCGCCAAACGCAATCACCACGGGCGCTTTTGCAATCCCGTTGGGCAAGTAGAGGTTGGCTACCAGGCCCTTATAGACGACCGGCTTTACGACGTACTCATTGGCCGATGCACTCGCGTTACTGGCGAACAAGGCCAGCGATACGAGCAGCAGCATGATCCTTGAACGCATGAATTTCCCTTCGCTGGCCCGGCAAAAGGCCCGGCCTCATGACAAGTGTGCGCCATGATGCTCTGCTTCCGCGGACCGCCTAGCCGAGCAAGTAAGTGACCTTGGTGCCGCTGACGGTGATCTTCTTGTTGGTTTGCAGGCTTTGGACGAGGGCGTCGACGGCGATGTCGTCTAACTCGGGCTTGAACCACGACTTGATTGCTGACTTCAGTGAAGAGAGCTTTGCCGGCTTGGTGGACTTCTTCAGCAGGGCGACGACTTCCGGCACGCGGGTACGGGTCGTCGTTCCCTTGGCGGCCGCGGGTGTGGCGGTGTTGGGCTTGGGCGCAACGGTCACAGTCACGCTCTTTGCGGGTGCCTTCTTCGCGGCAGCCTTCTTGACCGCCTTGACCGCCTTCTTCGCAGGCGCCGCTGCTGGCTTGGCTACCGCGGTCGCGCCCGGAATCTCGGGCAATCGACGGCAGACGATGCCGAGTCCATTGAGATGCCGGACCAATGGGTCGAACCCTCTGTCCTTCGAAATGATGTTGAACTCAGCGCCCGCTTCGTCGGCTGCGAGCCGGCCGATGTAGAACGCGATATGGAAGTCGACCGCATCGGGTCCGCTGCCCTGGATCGCGATGTATTCCGCGTCGCTGCCGAACGGTTGCAAAGCCTGCACCAGCTCCAGCATCAGCCTCGTCTGCTGCTGTCCAAGAAACACCTTGATGCGGGACGTGCCCGGCTGGAGTTGGTCCAACGCCTTGGGTTGCACGTTCTCGAAGTCGATCAGGAAGTACGGCTTGGTCATGCGACTGCTCCGCTGTCCGAGGGGCCGAGTGTAGCCCTGACCTCATTGGCTCATTTACCTTCTGCAAGTAGACGCGATGGGTATTCTTAATTCCCTCCGTCCCCTTTGCGTATCACCATCGCGCTTGACTCGTCGGTGCTGTTCGACACCGGCAAGTCGGAACTCAAAGCGGAGGCACGCGACACCCTGCACGAAGCTGCCGAGCGGGTGAAGAAATTCGCCGGCGCCTCCGTGCTCGTCTCCGGTCACAACGACAACGTCGGTTCCGGCGCCAGCTCGTCCTCTACGCATCGACGAACTACTAATTGCGTAGTACTATATAGTTCGTAGACAACTCTGGAAGACCTGATGCGCACGATTTGCTCGCTCTGCCTCTCGATAATGTTCGCTCTGACATCCATCGGCCACGCGGCAGCAAAAGACCGCTCGACGTTGCCAACGGCCAACGCCCAGCCCGGGTCGCAGTCTGCGCTTGCTGTCGCATCGCCGGACCACGCGAATGCAATCAAGCGATACATGTTTTCGACGGACTCCTTTGCAGCCATTGAGGCCAAGTTCGTTGAGCTCAAGGTGGGTCTTGGTGGCCCACTGGAAGCGCCTGCGACGGGCCAAACGACGTGGACAATTGGAACAGGCCCGAGCGGATATCCCACGCCCTACGCGATTGACCATACCGGCGGTCGCTTTCATGTCTACGCCGAGCGACGTCGACCGCAAACGCCCATCGCACCGCTGCCTTACGTATCGCAGGAGGTCGTGTTCGATACGCCCGATCCCGGGGTTTCGCCGGTGGGCACGCTTACCTATCCGAAATCGGGCGGCGTGTTTCCCGCCGTCGTGCTGGTAGCGGGAACCGGACCCCATGATCGCGATGCCGGCATGTCCTTGCACAAGACATTGCTGGTGCTGGCCGATCACCTGACGCGACAGGGGTTTGCCGTGTTGCGGTACGACAAACGCGGCGTCGGCCTGACGGGAGGCGAACTGCATCCCGGCTCTACTACTGATGAGTACGCCACGGATGTCCTGGCCGCGGTCCGGTTTCTGAAACTGCAACCGAACATCGATCCTGGGCAGATAGGCATCGTGGGTCACAGCGAAGGCGGCATTATCGCCGCGATGGTGGCCGCCGAAGCACCAAAGGACGTACGGTTTATTGTCATGCTCGGGGGCACCGGACTGCCGGGCATCGAGGTCAAGAGTCTGCAAGATGCCGCTGCCCGCCGTGCCGACGGCATGCCGGAATCGCTGGTGCTGCTCAATCAGACGCAGGAGCACGATCTGTACGAGATTGCCGCGGGCAAGCTCGGTCATCTGGACGCGATCGCCGCCATGCACGCGGCGACGAATGCATTGCCTGCTCTGGTGAAAACCACTCTTGAAATCCCACCCGAAGGTTTGCCGACCGAAGCTTTTGAATCCTTGTTATCGCCTTGGTTTCGGCGGTTCCTGGCGCTGGACCCGCGCACCTACCTGGAAAAGGTGAGCTGTCCGGTGCTCGCGCTCGTGGGCGAGAAAGACCTGCAGGTGCCGCCTGCCGAAAATCTGAGGGAGATTGAGCGTGCTCTCGAGCGCGGTGCCAACCCTACCGCGACGGTGCGTCAACTCCCCAGCATCAATCACAACCTGCAAACCGCAAGAACTGGCAAGGCAAGCGAATACTTCCTGATCGAAGAAACCGTTGCCCCATCTGTGCTGGCACTGATGTCGACATGGATGAAGGGCGTGGCGCTTAGCAAGAAGGCTGCCTCTCTTTAGCAGCGGATGCGAAACGCCCAGGCATAGCGGGGCGTTTAGTTGAGCACCAGACCGAGATCAGGCGCCGCTGCGCAGGGTCCGGTTGTACAAAGAACAGGGGTGCGGAAACCCAGACATTCATTGCGGCAACTTGCGAAGCACCGCTTCAATGGCCTCGGATGGCACCGGCCGCGCGAACAGGAAGCCTTGGAATTCATCGCAGTCATGCTTCTTCAGCAACTGCACTTGGTCTTCGCTATCGACACCTTCGGCAACAACGGTTAGTCCCAGTTGATGGGCAAGGGAGATGACAGCGGCGACAACCGCCCTGTCGTTTGTGCTTTCGGTCATTTTTATGATGAACGAACGATCAATCTTTAACGTATCGAGTGGCAGTTTGGCGATGTAAAGCAGCGAGGAATATCCCGTACCAAAGTCGTCGATGGATATCTTCAAACCCAGCTTTCGTAGCTCGCTCAGCTTGTCGATATTGCTTTCAACGCGATGCATCAACATGCTTTCGGTGAGTTCAATATCCATTCCATGGTCATTGTTCGTGGCGAGGCCGATCGCCGCTCGCACCGTCGTGACGAAGTTTTCCTGCCGCAGTTGCAGTTCGGACACGTTTACAGCCACGCGAGGCGGCCTCAGGCCCATCTCCGACCATCGACGGTAGTCTTGGACGGCGCGACGCATCACCCAGGTGCCTACTTCCAAAATCAATCCCGTTTCTTCCAGAATCGGGATGAAAGTGGACGGCAGCACGAGACCGTTGTCGGGATCTTGCCAGCGCAGCAGCGCCTCCATGCCGGATATTGCGCCCGACCGGGCATCGAACTTGAGCTGGTAGTGCAGAAGGAACTGTTCGCGCTGCACGGCATCGCGCAGTTTGTTCTCAATTGCTAGGGACTCGGCAAGCCTGGCATTCATGTCTCGGGCGTAGAAGACGAAGCGACCGCTGGTGTTTCTCGAAATGACCAGTGCCGCCTCGGCATTTCGTAGCAGGGTGTCGGCATCGTCGCCATCGGCGGGGAATACGGCGATCCCCGTCCTTGCAACAATGTGCAATGGCATCCCGTCCAGACTGAACACCGGCCCGAAGCACTCGTTGACCACCTGTTTGGCTGCCAACGCAATCCCGGCCGCATCGCGTATCCCTGCGATCACAAACACGAAATGGTCTCGCTCCGTACGCGCCACCAACCCAAGGGCTCCGGCGGCGGCCTGCAGCCGCGCGGCAACCTCTTTCAAGAGCGCGTCGCCGGCATGGCGTCCAAGCGTGTCATTGACACTGCGGAAGCGTTCGACATCCAACCTCACAACGGCAGCCAGCGAGCTGTTCTGCCGCGCCTGCGCGAGGAACTGTGTCATCCTTTCAACGAACAACGCGCGATTGGGCAAGTCCGTCAGAACGTCATGCAGGGCCACGTAATCGATGTGCTCCTGCGCGGCCAGGTGATCCAGCGCAAAAGAGATGTCATTGGCCAACTCGGTGAGCAGTTTGACCTCCGCTTCGTCGAAGAAGTCTCGCTCTTTCGCCAACAGCGTCAGCGTTGCGGTGACCTTGCCATGCAGCAATAGCGGTAAGGCGATTACCGACCGATACCCCAGTCTGATCGCACGCGCCAGGTGTGCCCTGTTCCCTTGGGCATCAACCACCAGGTCGTTGTCGAACATCAGCCCGCGCGTGGCAATGGCCCCGTCGATCACGTCCCACTGCGCCGGAATTCCATCGGCACTGGCAAGATCGGAGAGCGACGCTTCCGCATCGCTTCCGAACAGGATCACGGGCCGCGATGACCGTTGCGATGCATCCATCTCATGTATCCACGCCACGCCAAATCGACCCTGCTCGACCGCAATGCGACAGGATTCTTCAAACAGATCTTGTCGTGACGTCACGCGAACGATGAGCGCATTGATTTCACTCAGGACTTCCTGCACCCGATTGAGTCGTTGGATTCGCACCTCCTGGACTTTGCGACGCCGCAGTTCCTGCAGGACCATTGCGCCGAGCGATAGGCTGATCAGCACCAAGACCAGGGAGCCCAGCACGTAGGCTTTGGCCGTGGCGCGCCATTCAGCCAAACTTTCGGCGACACCCAAGCCCAGGACAATAACCAACGGCGTTTCCGGTACGCGCCGATAGCAATACAGCCGCGTCACTTGGTCCAGGCGGCTGCGGTCGGTGTAGCAGCCCGTTGCGCTCGATCGAAGCTCTTTGACGAAACGGGGGGGCGGCACGAGGTCGCGTCCCATCGCGCCTTCAACCGTCGGCACGCGCTGCAACAGCGAGCCGTCGGTCCGCATCAGTGCCACTACGCCCTCCTTACCGACATCCAGCGATCGATAGAAACGCCTCAGGTACTCCGGTTCGAGCGCTGCCGCAACGACACCGCCGAAAGAGCCATCAGGACGAGCCACACGCAGGCTCACCGGAATAAACCAGACGCCATGCTTGCTGAGAGTCAGGTGATCGATGAACAGGCCCACGTCCGGATCGGGACGATGTACCCGGAAGTACAGTCGGTCAGCCAGGTTGTATCGGCCCGGCAAGTTCTCGCTGTCGTAGATCATGTTGCCATCGGCATCAAGCACCCAGATGGCGCGCACGAACGGCAGGTTGCGGATCGTCTCTGCCAGCAAGTCATCGATGACCGCCCGATTGGCCGGGGTTTGTTCCGGCAGCAGCTGCAGCGTCTTTACCGTTCCGTTGAGGGCAATTTCGGCGGCATTTACGCTGCCCGCTGTGTGCTGCTCCAGCGCCTGCGCGAGGTTTTGCGCAGTATGGGTCGCCTTCAGTAACACCTCTTGCCGGGCGTCCGATAGCGCAAGGACAAGGTTCCCGAGGATCGCAATCAGGAAGGTCGCGGTTAGCCCGATCACTAACCCGGGCAATCGACGCTCTCGGACCACTGGGCGCGTGCCTGGGCGAACAGGGGGGGTCATCGGCCCAGGATCGCGCCTGCAATGGCAATTTTAGGTGAGGCGGCGTTTGGTGAGCGGCAACCCGCAATCGGGGCCTTTCAGGCCCTTTCGGTGCCCGGGTGGACGCGTCAGTGGACGCCGCTGCCCCTGCCTTCGTGCTGCTTCTGGCCGGAGCCACCTCCATTGTCCTTGTCGTTGCGGCCGCACCCGCGTTTGAACAAGCGCATGTCGCCAACGAGAGGCAGAGACATGACGCTTGAAGCGGATAGGTTCTTTGACCCCGTTTTTTTGAATAGTCAGGGGTGGCTCACCTGACCCGTGGTTGCGGTGGCCGGGCGCGCGGCGGTTCCTGCGTATTACCCGGTGCGGTGCGGAGGTCCGCTCCCGCGACGCGCATCGCCGGCCTGTCGGTCACCCGGCGCGCGCTTCCCATGGCAGAGCGCGCGACCGCAGACCGGCGCGGCCGCGCCCGCACGGAGACGCATGGCATGAAGACCCTCAACCTGGCGATCGCGACGCTGGCCCTGTCGCTGGCGGTGCTGGTCCCCGCCGCCGCCCTCGCAGGGCCGGCCGATTGCTCGCCCGCCGGCGACTGCACCAAGTACAAGCACCGGGTGACCTTCCCCGCGCACGCGCTGTCGTATGGCCCGGCGGCCGCGTTCGCCCTCCACACCCGTGGCGTTGACTGGCTGGGCAGCACCGGCAACCTGACCCTGACCGTGCGCCGGCCGCAGGACTTCGACGGAAACAAGGTGCGCCTGACCCTGGTCCACCAGACCGCCAGCGCGGGCGGCGACGAAGGCACGCTGATCTTCCCGGTCACCGCGATCGCCTTCCAGCACGGCAGCGGCTTCGAGACCTACGGCGGCTTCTTCTCCGACACCCTCAACGTCCCCGGCGACCCTACTGGCCTGTACGAGCAGTCAGTGGTGGTCGAACCCGGCCAGGGCTGGAACGCCACCTCGCCCTGGTGGTACTTCGAGTTCAACCGCCAGGGCACCTACGTCGACAAGGTGCGGATCATGGCGGTGGTGCTGGAGTACTGAGCCGGCGCGGGACGGGCCACGCACGGCGCCCGGCGGGGGTGGCTATGGCCCGGGTCGGCGCGCCGCGGCAACGTCGCCGATCAAACGCAATAGGGGACGGAGGCAACTACCTCTTTCAGTTGCCTCCCCCTTTTGCCTCGACGTAAAACGTAGTTCAATCCCGCAGCGCATGCGGTGATGGTTGAACCCTCGCCGCATGCGCCCCTATCTGATCCTCAGCGACAATGCATTCCTGACGTCGCGAGGTGATTCGCCCCTCTGTAGGTGATGTAGCCCATGGCCTGTACACAGTGTCCCTGGCCGTACACATGAACCGGACCTGCGCGGTAGGCGTAGTACCCGGCGTCCTTCGACCACCAGGGTGACCACTGCCAGATGGCGCAGTTGGTCGGATACGCTCCGCCCATGGGCTTGCACACGTAGACCTCAACCATGGTGTATAGCGTCTGTCCCCAGGTGGGCCCCGCGTGTGAGAAGACCGCACAGTTGTTGCCATTCGCGCTGTTGTAATACAGCGCCAGCTCGCCAACCTTCTGGCCACCCGTCCACACCGGCTTGTGGTCGATCAGGTTGCCTCCGCATCCATTCGCGCGGGCCGGGGCGCCGTACAGCGTGGCAAGTAAAAGTGCACAAGCGAACAAGACCGCCTTCATAACTCTCTCCATGCGCATGGTGCGCTCCAAGTTGAGAAATGATTATTTACCAATTGTGATGAAATTGGCAAAGCGAACTCAGCGATTCCCGAGAGTTGCGCAGGCCTCCGGCGCGAAGAAGGCATCTGCGGGGCCGGCATTCGCCGCGCTTCGCCACGGGCCTCCGACATGAGCCGCGCGCTGCGTCGCCAAGGCCAGAACATCACCTCCGGCCTTGCGGCGCACCTGGGCAGCGAGGGCCCGGTCATGCTCATCCGCAACATCCGCCTGCTCCGCGGCTGCGGATAGCGCGAGGAACATCGCATCGTCTCGGACACGAAGGCGCGACATGCTCCGGCCGTAGCCCGGCGGCATGTAAACCTGCAACAGCACCTTGAGGTCCTGGATGTCCTTGCGCTTCATCGCTTGTGCGAGGTACGCCTGCGAGCGGCGCCGGAAGTCGATCGCGTTTGGACTGTTGATTAGAAAGTCATCGTCATCGAGCAGAGGCGACTGCACGAACCAACGCTCTGCCGCGGCGTTGCCGGAGCCGAAAACCTGCGCTTGGTAGCGGTACCGATCCTGCAAGTCGGCCTCGGTCGCCGCGCTGCACCGCTGATGGTGCGCGGCGACCGTCGCCAGGGGCTGATCGGGCGAATCCTTCATGCCGCCGCCGACGGAGTCTGCGAGCTCCATCTTCTGCATCTCGGTACAGCCGTTGAGCTCGAACGCGAGCTTGCATGCCGCGGCGGCATCGCCCGCATCAGCGGCACGCCTGAGCTCGGGCATGAATGCGCTACTCGTTCTCGCAGCTGGCGGAGGCAACACGGCGGACGCTGCCGTTTCTGCCGAGGTTTTGCTTAGTGAGTCAGACGTAGCTACAGGCGCCGCTGCTTTTGCAGCCAGAGCCGCTTCGCTATCGGGCAATGCCGGGGCCGAACGCCAGTCTTGAAGGACATAGCCGCCGAGCCCGATCGCACCTGCGATCAGCGCAACGGCGACGAGCTTGGTTCGAGCGCGGTTTTCCATGACGTCCGTTTCCTGGGGCTTCAGGCCTTAGTAAAGTGGGACGTATGGTAGCGGCCGTAGCTCAGCAGGGAAGGTCTACCCAATTGAATACGCACTCCGGGCCGCACTAACGGCACCGTCAAGCGAGCGTGGAAAAGAGCCGCTGCGCTGGATCAAGCGAGTGCGGTCGTCCAAAAAAATGGCTCACAAAAAAAGGTCAGAGAACATAACGGATTGAAAGACTGACTAATGTTCTCTGACCCCATTTTTCGTGGCTGACACTTGGCGCTAATCAGGTCCCTTCTTATGGCGCCCTCTTTGATCCTGCAAAGCCTCGATTCTCAATAGCGACTGAAAAACCAGCATCCTGATATCGACGTGAATTTACGAGCAACCTTTATTTTCCCTTCTGCTGCTCGGAGACCTACGTCTGCAAATCACGCGCATTTAACCCCAAGCCCGTACGCTGATCGTGAGCCGCGTCAAGCGCGACTCGCCACAACCATGCCGCCAACATCTAAAGGAAATTACATTGCATAGGAAACTAAGTTTGGCGATAAGCTCTGCCTTCATTGGTTTAATCCATAGTGCCGGCGCGATTGCGTCACCCCCATCACCTCAGCCGGACAATATCCTCGGGTATGAAGCGGCTCTGGACGTGGACGCGCAGCATGTCGCGACAGCTCTTGGGATATCTAAGGCGGAAGCGAAAAGCAGGCTCATTTTGCAAGAAAAGTCGGCCCCAATCATGGAGCGGCTACGCAAGCAGTATGAGCCCCGACTTGCGGGGCTTTATATCGAATATAAACCGAATCCTCGCATTGTCGTACGACTAGCTGGTCTGGCAAATGTACGTTCCGAATTTCATAATTTCAACGGGAACTCGCTCGAAGTCGTCTTCATCCCCGGCGCAGCCCATAAGCTATCCCACTTGCAAAAGAAATTCGATAAAGCGCTTGGAAGATTGCAAGCTTCAGATCCCGCTGTACAAGGTGGCTACGTTGACGAGCGTACTGGCGATATTGTGGTTGAGATTCTACGCGGAGCAAGCAGAGCGAACGTTCATGCGGTGGCTCTAAGTTCAGAGCTTGCTGCGCCCGTGCGAGTGATTGAGCTAACAGAGCCGAACCAAGCTCAGGCAGTCTTTGGCAGCGGTGATATAGTTTATGCTGATGGTAGTATCAATAGAATTTGTACTAATGGTTTTGTTGTTGAGCATGCGGGATCGACCTCCTACGGGGTCCTTACAGCGGGACACTGCCTGGCGAGTGCTGGAACCTATGCTTACACCGGCATTGATGCCGCCGCACACACGTTGTTCTTCAAGGCGCGGAAGTATGATTCCGTGGCAGATATCGCTTGGGTCGGCGCTGGATCTGCAAGCGTAGGACCGTGGTTCTATGCCAATGCGTGGCGGCAGCTGACAGGACGTCGGACGCAGGCCTCTACCGCAGTGGGCAATCAGATCTGCAAATACGGTACAAACGGCGGGTACGGCTGCGCGACCGTCTTCTCCGTCGCGTATAACCCAGGCCCGATCTGTGGGCTTAGCGGCACTGCTGCGTGTTCGGCAACGTTTGTCGGTCTCAATAGCGACGGCGCGGCAAACCTATGTCAGGGTGGTGATAGTGGTGGCCCCTGGTTCATCTCAACTATTGCCGCCGGAGTGCACACGGCAGGCAATCCATCAAACGGTCTCTGCGTTTACACAAGTACCGATTATGCCTATTCGCATCTGGGTCTGAATCTTTTGTACTAAGAGCCTGATCCCGACAATGCATGCGGGAAACAGCCCCTGAAGTTATCGAAGACCGGTCGAGGTTAGACCGGTCTTCTAACCTGAGAATAGATCACATGACTCGTGACGTTTTAATGCTGTGCTTGCTCCTCAGCGCGGCCGCTTGCTCTAATGGGCCAAGTAAAGTTCCCGATAACACGAACATACGCGATCATGATCGTGACCGAGGTGCTGAGACAACGAGCGCTCAAACTATGACTACGCCACAACTTGTGGAGCGTATACGTAAGAAACATGCCGATCGCTTGGCGGGTTTATATGTCGATGAGGCGGGGCGTAGGATCGTAGTCCGTCTGACTGGACTTGGCTCCGTACCTTCGGAGTTTCATAAAGTCGGCTCCAGCCAAACGGAAGTAGTGTTCCTGCCAAACGCATCACATACGTTCGAGCAGCTTAATCGAATGCTGTCAGACGGTTCAAAAGTAATTTCGGCAAAGCTACCCACAGCTCATGCTCGATACGTGGATGAACGCACCGGAGAGATGGTGATTGCAGTCGTCGAGCGGCCGAAATCCGAGAATGTCCTCCGTGATCTAGCTGCTGAACTGGGAGGGCCCGTCAGGATCGTCGTTCAGGCGCCTTTGGAATCGGGCCCGGCACGTGCGAAACCTTTATGAGGGCGTGAATCGCTAGCGGCCACGGGCTAACGGCCGCGTGGTCCTAGTCGCTTTCACCGCGGTCCAAAAAGGAGCCGGGGGCAGCCATCCTGCGAGTTAAGAGGCCTCCCGGTGTCGGGTCTATCCTCGCGGCTGATTAGCGCCGAGTGTCAGCGGGTATAGACCGGCACATCTCGGCAACGGGGTCAGGTTCACTTTTCCTATGCTCGCGCAGGCGCCTCTCTCCTACCAGTGCCGGCAGATTTCCCATTTTCGCTGATCGGCGATCGCGCGATGCTCAACGCATGGCCCGCCTACCCCGACTCGAAATCCCCGGCGTTGCACAGCACATCGTTCAACGCGGCAACAATCGCCTGCCGTGCTTCCTGGATGACGGCGATCGCCACCGCTATCTGCAGTTTCTACAAGAGTCACTGCGCGGTTCGGACTGTCAGCTGCACGCGTACGTGCTGATGGACAATCACGTGCACCTCCTTATGACGCCACCGAAGGCCGGCGCGGTGTCGCGCTTCATGCAGTCGCTGGGTCGCAACTATGTTGGGATGTTCAACGCCCGCCATCGACGCACTGGGACCTTGTGGGAAGGCCGCTACAAATCCTGCCTGGTCGATGCCGAGGACTATCTGCTCACGTGCTATCGCTACATCGAGCTCAATCCCGTGCGTGCGCGGATGGTGGAAAGTCCGGAGCAATACCCCTGGTCCAGCTGCGCCTCCAACGCACTCGGACGCACTGACCCATTGCTCACTCCTCACCCGAGCTACCAAGCACTAGGGCCGGATCAGCCGAGTCGCTCACAGGCCTATCAAGCCATCGTCCGCGAAGCGCTGAGCGAGGAAATGGTGCAGGAAATCAGGCTCTACCTGCAGCAGCAGCGAGCCTTGGGCAGGGATGGCTTCCACAGCATGGTGGAAGCAAAGACCAAGCGGTTTGCTGGAACTCGCCCCGCGCATCGACCGTTTAAAGGTCGATCATTACTGGGTAAGTGAACCTGACCCCGTTGTTGGCGGCTGTTGCGGGTAAGTGAACCTGACCCCGTTGTTGGTGGAATGAGCATTCCGACGCTGTTGATGCTGAAATCGCCGGCATCAGCGCAAGTTGTTCAGATGATCCCTAGCGTGCGTTAGGTCCGCCGACGTCGCGCTTAGTAGCCCAGCGCCGAAGCAGACGGGCGCTCGCCCGATGCTCCGCACCCATCCCTTGTTTCTTGTATCGCTTGGCGACATACATTCGTGACTTGGCATCCATCAGGGGAAGTGCCCCGACGAGCGCAGCCCTCAACCTGGTCTTATCAATCCCCAAATAGCGGCCGTCGTCCAATGCTCTCAGATGCTCCAACAGAAGCGGCACCGCATGACTGGCGTCAGCACGAGGCATTCGCGACAAGAAACGTTTTAGCGTGGTCCAACGCTCCGCCGAATCAAGCCTCAATGCAGCCTCAACTACGTACGTCGGGAACGTAATCCAGTTCCAACCCAAGCCGATCAATGCTGAAAGCCAGCGCGTGGCATCAGCGCTGCCGATCCAACCGCGGACGGCCGCATGCGCGATCAAACGATGCAGCGATGCTGATTTGGCTTCGAAGACTTGGCTGGCAAAAGCCCGCACCATTTCCTCTTCGGAAATGAGCGTATAGCCGCGATCTCGCGCAACGTTGAAACCGGTCGCAGTCTCAGATCCGAGCATGGGCAGCACTTGCACCATGGCACTCGAAACCTCTACCGCGGGAGCGTCCACTACATCGAAGTGGTCCCGAATGAGCGACCGCAATGAGCGCCAAAACGCCAATGTCGCAACGCGATGTTCAATCCCGTACTCGGTTAGGATTAACTCTCCACGGTCATCCAAGCGCATGTGGCCCGCTGCCCGGCGTCCTTCGCGCTCCACCATGTACCAGTCCAACAATGTCGCAACGGCTTGCTTTGTAATTACAGGCCGGCGAGAGAGTCTTCGTGGAAGCGCCTCTGCCCCGATCGTAACAAGCAGCAAAAGAGTAACTGGATCAAAAACCCATCCTGTCGTTTGCGAGAGGACCTCATCCTCTACTTCCAGAACCGGCGTAGTGCCACAGTGGGCGCTTGGAACCCACGTGCCACTCTCAAATAGGAACTCCCTTGGGGAGGTCTTGTAACCTCGCGCCAACACTGCGATCGGAAGCTTCTGCTCCGTCGCGACACGCATGCCGGTCGAAACTGACTCATGTCGCTCAGTTAGCTTGACCTTCATCTCCTCAAGCTGATCGCTAATAGATCCCGAGATCGGCTCTACTCCAGTGACTTCGGGCGAGCTCACACCGATCTGTTTGAGCGCTTCTTGGAAAACGAAATCCTCGGCTCCACTCACAGATATGACAACGGCATCTTGGCCGGCAAACGGCGACGAACTGAGCTTCACAATCTCCCCGACACCAGCGCCGATGAGTTCACTCACCCAGCCGTGGCTTGCTGCATCGTACGAGCGAATTCCGGGTAGCGGCGACTCCTTCTTCTCCGACAAGTAACACTGCTCGTCCAGGACTTCGCCAATCCTCAGATGCGCTATTGAACCGAAACGCACCCGCCTATCGGTTACGAGCCGGCGATGCAGGCCGAGCGAGAAAAACGTGGATGCGTTCTCGGGAGTGAGAAAGCCACGGCGCAACATCGCTAGAACTTCGTCATCCTGCCCGTCGACCCCGAGCAATGCACGAACTTGCATTACACGAAGGTAGTCCTCGGCACTCTCCATTGATGGCGACGGAATCGTTCCCAGGATCTTTCTCGCGCGACGTTTGAATCCGAGAGCAAAACCCAGCCGTGCCCAATTCAACAGTAGTAGCGTTGACGCAGTGCCCCCACGAACTGCATCGTCCAATAGTTCGAATGCCTGATTCCGATCGCCTGCCTCGAACAGGGCCTCCGCGTACGACAGAAGCGCACTTGAACTCTCAGGTTCGGAATCCATGAGTAGTCGGCGAAGGTGAACGGCCCCTTCGAAGTCAAGCGTTTTCAGCTTCAGGTTCGCCAAGACTCCAGCAGCATCAGCATCCTTGATGCCGCCATCTTTGAGCGCTATGGCTCCAAGTCGCCCATTCCAATGTGCGAGAACCTCGACAAAGCCCCGGCGACTAACGAGTGATGCGATGGTGAGCAGTTGTTCGTCGCTCAGAGTGGTCGTATCTAGGGCACCTACAAGCCTCTTTAGCTCACCCTGCTGCTCTCGCGAGGCGCTCGCGTACTTAAGAATCAACCATGTCAGGAGAGGCAAGGACTCGGGCAACGCTCTTAGCGTGGCGAGCCCGTCTTCAATTACGTCGTCCAGCTCTTCAGCGCGGACCTCCTTGATCCGCAATCGTTCCACGTGCGCCATGGCGATGTCATCTGAACTGGCCTCGGCATCATCAAGAACAGCATTCACAAGTGGCAGCGCCTCGTCAGTCCGACCAATAGCTGTCAGGGCGGAAGCGAACACCAAAGTCGAAAGCGGAGCGCATGCATGCTTCCTCACTACGTCTTCGTCCGGGACGGGCACGCCGTCGTTCGCCGTCAACATGCAGCGCCGAATCCAAAGGGATTCCTGAGCGCCGTCCTCCATCAACGCCCGGTCCCACACATCTGCTGCGTCTTGATACCGCTCTACAGCTGCATAGGCCAGTCCAAGATTGTTCCAAGCTGCAATTCGGAACGTAGGCGCTTCAACGTCCCGAGCTCGCTCCGCGAACTGCTCCAGTTGTTTCACTATTTCGAGGAGGGCCGTTTCCGACGGAATCGCACATGCAAGCGTGAGCCCGAGTGCGTTGGCCAACATATTCAGTTCGATGCCTAGGCCCAGCGTGGGACGAGTTGTACGCGCCAACTCATACCAGTACGCAGCGCGGCTCCGGTCACCCAGTACAACAGCAGCCTCGGCAAGCGCTACTGCGACCTTGGAAACATCCGCCAATTGTTCCCCGGCGAATCCTTCAAGCTCGCCCAAATGGGCACCGTCACGCTTCGCCTTTAATCGCACGTAGCATCCCACTACGTCGGAACGCTCTCCCTCACTGGAAGCGAGCATTGCCGCTTGCAACAAGTCGTCAGCGCGAGAGTCCATGAGCGATTCACTGGCCGACAGTGCCCCAATGGCGAGTACAGCTCCGCTGCGATTCGACCGTAGGAGCTCACGGTCGATCTCAGCCAGGACTCCTTTGTGGTCACCCAACGCGTACAGCGCGCGTGCGCGAAGCTTCGCGAGCACCGCAGGGGCCGAAGGTCCGAGGAACGAGTTGATTATTTCAAGCGCCTTAAGGGGCATGCCGTTGCTAATCCAGCCCTCTGCGTCCCGCAGTGGCTGAGGCAACCCGGCGTCACTCTCTGCGGGTAACACATGAACTGGCGACGGCATCGCTGAGCCGTAGAACGCAATACAGATTTCGCTGAGATCGTCCGCGGACACCGTCAGCTTGAACACGCGTGACTTCAGGGCTTGATTGCTGTCGGTGATCTCAGCCAGATCCTCCAGGAATAGAACCTGGACACGTGCGTGACCATTGATTGTGGCGAGTCGAGCATGCTCTTGGAGAACCGCACTACGTCGGTTCAACGTGACGATCGTGTATTTCTGCAGCGGAGGAATGAAGTCGTGCGCACCCTTCAGCTCCTTGTCGAACATCGCGATCGTGAGCGTCTTGTGCAAGTAGGCCTTGGCCTGATATCCGACGTGCCCCACATCCCGAATGCACGCGTGGACATCGACCCCTTTCTGCGCTTGTCCGGATACGCCAATCCGGCATACCGGCATGGTCACGTCATACATTTCAGTGACGTACGCCATCACCCACTCTTCAAGCGTGTCGGCGTCCAGCTCCAATATGAATTTTTCGCACAGACTACTGGCCATGGTGCCCTAGCGTTTTCGGTCGGCAATGCTCGTATTAGGGCATCCAATCTACCGTTGGCAATAGCAATTTCTCCGTGGTTGGCCTTCTCAGCAGCCCATGGGGGAAAAGTGAGCGGACAACGCGCCGACCCAAGAGTGCTCGGAGAAGCGCAAAAAAAAGAACCCCGAGGTTTCCTTCGGGGTTCTGGGTGTACTAGCGCGGTGTACTAGAACAACGTAACCGGCAATTGGTAACCAATTGATTTTAAAGGATTAGGTAGTAGTGCCGGGAACTAGCGATCGAACCTACGACCTACGCATTACGAACGCGTAGATCGCGATTCAAACCCCAAGCGGATTCGGCTTCCCCGCATCGATCCTGTACTGCTTGATAGCCCGAGCCACATCCTTGCCCGTCATCTTCCCTTCCGCCGCGAGCGCCGCGATCGCCGCGTGCGCGATATGGAAGCGGTCCACCTCGAAGTGCCTCCGCAAATTCGCGCGCGTATCCGAACGCCCAAACCCATCGGTACCGAGCACCGTGTAACGCATCGGCACGTAAGCGCGGATCTGCTCGGCGTAGGTGCGCACGTAGTCGGTGGCGACGATCGCGGGGCCCTGGCGGCCTTCGAGCAGTTGGGTCACGTACGGCTGGCGCGGCTTGGCTTCGGGGTGCAGGCGGTTGTGGCGTTCGACGTCCTGGCCGTCGCGGGCGAGCTCGTTGAAGCTTGGGCAGCTCCAGATGTCGGCGCTGATGCCGAAATCCTTGTCGAGTAGTTCGGCCGCGGCGATCGCTTCGCGCAGGATCGTGCCGCTGCCGAGCAGCTGCACGCGCAGGTCGGCCTTCTTCGCCTTGCCCGCATCCTTCAACAAATACATGCCCTTGATGATGCCGTCGGCCGCGCCTTCGGGCATGTCCGGGTGGGCATAGTTCTCGTTCATCAGGGTGATATAGAAATATTCGTCGCGCTGCTCGGCGAGCATGCGCTGCATGCCGTACTGCAGGATCACCACGACCTCGAAGCTGAAGGTGGGGTCATAGCTGCGGCAGTTCGGGATCAGCCCGGCCTGGACCATGCTGTGGCCGTCTTCGTGCTGCAGGCCCTCGCCGTTGAGCGTGGTGCGGCCCGCGGTGGCACCCAACAGGAAACCGCGCGCGCGCATGTCGGCGGCCTGCCAGGCGCTGTCGCCGATGCGCTGGAAACCGAACATCGAGTAGTAGATGTAGAACGGCAGCATCTGCAGGTCGTTGCTGCTGTAGCTGGTGGCCGCAGCCATCCACGACGAGAACGCGCCGCACTCGGTGATGCCTTCCTCAAGCACCTGCCCGGCGGTGTCCTCGCGGTAGTACATGAGCTGGTCGCGATCGACCGGCTTGTACTTCTGGCCGTGCGGCGAGTAGATGCCGAGCTGGCGGAACAGGCCTTCCATGCCGAACGTGCGCGCCTCGTCGGCGACGATCGGGACCACGCGCGGGCCGACCTGCTTGTCGCGCAGGGTGATGTTGAGCGCCTGCACGAACGCCATGGTGGTGCTGATCTCGCGCTCGCCGCTGGTCTTGAGCAGGCGCTCGTAGGTGGCCAGCGCGGGCGCGTCCAGCGACTGTGTGGACTTCTGCCGGCGCTGCGGCAGGAAGCCGCCGAGCGCCTGGCGGCGCGCGAGCAGGTATTGCACTTCCGGCGAGTCCTTGCCCGGGTGGTAGAACGGCACCGCGCCATCGGCGAGTTGCGCGTCGGTGACCGGGATGTTGAAGCGGTCGCGGAACAGACGCACGTCGGCGTCTTCCATCTTCTTGGTGCCGTGGGTCGGATTGAGCGCCTCGCCGGCGCTGCCCATGCCGTAGCCCTTGACGGTCTTGGCCAGCACCACCGACGGCATGCCCGTGGTTTTCACCGCGCGGTCGTAGGCGGCGTAGACCTTGTGCGGGTCGTGGCCGCCGCGGTTGAGGCGCCAGATGTCGTCATCGGACATGTTCGCGACGAGCGCGGCGGTTTCGGGGTATTTGCCGAAGAAGTTGTCGCGCGTGTATTTGCCGCCGAACGCCTTGCAGTTCTGGTATTCGCCGTCGACGGTTTCCATCATCAGCTGGCGCAGCTTGCCGGTGGTGTCGCGCGCGAGCAGCGGGTCCCAGTAGCTGCCCCAGACGGTCTTGATCACGTTCCAACCGGCGCCGCGGAAGTTGCCTTCGAGCTCCTGGATGATCTTGCCGTTGCCGCGCACCGGACCGTCGAGGCGCTGCAGGTTGCAGTTGACGACGAAGATGAGGTTGTCGAGGCCTTCGCGCCCGGCGACCGAGATCGCGCCGAGCGATTCGGGCTCGTCGGTTTCGCCGTCGCCAAGGAAGCACCAGACCTTGCGGTCGGTCTTGGGCATCAGGCCGCGGCCTTCGAGGTACTTCCAGTTGCGTGCCTGGTAGATCGCGGCGATCGGGCCCAGGCCCATCGACACGGTCGGGGTCTGCCAGTAGTCGGGCATCAGCCACGGGTGTGGGTAGGAACTGAGCCCCCGGCCGTCGACTTCCATGCGGAAGTGGTCGAGCTGGGATTCGCTGATGCGGCCTTCGAGGAACGAGCGCGCGTAGATGCCGGGCGAGCTGTGGCCTTGGATGTAGAGCAGGTCGCCGGGGTGGTCGGCGCTGGGCGCGCGCCAGAAGTGGTTGAAGCCGACGTCGTACAGGGTCGCGCCGGAGGCGAAGCTGGCGATGTGGCCGCCGAGGTCGCCGGGCTTGCGGTTCGCGCGCACCACCATCGCCAGCGCGTTCCAGCGGATGATCGAGCGGATGCGCCACTCCATCGCCGCGTCGCCGGGGCTCTTGGCCTCCAGCTGCGGCGGGATGGTGTTGATGTATTCGGTGGTCGGTGAGAACGGCAGGTGGGCGCCGGCGCGGCGGGTCACCTCGACCATGCCTTCGAGCAACTGGTGGGCGCGCTGCGCGCCGTCGCGGGCGATGACCGCCTGCACGGACTCGACCCACTCCTGGGTTTCGGCGGGATCGGGATCGTCGTGCAGAAGGTCGGTGATCGCGGCGTTGCTCGGATTCATGCGTCTCGCGGCCCCGTGGCCGCGCCTCGTGGGGGCTGGCGGATTAGAGCCGAGATACTAACAGGCCGGGTTTGACCTCCAGCACAGCTGAATGGGCGAAATGGGCCGAATGGTTGAACACTTTGCCTACTGCGACGGGCCCAGCGGTTGCGACCCCTGCGCGCAGCGGCGATGATCCCGGACCGGGAATTGAAGGGCGCACGCCGTGCCCTGTGTTCGTGGCCCGCCGCTGGCGGCACCGAGCGTTGCAGGTCATGTCGCCAACCCCCGCACTGGATTCCGTTTCGCCCTGGCGCGTGCCGCTGCTGGTCCTGGCGGTGGTGCTGATCGTGGTGGCGCCTTTCATGCTGTTGCGGGTCGCGACCCAGCGCACGCTCGACGCGTCCGACCTGGTCGCCCGCACTCGCGCGGTGGAAGCCGCGGTGCATGCGCTGCTGTACGACCTGCGCGACCGCGAACTGGGCGCGCTCGCCTTGGGCAATGGTATCGACACGCCATCTTTGCGCCGACGCATCGCCGAGAGCAGCCGCGAGATCCCGGCCGGCATCGAGCGCATCACCCGCCTGACCCGCGATCACCCCGAGCAGCAGGTGCGCATCGGCATGCTGCGCGCGAACATCGAGCACCGCGATGCGCTGGTCGACCGCATCCTCGCGGCCAAGCCCGGGGCGGCGTCGACCCACGACGACCTGCTGACGATGACGACGCGGTTCCCGAGCCGCGACCTCGCCACCCAGATCGTCGCGTCCGAGCAGCAGCTGCTGACCCGGCGCATCGCCGATGCCGACCGCTTGCGGCGCCTGACCCAGGCACTGACGTGGGGCTCCATGCTGGCCCAGTTGCTGCTGCTGACGCTGGTGATCTATTTCTCGCGCCGCCAGTTGGCCCAACGCCAGCGCGCCGAGCGCGTCGCTCGCCAAGCCAGCGCGCGTGCGCAGTCGATTTTGCAGACGGTGCGCGAGCCGATCGTGCTGGCCGATGCGCAACTGCGGGTGGTGCTGCACAACGCTGCGTTCTCCGATCTGTATGGCGTCGACTACGACCAGTCGCGCGGCGTGCCCCTCGCGGAAATCGGTGGCGGCGCGTGGAACGATGCCGAAACGCTGCAGCGCCTGAGCAACGTGCTCGCGCGCGACCGCGAGTTGTGGGATTACGAACAGGCCCAGCAGATGGCCGACGGCGTGCACCGCACGATGCTGATCAACGCGCGCAAGATGCCGCTGCCCGACAGCGACGACCACGTGGTGCTGATCACCGCCAGTGACATCACCGCGCAGAAGACCGCCGAGGGGCGCATCAACGAGCTCAACCGCCAGCTCGAAGGCAAGATCGATCAGGTGTCAGACGTCAATCGCGAGCTGGAGGCTTTCAGTTATTCGGTCTCGCACGACCTGCGCGCGCCGCTGCGGCATATTTCAGGGTTTGCCGACAAGCTCGGCCGTCAGCTCGGCGACGACGCCGACGAGAAGAGCCGCCACTACTTGGACGTGATCGGCAGCTCGTCCAAGCGCATGGCCGCGCTGATCGACGACCTGCTGGTGTATTCGCGCCTGGGCCGCAGCGCGCTGCGGTTGCAGCCGGTCGACGTGCAGTCAGTGGTCGCCGAGACGCGCGCGATGCTTGATGCCAATGCCCAGTCCGACACGCCCGGCCGGCGCATAGACTGGAATATCGGGACCTTGCCGGTGCTGGTCGCCGACGTAAACATGATGCGTCAGGTGTGGCTGAACCTGCTGGGCAACGCGGTCAAATACAGCGGCCAACGCGAGCATGCGCAGATTGACGTAGAGCACGAGCGCGGCGACGACGGCAGCCACCATTTCTGCGTGCGCGACAACGGCGCCGGCTTCGACATGGCGTACGCGGGCAAGCTGTTCGGTGTGTTCCAGCGCCTTCACAAGGCCAGCGAGTACGCTGGCACCGGCATCGGCCTGGCGACGGTACGTCGGGTGCTGATGCGGCACGGCGGCCGCGTCTGGGCCGAGTCCGAACCTGACCGGGGAGCGACGTTCCATTTCACTCTGCCTGCCAACCCCATTGATTCCGCCCCCGAGGCCAAGCCATGAACGCAGCTGTAAACGCCATCCGTATCATCCTGCTGGCCGAGGACAGCGCCGCCGATGCGGAGATGACCATCGACGCGTTACGCGAGGCCAACTTGCTCAACCCGATCGTGCACGTCGAAGACGGCGTCGAGGCGATGGATTACTTGCTGTACCGCGGCCGGTTCGCCGACCGTGACAAGGGCGATCCGGTGGTGTTGCTGCTCGACATCAAGATGCCGCGCATGGATGGTTTGGAGGTGCTTAAAGCGCTGCGCGCGGATAACAACCTGCGCCGTCTGCCGGTGGTGATCCTGTCGTCCTCGGGCGAGGAATCCGACCTCGCGCGCGGCTGGGATTTGGGCGTGAACGCCTACGTGGTTAAGCCGGTGGGAGCGGAGCAGTTTTTCGAAGCGGTCAAGGCGCTCGGCAAGTTCTGGGGCGTGTTCAACGAGGGGCCGCAGCCCGAATGATGAATGACCCCCTCGCCTATCCGACGTCCGAGCACGACGATAGCGGACTGTCGCCGTGGCGGATTCTGGTCGTAGAGGACTCCGCGGATGACGCCGAACTGGTCCGGCTGGAACTCGCACAGTCCGGCATGACGTTCGAGTCGCGGTGGGTCGACAGCGAACTGCAGCTGCTGCAGGCGCTGGCGACGTTCACGCCTCAGTTGGTGCTGTCGGACGTGAACATGCCCGGCTTTTCCGGCGCCCGTGCCTTTGAGTTGGTGCATGAGCACGCGGCTGGGGTGCGCTTCGTGTTTCTCAGCGGCGCGCCGCTGCGCGACGAGATGGCGCTGCAGATCGGCCCCGCGCCGGATGCGTGGCTGCTCAAGGATGACCTCGCGAAGCTGCCAGCGCTGGTGCGGACTTTGCTCAGCGCGTAGGAGGACGGCAGCGGACGCTGGCTGTCTCTGAATAGCGGAGCTTCTTCTACTAGCCGCGTTTCGTCGTTCGAGCACCGGAACCCAGCGCCTTGGCTCGCCCAGGTTCCGGTCATCCGCTTTCACAGTGATGGCGGCATAAGGGCTGTTGAGGGGATTTGCCGCGCGCATCACCACCTCCCGTTAACGCTCACCGGCCCGTCCGCCGGGATACTGCGTCCATGCCGCTAACCGCGTTCCATCCTGCCGTCGCCGCCTGGTTTGCGGGCGCGTTCCCGGCGCCCACCGAAGCGCAGGTACTCGCGTGGCCGGCGATCGCGTCCGGGCGCAATACGCTGGTGGCCGCGCCGACCGGGTCGGGCAAGACCTTGACCGCGTTCATGGCCGCGATCGATGGCCTGGTGCGCGAAGGCCTCGCCGCGGGCGGCGCGCTGCCGGATGCGACCACGGTCGTCTACGTGTCGCCGCTGAAGGCGCTGTCCAACGACATCCACCTGAACCTCGAAGCGCCGCTGGCCGGCATCCGCGCGGAACTCGCGCGCCAGGGCGTGGCCGATGTCGCGATCCGCACCGCGGTGCGCACCGGCGATACCCCGCAGTCCGAGCGCGCGAAGATGCGCCGCACCGCGCCGCACATCCTCGTGACTACGCCCGAATCGCTGTACGTGCTGCTTGGGTCCGAGTCCGGGCGCGCGATGCTCGCGAGCACGCGCACGGTGATCGTCGACGAGATCCATGCGGTCGCCGCGAGCAAGCGCGGCAGCCACCTGTCGCTGACGCTGGAACGGCTGGAAGCGCTGTGTGGTCGAAGGCTCACGCGCATCGGCCTGTCGGCGACGCAGAAGCCGATCGACGAGGTTGCGCGGTTCCTGGTTGGGTCAGCGGCCGTCAGCAGTGACGGTACCCCCGACTGCGTCATCGTCGACATCGGCTACGCCAAGCAGCGCGACCTCGCACTCGAACTGCCGCCGGTACCGATGCAGGCGGTGATGTCGAACGAAGTGTGGTCACTCGTCTACGCGCGCATCGCACAACTGGCGCTGGCACACCGCACCACCCTGGTATTCGTCAACACCCGGCGCATGGCCGAGCGTGCCTCCAAGCATCTGGCTGACATCCTGGGCAAGGAAGCGGTCGCCGCCCACCACGGCAGTCTGGCCAAGGAGCTGCGGCTGGATGCCGAGCAACGGCTCAAGCGCGGGGAATTGCGCGTGCTGGTCGCGACTGCGTCGCTGGAACTGGGCATCGACATCGGCGACGTCGATCTGGTGTGCCAACTCGGTTCGCCGCGCGCGATCGCGGCGTTCCTGCAGCGCGTCGGCCGCGCCGGTCACGAAGTCGGCGGCGTGCCCAAGGGGCGGCTGTTCCCGCAGTCGCGCGACGACCTGGTCGAATGCGCGGCGCTGCTCGATTGCGTCCGTCGCGGCGAGCTCGATGCGCTGGTGATTCCGCCCGCGCCGCTGGACGTGCTGTCGCAGCAGATCGTCGCAGAGGTCGCGGTCGCCGAATGGGATGAGGACGCTTTGTACGCGCTGGTGTGTCGCGCGTGGCCATACGCACGGCTGCCACGCAAGGATTTCGATGCGCTGGTGCGGATGCTTGCCGAAGGATTCACGTCGCGACGCGGCCCGCGCGCGGGTTACCTGCATCGCGACGCGGTGCACCGGCGCCTGCGCGGGCGCAAGAATGCGCGCATGACCGCGCTGATGTCCGGCGGCACGATCCCCGACACCGGCGACTACGCGGTCGTGCTGGAGCCGCAGGCGTTCACGATCGGAAGCGTCAACGAAGACTTCGCGATCGAGAGCACCGCAGGCGATATTTTCCAGCTCGGCACGACCAGCTACCGCGTGATCCGGGTCGAACCGGGGCGTGTGCGCGTCGAGGACGCCGAGGGTATGCCGCCGAATATCCCGTTCTGGCTCGGCGAGGCGCCCGGACGCAGCGACGAACTGTCGTTCGGGGTGTCGCGGTTGCGTGCGAAGATTGCATCGCGGCTGGGGGGGGCTGCGGCGGCTGCCGATGCGACCGTGGGTGCAACGCAAGCCCACCTAACGCCCGTGCGAGAACAGCGCCAGGCTGCCACGGAGTCGACGACAGCAACAGCCACAGCGGCCACAGCGGCCACAACAGCAACAACAGCAACAACAGCAGCAGCAGCGACGGTGGCGACAAATGCCGCGTTCGATGCAGACAGCAGCCATCCGAGTCTTGATGCGCCTTGCGCGGAACGGAGCCCGGCAGCGATATCCCCAGCGCATGCCTGGCTGGTCAGCGAACTGCACCTCGACGACAGCGCCGCGATGCAGTTGATCGACTATTTCTCGCGCCAAGTCATCGCGCTCGGCGTCATGCCGACTCAGGACACGCTCGTCATCGAGCGTTTCTTCGACGAATCCGGCGGCACCCAGCTGGTCATCCACACGCCGTACGGCAGCCACATCAACCGTGCGTGGGGCCTGGCGCTGCGCAAGCGCTTCTGCCGCAAGTTCAACTTCGAACTGCAGGCCGCCGCCACCGAGGACGCAATCGTGCTGTCGCTGTCGACCAGCCACAGCTTTCCGCTGGCCGAGGTCGCGCATTACTTGCATTCGTCATCGGCGGTCGACGTGCTGGTGCAGGCGTTGCTCGACGCGCCCCTGTTCGGCGTGCGCTGGCGCTGGAACGCGACCACCGCGCTCGCGCTGCCGCGCTTCAGCGGCGGCAAGAAAGTCGCCCCGCAACTGCAGCGCATGCGCAGCGAGGACTTCCTCGCATCGGTGTTCCCGGACCAGGTCGCGTGCGCGGAAAATCTGGTCGGTGAGCGCGAGATTCCGGATCACCCGTTGGTCGCGCAGACGCTCGACGACTGTCTGCACGAGGCGATGGATGCCGAAGGCTGGCTTGCTTTGCTGCGACGGATGGAATCGGGCGCCGTACAGATCGTTGCGCGCGACCTGACCGCGCCGTCGCCGTTCGCGGCCGAGGCACTCAACGCCAAGCCTTACGCGTTCCTCGACGACGCGCCGCTGGAGGAGCGCCGCACCCAGGCGGTGATGAGCCGGCGCTACGCCGATGCCGACAGCGCCGAGGATCTGGGCCGTCTGGACCCCGTTGCGATCGAAGCCGTGCGCGCGGAGGCCTGGCCACAGGCGCGCAACGCCGACGAGATGCACGAGGTACTGACGGGGCTCGGCGTCGTCACTGATGACGAAACGCATGCCAATCCCTTATGGCCCGAATTCCTGCAGCAATTGGGCGAGGCGCGGCGCGCGACGCGTCTGTCCATCGCGGCAACCGAAGCAGGCGGTCTGTGGGTGGCCGCCGAGCGCTTACCGCAGCTGCAGGCGTTGTTGACCGGTGTGTCGCTGCAGCCGCCGATCGAAGCGCCAGTCGAGTTCGCTGCGCAACCGTGGACGCGCGAGGACGCCGCGGTCGAGCTGGTACGTTCGCGCCTGAGCGGGCTCGGCCCGATGCCGGCCGCAACGCTGGCGCAATCGCTGCAGCTCACGCTGGCCGACGTCGATCTGGCGTTGCTCACCCTCGAGAGCGAGGGCTACGTGATGCGCGGCCGGTTTACTGCGTCCGCTACCGCGCAGGCGACTACCGGCGCCGGCTCTGAAGAGTGGTGCGAACGCCACCTGCTCGCGCGCATCCATCGCTACACGATCGGGCGCCTGCGTCGCGAGATCGAACCGGTCGAGCCGCGCGATTTCATGCGCTTCCTGTGTGACTGGCAGCGGGTGTCGCCGGCCACGCGCGTGAGTGGGCCGGAAGCGCTCGCCGGCGTGCTGGCGCAATTGGAAGGTTTCGAGGCGCCGGCCGGTGCGTGGGAAAGCGAGCTGTTGCCGGCTCGCGTCGGTGACTATTCGATCTCGTGGCTCGACGACCTGTGCACCGGCGGCCGCGTCGTGTGGGCGCGCCTGCGCGACGTTGCCCCCAGCACCGATGCCGGTGGCGGCCGGACGGTGCGCGCAACGCCAATCGTGCTGCTGCCTCGTCGGCAGTTGCCGCTGTGGACCGGGCTTACCGCGAACAGCGGTGAAGAAGGACCCGCGCTGTCGTCGCGCGCGCAGCGCGTCGTGGCGCATCTGGCGACGCATGGCGCGTCGTTCTTCGATGAACTGGTGACCGGCGCGCATTTGCTGCGCACTGAGCTAGAGGACGCGCTGGCAGAACTGGTCGCGCGCGGCCAAGTCAGCTGTGACAGCTTCGCCGGCCTGCGTGCATTGCTGGTGCCGGGAGCGAAGCGGCCGACCGCGTTTGCGCGCCGTGGTCGACGGGTGGCGATGCTCGGTATTGAGGACGCAGGGCGTTGGACGCTGACGCGACGCACCGAGGATCGTCATCCCCGCGAAAGCGGGGATCCAGCGTCGTTGGCTCTGCCGGCCGATCCAACAACCAAGTCACTGGATTCCCGCGTTCGCGGGAATGACGGACAAAAGCCAAAACTGGTCCCCGAAACCATCGAGCACATCGCCCGCACCCTGCTGCGCCGCTACGGCGTGGTGTTCTGGCGCCTACTCGAGCGCGAAGCGGCGTGGCTGCCGACGTGGCGCGAACTGTTGCGGGTCTATCACCGTCTGGAAGCGCGTGGCGAGATCCGCGGCGGGCGCTTTATCGCGGGGCTGTCGGGCGAGCAATTCGCCCTGCCCGATGCGATCGGAACTTTGCGCGCGGTGCGCAACCGCGCACCCGACGGCGCGTTGATCCACCTGTCGGCCTCCGATCCGCTGAACCTGGTCGGCACCGTGCTGCCGGGTATGAAAGTGCCGCGGCTGGCTGGTGCGCGAGTGCTGTATCGCGACGGCCTGCCGCTGGCGACACTGGTCGCGGGCAACATTGAAGTCCTGATGCCGCTGTCCGCCGCGGACGACAGCGCGGTCCGCACCGCCGTGTTACGCGACCGCGAGCGTTGGGAAGAACACGCGCCGCCGATCGCCACGTTGCAGGACCTCGGCGTGACGTCCGAACTCAGCCGTGTGGACCACCCATGACCGGCAGCACGATCCCACTGATGTAGGACGAGCACACCGGCGCGGCCAGAAACACATATGCAGGCGAAATCTCCTCGGGCTGCGCGGGCCGGCCCATGTCGCTGCTGGCGCCGAATTCCGCGACCTTGTCTGCGGGCTTGTCGGCCGGATTGAGCGGCGTCCACACCGGTCCCGGCGCGACCGCGTTGACGCGGATTCCGCGCTCGAGCAGGTTGCTCGCGAGCGACAAGGTGAACGCATGGATCGCGCCTTTGGTTGCCGCATAGTCGAGCAGGTGCTTGCTGCCGAGCAGGCCGGTTTCGGAACCAGAATTGATGATCGAGCCGCCGCGCGGCAGAAACGGCAGCGCCGCGCGCGCCATATGGAAATAGCCGGCGATATTGGTTTGCAGGGTTTCCTGCAGGTGCTCGTCGGTGAGGTCTTCCAGCGCTTCACTGTGCAACTGGAACGCGGCGTTGTTGACCAATATGTCGAGCTTGCCTAACTCCTTGACCGTCTTCCTGACTGCGCGGTCGCAGAACGCCGAGTCGCGGACGTCACCGACGATAGCGATGCAGCGGCGCCCTTCGTTTTCCACGTGCAGCCTGGTCGCGCGCGCGTCCTTGTGTTCGTTGAGGTAGAGGATCGCGATGTCGGCGCCTTCGCGCGCGAACAACACCGCGACCGCGCGGCCGATGCCGCTGTCGCCGCCGGTGATGATCGCGACCATGCCGGCGAGCTTGCCGCTGCCCTTGTAGTCGGGCGCAAGAAAACGTGGGGCGGGCACCAGCTCGTGCTCGTTGCCGGGTTTCTTCAGATGCTGCGCCGGCAGCGGATTCTGCGGCTGCTTGCGTGCGCCGGCCTGCACGGGCGGCTTCGGGGCTTGCTTCTTGCTCTTGGCTGCAGACTTCTTCGATGCGGCCTTCTTCGCGGGTTTTTTGCCCTTGTCGCTGGCATCGACGCGGCGCTGGATCGTACGCTGGCGCGCGACGGTCGACTCGGCGTTGTCTTCGTCACGCGCGGGCGCGCTCGGTCGTTTGCTGCTCGCCATGGGGGCCTCCGCATCACGCAGGTGGTGGCGGTCAACGCCTATCGCGTCGCGCCGGTGCGGCCTGACGATAGCCAGTGCCCGCGTTCACGTCGCGTGACCGCAAGACCAGGCAAATAAAACGCCCCAGCGCGAACTGGGGCGTCGAAGGAGCGTTGTCAGTAGAGCGAAGTCGGCGCGCTACTTGCCCTCCCGCGCCGCCTCGCGCGCCTGCCGGATCTGGGCATCGACCGCCGCGATCGCGGTCATGTTGACCACGCGGCGCGGGGTCGACGCCGGCGTCAGGATATGCGCGGGCTTATCCAGGCCCATCAGGATCGGACCGATCGCGACGCCGTCGGTCATTACCCGGATCATGTTGTAGGTGATGTTGGCCGCGTCGAGGTTCGGCATCACGAACAGGTTCGCGCGGCCCTTGAGCGTGGTGTTCGGAAAGATGCGGTGGCGCAGCTCATCGTCCCAGGCGGTGTCGGCCATCATCTCGCCGTCGACTTCGAGCTTGGGCATGCGCGCCTTGAGGATCTCGCGTACCTGCCGCATCTTCGCCGCCGAGGCGTCGTTGTGGCTGCCGAAGTTGGAGTGCGACAGCAGTGCGACCTTCGGCTCGACGCCGAACAGCTTCAATCGGTACGACGCCTGCAGCGTGGCCTGCGCGATCTGCTCCGCGCTCGGGTCGAGCTGGACGTGGGTGTCGAGGAAGAACCACGCACCCTGGTCGTTGATCACGCCGGTCATCGCCGCCGTGCCGGACACGCCTTTATCGAAGTCGAACACGCTGCGCAGGTAGCCGAGCTTCTTGTGGAAGCGCCCGACCAGGCCGCAGATCATCGCGTCGGCTTCGCCACGCTCGATCATCAACGCCGCGATCAGCGTCGGCCGTGAGCGCAGCAGGTTCTTGGCCGCGGCCGGGGTCACGCCGCGGCGCTCGGTCAGCGCGTGGTACTGCTGCCAGTAATCGTTGAAGCGCGGGTCGTCGTTGATGTTGGTCAGCTCGAAATCGGTGCCGGCGCGCATGCGCAAGCCGAGCCGATCGATACGGGCCTGGATCACGTCGGGTCGGCCGATCAGGATCGGCAGGGCCAGGCCCTCGTCGATCACGGTCTGCACCGCGCGCAGCACGGTTTCCTCCTCGGCTTCGGCGTAGACCACGCGCTGGCGGTCGGCGCGGGCACGGTCGTATACCGGCTTCATCAGCAGCCCGGTGCGATAGATGAACTGGCCGAGTTTCTCCAGGTACGCCGGCATGTCGGTGATCGGGCGCGCGGCGATGCCCGAATCCATCGCCGCCTTGGCCACGGCCGGCGCAAGCATCACCAGCAGGCGCGGATCGAACGGGCGAGGAATCAGGTACTCGGGGCCAAACGTAGGGATCTCGTTGCCGTAGGCGCTGGCGAGGTCGCCGGCCTCCATGCGCGCGAGCTGCGCGATCGCGCGCACACAGGCGAGCTTCATCGCTTCGTTGATCTCGCTCGCGCCGACATCGAGCGCGCCGCGGAAGATGTAAGGGAAACACAGGGCGTTGTTGACCTGATTCGGGTAGTCCGAGCGGCCGGTGGCGATGATGCAATCGGGGCGCACCGCCTTCGCGTCCTCGGGCAGGATCTCCGGGTACGGATTGGCCAGCGCGAGGATGATCGGCTTGGCCGCCATCGTCGCGACCATCTCGGGCTTGAGCACGCCGCCCGCCGACAGACCGAGGAAAACGTCGGCGCCATCGCAGATATCGGCGAGCGTGCGCTTGTCGGTGTCGCGCGCGTAACGCGCCTTGTCCGGGTCGAGGTTGGGGCGGCCGGTGTAGAGCACGCCGTCGCGGTCGACCGCGAGGATGTTCTGCGGCTTCATGCCCAGCGCGACCAGCATGTCGAGGCAGGCGATACCCGCCGCGCCGGCGCCGGACGTCGCGAGCTTCACGTCTTCGATCTTCTTGCCGACGATCTCGAGCGCGTTGAAGATCGCCGCGCCGACGATGATCGCGGTGCCGTGTTGGTCGTCGTGGAACACCGGGATGTTCATGCGCTCGCGCAACTTGCGCTCGACGATGAAGCATTCGGGCGCCTTGATGTCTTCAAGATTGATGCCGCCGAACGTCGGCTCCATCGCCGCGATGATGTCGACCAGCTTGTCGGGGTCGCGCTCGTTGAGTTCGATGTCGAACACGTCGATGCCGGCGAACTTCTGGAACAAGATGCCCTTGCCTTCCATGACGGGCTTGCCTGCCAACGGCCCGATGTCGCCCAGGCCGAGCACCGCCGTTCCATTCGTGATCACCGCGACCAGATTGCCGCGCGCGGTGAGCTCGCTGGCGGCGTTCGGGTCGGCGACGATCGCCTCACAGGCATAGGCCACGCCGGGCGAGTACGCGAGCGCGAGGTCGCGCTGGGTCACCATCGGTTTGGTCGGCACGACCTTGATCTTGCCGAACGGACTGGCGCGGTGGTACTCGAGCGCGGCTTGTTTTAGATCGTCGTGATCGGACATCGGACCGGGGCGCAGCAGGGGGAGTTCGATTCTAGCGGCAGCGTGGGAATCGGCAACGACGGGCAGGTGCGCGGAGCGCGGGCGGTGCTGACGGTGTTACTTGGCCGATGCTGGCGCTCGGCCCGCGCTGGCCGGTGGAGCCCAGCTCCACTCGGCCCAGGGGTCGCCCGGGGACGGACGGTCCACAGTCGATCAAGACTCTGCTCTTCGAAGCGGGGCCTTGCGGATTCCCCGCGAGTGAGCCGCCCTAGATATCCAGAAATCCGTCCGTCTGCGCAATCGCATCCAAGCGGATGCGGTTGGCGAACAGCGAAAACGCGAGCATCCCGGCCAAACCGTTCGCGCGCGCGATCCACGGCGGGCTCCAGCGCGCGGGCAGCAACACCCCCGCCGCGAACAACGGCTCGAAACGCTGCACGTCGGCCAGGGTCATCTTTCCCGAGAACAGCCAGCGGCACAGGTGCAGCTTCCGCTGGCGCAACGCCCAGCGGAAGAACGTGTGCACGCCGACGAGGCCGCGCAGGTACACGGTGTCCTTGGTGAACGCGGCGCCGCCTGAGGTCGGCACGCCGCGGAACACGCGCTGGGCCGAGGAGAAGCTGTCTTCGGGGGTCTGCCCGGCGGCGAGGAAGTAGCGGAACACCTCGATGAAGTCGGCGCCCTCGAGTGCCATGGCCACTGCCTCGATGCGCAGGCTCAGGCGTTTCATGCGACCGATGTCGATGCTGCCGGTGATCTGCTCAGCGAAGGTCGCCAGCCCCTCCTGGGTCGCGGTGGTGCGGGGCGAGGCCATCGCCAGGCTCGGCAGCACCGGTTGCTCGCGGCCATTGAGGGCCGTCAGCGAATGCACGAACGCCTCGTGCTGCAGGAGCTGATGGCGATCGTAATCACTGAACGCCGCGCCGCTGCGCAGGCGGATCCGGGTCGCGCCGGCGGCGGCCTTGGCGATCAGGTCGGGGTCGAGCACCACCTCGATCACGCGGCGGTCAAAGTAGTCGTCGAGATCGCTCTGCAGTTGCAGACGCAATACGGTGGCCGAGACCGCGACCCGTTCGGCCGGCGACAGCAACTCGTGGTCGAGCTCATTGGCGATCGAAATGAAGTGCCGTGCCGCTTCGCGCGTGCTTGGACCGTCGCCCGGCAATGCTTCATCGGGGGTGCCGTACAGGCGGATCGAATGCTCGGTGACCGCCGGGGTGCCGAGCACCTCGCACAGCTCGGCGGCGATCGACCAGCTGCGTGCGGACTCGATCAGGTACTGGCCCAGCGGGTGTTGCGCGTCGGCTTCGTCGGCGATGGCGGCCAGCTCGCGCCGCGCTCCGGTGAAATCCAGCTGCGGGTAGACGATCTGTGGCAGCGTGGCGACGCCGCGCGCGTAGTCGGCGAGGAACTGGACCTCGCTCCCGGCTGGCCAGCTCGCCAACGTCAGCAGCTTGATGTCGCGCGCGGCGTGGACCATGCGCGCATCGAGCGCCGCGTGGTGGGCGATCTCAGGGTCGGGGTGGGTCTTGGTGGGTGGCATCAGGGACGGTTATCGCCTGAAACTGGCAAGGCCGCAACGCGGCGTCGGCTCGCCTGCGTCGCCGACCGCCTGCGGGGGGCGCTCATGCCGGACGCAACTGCTCGGCAAGCGACCGCGTCTGGTCGGTGGTGACGTCGCCGGTGTGGAGCGTTGATTTGCGTTCGATCAGCATGAGCAGGCACTCGTGCTCAGCGACGGGGTGGTGGCGCACGTCCTTGGGGACGACGAACATTTCGCCTTCGTCGAGCTCGACCGCCCCACTGTCCATTTCGATGCGCAGGTGGCCTTTGAGCACCAGAAACAGTTCGTCTTCGTGTTCGTGGCTGTGCCAAGTCAAGGAGCCTTGGACCTTGGCAACCTTGATGTAGGCGTCGTCGACTTCGGCGATCACGCGCGGCGACCAGAGTTCGGTCAGCGAGCTCGCGATTTTTCCGGGGGACACGACGTCGGCCATGGGAACTCCTGCGTGTGGATCGGATCAGATCGAGGCCGGCGCGCGTGGGCGCATCGCGATGCCGGCGGCGAGGCAGAAGCACACCGCGGTGATGACACCAAAGCCCGCGCCGATGGCCACGTAAATCAGACTCTGCGACCACGAAGCGCCCTCGGCCGCCGCAATGGCGGTCAACGGCACGGCCCCGATCAACGCCGCCCCTGTGCACAGACGCGCGGCGGTCAGGCGGCCGTTACGGCGCAACAGCAGGATCAGCGGCAGGCCGATAGCGCAGGTCATCGCGTAGCTGATCGCCAGGCCAAAGAACAACACGATGCCGATGGCCAGCGCGAAGTCGCCCGTGTCTTTCAAGCCTTCGAAAATCGCATGGCCCACTGCAATCACGAACAGCACGAACGCATGGGCCAGCGGTGGCGCCAGCAACACGCCGAGCCATAGGGGGCGCTGGTGCGACGGCAAGGTCACTGCGCAAGCGCTCGAATAATGGCGGGAGCGCAGCGAAGCGGAGCCACTGGTCGTCCGTGGCGAGGCACAAATGCGCGCCTGCGTCGGCGCGGTATCGGCCGTGATGGCCCAGACGCCGCGCGCCTGTGCGTCCAGGATTTCCCCATCGCCCTCACTGCTTGCCGTACTTGTCGTCCAGCCGCTTGTTGAACACCTTGCCCGGCACCTTGGCCACCGCGTCTTCGGCGCGGCGCCCGGCGAGCTTGCTCGCGGCGCCGGCGACTTCGCCGCTGAGCTTTAGATAGCTCGCGAAGCGCTGCGGGTCGAGCTTGCCGGCCTCGATCGCGGTGCGCACCGCGCAGCCGGGTTCGCGGTCGTGCGAACAATCGCGGAACTTGCACTGCGCGGCGATCGCCTCGACGTCGCTGAAATTCTCGGCGACGACTTCCTCACCGGTCGGCTTGAGCTCGCGCATGCCGGGGGTGTCGATCAGGCAGGCGCCGGTTGGCAGCGGGATCAGGGCGCGGTGGGTGGTGGTGTGGCGGCCACGCGAGTCGGTCTCGCGCACCTCGCCGGTCTTCATGCGCTCGAAGCCCATCAGGCTGTTGGTCAACGTCGACTTGCCTGCCCCAGATGAGCCCACCAGCACCACGGTGTGGCCTGGCTGCAGCCACGGGTGCAGCGCGGCGACGCTGTCTGGGTCCTTGGCGTTGATCGCGCGCACGGCGAAACCGGCCGCGCCGAGTTCCAGCACCGCCGCGACCGCGCCGGGCACCAGCTCATCGCCGACCTGCGCGGCCTGGTCGGCCTTGGTCAGCACCACCACGGGTTCGGCGCCGCCACCACGCACGAGCATCAGGTAACGCTCGATCCGGCGCGGGTTGAAATCCGCGTCCAGCCCGCAGACCACGAACACGGTGTCGATGTTGGCCGCGATCAGCTGCTGTTTGTAGTGCTCGCCGGCGGCGCCGCGCTTGATCGCGCTGCGCCGCGGTAGCAGCAACACGATCTTGCCCTTGGACCGGACCGCGTCGGGCTGGCTGCCGTCGAGCACGCTGCCTTCGATCAACACCCAGTCGCCGACCGCGGGCCGCTGCTCGGGCGGGAAGCGCGCGCGTTGCCACTCGGGCAGCGATTCCACCCGGAAGCCGGTTTCCAAGCTGTCGGCGACCACGTAGCCGCTGCGGTGCTGCTCGACCACGCGTGCCGGCCGCGCCTGCGGGTGCTCGGCCAGCAGTTCGCGCCAAGCCGGAACGTGCGGCAGGGTTTCGTCGTCGGTTATTGGCCAGCCGATGGCCTGCAGCGCAGCGAGTTCGGGGGTCAAGGCAATAACCGGAAGGGATGCATGGCCGGATTCTACAGAGCGACGGCAGCGGCTTTGGCGTCCACCGAGCTGGATCGGGCGACCCAGCGAGGGTCCGCGCCATCGTCGGACGCTAGCCGACCCCTTCGGCCCCAGGTCTGGTCGAGGGGCCGTCGGGGCGGCAAATACGCCGCCCGTGGTCGAACCAGCGCGATTTTCCGCTAGGCTGGCGGACCGTCCGTCATCCTCGCCGATCCGCATGTCCCTCCCCCCGCTCAAGACCCGCGACCGCCTGTCCGAAGTCCGTTACGAAATCCGCGGCGAACTCGCCCGCCGCGCGCGCGAACTCGAGGCCCAGGGCCGCAAGCAGATCAAGCTCAACCTCGGCAATCCCGGCGCGTTCGGCTTCCGCGCCCCCGAGCACCTGCAGCGCGCGATCGTCGACGGCATCGCCGACACCGACCCCTACACCCACCAGCAAGGCCTGCCCGCCGCGCGCGAGGCGATCGCTGCGTTCCATCGCCAGCGCGGCACGCCGAACGCGTCGCCCGAGCGCGTGTTCATCGGCAATGGCGTCAGCGAGCTGATCGACCTCAGCTTGCGCGCGTTGCTCAACCCCGGCGATGAGGTGTTGGTGCCCTCGCCCGACTACCCGCTGTGGAGCGCGGCCACGATCCTCAACGACGGCCGGCCGGTGTACTACCGCTGCGCTGCGGAGAACGGGTTCCTGCCCGACCCGGAGGAAATCGAGGCGCTGGTGTCGAGCCGCACGCGCGCGATCGTGCTGATCAACCCGAACAATCCGACTGGCGCGGTGTACCCGCGCGCGCTGCTGGAGCGCATCGTCGCCATCGCTGCCAAGCACCACCTGCTGCTGATGAGCGACGAGATCTACGACTCCATCGTCTATGACGGCACCCAGTTCGAGCCGCTCGCGCCGCTGGCCGGCGAGCTGCCGTGCCTGTCGTTCGGTGGGCTGAGCAAGGTCCACCGCGCGTGCGGCTGGCGCGTGGGCTGGGCGGTGCTGTCGGGCGATCCGCTGCGCAGCGGCGACTTCCACCATGCGATGGACCTGCTTGGTGCGCTGCGGCTGTGCGCGAACGTGCCCGGGCAGTTCGCGATCGATGCGGCGCTGCATGGCGAAGACACGATCGCGCCGCTGTGCGCGCCCGGCGGCCGCCTGTATGAAACGCGGCGCGCGGTGATTGACGCGGTGGCGGCCAGCAAACACCTGCAGCTGGTCGCACCGGCCGGCGCGCTGTATGCGTTCCCGGCCGTGGTCGGCGCCGCGGCGCGCGGTTTCGACGACCACCGGTTCGCGCTGGAACTGCTCGAGACCGAGGACGTGCTGGTGGTGCCGGGGTCGAGCTTCAACGTGCCCTACCGCAACCATTTCCGGGTGACCCTGCTGCCGCTGCCGGAGGACGTGCGCGAGGTATTTGCACGCATCGAGCGCGTGCTTGACCGCCACGCCGCGCGCAACGCCGACGAGGACACCGGCCATGCGGCGGTGGCGTGACGCCCTCGCGGCGCTCGGTCTGGTCCTGCTCGCCGTGGGGTGCAGCGTGACCGCTGCGCGTCAGGGCGCGCCGGCGATGACCTACCTCGCGCTCGGCGACAGCTACACCATCGGCGAAGGCGTGGCCGAAGCAGGGCGCTGGCCGGTGCAGCTGGCGACGGCGCTGCGCGGCGAAGGCATCGCGCTCGCCGACCCACGCATCATCGCCACCACCGGTTGGACCACCGACGAACTGTCCGCCGCGATCGACGCGGCGGAGCCGCTTGGGCAATTCGACTTCGTCAGCTTGCTGATCGGCGTCAACAACCAGTACCGCGGCCGCAGCGTGGCCGAATACCGCGGTGAGTTCAGTGCGCTGCTCAAGCGCGCCATTGCCTTTGCCGGCGGCCGCGCCCAACGCGTGCTGGTGCTGTCGATCCCAGATTGGGGCGTGACGCCGTTTGCGGTCGAGCAGATCACGCGGAAGCCCGAGCGCGACGCCGGGCAGATCGCGCGCGAGCTCGATGCCTACAACGCGGCCGCGCAGGCGATCTGCGCCGAGCACGGCGTCGCGTTTGTCGATATTACGCCGGTCAGCCGCGCGCTCGGCCGCGACGACCAGATGCTGGTCGACGACGGCTTGCACCCTTCTGCGGCGATGTACGCGCAGTGGGCCGCGCTGGCGCTGCCGGTCGCGCGCGCTCAGTTGTCGCGCCCTCGATGACGGATACCCCCACGCAGCCGCTGGGTGACTCTCCCGCCACGCTGATAGAGCCCCCTTCGGTCATGCCACTGAGCCGCGAGCGGGCCCACACCATCGCCGCGGCGTTCCTGCCGACGCGACGCTTCGGCAGTCGCTGGGATTACTTCTACACGCGTAGCAAGCTCGGTAGCGATCCGCTGTATCCGGGCATCTGCGAGGCCCTGCGCGGCAGCACTGCGCCGCTGCTGGACCTGGGCTGCGGGCTGGGCCTGCTCGCGCACGCATTGCGCGACGACGGCATCGCATTGCCGTATCGCGGGGTCGACAACGACGCCGGCAAGATCGCGCGCGCCAGCGCGGCGGCGGCGCGGCGGCAATTGAGCGATGTCGCGTTCGCCAGCGTTGATCTCGCCCGCGAACTGCCCACGCACCGCGGCAGTGTCGCGATCCTCGACGTCTTGCAGTTCATCCCGCCCGAGGCACAAGTCCGCACGCTCGATGCCGCGATAGCGATGCTCACGCCCGGCGCGCGTTTGGTGATCCGCACCGGCCTGGACGAACGCGGCAGTCGCGCGCGCCTCACCCGCTGGGTCGACGTGTTCTCGCGCGTGCTGGGCTGGATGAACGCCGGTCCGAAGCGGTACCCCAACGCCGATGCGCTGCGGGCAAAATTCGCCGCGGCCGGCCTGCAATCCGAGTTCACGCCGCTGTATGGCAACACGCCGTTCAACAACTGGCGAGTGGTGGTGATCAAGCCGGTAGCTCCGTAAAGCGGCGCTCTGGGTCAGAGCCCTTCGCAGCTCTACATGGCAGCCGCTACATCGCGGCACTTACATGCCCGCTCTATGCGGAAGGGCTGCGTCCGGACATGGGCAGCCGAGCAGCGCTCGGCTCTAGGCATCAGGCAGTCGACCGTGAGCCACAGCGCATCTGCCTGGCGATACGACAACTCGTCGGCGTCGCGCGGCTTCAGCACTACGGGCGCCGTGGCGACAAATCCGGAACGACGTGGGCAGCGACATTGAATGGTAGAGCGACGGTTGCTCCGCTACGCCGACTTCGCTCGGGAGGAAGCGCGGCCGAGCACACGCTCCGCGCTATCGCGTGCGCGGGTTCAAAGCAGGGCCTACTAAGGCTGAACTTTGTTCCGTTGCGCCCGTCACCCCGACGCCGTCCTCGCCGATCGCCGCTTCCAACGTTTCGGGCAACACCGTGCGGTAACCCAGCTCGTCCAGCCGCCGCAGCAACAGCGTCATCGTTTCGACATTGCGCCCGTGCGACGCGCCTTCATGCATCAGCACGATCGCGCCCGGTTGCAATCCGCGTTCGATCCGCGCAACTACCGCCGCCGGGTCGGCCGCGACCGCATCGAAGCCACGCGCGCACCACGCCACGCGCGCGAGACCCTGGCGCTTCAATGCCACCGCCACGAACGGATTGGCCATACCGGCCACCGCGCGGAACCAGCGCGGCGCCTGCCCCGTGATCTGCGCCAGTACCGCCTGGGTGCTGTCGATCTCGCGGCGCATCTGCGCCGGCGGCAGCGCCCAGAACCACGCCGATGGATGGGTCGCGCTGTGGTTGCCGATGGTGTGCCCACGCCGCACGATGTCGCCGATCAGTTCCGGCATCGCCCGCGCCTTGTCGCCGACCACGAAAAATGTCGCTTTCGCCGCGTGCGCGTCAAGCAGGTCGAGCATCGCCAGGGTCTGCGCCGACGGGCCGTCGTCGATGGTCAGCCAGACCGCGCGTTCCTCCGTCGGCAGCCGGGTGAGCACCGGACTCAGCAGCCGAGACTGCGGCCGCAGCGTCGCCCACAGCACCATCGCGTGGCTCAGCAGCATCGCCGCCAGCCCGACACGCCAGCCCCACGCCCACCACAACGCGATCACCGCTAGCTGCGACGCGGCCAGCCACATCAAGCCGGCGTGCGGGCGGCGCGGGGGGCGATGCAGCGGGTGGGCGGTCGTCATGCCGGCATGATGCCACGGCACCCACACGCCCCCAGCCCGCACGCGGGCGTAAACTTTGCCTCCCCAAGTGGTACGGAATTGCCCATGTCGCTCGACCCCGCCCTGCGCGAACGCATCGAAACTCTGCTCTCCAGCAACCGCATCGTCCTGTTCATGAAAGGCGAGCCGCGCGCGCCACAATGCGGCTTCTCGGCCAAGGCGATCGGTGCCCTCGGCGCGCTCGGCGTCGACTACGCTCACGTCGACGTGCTGTCGGATCCGGCGATCCGCGAAGGCATCAAGCAATACGGCGACTGGCCAACAATCCCGCAGCTGTATATCGGCGGCGAGCTGATCGGCGGCAGCGACATCATCGAGCAGATGGCCAACTCCGGCGAGCTGTACACCGTGCTCGGCCTGCCGGCACCGGACCGCAGCCCGCCCGCGATCACGATCACCCCCGCCGCCGCGACGGTATTGCGCGACGCCTTGTCGAACGCCGGCGACGGCTTCGCGCTGCAGGTCGAAGTGGACGCGCGCTTTGACGGCAAGTTGCAGCTGGCACCGGTCGACGCCAACGCGATCGCGGTCGAGACGCAAGGCCTGCGTGCGCAGTTCGACCTGTCCAGTGCGCAACGCGCGAAAGGCCTGACGATCGACTGGGTCGACGACGAGCGCGGCCGTGGCCTCGTCATCGACAATCCGAACGCGCCGCCTAAAGTGCAGCCGCTCTCTCCTGTCGAAGCGCGCGAGCGCGTAGCCAACCGCACCCTGACGCTGGTCGATGTGCGCCCGGCCGAGGAGCGTCAGCTCGCCGCGATCAACGAACCATTTTCGACCCTGGACGATGACGCGCTCGCGCATCTGGAAGCGCTGGCAAAGGACACCCCGCTCGCGTTCCTGTGCCACCACGGCCGCCGCAGTGCGCAGATGGCGGAGCATTTCCGCGGGCTGGGCTTCCGCCACGTGTTCAATGTGGAAGGCGGCATCGAGGCTTGGGCGGATCTAGCCGACCCGCACGTGCCGCGGTACTGAGGCGGTTCGCCACGATTCCCTCGAAGGCGCACTGGCCAAAGCCGCTGCGCCCTTTCTTCGGGCACCGGCGGGCTGGTGGCGAGTTGGGCCAGAGAACATTTGCAACTTAATCGCGCCATACGCGAGCTAGA
This sequence comes from Lysobacter sp., assembly GCA_043738095.1. Taxonomy (GTDB): domain Bacteria; phylum Pseudomonadota; class Gammaproteobacteria; order Xanthomonadales; family Xanthomonadaceae; genus Lysobacter_K. Next base: position 57,039 of record JAYSZI010000044.1, read on the forward strand.
CCTGCAGTCCACGAGCTCGCTGGTTTGCCGTTCTTGATTTGCATAAGGGGTCCGAGAACATTACGGGCTAAAGCGAAAATGTTCTCGGACCCCTTTTCTCGGTATTTTGAGCCCCAATTCCGCCACTTCCGGACTTTGCCAGCGCAATCAGTTCGCGGCTTGCGAGGCCAACACGACGAACCGAATAGCATCCGCCACCGCCTTCGGGTTCTCGCGGTGAATGTTGTGTCCGGTGACGTGGTACTGGTGCATGCCGCGTGAAAAACTTGCAAACAGTGCCGCGTGCTGACGCTTCCACAGGGCCTTGCCCTCGAGCGTTTCCTCCAGCACGAACGGGTCAGCCGCCACCTGCGTCGATGTGAGCAGAGCCACAGGCAGGTCCGGCTGACTGCGTGGCAATGCCGCCGATTCAATGTCCAGCTGGGCTATCAACAGCGTGTAGTCCTCTGCCATCTTCGGGGGCAGCATCGACAGCAGCGCCTTGTCGTCGGCGAGTACGCGGTCCAAATTCGCTTTCTTGAATTCGTGGCGTTGGCCCATGGTCGTCGGATCGACCAGCACCAGGCCCTGCAAGCGACCCGGATGCAAGCGCGCAAACTCGGTGGCCAGCAGCCCACCATAGGAATGCCCTACGAGAACAACTTTCTGGGTTAGCGGAAGCGTATCGATCACCGCACTCAGATCCTGCAGGTGCTCCTCGATGCTCTTCGCCTTTCCGGACGATCCGGACTTGCCTAATCCTGCACGCGCATAGGCAACGCATCGGCACTCAGCGCCCAGGTCGGCAATGACCTCTTTCCACGCGTCCGCGCCTTGGCCGAAGCCTGACTCAAACACGACGGCTGCCGGGCCCTGTCCCTGTTGCTCCACCTGCAGGGCGTAACCGTTGCGGCTCAGCTGCACTTCGCCGGCTTGCGCCAATGCAGAGGACGCCAGCGCCAAGGACAACACACACCGCTTCATCAATAACGACAGGATCACCAACCTCCCACCAAAAAAATGAACTTGAAATTGTAAACGCGTGGATGCCAAAACAAATCGGCAAGAGAATTTAGTGTCTTAAAGGATCATGTTCTCTGACCCCTATTTTGTCGCGCGCTGGGCACGGCGCACTGGTTGCGCTAGCCGGAAAATCCCCCCGCATCGAGGAACGCTGACTCGGCGTCCGTGGTCTCGCGCCCGAGCGCCGCGTTGCGATGCGGGAAGCGGCCGAAGCGCGCAATGATGCCGTGGTGCAACACCGCCCAGCGATCCGCTCCCGCGCCCGCCAAGCCGCTATGCAATGCCAAGGAAGTTTCTTGGTCGGTGATTGCCTCGGAATGCTCGAACGGCATGTAGAAGAACACCCGCAGCGCCGGGTCGACTTGCACGTCGAAGCCCGCCCCAACTGCATGCGCGGCGTAGCAGCGCGCCAGCGAATCGGTCGCGTACGCGTGCGCGCTGTCGCGGAACACGTTGCGCGGAATCTGGTCGAGCAGCAGCACCAGCGCGAGCGCTCCTTCGGCACTGGCTAGCCAATCGTCGTGCTCGCGGCGCGCGGCGTGGAAATGCGTCTCAAGGAAACGCGCGCCGCATTGCGCATCGAATGCATCGCTGCGGTCGAACCACTTCGTCGGCCCGGCCTGCCGCCAGAACTCGACGACGTCGTGTGCGGTTACGTCCATAACACTTCCTCGTCGTGACCCAGCACGGACGTGTGTCGGCTCAGGTAGTCGGTACGTATCCGGCGGCGCTTTCGTGTCATTCCGCGCCCTCATCGCCGAGCTGCGTCTCCAGCTCCGCGATCCACGCGGCGGTGATGCTCTCGAGCGTGACTGCGTGAATTAGCGGGCGGATCGCGCCGGATGAATACGATTGCGCAATGAAGCGGGCATAGCGCTCTCGGAAGCCGAGCCAGGCCACTTGCGCGGTCTCAAACGTGCTCAAGCTGTCGCCATCGAGCTGCCGGCGCAGATGCGCGACCAGGCCGTCCAGGCGCGCGTCCACGCGCTGGAATTCGACGATCGCCTGGTGGTTCATGTCGTCATGGGTCAGCGCTTCAACCTCGACTTGGCGCGCGACCACCTCGGCCTGGGTCACGTAGCCATCGGCAATGCGCACCGCGGTCTCGGCCTTACCGATCAGCCGCGTCTCGAACCGGCGCAGGTCGTCGAGGCTGGTGTTGGCGCCTTCCAGGCCCTGCTTGAGTGCGAGCAGCTTCTGGTTGCGCTCGATCACCTCCACGGTTTGGCGGCGTTCGACCCGGCGTTGCAGGAAGTAGAACGCCCAGGTCAGTGCGGCGCCCAGCAGCAGGTAGATGGCTTTGTCCATGCCGTGTATTTCCCCTTCGTTTCGATGGTGCCAGTGTGTCGTGAGGAGGTCTCAGGGGGTGCGATTGGGTGCGGCCAGCGCATCGCGCTGTCTCGAAAGAATGAAGAGAAAGCACCAGCTTTCCGCCGCTCAGAATTCATTCTTTCTTGCCTAAGCCCCTCCTTCTCGCAGCACCACGAGGCGACGGGTATCGCTGCGCTCAATCCATCCTTTTAGTGCTGGCCCCCATCGACCGAAAAGTAATCGTCATCATGTCGAGACAGCCGCCGTTGGCTTGCTTCAGCCACCGTGGCCGGCGCTCATCCAATTGGCAGACGAACTCCGGTCGCGCATGTCTCGCGCTCGCCTGGAACCAGACCGGTTGGGTAACGACATACTCGAACTCGCTGCCGTCGACGCTCGAGGGAGCGAACCGCCATCCTCTTGCGACCGTCAGCACTTCCTTAGACAACGCCGGATGGGTCGCATCGACGGCCTTGGCGCGAATCACGCGACCGTCCGCCCTGATCGTCAGTTCAAGCGTGACGTAGCCGGACTCGTCGCGCGCCGCCATCCCCACGGGATATCGCGGCGGCATTGCGGTGCGCAGCAAAGGCGTAAGGCTGATTTCATCTACCGTAATGGAGTATTTGTCTCCACCCTCCGGGGTGAGCACGACCCGCGCCGCCACATGCATTTTGCTGGCTACCGGTTTGCCATTGCTGCTGGCTGGCAGATAGGCGGCCTTGGACAGTTCCGCATGCACGGCATCGGCCACGGCCCCATTGGTGCCGGCGATGTTTCCCAACGATGCTCGACCATCAGCATCAACGGTTATTGGCGCACTGACCCACAGCTGTTTGCGCTGGACACCTTCGCTTGCCAAGGAAATCCCTGCGACGAGCAGCACGGACAGGCAACCGACGGCCCTCTTGAACTTCGCTGATCGTTTCACTGTCACTCACTCATCGAACCGCAGATGTCGCACGGACTTCCCGTGGCGGCGGATCAGCTTCAGCGCCTCGATGCCGATCTGGATATGGCGGTCGACAAACTCCGAACTGACTAACGCGTCCGAGGCCTCGGTTTTGATGCCTTCCGGGATCATCGGCTGGTCCGATACCAGCAACAGGGCGCCGCATGGGATGCGGTTGGCGAAGCCGGCGGCGAAGATCGTCGCGGTCTCCATGTCGATCGCCATGCAGCGCAGCCGGCGCAGGTATTCCTTGAACGCCTGGTCGTGTTCCCACACCCGCCGATTGGTGGTGAACACGGTGCCGGTCCAGTAATCGTGGCCCAGGTCGCGGATCATGGTCGACACCGCGCGCTGCAAGGCGAACGCCGGCAGCGCAGGAACCTCAGCGGGCATGTAGTCGTTGGAAGTGCCTTCGCCGCGGATCGCGGCGATTGGCAACACCAAATCACCCAGCTGGTTCTTGCGCTTGAGGCCGCCGCACTTGCCCAGGAACAGCACCGCCTTGGGCATGGTTGCGCTTAGCAGGTCCATCATCGTCGCCGCGTTCGGGCTGCCCATGCCGAAGTTGATCATGGTAATGCCGTCGCTGGTCGCGCTCGGCATCGGCCGGTCGAGACCGACCACTTCGGCGCCGGTGAGGCGGGCGAAGGTGTGCAGGTAGCCGCTGAAATTGGTCAGCAGCACGTGTTCACCGAACTGGTCGAGAGGTACGCCGGTGTAACGCGGGAGCCAGTTGCCGACGATCTGATCCTTGTCCTTCATGGGGTGCTCCAGAGTGCGGTCAGGCGCGCTGAGCAATCCGTGGGGGCGGCGTGGTGCCTAGACCAGAGGCGGATTGCGCAGTGCGCTGGATAACAAAGTTGATGGATGACACAACCAAATGCGCGTTCTGTGCATTGTGTCACCGCGCCATGACTATCGTCATGGTTGGCACGGCCGGACGCGGCCGTTACGGTGCAGGGGTAGTCCGCGCCGATGGCGCCACCCAGGGAAACCACATGCTTCGACCTTTGACCACCGCGCTTGCGGCGGTGTTGCTCTGCGGCACCGCGATTGCGGCGTCACCCGACGGCGCGCCCACGGCGTCGCCCGCGAGGCCGTCGCGGTTTGTGCAGGATCCGTATCCGAGCACCTACCGTGCGATCGCGGCGACCCCGGTGTTGATCCAGAACGCGACCGTTCTGACCGGGACCGGGCAGCGCCTCGATGGCGCCGATGTGCTGATGCGCGACGGCAAGGTCAGTGCAGTCGGCGTGGCACTCGAGGTCCCGGCGGACGCCACCCGCGTCGACGGCAGCGGCAAATGGATCACCCCCGGCATCATCGACGTGCACTCGCATCTGGGCGTGTACCCGAGCCCCGGCGTCAGCGCGCACAGCGACGGCAACGAAGCCACCGGCGCAGTTACTGCCAACGTCTGGGCCGAGCACTCGGTGTGGCCGCAGGACCCCGGTTTCGCCAAGGCGATGGCCGGTGGCATCACCTCGATGCAGGTGCTTCCCGGTTCGGCCAACCTCGTCGGTGGCCGCGGGGTGACGCTCAAGAACGTGCCCGCAACGAGCTACCAGGCGATGAAGTTTCCCGGCGCGCCTTGGGGCCTGAAAATGGCCTGTGGCGAAAACCCCAAGCGGGTTTACGGGCAGAAATCCGGGCCGGCGACGCGCATGGGCAACGTCGCCGGCTATCGCGCGGCGTTCATCGATGCCAGCGAGTACCTACGCAAGAACGCGGTCAAAAAGGAAGCAGCACCGAAGCCGCGACGCTGGTGGCAAAAATCCGCGAGCGAGACCGACGCGGTGGACAGCGAGAAGGACAGCGGCGGCAAGCGCGACCTCAAGCTCGACACCCTCGCCGGCGCGATCAACGGCGACATCCTCGTGCACATCCACTGCTACCGCGCCGACGAGATGGCGACGATGCTCGACCTGGCTAAGGAGTTTGGTTTTAAGGTCGCTGCGTTCCACCACGGCGCCGAGGCCTACAAGCTCGCTGACCGACTCGCCGCCGAAGGCGTGTGCGGCGCGCTGTGGGCTGATTGGTGGGGCTTCAAGATGGAGGCGCTGGACGGCATTCAGGAAAACATCGCGCTGGTCGATCGGCCCGCCAATGGCTGCGCGATCGTGCACTCCGATTCCGAGGAAGGCATCCAGCGATTGAATCAGGAAGCAGCCAAAGTGGTGGCGCACGCAAAGCTCGCGAACATGGACATCCCGCCCGAGCGTGCGATCCGCTGGCTCACCCAGAACCCGGCGAAGTCGCTCGGCATCCTGACCCAGACCGGCACGCTGGAGGCCGGCAAGATGGCCGACGTGGTGTTGTGGAGCGGCAACCCGTTCAGCGTGTACGCGAAAGCCGAGCAGGTGTACGTCGACGGCGCGCGCGTGTACGACCGCAACGACGCAAGCCGGCAACCGCAATCGGACTTCATGCTTGGGCAGAGTGTGAAAGGCGGTGCGCTGTGAACCGGCGCGCGCTGAAGGCGCTGGCCGCCGCAGCCTTGGCCTTCGTCGCGTTCGCGGCCAACGCTCAGGACGTGCTGATCCGCAACGCGACCGTACATACCGCGGGCGCGCGCGGCACGTTGCAGAACGCCGACGTGCTGATCTCGGCCGGCAAGGTGCGCGCGGTTGGCGCGGGCCTGGTCGCTCCGGCCAGCGCCCAGGTGATCGACGCCCAGGGCCGGCCGCTGACGCCGACGCTGTTCGGTGGCATCACCCAGATTGGGCTGGAAGAAGTCTCCGGTGAGAAGGCCACGGTCGATGAAACGCTCGCGCTCGGCGCCGAGCAAAAACAGATGACGGTGCGCCCGGAGTTCGACGTGACCCTGGCGTACAACCCGGAGTCGCTGCTGGTCCCGGTCACGCGCATTGAAGGCATTGGCTGGACGATGCTCGGCGCCGGCACCGCGACCGGTGGGTCAATCGTGGCCGGGCAAGGTGGCGTCGTGCGGCTCGACGGCAACCCGGATCCGATCGGCCCGCGCGCGCTGTTCGTGGAGCTCGGCGGCAGCGTACTCGGCCTGAGCGGCAACTCGCGCGCGGCGCAATGGATGATCCTCGACCAGCTCATTGATGAGGTGCGCGGGCGCATTGCGCCCGATGCCAATGCCGCGCTGCTGACCCCGGCCGGTCGCGCGACACTGAGCAAATACCTCAATGGCGGCGGTCGCGTGATCGTCTCGGTGAACCGCGCTGCCGATATCCGCCAACTGCTGCGCTGGGCGGGAAAGCACAAGGTGCGCATCGCGATCGCCGGCGGCGCCGAGGCATGGAAGCTCGCGCCACAACTGGCCGCGGCCAAGGTGCCGGTGTTCGTCAATCCGCTGGCCAACCTGCCGGCCGACTTCGACGAGCTTGGCGCGACCATGGAAAACGCCGCACGCCTGCAGGCGGCGGGCGTGGCGGTCGGCTTCAGCCAGACCGGGGATGGCTCGCACAACGCGCGCAAGATCCGCCAACTCGCCGGCAACGCAGTCGCCGCCGGCTTGCCGTGGGCCGAGGGTTTGGCCGGGCTGACGTCGGTACCGGCCGAGGCGTTCGGCGTTGCCAGCGAAGTCGGCCGCATCGCACCGGGCCAGCGCGCCGACCTGGTGCTGTGGAGCGGCGATCCGCTAGAGGTTAATAGCGTCGCGCTGCAGGTGTGGCTCGACGGCCGCGCGATCTCCATGCGCAGCCGCCAGACCGAACTGCGCGACCGCTACCTGCGCAACGCGGTGCCGGCCGAGCAAGGCGGGCTGCCGCGCGCGTATCCGGGCACCGACTCCCGCTGAATCCATCACAAACCCTCGCCACCATGACGACGGTCGGGCGTTCGGCGGACGCGGCGAACAGTTCAACCATGGCTCGCAAGCGCGAGCATGCCGCTGATAAGGCCGCCTGGAAGTGCGCACCTGCGCTGAAATCCGGGCGGTCGAGCGTCGGTGGTGATACGGGTAGGCGAGCAAGCCCGGTTGGACCTAGAGCCCGAGGTCAGGCGGCCGCTGGGCCGACCGCGACGACGCGGTTGCGGCCCTGGTGCTTGGCCAAGTACATCGCCTCGTCGGCGCGCTGGATCAACGTCGCCGCATTGTCGGCTGGGCCGCATTCGACCACGCCGATGCTTAGCGTCAGATCCACGTTCGCGCACCTGACGGTCTGGCAACTGGCCTCGACCTGCAGCCGGATCTGTTCGCCGATATCGCGGGCATGACGGCGGTTGCAGCCCGGCAGCAGCAACAGGAACTCCTCGCCGCCCATGCGCCCAAGCAGGTGCTCGGCCTGGGTCTCGGCGGCAATCGCCTCAGTGACCGCGGCCAGGCACGCATCGCCGATCGGATGGCCGTGGGTATCGTTGATCCGCTTGAAATGGTCGAGGTCCAGGAACAGCACTGACAGTGGCAGACGCTTGCGGCGTGCATCGAAGATCGCATTATCGAGCCGTCGCAAGATTCCGCCGCGGTTGTACACGCCCGTCAACGCATCGTGGTCGGCGTGCGACTGGGCGGCGTCACGCTCGCGCCGGAACAACATCATGCGATCGGCCAGGCCCAACACCAGCACCAAGGCGGCGAACGCCTCCATCACCGGCAGCCCATATTCCAGCCACGGCGCCAGTGGCATCCCGGCGCTGAGTTGCATCGCGCGTGCGGTCGACACCGTTACCAGCGGCACCCACGCCACCAGCACGAAGCCGGCATGGCGGCCGCCACGCAGCCAGGCCGTGAGCAGGGTCGCGATCGCGAGCAGATTAGCGAGCAGCAGCAGGCCGTTGCCCAGCGGCGGGAACCAGGCCTTGTCGGCCGGCCACGGCGACACCAGCGCCAGTAACAGCACCGCCGGCAGCAGGGCGCCGACCACCCACAACGCGCGACTGAGCCACGGCGCCCGCACCCGCAACTCGGCGAACTCCAGCAGGAACAACACCGTGACGATCGTCGAGGCGGTGGCGACGAACCATATCCCGGCCACGCCGAACCGCGCCAGCCAGGACAGCCCGAACAACGCATAGGCGTCGCCATAGGCCAGGAGCACGTACAGCAGTTGCAGCCCCATGCTCGCGGCAAACAGCAGGTACACGCGCTCGCGCAGCCGCGTCCAGAACAGCAGTACCACCAGCGACACACCGATCAGGATGCCCAGGCTCAGCCACAACACCCGGGAATGCGTGTGGTCCTCCACTGCGTAGTCGGCACCCGCTTGCACCGCGACCTGCAATGGATAGCGCAGGTCCTGGCCGCCGATGTAGACCGGGCCAGCGCTGCGCAACGGGAACACCAGCGCGCGGCGCGAATGCGCCGCATCGCCGGCGGTGTCGAAGATCGAGGCATGCTGCACGCGGTAGTCCGGGGGTGTCATCACGGTCAGACGCGCGCTGTACGGGTGATAGACCAGCAGTACGCGGTCGTTGCCCCCCGCTGGCGGGTGTAAGCGCCACCAGCCGCGGCCGTGTACTGCGCCGGCCAGCTGATGCGGCGAACCGGTGGCGGTCCATGCCTGCTCCGGCAGCGCGCGCACCGCGGCGGCGGCATCGGCAAGGGGCGGTGCGCGCAAGCGCTCGATGGCGACGAGGTCAGTGGGCCTGGGCGGCGGCACAGCGGACTGCGCCTGCGCGGCGACGCAGAGCAGGCCCAGCAGCATCGCAACCCAACCGTATTTCATCGGTACCCTCTTGGCGACCCAGTCTCCGCCTTGGCCGCCGCGCTCACAAGCCCGACGCGCACCACCTCGCGCGCCGCCCGGTGCCGGCCGTATGCTCGCTACTCGCGCCCAGGAGCCTACCGATGCAAATGCCCTCGATCGACCTCAACTGGCTGGCGGTGATCGCCGCCGCGGTGTCCGCCTTCGTGCTCGGCGGCCTTTGGTACGGCCCGTTGTTCAAGAACGTGTGGTGTCGCGAAGCCGGCATCGATCCGGCCGCCGCCCCTCCGCACCAAGCGCGCATCTTCGCCCTGGCGTTCGTCTGCAGCCTGTTGTCGGCGCTGATGTTCGAACTGTTCCTGCCGCACACTGCCACCGCCTCGCAAGGTGCGAGCGTCGGTTTCGTGGTGGGCTTCTTCTTCGTCGCGATGAGTTTTGGCATCAACTATGCATTCGCGCAGCGCAGCCTGAAGCTGTGGATGATCGACAGCGGTTACCACATCCTGCAGTTCACGCTGTACGGCCTGATCCTGGGCGCTTGGCACTGAGGTCGCGACCCATGATCGACACGCCGCGCTGGTACTTCGATTTCATCTCGCCCTTTGCCTATCTGCATTGGCCCAAGGTCAAGGCCATGCTGGACGAGCGCGCGATCGAACTGGTGCCGGTGGTGTTCGCCGCAGTGCTGGCGGCGCGCGGACAAAAAGGCCCGGCGGAGATTCCCGGCAAGCGCGAATTCACCTACCGGCACGTGCTATGGCAGGCACGGCGCGAAGGCGTCACCCTGCGCTTCCCGCCCGCGCACCCGTTCAATCCGATCGCCGCGCTGCGGCTGTGCGTCGCCGCGGGCAGCACGCCGCAAGCGATCGACGCGATCTTCGATTGGATCTGGGCGCGCGGTGAAGCCGGCGACAGCATCGAAGCGCTGGCACCAGTGGCGGCGGCGCTCGGCATCGATGCCGCTGCGATCGACGAAGCGAGCAAACGCGCACTGCGTGCCAACACCGATGCCGCGCTCGCTGCCGGCGTGTTCGGGGTGCCGACGCTGGCGTTCGACGGCCAGTTGTTCTGGGGCTTTGATGCCCACGACTTCGCGCTGGCCGCGCTGCGCGATCCGGGCGTGCTCGCCGACGCCGAGATGCAACGCGCGGCCACCCTGCCCATGGGCGTGAGCCGCCGCACCTGACGGACACGGGGGCGGGACGCCGTGTGAAGCAGGCCGCTCACGGAAGCGGGGCTATCCTCGCTGCCATCGGGCAACGACCTTGGCGACCGCCCGGCTGGAGGCAACATGCGCATCGGATTGGTGGTCGACTCGGCCTGCGATCTACCGCAGGAATACATGCAGCAGCACGGCCTCATCCTGCTGCCAACCACGGTGCGTATCGGTGCGGCAGTGCTGGCCGACCAGCGCAACGAAGAGGCGACGCTGCAGTTCCTGCATGAGCACGTGGCCGAGCACGGCGTCGATGCGGAGACGCAGTCGTTCACCGTGCAACAGATCCAGGACTTGTTCCTGAACCGTCTGGTGATCGATTACGACTACGTGTTCTGCATGACCACCACGCGCACCCGCAGCCCCATTTTCGACAACGCGCAGCAGGCGAGCTTCGCGATCCTCAACGACTACCGACCCGTTCGCACTGCCGCGGGCAACACCACCCCGTTCGCATTGCGCGTGATCGATACCCAGAGTCTGTTCGCCGGCCAGGGCATCACTGCGGTCGAAGCGGTGCGTCTGGTCGAAGCAGGCGAAGGCGCGCCGAAGATTCGCGCGCGTCTGGAGAACCTGGCGCTGTACACGCACACCTACATGATTCCGCGCGACCTGTATTACCTGAGGGCGCGCACGCGCAAGCGCGGCGACCGCAGCGTGAGCCTGCTCAGTGCCGCACTTGGCAGCGCGCTCGACATCAAGCCGGTGCTGTACTGCCATCGCGGTGAGACCGGTCCGGTGGCGAAGATCAAGGGCTTCGACCTCGCCGTGCGCAAGCTCTTCGACTTCACCATCAAGCGGGTCCAAGCGGGCTTGATGACGCCGACGGTGTGCATCAGCTATGGCGGTGAGCTCGCGGAGATGCGCGCACTCAATGGTTACGAGGACTTGCGCTCGGCCTGCGCCAAGCAAAACGTCGAACTGTTCGAAAGCGTGATGAGCCTCACCGGCATGGTCAACGTCGGCAAGGGCGCGCTGGTGGTCGGATTTGCCTCCGAGACCGCGAAGTTCGAGGCCTGAGTTGTGTCGGCGTGATGCGCCGCGTGAGGGAAGGGCCGCCGCGCCCGACGGCCACGGCTGACTCATAAAGTCGCCGCCGCGTCCTGGCGTTCTTCTATGGCAATGCAGCGGCGCGTGATCGCCGTCACACGGTGCAGGACTTTCAGCCTGGGCCGACATCGGCGCCGCGGGGTAGGCTGCGGGACTTTGTCCGCCTGCGCAGACCCTCGATGACCCCGAACCGCCGCCTGCTTGTTCTTGCGCTTACCAGCGCGCTTTCCTTCGGCATTGACGCCCCCGCGAGCGCGCAGGCGCCGCCGCAGCCCGCGCCCCAGTCCAAGGATGCGGATGAGCCCGACAAGCCGCCGGTGCAGCTCGAGCAGGACGCGCTGGATCCCGCGGGCACCGATCCGGCCAAGGCCTCGGCGCAGACCGCCAAGGGCAAGCGCAAGCCCGGCGAAAAGGACGAAGAGGCCCCGAAGTGGGACGTGAGTGCGGCTCACGGCGTGACCAAGTCCGTGCGCTTCGACACCGACGAAGGCACCTGGATGGATGTCGACGTGTCGCCCGACGGTCGCGAACTCGCATTCGCGCTGCTCGGCGACCTGTACCGCCTGCCGATCGCCGGCGGCAGCGCGACGCGGGTGACGAGCGGCCCGGCGTGGGACGTGCAGCCACGTTTCTCACCGGACGGCCGCGAACTCGCGTTCACCTCCGACCGCGGCGGCGGCAACAATCTCTGGCGCCTCAAGCTCGGCGGCAGCAGCGACGGGCGCGATGCCACCCAGGTCACGAAGGAAGAGTTCCGGCTGCTCAACAACCCGGCATGGACGCCGGACGGCCAGTACCTGATCGGCCGCAAGCACTTCACTGGCGAGCGCTCGCTTGGCGCCGGCGAGCTGTGGCTGTACCACGTCGCCGGCGGCGGTGGCCTGCAACTGACCAAACAGAAAAACGACCAGCAGGACCTCGGGGAACCGGCGGTGTCGCCCGATGGGCGCTACGTCTATTTTTCCGAAGACGTCAGTGCGGCGCCGACGTTCCAGTACAACAAGAACCCACACGAAGTTATTTATGCGATCAAGCGCCTCGATCGCGAAACCGGCAAGACCGATACCCTGATCGCGACGCCCGGCGGCGCGGTGCGGCCGCAGCCATCGCCCGACGGCAAGTCCCTCGCGTTCGTCAAGCGCATTCGCGAAAAATCGGTGTTGCACGTGCTGGACCTCGCCAGCGGCGAGGTTCGGCCCGTCTGGGATGGCCTTTCGCACGACCAGCAGGAGGCCTGGGCGATTTTCGGCCCGTATGCGAATTTCGACTGGACGCCGGATTCGAAGTCGGTCGTGGTGTGGGCCAAGGGCAAGCTGTGGCGGGTCGACATCGCCAGCGGCAACCCCGCCAACATTCCGTTCAGCGCGAGCGTCGAGCAGACCGTCACCGCGCCGCTGCGATTCCAACAGACGCTCGACGAGGATCGCTTCGCGCCGAAGATGATCCGCGATGTCGCGACCTCGGCCGACGGCAACACGCTCGTGTTCCATGCAGTCGGGCAGCTGTGGCGCAAGCGCTTGCCGGGCGGCCAACCCGAGCGCCTGACCGGCAACGAGAACTTGTACGAATACCAGCCCAGTTTCAGCGTCGACGGCCGCAAGCTGCTGTACACGACCTGGTCGGACGAGGCGCTCGGCGCGATCTACGTGCGCGACGCCGGCGGCACTGGCATGGGCAAGCGCCTCACTCAGGAAAAGGGCTTCTATTACGGCCCGCGCTTCTCGCCCGACGGCCGCCGCATCGTCTACTCAAAATCCGGCGGCGGCGGCTTGACCGGTTCGCTGTGGTCCGGCGATCGCGGCATCTACGTGATGCCGGCCGATGGTGGCCCGGCCGTGCGCGTAGCCGAGGAAGGCGAAGCCCCGCAGTTCATCCCCGACGGATCGCGGCCCGGCTCGTACCGGGTCGCGTACCTCACGGGCGGTGGCCTCAAGAAGAAACTGATGTCGGTCGGCCTGCACGGCGAGGATCCGCGCGAGCTGTACAACCTCAAGTACGTCGATGCGGTCAGCGTCAGCCCGGACGGCAAGTGGATCGCGTTCACCGAGTTGTTCAACGCTTACGTGTCGCCGCTCGTGACCACCGGCCAATCGGTGGAGCTGTCGAAGGACAGCAAGGCGTTGCCGGTGACCCAGGTCAGCGCGGACGTCGGCAGCTACTTCCACTGGGGCGCGCAATCCAAATCGCTGCACTGGATGGTCGGCGACGCGTACTACTCGCGCGACCTCAACCAGAGTTTCGCCTTCCTGCCCGGCGCGCCCGCAGTGCTGCCCAAGGCCACCAATGGTGGCGGTATCAAGGTCGGCCTGACCCTGCCGGTCGACAAACCCACCGACGTGGTCGCGTTCACCCATGCGCGCATCGTCACCATGCGCGATGCCGAGCAACGCGAGGAGGTGATCGAGGACGGCACCGTGCTCGTGCGCGGCGACGTGATCGCGGCGGTGGGCGCCACAGGGTCAGTGGTGATTCCAGCGGGCGCGCGCACGATCGATGCGAGCGGCAAGACTATCGTGCCGGGTTACGTCGATGCCCACGCGCATGCTGCGCACTTCGGTCAAGGCGTGGTGCCGCAGCAGAACTGGGCGTACTACACCAACCTCGCGTTCGGCGTGACCACGATGCATGACCCGTCGGCAACGACCGAGTTCGTGTTCTCCGAGGCCGAATTGCAAAAGGCCGGGCGCATGGTCGGCCCGCGCGTGTTCTCGACCGGCACGATCCTGTACGGCGCCGACGGCGACTTCAAGGCGGTGGTCAATTCGCTCGACGACGCGCGCAGCCACCTGCGCCGGATGCAGGCCAACGGCGCGTTCTCGGTCAAGAGCTACAACCAGCCGCGGCGCGACCAGCGCCAGCAGATCAACCAGGCCGCGCGCGAGCTGCGCATGCTGGTGGTCGAGGAAGGCGGCAGCACGTTCCACCACAACATGACGATGGTTCTCGACGGCGCCACCAGCATCGAGCACAACATTCCGATTGCGCCGTTGTACAACGACGTGATCGGCCTGTGGTCGCAGACCGACGTGCGCAACACGCCGACGCTGGTCGTCAGTTATGGCGGCCTGTCGGGCGAGTACTGGTGGTACGCGCACGATAATGTGTGGGAAGACAAGAAGCTCAAGCGCTTCTTCCCGCGCGAGACGCTCGACGCGCGCGCGATCCGTCGCGAGACGGCGCCGGACTGGGACTACTACCATCTCGAAGTCGCCAAGGCTGCTAAAAAACTCCGCGACGCCGGCGTCAAGATCCAGATCGGCGGCCATGGCCAGCTGCAGGGGCTGTCGCCCAACTGGGAAATCTGGATGCTCGCGCAGGGCGGTTTCAGTAATTTCCAGGCGCTGCGCGCGGCCACGTTCGACGGCGCCGACATGCTGGGTCTAGGCACACAACTGGGTTCGCTCGAGGTCGGCAAACAGGCCGATCTGGTGGTGCTCAACAGCAATCCGCTGCAGAACATCCGCGCCACCGTCGACACGCGCTATGTCATGGTCGACGGCCGACTGTTCGATGTCGACGCCGACATGGCCGAGATCGGCAACCGCGGCGAGAAGGCTCCGAACTTCTACTGGCAGCGCCACCGCGACGGCCGCACGTTCGGACTCGAGTACGGACCCACGGCGGTCTGCCACTGTCCCAAAGGGCACGGCGCCCACGTGCACCTCGACTGAGCCGGCGCCTCAGGCGCGTGAGCGATCGCGACTGTTCACGGTGGTCGCATAATCGGGCGTCTAGGCTGGCGCCCAGTCCGATGCCCCGTACGAGCGTTGTCCGACGCCCGTCAAACCGGAGACCAATCGATGGCCACCCGTTATTACATCAGCTTGCCTGATGCGACCCGCGCACGCGGCAGTACACCGGAGTTGTCATTCACCGCACAGGGCGCGGAGGGGTTCGCCGAGGAGCTGCAAGCCGCCTTGCGCAGCGATGGGCTGTTCCAGCGCTGGCGCCTGCGCCAGCCCGATCCCGACGCCGTGGATCCCGCGTTCGGCGCCACCGATCCCAGCGCAACCGTCGAGGGCAAACAACACGATCTGCACATCGATCTTGTGGTCACCACCGCCCTGCCCGGCAGTGTGTTCAAGCAACGTCTGCGCCTGCTCGCGGGCGGGGGCTGGGAGCTGCGCGATGTCAGTGCCGTCTGACCTCGGGCGCAACCGGCGCCACATGACCGCCATGGTCTATAGCGGGCTGCTGAACAAGACCGACTCCGCATGAAGCAGCAAATCCTGCTGTCCTGGAGCGGCGGCAAGGACGCTGCGTGGACCCTGCATGCGTTGCAGCAGCGCGACGACGTACACGTGGTCGGCCTGCTGACTACGGTGACGTCGGGCTACGAACGCGTCGCAATGCATGGCATTCGGCGCGACGTGCTGCACGCGCAAGCCGAGGCCGTCGGCTTGCCGCTGATCGAGGCAGTCATCCCACCGCAATGCGACAACCTCACGTATGAAAGCGCGTTCGCCGCTGCGCTCGGCGACGCACGTGCGCGCTGGACAGGCCTAGAGACCGTTGCGTTCGGTGATCTGTTCCTGGCCGATGTGCGCGCATGGCGCGCGGCGTCGCTGGCAAAACTCGGCTGGGGCATCACCACACCGTTGTTCGGTCTTGATACCGCCGCTGTCGCCCGCGACATGCTGCGCGAGGGACTACAGACGCGGTTGTGCTGCGTCGATACGGAACAGCTGTCGGCCGAATTCAGCGGGCGCGCGTTCGACGCCGAACTGCTTGCCTCACTACCGGCAACCTGCGACCCCTGCGGCGAGAACGGCGAGTTCCACACCTTGGTGTGGAACGGGCCGATGTTCGCCACGCCAGTGGCGCTGCAGCGCGGTGAATCGCTATTGCGCGATGGGCGCTTCGCCTACACGGATTTCGTGCTGGCGCAGGGGTCTTCGATTACGACCTGACGCATTGCTGCGCGCCGGTGTCGCACACGAAGCCGCCGGAGCACTGTCGCTGGCCTGGCAACTGGTGCGGCACTGGCCGCTAACCGGCTCGCAGTTGTAGCCGGCAAGACTGCACAGAGCTCACGCCGGCCGTGCTGCGGCTGAGCGACGGATTCCCACTCTCGCAGTAGGCCATTACATGGCTGCCGCCCAGACTCGTGAATCCAGCAACCTGCGCTTTGAGAGCCTCGTTCTCGGCGCGCAGTTGTTTGTTCCTGTAGATGTGTGGCTTGCACTGGGACTGATCGACCTCTATCCCGCGCAGTGCTTCCTGCGGCACCGCAACCGAACGAAGCGACTGCGCCATCACCGATGCGCTCGCCAGCAGTAACACCGCACACAAAATTCCCCATGCCTTCATCGTCCTGCTCCCCAGGGTGGTCGGCCCCACGATCGGCCTGCCACCCACTGGAAGACTAGCGGGCACCAAGCCCGGCAGCGCTCAGCCGTGCAACGCCGCCGCATGATGGGCGATGTGGTCGGCGATGAAGCTGGAAACGAAGTAATAGGAATGGTCGTAGCCGGGCTGTAGGCGCAACGTCAGCGGGTGCCCGGCGCGCTCGCAGGCGGCCTGCAGCAACGCCGGTCGGAGCTGGGTGGCCAGGTATTCGTCAGCGTCGCCCTGGTCGATCAGCAACGGCAAACGCTCGCCGGCATCGCGCACCAGCTCGACCGCATCCCACTGCGCCCATGCCCCGCGGTCCGCACCGAAGTACGCGGTCAACGCGTTCTCGCCCCACGGCACCTGGGAGGGCGCGACGATAGGCGCGAACGCCGACACGCTGCGGTAGCGTCCGGGATTCTTCAGCGCCACGATCAACGCGCCATGGCCGCCCATCGAGTGGCCGCTGATCGCGCGCGCGGTGGTGGTCGGAAAATGCGCATCGACCAGCGCCGGCAACTCGTCGACCACGTAGTCGTACATGCGGTAGTGCCGCGACCACGGCGACTGGGTCGCATTGACGTAGAAGCCCGCGCCCTGGCCGAGGTCGTAACCCGCGGCGTTGGCGACACCCTCGCCGCGCGGGCTGGTGTCGGCCGCGACCAGAATCAGCCCATGCTCGGCGGCGTAGCGCTGCGCGCCGACCTTGGTGATGAAGTTCTGTTCGCTGCAGGTCAGACCCGAGAGCCAATAAAGCACCGGGCACGCCGCGCGGGCGGCTCGTGGCGGCAGGTAGACAGCAAAACGCATCTCGCAGCCGAGCACGATCGACGGGTGCGACCAGACTTGCTGGCGGCCGCCGAAGCAGGCCTGATCTTCGATGCGGTGCATGTCAGTCCTTTCTTCGCAGCATGGTGCCGAGGGGCTCACCGCGTCTTCGTCGACGGATGGATGGACGGGCTACTTGTCACCCAACTTGAAGCAAGACGGTGGTGGATACCCAATGCGTCCCACGCGAGCGACGACGTTTCGAGAGCGGCGAAAATGATATCCAACGTGGCTTGAGGCGGACTTCTTCCTCTTCAATCAAAGGCTACGTCCTGACCGGACGGAAAGCTCGCCGCACACTCGTGCTCGATCGCCGTGGAGATGAGGTAGATGCAATGGATCGCGCCGCTGATCACTTTAAAATGCAGTTGAATAAGCCTTATGCCGTTAGTAATGAATCACGGTGCGGATCGACGTGCCCGCGTGCATCAGCTCGAACGCTTCGTTGATCCGTTCCAGCGGTAGCGTATGGGTGATGAACGGATCGAGATCGATCTCGCCGCGCATCGCCTGCTCAACCATGCCCGGCAACTGCGTGCGCCCCTTGACGCCGCCAAATGCGCAGCCGCGCCACACGCGCCCGGTGACCAGCTGGAAAGGCCGCGTGCTGATTTCCTGGCCCGCGCCGGCAACGCCGATGATGACGCTCTCACCCCAGCCCTTGTGGCAGCACTCCAGCGCCGCGCGCATCACCTGGACGTTGCCGATGCACTCGAAGCTGTAGTCGACGCCGCCGTCGGTGAGTTCGACGATCACGTCCTGGATGGGTTTGTCCAAATCTCTTGGATTGATGCAGTCGGTCGCGCCCATGCTGCGCGCGAGGTCGAACTTGCCGGGGTTGGTGTCCACGCCGATGATGCGCCCGGCCTTGGCTTGCACCGCGCCCTGGATCACCGCCAGCCCAATCCCGCCGAGGCCGAACACCGCGATGCTGTCGCCTGGCTGCACCTTCGCGGTGTTGTGCACGGCGCCGATGCCGGTGGTGACACCGCAACCGAGCAGGCAGACTTTTTCCAGCGGCGCCGCGGGGTGGATCACCGCCAGCGACACCTCAGCGACCACCGTGTACTCGCTGAAGGTGCTGCAACCCATGTAGTGGTAGATCGACGCGCCGTTGTAACTGAAGCGCGTGCTGCCGTCGGGCATCACGCCGCGGCCCTGGGTCGCGCGCACCGCCTGGCACAGGTTGGTTTTGCCCGACAGGCAGAATTTGCACGCGCTGCATTCGGCCGTGTACAGCGGGATCACGTGGTCACCGGGCTTGACGGTGGTAACGCCTTCGCCGACTTCGACCACGATGCCGCCGCCTTCGTGGCCGAGCACGGCCGGAAACAACCCTTCGGGGTCGTCGCCGCTGAGCGTGAACGCGTCGGTGTGGCACACGCCCGTGGCGACAATGCGTACCAGCACTTCGCCGGTGCGCGGTGGCGCTACGTCGATCTCGACCATCTGCAGCGGCTGCCCAGGGGCAAAAGCGACGGCGGCGCGTGATTTCATGGCGTGCTCTTGGGCGATGCGGGATAGGCCCATGGTAGGCGATCAGCGGGGGGGACCCGCGCATGCGCGCGGCGTGCTGTTGCAGCGTCGCGCGCGAGCGCACCATTCATGCGAACGCCGGCCCACGCGACGTTGGTGGCGCCGAACCTCAAGTGCCTTAGGCCACATCGGCGTCGGATTCCGGCCCTTCCGGGAACGACGATTCAAGAGGTCGTTGGGCCGCGAAGTTCGGCGTTTTTTCAACTCGTAGGTCGGGCTTATCCTGCTCGGGCGCGCAACGCAGAACCCTCAGTACGCGAACTCCGCAAACACCGGATCAACGCTACCGCCCCACGCTCCTTGGAACAGCTCGAGCTTGCGCTCGGCCGGCGTCATGCCGGCTTCGACGAATTCCATCATTGGCGCCAGGTAGATCGACTCGTCTGCGCCGTGCCTGTTGAGATGCGCTCGCCGCGCCAAGCCGTGCGCCGATATCTCCAACGCGCGCCGGGACAGATCCAGCACGGTGCCGCCGCGGAACGGCAGCTTGAACGCGTGTTGGGGCACGCCGTCGCGCAGCGCGTGACGCTCGGCCAGACTGAAATCCTTGACCAGATCCCAGGCCGCATCGAGCGCGGTCGCGTCGTACAACAGCCCGACCCAGAACGCCGACAGCGCGCAGATCCGGTTCCACGGCCCGGAGTCGGCGCCGCGCATTTCCAGGTACTTCTTGAGCCGCACTTCCGGAAACGCGGTGGTGCTGTGGTCCGCCCAATCCTTCATGGTGGGGCGCTGGTTGGGGTACGCCGGCAGCTTGCCATCGAGGTAATCGCGGAACGATTGCCCGGACGCGTCGATATATTGGCCATCGCGATAGACGAAATACATCGGCACGTCGAGCAGGTAGTCGACGTAGCGCTCGTAACCAAAGCCGTCCTCGAAAACGAAATCGAGCAGCCCGGTGCGGCCGGCATCGGTATCGGTCCAGATGTGGGACCGGTACGAGAGATACCCGTTCGGCTTGCCCTCGGTAAAAGGCGAGTCGGCGAACAGCGCCGTCGCGATCGGCTGCAGCGCCAGCGACACGCGGAACTTCTTCACCATGTCGGCCTCGGACGCGACGTCGAGGTTGACCTGCACGGTGCAGGTGCGCGTCATCATGTCGAGGCCAAGCGAGCCGACCTTGGGCATGTAGTCGCGCATGATCTTGTAGCGGCCCTTCGGCATCCACGGCATCTGGTCGCGACGCCATTTCGGCTGGAAGCCCATGCCGAGAAATCCCAGCCCCATCGGCTCGGCCACCGCGCGGACTTCGCGCAGGTGTTGGGCCGCCTCGCTGCAGGTGTCATGCAACGTCGCCAGCTGCCCCCCGGAGAGTTCGAGCTGTCCAGCCGGCTCCAGCGACACCGACGCATCGTCGCGGGTCAGTGCGATCACGCGGGGTGTTTCTCCGGGAATTGCCTCCTCTACCGGAGCCCAGCCAAATTGGGTCAGGCCTTTGAGTAAAGCCTCGATGCCGCGCTCGCCGTCGAATGTGGGGGCGCGAAGGTCGTCGGTGCGGAAACCGAACTTCTCGTGCTCGGTGCCGATCTTCCAATCCGCTTCGGGCCGCACGCCCGACGCGAGGTATTCGACCAGCGCATCGCGGCCGCCGTCTTCGAGCGACGGGATCGGGACTTCCTTGACCTGATTGGGACCGGACACGGGCAGCTCGCATGTGGGACTAGGACAGCGATATGCGGGAGCTCCCCTACAATCGCAAGACCTCGAAGTGTAGCCGTCGCCTTGGCCCGAACCGTATCTTCTCCGCAACGCTGTGGTCTGTCCGTGCTACTAGCGCGCGTGACCGCCGTCGTCTTGGCAGTGGTGACCTTGGCCACACCCGCGCAAACCCTGCAGCGCGGCAACGGCCCCGAGCCGAGCACGCTCGATGCACACCGCTGCCAAGAGGTCGCGTGCGGCAACGTGTTACGTGATCTGTACGAGGGCCTGGTCACCGAGGACGCGCGCGGCCGCCTGATTCCGGGCATCGCGCAGCGCTGGATGGTATCGGCCGACGGCCGCCGCTGGACGTTCGTGCTGCGCGAGGGCCTGCGCTGGAGCAACGGCGAGCTGCTGGACGCGCCGCAAGTTGTCGCCAGTTTCCGTCGCGCGTTCGCACCGATGACGGCGGCGCCGTTCGGCGAGTTGTTCGACGCGCTCGACAACGCGCAAGCGGTGCAAGCCGGCAAGCAGCCGCCGAGCGCACTGGGCGTGGCCGCGCCTGACGCGCGCACGGTGGTGTTCACGCTCAACCGCAGCGCCTCGTTGCCGGCGCTGCTGACGCTGCCGATTGCGTTTCCGGTGTACCTGCCAGCAGTCGAGCGGTATGGCGCGCAACACACGCGACCAGGGCAACTGATCAGCAACGGCGCTTACCGCCTGCAGGCGTGGACGCCGCAGGCGAATCTCGTGATCAAACGCAACGCGTATTTCCACGACGCGCGCAACGTCAAGATCGCAAGCATCCGCTTCCACGTCACCGAAGACGCCGCCGCCGAGCTGCAGCGCTTCGCCGCCGGCGACCTGCACCTGACCGAAGTGGTGCCGCCGCAACCGCTGCCGGCATTGCGCGAGCGCTTCGGTGCGCAGCTGCACATCGCGCCGTATATCGGCGCGTTCTGGCTCGGCTTGAATCTGACCAAGCCGCCGTTGCGGGGTCAGCCGGCGCTGCGCGAAGCCCTCGCGCTCGCTATCGACCGCGACAAGCTCACGCGTTACGTCACCGGCCTGGGTGAGACCCCGGCCTACGGCATCGTGCCGCCGGGCATCGCCGGCTACATGCCGGCATCGACGTCATGGTCGACCCTGAGCCAGGCGCAACGCGAGGCGCGCGCCCAGCGGATGTACCGCGCCGCGGGGTATTCGCAACGACAACCGCTGGTGATCGAGCTGCGCTACAACACGTCCACACCGCACCGACGCCTCGCGCTGGCGGTGGCCTCGATGTGGCGGCAGGTGCTTGGGGTGCAGGTGCGCTTGCGCAACGAGGAGTGGAAGGTGTTCGTCGGCAACCGCAAGCAGCGCGTGATCACCCAGGTGTTCCGCGGCGGCTGGATCGCCGACGTGCCCGACGCGCGCAACTTCCTCGCCGGGTTTGGCAGTGATGGTCCGCTGAACTGGACGGGGTACGACGACGCCGGTTTTCGCGCACGCTTAGCAAAAGCCGACGCGGCGAAATCCGAGGCCGCGCGTAACGCATGGCTGCACGCGGCCGAGACGAGGCTGCTGAGCGCGAACGCAGTGATCCCGCTGTATTTCTACACGTCCAAGCATCTGGTCAGCGATCGCGTGCGCGGCTTCGAGGCGAATTCGCTCGATCGCCATGCGAGTCGCTGGCTGCGATTGGATGAGGCTCAGCGATGACGCCTTCGGTTGCGCACCAGATCCCAGACAACCGCAGAGCTAAAGGTCCGAACACGTTGACGCCGTTCGTGGTGAGCTTGCCGAACCATGGTCCAAACGAGTTGATTCCGTTCGTGGTGAGCTTGTCGAACCATGGACGGAATCAACGGTCCCCGCCGCTGCGCGCCAACGTTCGGCTTGTTCAGAGCTTCCTTGAAAAAAGTCGCCGGAACGGCGCCTTCGCGCGTAAGACGTCAATAACAACCGCCAGGTTTATCGGCGCATGAAACACTTCGCCGGCCGTCTACTCGAAGCGCTGCTCACCCTGTGGATTCTCGCCACGCTGTGCTTCGTCCTGCTGCGCGCCGCGCCGGGCGGACCGTTCGACAGCGAGAAAGCGGCGCCACCGGAAGTGCAGGCCGCGCTCGCCGCGCAATACCGCCTCGACCAGCCATTGCTAGCGCAGTACGGCGCCTGGCTCAGCGACGTCGCGCGCGGCGATCTCGGGCCGTCGTTCCAGTATCCCGACTACACCGTCAACCAACTGGTCGCCAACGCGTTGCCGGTGTCGGCGCTCAACGGCGGGCTGGCGTTGCTGCTCGCGCTCGGCGTTGGCATTCCGCTAGGCGTGTGGGCGTCGCTGCGTGCGGGCCAGTGGTCCGATCGCGGTTTGATGTTCGCCGCTGGCCTAGGACTGGCGATTCCAAAATTCGTCGCCGCGCCACTGCTAGTGCTGCTGTTCGCGGTGACGCTGCAGTGGCTGCCCGCCGGTGGCTGGGGCGAGTGGAACAACATCGTGCTGCCGGTGATCGCACTCGCACTGCCGAACATCGCCTACTGCGCGCGCCTGACCAGGGCCTCGATGCTGGAGACGCTTTCGGCCGACTACCTGCGCGCCGCGCGCGCGCGCGGATTTTCCGAAACCCGGCTGCTGTTCGCCCACGCGTTGAAACCCGGGCTGCTGCCGGTGGTCGCGTGGCTGTCGCCGGCGCTGATCAACGTCGTCACCGGCTCGGCGGTGGTCGAACAGGTGTTCGGCATCCCCGGCATGGGCCGCTACTTCGTCCAAGGCGCGCTCAACCGCGACTACACCCTGGTGCTCGGCGTGGTGCTGGTGATCGGGGCGCTGATCGTGGCGATCAATACGCTAGTGGATGCGCTGCGCGGGTGGATGGATCCGCGCCTGCAGGATGCATGACAATTAGCGCGACTACGTTCGGGGCCTCGCCTTGGCGTTGCTCAGAACATCCCCAACCATCCGCCAATAATCCGTCGCGCTTCTTCCACGCCTTGCTTGGTCTCGCCGGAGAACACCTGCACGCTGACCTGCTCGCCGTATTCGGCCTGCATCTCCTTGCGCACCGCCAGCATCGTGTTGCCCTGGGCGCCGCGGCCGAGTTTGTCGGCCTTGGTCAGGATCGCGTGCGCGGGCAGGCCGCGGCTGACCGCGTAGCCGAGCATCTGCTTGTCGTAGTCCTTGAGCGGATGACGGATGTCCATCACCACGATCAGGCCCTTGAGCGCCTCTCGGGTACGGAAGTACTCGTCAAGGAACGCCTGCCAGTGCGCCTGGAGATCCTTCGGGACCTTGGCGAACCCGTAGCCGGGCAGGTCGACCAGATACTTCTCGGTGGTCGGCGGAACGTCAAAAAACACCAGCTGCTGGGTGCGGCCGGGGGTCTTGGACACCCGCGCGAGCGCGTTCTGCTGGCAGATCGCATTGAGCGCGGTGGACTTGCCGGCATTGGAGCGGCCGGCGAAGGCGACTTCAAAGCCGCCGTCGGGCGGAAGTTGCTGGGTGTTGTGTGCGGCCAAGAGGTATTTGGCGCGAGCGAGCATGTTAGCCATGACGCTAGCATCGCACGGCGACGCTATCGGGCGCCTTCGACGACAGCCGCGCGCCTGTCGTAGCGGGCCTTGCGGGGCCTGCGCGTTGACCCGACTGCGCCCCCCGACGATAATTCCGCGGTTGCGGCGGCCGCGTCCCGGCCTGCCATCCCGTGCGTCTATCTGTTGTTCGGAGCCTTGCCTGATGAGTCACGCCCGCGTCCTAGGCATCCTCGGTGTCGCCGCCTTAGCGCTCGCCGCTGTCGCCTACGCCCAGACCACGGTCACCCCGATCCCCGACAACGCCCCGGTCGAGACCGCGCCGCTGAACCCGGCGCCGGTGGTGTGGGGCGACGTCAAGGCTGGCGCGACCAAGGCCGGCACCTGCGCGGCCTGTCACGGTCTCGACGGCAACCCGACCGACCCGCAGTACCCGCGCCTGGCCGGCCAGAGCGAGCGTTACGTTGCCCAGCAGATCGCGCTGTTCAAGAGCGGCGAGCGCAATACCGGCATGGCCGCAGCGATGAAGCCGTTCGCCGACGCGCTGACCGCGCAGGACGCGCGTGACCTCGGCGCCTATTTCGCCACGCAGAAATCGGGGTCCGGTATTGCCGACGACACCGTTATCGCCAGCGGCCCGCACGCCGGCAAGAAGTTTTTCGAAGTCGGCCAGCAATTGTTCCGCGCCGGCGACGCCGCGCGCGGCATCCCAGCGTGCATGGCCTGCCACGGCCCGAACGGCGCCGGCAACCCCGGCCCGGCCTACCCGCACCTCGCCGGCCAGCAGGCCGCCTACGAGCAGCGTCGCCTCGAGGAATACCGCGCCGGCATCACCACCGAGCGCGACCCGCAGATGTTCAACATCATGGCCGCTGTCGCCAAGCAGCTGACCGACGAAGAGATTCGCTCGCTCTCCAGCTATCTGCAGGGCCTGCACTCGCGCAGCGACGAGGCCGTCGTGAGCACCGCGCCGATCGGGCCCGCCGCGCCCGCAGCGACACCGGCGCCGCCGCCGGCTCCGGCCAAAACCACACCGGCCCCGGAAGCCATTGCGACGCCGACCGACGCGTGAACTATTCGCACTGACCCAGGTCCCAATCTGCACTCGCGTTCCCTTGCGCCGACCGTTGACTAAACGGCCGGCGTTTTTGATTCAGTCCTTTGTTACGCCCTCATCCGGAGACTCGCCCCGATGACCCCGCGCCTGACCCGCTTCGTGCTGCTGCTGATCGCCCTGCTGCCCCTCGCGGCCCTCGCCGCCAAGCCGGCCGCATTGCCGAAAGGCCCAGCGCCGGTCGTAGACGTCGACTACGTCGTGATCGACGGAGGCCGGCCGTATGCGCCGGTCAAAGGCAAGATCGAAGTGGCGGAGGTGTTCAGTTACACCTGCGGCCATTGCGCCGACTTCGAGACGGTGCTCCGCCCCTGGAAAGCGAAGTTGGCAGCCGACGTAACGTTTGCCCCAGTGGCGGCGCCGATGGGTGGCAGGTGGATGCCGTATGCCCGCGCATTCTTTGCCGCGCAGACGCTAGGCCTGGTCGACAAGACGCACGAGGCGATGTTCCGTGCCCTGCATGTCGACGGCACGCTGCCGCTCAATCGGCCGACCACGGAAGAGATTGCCAGCTTCTACGCTGGCCACGGCGCCAGCGCTCCCCGGTTTGTCGCCGCAATGGCGAGCCCGGCAGTCGAGGCAAAGCTGCAGCGCGCACGCGATTTCATGGTGCGCAGCGGTGTAGATGAGACGCCCGCCCTCATCGTCAATGGGAAATACTGGGTGATCGGCCGGCCTTCTGACCGGCTGCGTATCGTCGATCACCTGATCGCACGCGAGCGCGCCGCGAAGCGCCGTTGACCTCAGTGGGCGGCGGGCAGTGCGCGCTGCGGCGCGCGCCGCCGCCACGGCCCTGCGCTTACACTGCCTTGATCGCACCGGCCGCTATGCTGAGCGCCTTCAGTCTCACGCCGACGCTGCATTCCGACCCTGACATTTTTCGGAGATACCTCATGATTTTGCGCCTGGCCCCGTTGTTGATTGCCCTGCTCACACTCACCGCATGCAGCCAGACGGAAGCGCCATCACCGGCCACCGCGCCCGTGGTGGAACCCGCCGCGCCCGTGGCCGCCGCCAGCCCAGCAGTACCCGCCCCGTCCGCAACCGAGCCCACCGCCCCCGTGCCTGCCGGCCCAATCGTCCCGCCAACCGGTCCCGCACCCGTCGCCGGCACCGACTACGCCGAAATCGCCGGCGGCCAGCCTTTCATGCCGGGCACCGGCAAGATCGAGGTGGTCGAGGTGTTCAGCTACACCTGCGGGCATTGCGCGTCGTTTGAACCGATGCTGGTGTCGTGGAAAGCGCGGTTGCCGGCCGACGTGGTGCTCATTCCCGTCGCCGGTCCGTTTGGTCCTAACCCGATGCCGTTTGCCAAGGCGTTCTACGCCGCGCAGACGATGGGCCTGCTCGACAAAACTCACGAAACGATGTTCCGCGCCGTGCACCTGGAGAAAAGCCTGCCGGTACAGAACGTCACGCCGGAGGAAATCGGTACGTTCTACGCCAAATTCGGCGCCAACCCGCAGCAATTCGCCAGCACCATGGCGAGCTTCGCCGTGGATGCCAAGGTCAAGCGTGGCATCCAGTTCATGCAGCGCAGCGGGGTCGACTCCAGTCCGACCCTCCTGGTCGACGGCAAGTACCGCGTGATCGCCGAGACGCTGGAGGAGTCGTTGCGCATCGCCGAGCACCTGATCGCACAGCAGCGCGCCGCGCGCGCTGGGACGGCGGCGACTGCGCCTGCCAGCGGCGGCTGAAAATCCAAAAAACGCACATCGGTATGAACTCCCGCCGGCTGCGGCTGCTTAGCGCCAACATCCAGGCCGGTTCCAGCACGCGCGGCTACAGTGACTACGTCGCGCGCAGCTGGTCGCATGTGCTGCCCGCCGGCAACAAGCGCGGCAGTCTCGACACGATTGCGCAGTTGGCCGGCACGCACGACATTGTCGGCCTGCAGGAAAGTGACCCCGGCAGCCTGCGCTCGGGGTTCACCAATCAAACGCATTACCTCGCCCAGCGTGGCGGCTTCGATTATTGGAGCCACCAGCCCAACCGCAGCGTCGGCGGCGTCGCCTCCAGTGCGAACGGGCTGCTGAGCAAGCTCGAACCGCGCGAAGTGATCGACCACCCGCTGCCCGGCCGCATCAGCGGCCGCGGCGTACTGATGGCGCAATTCGGCGAAGGCGACGACGGCCTGCTGATTGCGATCGCGCACTTGTCTCTCGGCGCGGCCTCGCGCGCGTCGCAATTGTCGTTCATTGCCGAGTTGCTTCACGACCATCCGCACGCGGTGCTGATGGGCGATTTCAACTGCGCAGTCGACCGCCCGGAAATGCAGGCGCTGTTTCGCCAGACCCGGCTGCAACCACCGGCGATCGAAGTCCCGACGTTTCCGAGCTGGCGCCCACAGCGCGCGATCGACCACATCCTGATCGGCGACGGGCTTAAGTGCTCTGGTACCCAGGCGCTGGCGGCCGCGTTCTCCGATCATCTGGCATTGTCGCTGGAGCTGGAAGTGCCGGACGTGGCCTTGCGCTGACACGGCCGTCTGATCCGCTCGGCCTGGTACGCGTGTGAGCTATGCGGAAGCGATTCACGTGCCGCGCTTCCACATTTATTCGGATCAAAAAAACGGCCGGGGTGCTAGCCCCGGCCGTTGTCTTGTCGCGAAAGGGAGATGGACTAGAAACGCAGGTCGGCGCGCAGGTACCAGAAGCCGCCGCCCGGCAGATCGTAGGTGGAACCATCAAAGCTGTTGAGGTTGCAGGACAGGCAGATCGGCGGGTCCTTGCCGAACACATTGTTGACACCGGCCAGTAGCTGCAATCCCTTCATCCAGTTGACCTTGTAGCCCAGCTGGACGTCGTGGAACGTGGTGCTGCCGAGGCGGTTCAGGCCGGTGGCGGGATTGTTGCGACAGACGGCGAAATCGGCGGCGTCGCCGCATTCCTCGACGAGCTCACTGACATGACGGGCGGTCCATGCGGCGCTCCAGTTGTTGCGCTGCCAATCGGCGGTGGCAGTGGAGTTCCAGCGCGGGATCGAACGGGTCACCGGATCACTGACCAGCAGGCCTACGCCCAGCGGCTGACGCGAGCCAGTGGCGTCGACGGACTCGTAGTTGCCCACCCACGAGTTCTGCCAGCTGACCTTGAAGTTTCCAGCTGCGCTTTCCGGCAGCGTCCAGTACACGTCGAAATCCCAACCATCGGTCCTGATGACGTTGAAGTTGGCCAGGAAGTTGGAGAACGACTCGATCTGGTCGGTGCTGCCGTTGCGCACGATGCCGTTGCAGTACTGCGGATCCAGCGTCTGCACGCACAGGTTGAGCTGGGTCTGCGGGTCCGGTGCCTGGATCGCCCCTTCGATACGGTGCTTGTAGAACGTGCCTTCGAGGTCAACGCGCTTGGCGATCGCCGAATCTTCCAAGATCGACGGCGTCCAAACGAAGCCGAGTGAAAGGCTGCGCGAGCGCTCGGGTTCGAGCGTCGTTGTTCCGCCGGTTTCCACGCCGATCTGCGGGTCGAACTGGGTCTGGCCCGGGGCCACGCCGAGCGCGGCGCAGTTGGCCGGATTGCCGGTGGCCGGCGCGCCGGAGGTACTGATCAGGCAGGGGTCGTCGAGGCCCGCGTCGAAACGTGTGCCCAGACCGTACAGCTCGCCAATCGATGGCGCCCGGAAGCCCTCGGCGTAGGTGCCGCGAAGCAAGAACTCATCCGCCACCTGCCAGCGCAGACCGTACTTGGGCACAAACTCGCCGCCGAAGGTGGAGTAATCGGAATAGCGGCCGGCGATGTTCAGATCGAGCTTCTTGCCCCAACTGGAGTTGGCCATCAACGGCACGTTGAGCTCGACGTATACCTCGTTGACGTCGTACTCGCCGCGGGTCGGCAGCGATGGCACGCCGTTGTACTCGCCGCGCACGGTTTGCGGGTCCGGGTTGTAAAAACCTTCGTACTTGCGGTACTCGTAGCCAGTGGCAAACGACAGCGGGCCGGCCCACATGTCGAACAGGTCACCGGACAGATTGGCGGTCGCCAGGGTCAGCTTGTTCTCGCTCTCGTCGTGGAACACCGGGCTGATGTACGCCAGCATCTCCGGGGTGATGGTGTTGAAACCAAAGATGTCGAGCGGCGTGCAGCCCGGTGTCGCGGCGCAAACGGTCGGATTACCCAGGGCGGTGACGATGTTCTTGATGTTGTAGCTGCCGCGGTTCTCCTGCTCGGCCTTGTTGATGCTGTGCGCCAGATTCGCGTCCCAGAACCAGCCACGGGTGCCGACATCGAAGGTGCCTTCCAGGCCCGTGCCGACGTAGGAGGTATTGACCTCCTGGGCGAACAGACGTGGACCACCTTCGATCGGGCGTCGGCGAATGGTCTTGATGTTGGTCTTATCAAGCTGGATGCCGAACGGATTGAATGGGTGGTTGGCCGGAATGACAGCATTCGATGCGAACGGGGTGCCACTGCCGGGCCCGATGTCGATCGGCTCGGGAGCCGCCTGATTCAACGACTCGCGGCGGTTGTACAACGCACGCGCGTACCAGTTGATGCTGTCGGAGATGTCGAAGCGGAACTGACCAAAGATACCGGCGCGTTCCGACGGGGTCTGGGCAAGGTTGAACTGCGCGTAGTTGAATGCGTCGTTGGCCGCGACAAAACAATGGAAGCCATCGGTACGCGCGCCCGGGCTGCCCGGCACGCAGTTCGGCTGGCCGGGGGTATAGGTCGGATTGTTGAGGCCGGCGTTGGTGGTCAGGTCGTAGGACCCGAGGTTGCGCGGATCGGTGAAGCGAAAGCGCCCACCCGGCACGCGCGAGCTGCCTAGCGCCAGGCCGGTGCCAAACACCGGATCGCGGGTGCGTTCGCGGTCCTTCGATCGCACTTCCTGCTGGTCGTAGTAACTCGCGCCCAGGAACCAGTTTGCGCTGTCGCTGGAGCCACCCCAGGCCAAGTCCACGCCGGAGGTCTGACCGTCGCCCTCTTCGTACTGGCCGTAGTTGAGCGTGACCTGGGCGCCGTCAAAGTTGCGCCGGGTGATGATGTTGACGACGCCGGCAATCGCATCGGAGCCGTACAGTGACGAGGCGCCGTCCTCCAGCACCTCAATGCGCTCGACGATCGCGAGCGGAATGGTGTTGAGGTCGGTTGCGCCACCGACGCCGGAAGCCGACGACTCATTGACCCAGCGCATGCCGTCAACGAGCACAAGCACGCGCTTCGTGCCCAAATTGCGCAGGTCGACCGTGGTCGCGCCAGCGCCGGTACCGCCGCCGTCGGACGGGAAGCCATCGTTACCCGAGGCGTTGCGGGTGCGGTTGAAGCCGGATCCAGAGCCAGTGACCTGCGCCACGACATCGCCGATCGACGTCAGGCCAGTGCGCTCGATGTCGGCGCGCGTCAGCGTGTGCACCGGCACTTGGCCTTCGATCTCGGCCTTCTTGATGCGGGTGCCGGTGACCTGGACCCGGTCGAGGGTGGTGGCATCGCTGGGCGCCTCCTGCGCACCGGCCAAGCCGGGCATGGCAATCAGTAACGACAACTGGATGGCTTTTGCCAGGGTTTGGCGGCGCAACGCTTTCATCGACTCTTCTCCGTAAAAGGGGCTGAATTTGCCAAGGCCGCCGCACTCACTCCGGCGGCGTGGTGTGGTTGTAAACAATTCGTGAAGCCGCCACAAGCGGCAAAATGCCTAGGCGGGTCAGCGGGTGGCCAGCAGGCTGACCGCGACGGCGACCAAAAACCCCGAAAACACCCGCTTCAAGGTCCGACCATCGAGCCGGTGCGCCAGCCGCATCCCATAGGGCGCGGCCAACACCGAGGCCATCGCGACGCCGACGGCGGCGGGCAGGTAGACGTAGCCAATGGAGTACTCCGGCAAGGCGCCGGCCGGGGCATGCAATGCGTAGCCGACCGCGCTGGCCAAGCCAATGGCGACCCCACACGCCGACGAGGTGCCCACTGCGCGCACCGGTGCGATCCCGCGCCAGACCAGCAACGGCACGGTCATGCTGCCCCCGCCGATGCCGACCACCGCCGACAGCGCCCCGATGCTGATCCCGGCCGCACTGATCCAGGGGCCGCGGGGCGGCGGTGCCTCACCGTTGCGGTCGCTATTACGGACCGCACCGAACATGAGCTGCGCCGCCGCTACGAGGCAGTAACCCGCAACGAGCGTGCGCAGCACGTTTCCGTCGATGCGAACCGCCAGTCCGCTGCCAAGCCAGCCACCGAGCAGCAATCCCGGCACCATCCACGCCACTGTCGGCCACAGCACGCTGCCGCGGGCGGCATGCGCGCGGGCGGACGCGGCCGCGGTCAACACGATGCTTGCCAGAGAACTGGCCAGTGCCGCGTGCATGGCCGCTTCGGGTGGAACCCCCATGGTCGGCAGCAACCACGCCAGCGCCGCAACCAACACCAGGCCGCCGCCAACACCGAGCAAACCGGCGAGCACCCCTGCCACTGCCCCCAACACTAAGAACACAATCAATGCAGTCGCCACGCACACTCCAGTGGACTGGCTCGGGAAGTGGAAAGGGGGAATCGGGGAGTCGACACAACGCGGTTGCCGGCGAGCGGCCGAAATCCAGATTACGCAAGCTGAAAGCGGCCCAAGCTTAGTATCGAACCGACACGTGACGCCACAAACTGCAGGTCACCGCCAACCACCAAGGCTTCATATTCGCTGTTCTATAGTCCGGCCCATGTTGCCCAAACCCCTCGCCATCGTCATCGCCGCGCTCGCGACCACGTTTGTTACGGTCGCCTGCGCCCAGACACCGGCCGCCGTGCCAATCGCACGCACAGCGGCAACGCCTGCCGCCCCGGTGGATCCACAACTGGCGCAGGTGCGGATGGCAATCGAAGCCGCCGAACGCGGCCAATACGACGCCAGCCAATCAGCCGATCTACGGCGTCACCCGCTGTACGGCTGGATTGAGTACGCCGGCTTGCGTCGGAATATCGACACGCTGTCCAACGCGCAGGCGCAATCATTTCTTGGTCGCTATGGCCAGCAGGCGGTCGGCACGGCGTTTCGCGAAATCTGGCTGGCGGCGACCGCGAGGCGCGAAGATTGGCCGGCGTTTATCGCCGCGTGGAAGCCCCTGCCTTCCGCCAGTTTGAGCAAGAACCCCGGTCTGCGGTGCGCCGAATTGAACGCGCGTCAGGCGCTGGGTCGCAGCGACGCGCAATGGATCAGCGATGCCCAGGCGCTCTGGCGCAGCACAGGCAAGGCGCTGCCGAGCGAATGCGATGCGCCGCTCGCCGTCCTGGCGGCCCGCGGCGGCTTGAGCAACGAGCTGCGTTGGCAGCGCATTGATGCCGCCGCTGCCGAATGGCAACCGGGCGTGATGCGCAGCGCCGCGCGCGGGTTACCGTCTGCCGACCTTGCGCTCGCCAACGATTACGCCGCCTTTGTCGAAGCAGTACACGAACGCGCGCTGACCTGGCCCCGCACCGAACGCAGCCGCCGCATTGCCTCGCACGGCCTGGCGCGGCTGGGCAAGTCGACCCCGATCGCGGCCGAAGCGCAGCTGCCGAAGTACGCCAGCGCGCTCGGCTTCAGCGATGAGGACCGCGGCCGCGTGCTGTACCAGAACGCATTGTGGACCGTGGCCTCGTACGAGCCGGAATCGGCGCGGCGTCTGGGCGCCGTACCCGACGACAGCTACGACGACAAGCTGCACGAGTGGCGCGTGCGCGAAGCCATGGCGCGGTCTGACTGGCGGGCGGCGCTGGCGGGGATCCGCAAGATGGGTCCCAAGCAGCGTAGCGATTCGCGCTGGCAATATTTCGAGGCGCGACTGGCCGAACGGACGGGCGACCAGGCCGGGGCTGCGAGGCTGTACCGCGAGGCCGCGAAAAAGCCGGAGTTCCACGGGTTCCTCGCCGCCGACAAGATCAACCAGCCGTACGCGCTGTGTCCGTGGCTGCCGCAGGACACTGCAACGGCCAAGGCCGTGGTTGCGCGCGACCCAGCCATCGTGCGCGCCATGGGGTTGCACCGACTGCCGCGCAGCGGCTGGGCATTGCGCGAGTGGGATGAGGCCATGGCGCGCTTCGACGATACGCAACGCCGCATGGCGGTCGAGGTCGCGCAGCGCCACGGCTGGTTCGACCGCGCGGTATTCGCGCTCGGCAAAGACCCCGCAGGCAACCCGAAGCCCGAAGAATTGCGCCTGTACCACTTGCGCTTCCCGCTGTATCACGACGCCACGATCCGCCGCGAGGCGGCGCGCAGTCGCATCGATCCGGCGTGGGTCGCCGCCGAAATCCGCGCCGAAAGTGTGTTCGATCCGCGCGCACGGTCTGGCGCGAATGCGATGGGCCTGATGCAGGTGCTGCCCGGCACCGGCGCTGCGGTGGCGCGCCGTATCGGCGTGCCGTGGGGCGGCGCGGAAAGCCTGTATGACCCCGACACCAACATCGTGCTCGGCACCGCGTACTTACGCCAGATGCTCGACGAGTACGGCGGCCAGCCCTACTTCGCGATTGCCGGTTACAACGCGGGTCCCGCACCGCTGCGCCGCTGGCAGACGCAGCGGCCCGGCATGGACCCGGACTTCTGGATCGAAACGATCAGCTACAAGGAAACGCGTGACTACGTGGCGCGCGTGCTCGCCTTCAGCATGATCTACGACTGGCGGCTCAATGGTGACGCGCTGAACTTGAGTGATCGCATGCGCGGCCGACTCGATGGGCCGCGCAAGCGCTTTGCCTGTCCGTTGGTGACGGCGTCGGCCAAGCCGGCATCGCGCTGACGCAGGTCGCGAG
Organism: Lysobacter sp.; assembly: GCA_043738095.1. GTDB lineage: Bacteria > Pseudomonadota > Gammaproteobacteria > Xanthomonadales > Xanthomonadaceae > Lysobacter_K. The sequence goes on from JAYSZI010000044.1 coordinate 90,862, forward strand.
GTCGATGCATGGACGCATCCGGGTCGACTTGATGCGTCGAGCTGCGCTTAGTCCGTCCCACCGACGGATTACACGTAACGTCCTTCTGACGGGCTAAAAGCAAACTGGATGTGAAGACCTCGAAGTCCCGCTACGGCTGTCGGAATCTTGCGGGGGGCCGGTACGGGTGTCTCCTTGGGGCCCCTCTTCACTCCGTCGCTCCTTGAGTCCCACGCCGAGCGGGGCTCTTCGAATGGCACAAATGCAGCCAGCACGCATGGAAGATACAGCCCGGCAAACTCGGCTTACGATGGCGCCACTGCTCCCTTAACGACACAGGACACTGCCATGGGATTGCTCGATAGCCTGCTCGGCCACGCCGGCGAAAAACCCGTTGAAAAGCTCGCCGAGGACTTCGCGCCGCTGCTGGCACCGGGCGAAGCGCCGCAGCGCGCGTTCGGGTTGATCCGCGACCTGATCGTGTTTACGGATCGACGCCTGATATTCGTCAACAAGCAGGGGGTGACCGGCAGCAAGATCGAGTATCTGAGCGTGCCTTACCGCAGCATCGTAATGTTCTCGCTGGAGACCGCTGGACATTTCGATCTTGAGGCGGAACTCAAGATCTGGGTCTCCGGACAGGTCGCGCCCATCCAACACAGCCTGGGCCGCAACTCCGGGGCACAGGACATCGTCGCATTGCTGGCCCAGCACGCGCCGCGGTAGGCCCCAGCGCTGACTTGATTCGACATCCCCGCCGTCACCACGGGTAAGCCAGAGGCTGGTGTCTACTTAAAGACACTGGATGTCCGCATCGGCATTATCCACAGCGTCGTGCGGGTGGGGGCAGGCGATTCCCCAACGGCGAATTCGCGACGGGCGTGCTTGGAATGATCATGTTTTTCTTGCGCCACCTATCCATCCAACCATGAAGACCTACCTCGTCGGCGGCGCGGTGCGCGACCGCTTACTCGGGCTGCCCGCGGGCGACCATGACCACGTCGTCGTCGGTGAAACGCAGGCGTCGATGGAGGCCGCGGGCTTCAAGCCGGTCGGTCGCGACTTTCCGGTGTTTCTGCATCCACACTCCGGCGAGGAGTACGCGCTCGCGCGCACCGAGCGCAAGTCCGGGCGCGGCTATCGCGGCTTCGTGGTCGATGCCGATCCGTCGGTGACGCTCGAAGAGGATCTCGGCCGCCGCGACTTCACCATCAACGCTATTGCCGCCGCCGACGACGGCAGCTTGGTCGATCCGCACGGTGGCGCGCGCGACCTCGAGGCGCGCGTACTGCGCCATGTCGGCGACGCGTTCGTCGAGGATCCACTGCGGGTGTTGCGTGCGGCGCGCTTCATGGCGCGCTTCGCCTCCTTGGGGTTCACCATCGCGCCAGAAACGATGGCGCTGATGCGCGCGATGGTCGCTGGCGGCGAACTTGCGGATCTGGTGCCCGAACGCGTCTGGCAGGAACTGCGACGCGCGCTCACGAGCGAACGACCGTCAGCGTTCCTGCGCACACTGCACGATTGCGGCGCGCTGGCGGTGGTGCTGCCTGAGGTGGATGCCTTGTATGGGGTCCCGCAACGCGCCGAGTTCCATCCCGAAGTCGATACCGGCGTGCATATCGAACTGGTCTGCGACGTGGCCGCGCGGTTGGCGCCCGGCGACGATGTGATCGGCTTCGCGGCGCTGACCCACGACCTCGGCAAGGCGTTGACGCCCGCGCACATTCTGCCCAAGCACATCGGTCACGAGCAGGCCGGCGTCGAGCCGCTGCGCGGCTTGTGCGAGCGACTGAAGATTCCCGCAGAGCACCGCCAACTCGCCGAAGCCGCGTGCCGCGAGCACCTCAACGTGCACCGTTTCGACGAGTTACGCGCCGATACCGTGGTCAAGCTGATCGAACGCTGCGACGGCTTCCGCAAACCGGCCCGCATCGCGCAACTCGCGTTGGTGTGCGAGGCCGACAAGCGCGGCCGCACCGGCCACGCCGAGGACGACTATCCGCAAGGCCGCGCGCTGGCCGCGGCGCACGCGGCGGCGATGGCCGTGCGCGCCGGCGAACTGGCAAACGACTTCAGCGGCCCGGCGCTGGGCGATGCGGTGCGCAAAGCGCGCATTGCAGCGGTTGCGGCGGCCACCGGCAAACGTTGAGCCTAGCTCTTCTTGCAGCCCGTGCCCGTGCCCGTGCCCGTTTCTGTGGCTGTGGCTGTGGCTGTGGCTTTTGATTCCGTGATCCACACAACCGCTGGCATTTTCGCAAACCCGGAGGGCGGCGCACATGGATGTGCGCCGTTTTCCGACCGAGCCATGGATGGCGAGTCGGAAAATCGCGACGGACTACGTGCGCCAGAGTTAGCT
>JAYSZI010000045.1:0-7553 GCA_043738095.1 Lysobacter sp.
GGTCCACCTCGCGAAGGATGGGCGTTACGCAGGGAAGGTCGTGGAGATTCTCGATCTCACGGACGGTCCGGATCCTCAATGCGACCAGTGCAAGGGCGCGAACCACGACAAGCCCATCAAGGGCATGCTGATCCTGTGGGGATTGAAGCCCGATGGGGCCGGCAGATGGAGCGGTGGCCGCGTGCTCGACCCCGAGAACGGCAAGACCTACAAGGCGAAACTCGCGCTGCGCGATGGCGGCCGCACGCTCGACATGTCCGGATGCATCGCGTTCGTGTGCCGCACGCAGGCGTGGTCGCGCGATCGCTGAGCGACGGGCGGCCCGGATCGGGTATTTCGTCGCGCATGCGATAATCGCCGGCCGTTTCGCGCAATCCGCGTGATTTCGGGATGAGTAATCCCCGGCATGAGCATTCCCGCATGAGATGTCCCGCATGACCCGCAACGTCGCCGTCACCTGTGCCCTGCCCTACGCCAATGGCCCGCTGCACCTGGGCCACCTGGTTGGCTATATCCAGGGCGACATCTGGGTGCGCGCACGACGCATGGCGGGCGACAACGTCCGCTTCGTCTGCGCCGACGACACCCACGGCACGCCGATCATGCTCGCGGCCGAGAAGGCCGGCACCACGCCCGAAGCGTTCATCGCCGGCATCCAGGCCGGGCACGAACGCGACTTCGCTGATTTCGGCGTCGCGTTCGATCACTACGATTCGACCCACTCGACGCGCAATCGCACGTTGACCCAGGCGATCTACGCCAAGCTCGACAACAACGGTCATATCAAGCGACGCTCGGTCGCGCAGCTGTTCGATCCGGTCAAGGGCATGTTTCTGCCCGATCGCTACGTCAAGGGCACCTGCCCGAATTGCGGCACCGCGGACCAGTACGGCGACAACTGCGAGCATTGCGGCGCGACTTACGCGCCGACGGACTTGAAGGAGCCGCGCTCCGTGCTCAGCGGCGCCGCACCCGAACTGCGCGATTCGGAGCACTTCTTCTTCGAGACCGGCGATTTCGCCGAGTTTTTGCGTGAGTGGCTGGCCGGCGATGTCGCCGTGCCGGGGGTCAAGGCCAAGCTGATGGAATGGCTCGACGCCGAGGGCGGCCTGCGCGCGTGGGACATCTCGCGCGACGCGCCCTACTTCGGTTTCGAGATCCCCGGCCATCCCGGCAAGTACCTGTACGTGTGGCTGGACGCGCCGATCGGTTACCTCAGCAGTTTCCAGGCGCTGTGCGAACGCGAGGGCCTGGATTTCTTCAGTTACCTCACACGCGGAAGCGACGCCGAGCTGCACCACTTCATCGGCAAGGACATCGTCAATTTCCACGGTCTGTTCTGGCCCGCGGTGCTGCACGGCGCCGGCTTCCGCGCGCCGACGCGGTTGCACGTCAACGGTTATTTGACGGTCGACGGCGCCAAGATGTCGAAATCGCGCGGCACCTTCATCATGGCCCGCACGTACCTCGAAGCCGGGCTCGATCCGGAAGCGCTGCGCTACTACTTCGCGACCAAGACGTCGGGCGGCGTCGACGATCTCGATCTGAATTTCGCCGACTTTATCGCGCGAGTGAACTCCGACCTGGTCGGTAAGTTCGTCAATCTCGCCAGCCGCGCCGCTGGATTCATTACCAAACTCTTCGACGGGAAGCTTTATCCGGAGAACTCTCCGCGCTTCGAGGGCACGCTGAACCTCGATGCCCAGGTGCTACAGGACGCTTCGCACATCCGCCACTGGTACGAACAGCGCAACTACGGATTCATTGCGCGCAATGTCATGGCCGCCGCCGACGACCTGAACAAATTCTGGAATGACCAGGCGCCGTGGCTGCTGGCCAAGGATCCGCAGCGTCACACCCAGTTGCATGCAGTTGCGTCGGAATGCCTGCGAGCGTTCTATCGATTGTCCATTTGCCTGTATCCCATTTGTCCGCAACTTGGCCAACGCGCGCTCCGCTTGTTCGGCATCGACCATGCGCCGAGCTGGGATGACCTGAGAAATGAGTTGACTACGATGGAACCGTTCCAAGAGCTGTTTACGCGTATCGATCCCAAACATATCGAAGCCATGACTGAAGCCAGTAAGGAAACCCTCAAGCCGACCGACACCGTGCCTACGCCTGTGGCAACGATTGCAGCAAAGACGCGCGACGCTGCCGGGGACGGGGACGGGGGCATGAATCTCGCAGTTGGGGTCACCCCCACGCAAAAAGCGACCGGCGACAACGCCGCGGCGACCATCGCTATCGACGATTTCGCCAAGCTCGACCTGCGCGTCGGCAAGGTGCTCGCGTGCGAGTTCGTCGAAGGCTCCGACAAGCTGCTGCGCTTCGAACTCGACGCCGGCGATCTCGGCACGCGGCAGATCTTCTCGGGTATCCGCGGCTCCTACGCCGAGCCCGAAAAACTCGTCGGCCGCAGCGTGGTGTTCATCGCCAACCTCGCCCCGCGCAAGATGCGTTTCGGCCTAAGCGAGGGCATGATTTTGTCGGCGGGTTTCGACGGTGGCAGCCTGCACCTGCTCGACGCCGACAGCGGCGTGCAACCAGGCATGCCGGTGCGCTGAGATTCGCCAGCGTCTGTAGCACCGAGCGCTGCTCGGATGCCGGGGTTCGCAGGCCAACGGCCGCCGCGCAGAGCGTGGCGCTACAGAGCAGGGGCGACGTGCAACCCACACCACCGATGAAAATCGATCTTGTCGAGCGCCTCGACCGCCTGCTGCCGCAGACCCAGTGCGGCCAGTGCGGCTACGCCGGTTGCCGCCCTTACGCCCAGGCGATGGCGGCCGGCAACGCGGATATCGACCATTGCCCGCCCGGCGGAGATGCTGGCGCGCGCGCGTTGGCGGCACTGCTTGGTGTGCCGGCTAGGCCGTACGATCGCGCTCGTGGCACCCAGCCACCGCAGCAGGTCGCGCTGGTGATCGAAGCGGACTGCATCGGCTGCACCAAGTGCATTCAGGCCTGCCCTGTGGACGCGATCATCGGCGGCGCCAAACACATGCATGTCGTGATCGAACCGCTGTGCACGGGCTGCGAGTTGTGTGTGCCCGCGTGCCCGGTCGATTGCATCGTGCTGGTGCCTCCGCAGTCGTCGGCGGCCTGAACTAAATCAATGGCGAAGTTTTCGGCGTGAAGAATTTGGGGTGATTTTAGATTCGAAGAATGCGGCTCTTACCACTCGGGGCGGGCGCGGCGGCATCCAGCGCAAACTGTGAAAGCCGCACACCAAGGGCCGGTCCAATGGCTAAGCCGTTGGGGCCAAAAATGTGAGTCCGTAATGGCTCGGCGTCGACGCCGAACTTGGATTTGACGGCATCGTACGCATCCCTGATCTCGCCCCTAGTCGGGAATGGGCGAACGTCGGATGACAGCTTGCTGATTAGATCCATGGCATCTTCGTAGCTCATTGCTCTGGCCTGACACCGCGATCTGATCTTGAGCGCTACCCTGCGCGCTTGCTCGCCTTGGCGGGCTTGGTCGCCTTGCACGCCGAACACACGCGCTCGACCCGGTAGCCCTTGCCGCGCAGTTTTTCCACCACGCCATCGCGGCCGAGCAGGTGCATCGCCCCGACCACCACCAGGGTGTCGTCGGACTTCGAGTCGTCGAGCAGTTTGCGCAGCTTCGGCATCCACGCGTTGTTGCGATCGACGTTGAGCAGCCGGTAGGTTTCCGGGGTCTTGGCTAGCATCTCCACGCGGGTAAGCGCGTCGAGTTTGGCGGTGTCGCCCGCGAGCCACGCCTGGTGCAGTTCGTCGAGCAGACCGGGCATCTTGTCGGGGGCGTCGACGAACTCCTGCAACGACGCGATTTGCTCTTTCATCGGCGTGCGGTCGAGCGTTTGCAGTTGCAGATCGATCGATTCCAGACCCGAGGTCGGCTTGTTCGCGCTGGCGGCGCGTTGCATCAGATGCTGGTCGAGGCCGTCCTCGGCACGGAAGCCCATCGACTGCGACAGACCCATTACCAGCGTGAGGTTGACGAACCACGGCTCGAACGCGTCGAACTGCGCGATCGAGGCGCCGCGCTTGGCCAGCAGCGCGTTGAACTTGGCGCGCGTGGCGGCCGGCAGCACGGTGCTGAGCGTGCGCGCATCGCCGTAGCCCGCGTGCACCATGGCCTTGCGCGCGGTGGCCGGGTCCTGGACCTCCGACGGCGGGACTTCAAAGACCAGTTGCTCGGCCGTAGCAAACGCGCGGTCGATGTCGGGCGACAGCGGGTAGTCGTCGCGCTTCAGCATGTGGAACGAGCCAAGCAAATACACGCTGTTGTCGGCATCGGACACCTTCCACAACAGCGGCACCGGCGGCGCCTTGGTCACCGGGGTTTTGGTGGTTGCGTCGCGCGCGAGCGCCAGCAGCGACGTCGCCAGCAGCGCCACGGCCAGGACCGACAGGCAGCGGTGTTTCAAGCTCAGCATGGTTATCCTTGTTTGCGCGTGCCGGAAGGTTTGGCCGCATCGGCATGGTAGGCCTTTTCGCCGGCGTCGATCGCCAGGTCGAGGCGATTTTCCGCGGGCGGCAGCGGGCAGGTCGCGAACGCGGTGAACGCGCACGGCGGGTTGTAGGCGCGATTGAAATCCAGTGTCACGCGCCCTTGTGCATCGGGCTTGGCCGCGTCGAGAAAGCGCCCGGCGCCGTAGCTGCCGTGGCCGTTGGTGCGATCGGCAAACACCAGGAACAGGGAGCCGTCGCCCTGGTCCAACGCCTCGAGCCGATAGGTCTTGCCACCACGCATGAACTCGACCGCGCCCGGGTTGGGGGTGTCGTCGGTGGTGCCGATGATGTTCGCAATCGCGAGCGTCTTGCCCGGCGGATGCGGCAGGAACTTGCCTACCAGCTGCCAGCCGGTAGCTGCTGGCCAATAGTCGAGTCCCCGGAACCCCGTGCGGCTCGGCGCATCGGCGTGTTTGACCCGCAGCGCATAGCGCTCGCCGCGCTTGATCACCGTGACCACGCCCTGGCCCGCGTCGAAGCCCAGCTTGCTCGGCCCAGCCGCGTCTTCGTCGGCCCGCAACGCGACACTGCCCGTAACCGGCACGCCGTCCAGCGTCAGCGCCGCGCCGGCCTCGGGTACGAGCCGCAGGCGGCCTTGCTTGAGTTCCATCATGCCAAGGTGCGCCGGCCCCATCGCCAGGCGGATGCCGTTGTCGGCGTCGCTGCCCAGATAGTGCGCGCCGGGATCGAGCCAGTGCAGGCCGATCAGACTGGTCCAGCCCTCGGCCTGGGTCAGCTCGGCCCGGCGCTCGTCGCGCCACGCCTGTTGCTGTTGCGCGAACGCGGCCACGGCCTGACGCGCGCGCGCGGCCTCGGCGGGGCTCGCCTCGGGCGGGGACGACCGCTGGCAGGCGGCAAGCACCAGGCTTAGCAAGATCATGGCGGCGACACTCGGATGGCGCATGTCAACGTCCTCGCAGGAACCAGCGGTCGATTTCCGCCAGGGTGAAGCGCGCCCAGGTCGGGCGGCCGTGGTTGCACTGGCCGGAGCGTTCGGTCACTTCCATCTCGCGCAGCAGGGCATTCATTTCCGGCACGGTCAAGCGCCGGTTCGCGCGCACCGCGCCGTGGCAGGCCATCGTCGACAGCAGCTCATCGCGCGCCGCCAGCACGCGGCCGCCGCCACTCATCGAACTGTCGTCGTGCTCGCGCAGGTCGGCGAGCACGTCGCGCAACAGCACTTCCACATCCCCGTGCGCGAGCAGCGCCGGCACGCTGCGCAGGGTCAGCGATTGCGGCCCGCTGCGGGTCAAATCAAAACCGAGCTGGGCCAGCATCGCGGCTTCGCGTTCGGCGGTGTCGGCCTCGCGTTCGGACACCGCGAGCGTCGCCGGCACCAGCAGCGGTTGGCTGCGCAGGCCTTCGCCATCGTGCGCGCGCTTGAGTTTTTCGTAGCCGATGCGTTCGTGCGCGGCGTGCATATCGACCACGATCAGGCCCTCGGCGGTTTCGGCCAGGATGTAGATGCCGTGCAGTTGCGCGATCGCGTACCCCAGCGGCGGCAGCGTCGCTTCGTTGCTGGCCGGCAGCTGCGGTGACGGCAGCGGCTCGATCGCCGGCTGCGCGCCGTACAACGCGGCGTAACCGGCACGCGTGTCGGCGACCTGCAGACCCAGCGGCGCCTGCGGCGGGGTCCAGCGGTAGCCGTCCGGGGTCGGCGCCGGCGCGCCGGCAGCCGCGTCGTGGGCGCTGGCCGATCGCGCGATCGCGATATTGCCAGCGCGGGTCTGCGCCAAGGCGTCGTGCAAGGTGTGGTAGACGAAATCGTGCAGCAGCCGGGCGTCGCGGAAGCGCACCTCGTGCTTGGCCGGATGCACATTGACATCGACCCGGCGCGGGTCGATTTCGAGGAACAGCACGTATGCCGGCTGGCGGCCATGGAACAGCACGTCGGCATACGCCTGCTTGATCGCGTGGGCGATGCTGCGGTCGCGCACCGAGCGCCCGTTGACGTACAGGTATTGCTGATCGGCGCTGGCGCGGTTGTACACCGGCTGCGCGATCCAGCCGTGCAGGCGCAGACCCAACCCCGCGTCCGAAGACGGGCCGGCGATGGCGTGATCGACACGCATCGCCGCCTTGGCGAAGTCCTCGCCGAGCGCCTCATGCAGGCGCGCGTCCGACAGCAGGTCGCCCTCGCCTTTCCAACGCCGCGACGGCCGGCCGTTGTGCGACACCCGCAGCTCGACATCGGGCCGCGCGAGCGCCAGCTGCCGCAGCCACTCTTCGATATGCCCGAGCTCGGTACGCTCGGCCTTGAGGAACTTGCGCCGCGCCGGCACATTGAAGAAGAGGTCGCGGACCTCGACCGTGGTGCCGCGCGGGTGCGGTTTCGGCGTGATCGCGCCGACGCGGCCGCCGTCGACTTCCAACGACGCGCCGTGCTCGGCGTCGGCGCGACGCGACACCAGCGCGAAGCGGCTAACCGAGGCGATCGACGGCAATGCCTCGCCACGGAAACCGAGCGTGGCCACGCCTTCGAGGTCGTCGAGCGAGGCGATCTTGCTGGTGGCGTGGCGCGAGATCGCCAGCGGCAGTTCGTCGGCAGCGATGCCGGCGCCGTCGTCGCGGATACGGATCAGGCGCACACCGCCTTCTTCCAGGTCGATGTCGATGCGCAATGCACCCGCATCGAGCGCGTTCTCTACCAACTCCTTGACCACGGATGCTGGCCGCTCGACGACTTCGCCGGCCGCGATCTGGTTGATAAGGGTATCGGGCAACTGTCGTATCGTCACGGCGCTAACGTCGCCGCGCGCGGCGGATCATGGGAGCAAGGGCGATGATAGCCCGTTGCCGGGGCAGGCCGGCATGCATCAGCCCCCCTTGCGGCACCCAGTTGGCAATCTTTCGACTGCGCGGCTGGTCATTGCCCCGCGCCAGATAGCGCCGATCGCACAAGCACACCGCAAATTCCAACGGCCATTGCGATCAGAGCGTATCCAGTTGAGGCGGGAGCGAAGCGGGTAAAAAAAAACCGCCCCCAACGTGGGACGCCACTGAACGACTATCGACTGCCGGCGCCTGCCGCCCAACCGCTGAACGGCATCGCCT
>JAYSZI010000046.1:0-19981 GCA_043738095.1 Lysobacter sp.
TGGCCCTCGACGCCGCCTGCCCGCCTTGAACGCATCGCTGTCCCACCTCGACCGGCTGGAAGCCGAAAGCATCCATATCCTGCGCGAGGTCGCGTCCGAATTCGGCAACCCGGTGATGTTGTATTCGGTGGGCAAGGACAGCTCGGTGCTGCTGCACCTGCTGGGCAAGGCGTTCCATCCGGCGCGGCCGCCGATTCCATTGCTGCACGTGGATACCGGATGGAAGTTCCGCGAGATGATCGCGTTCCGTGACCGCCGCGCCGCCGAGACGGGGGTCGACCTGCGCGTGCACACCAACCCCGATGGCGCGGCCCAGGGCATCGGCCCGATCAGCCATGGCGCGAGCGTGCACACCGATGTGATGAAGACCCAGGCCTTGAAGCAGGCGCTGGATCAGTACGGTTTCGATGCCGCGATCGGCGGCGCGCGCCGCGACGAGGAGAAGTCGCGCGCGAAGGAACGCATCTTCAGTTTCCGCAACGAGAGCCACCGCTGGGATCCAAAGACCCAGCGCCCGGAGTTGTGGAATCTCTACAACACCCGCGTCCACCCCGGCGAATCGGTGCGCGTTTTTCCGATCTCAAACTGGACCGAGCTCGACGTGTGGTTGTACATCTATCGTGAGCAGATTCCGGTGCCGTCGCTGTATCTCGCCGCAGAGCGGCCGGTGGTGGAGCGCAACGGCAGCCTGGTGCTGGTCGACGACGAACGCCTGCCATTGCGCGAGGGCGAAACGCCGATGCGTAAGCACGTGCGTTTCCGCACCCTCGGCTGCTACCCGCTTACCGGGGCGGTGGAGTCCGAGGCGGATACGCTGGAAAAAGTCATCGCCGAAATGCTGGTCGCGACCACCTCCGAGCGCCAAGGCCGCGCGATTGATCACGACCCGTCGGCATCGATGGAGAAGAAGAAGCAGGAGGGATATTTCTGATGGGCGTTGTCTCCACCGGTAGTGATGATGCGCGCGCCGCCGTCGCCGCCTACCTGCGCCAGCACGAAACCAAGGGCCTGTTGCGCTTCATCACCTGCGGCAGCGTCGACGACGGCAAGAGCACGCTGATCGGACGCCTGCTGCACGACAGCAAGGGGTTGTTCGTCGACCAGCTGGCCGCGCTTGCCTCCGATAGCGGCCGCCACGGCACCCAGGGCGACGGCATCGATTACGCGCTGCTGCTCGATGGCCTCGCCGCCGAGCGCGAGCAGGGCATCACGATCGATGTCGCCTACCGATTCTTCAGCACCGACCGACGCAAGTTCATCGTTGCCGACTGCCCGGGTCACGAACAGTACACCCGCAACATGGCCACGGGCGCCTCCAGCGCGGATCTCGCTGTGGTGCTGGTCGACGCGCGCAAAGGCCTGCTCACGCAGACGCGCCGACACAGCTACATCGTGTCGCTGCTCGGCATCCGTCACGTGCTGCTGGCTGTCAACAAGATGGACCTGGTGAACTACGACCAAGCCGTGTTCGACGAGATCGTCGACGGCTACCGCGCACTGGCCGCTCAGCTCGGCATCGCCCACGTCACCGCGGTACCGCTGTCGGCGCTCAATGGCGACAACCTGCTGCACCGCTCGGTCGAAACGCCGTGGTACGACGGTCCGAGCGTCCTCGAGCACCTGGAAACGGTGGAGGTTGCGCACGGCACGGCGGATATCGGTTTCCGTCTGCCGGTGCAATGGGTCAACCGCCCTGATCGCACCGATACGCAGCGCGATTTCCGCGGCTTCGCCGGCACCGTGGCCTCAGGGACGGTGCGGCCCGGCGATGCGGTGGTGGCACTGCCGTCCGGGCGGCGCTCGACCGTCGCGCGTATCGTCGTGGCCGAAGGCGATCTCGACAGCGCCGTGGCCGGGCAGGCGATCACGCTGACGTTGGCCGACGAGCTGGATATCAGCCGCGGCGATGTCATCGCCAGCGCGCAACATCCGCCGCAGGTGGCCGACCAGTTCGCCGCGCATCTGTTGTGGATGGGCGATCACGCGCTGCTGCCCGGTCGGCCGTATTGGCTCAAGCTCGGCGCGCGCACGGTCAGCGCGACTGTGACCGAGATCAAGCACAAGATCGACGTCAACACCCAGGAGCATCTGGCGGCCAAACACCTCGAACTCAACGACGTCGCCTACTGCAATCTCTACCTCGACCAGCCAGTCGCGTTCGAGGCCTACCGCGACAACCGGGAGCTCGGCGCGTTCATCCTGATCGACCGTCAGAGCAACGCCACTGTCGCCGCGGGCACGCTCGATTTCGCTTTGCGTCGCGCGGGCAACATCCATTGGCAGCACGTTGATGTCGACAGGGCCGCGCACGCGCGCATCAAGGCGCAGGTGCCGCGGTGCCTGTGGTTCACCGGGTTGTCGGGCGCCGGCAAGTCGGCGATCGCGAACCTCGTCGAAAAACGCCTCCACGCGCTCGGCCACCACACGTTCCTGCTCGACGGCGACAACGTCCGCCACGGCCTCAACAAGGATCTGGGCTTCACCGACGAAGACCGGGTCGAGAACATCCGGCGGGTCGCGGAAGTCGCCAAACTTATGGTCGACGCCGGCTTGATCGTGCTGGTGAGTTTCATCTCGCCGTTCCGCGCTGAGCGGCGGATGGCGCGCGAGTTGTTCGCGCCGGACGAGTTCGTCGAGGTGTTCGTCGACACGCCGCTCGCCGTCGCCGAAGAGCGCGACGTGAAAGGCCTGTACGCCAAGGCCCGTGCGGGGCAGATCCCGAACTTCACCGGCATTGATTCGCCCTACGAAGTGCCGGAGGCCGCGGAACTGCAACTCGATACCGTCGCAGAGTCGGCGGAGGCGTCGGCCGAGCGCGTGGTGGCGCACCTCGCGGCATCGCTACGCGAGCGCGGGTAAGCGTCGATCAGGAGCGGATCTGCGTCAGTCGGACGGGATGATCCTCGCCCGAGCAGACCGCCAGCTATTGGCCGCCCGCCGAGCGCATCACGATGCACCTCAGCGGACGGTCAGGCGAGTCAACGCAAGGTGCGACGTCGGCCCCGGAACAGAGAAACGATCAGCAGGATCACGATAGCGCCGAGCAACGCGCCAAAGAAACCTGCGGCCTGTCCGGGCGCGTACCAGCCCACCTGCTGGCCGACGTAGCTGGCCAATATCGCCCCGGCGATGCCGAGCACGATGGTCAGGATGATCCCCATGCTGTCGCGTCCGGGCTTGAGCAGGCGTGCCAGCACGCCGACCACTAAGCCGATCAGGATGATGTACAGCCAGTTGGTGCTTCCCAGCAGTGCTTCCATGGGTGGTCCTCGGTGGGTGATCGGGCGAGCTTAGCAACAGGGGTGTCGGCGGTCGCTTAGCAGCAGCCGTGATTGCCGCGCTGCTCGCCACCGGCGACCGCAGCCACACCCATGGTCTCGCCGCGCAGGCTCGCGGCATGGTGCTCGGCGATCACGCGCGCGACGCAAGCGGTCACGCGCTTGCCCATCGGGATGCACAAGAACTCGTTGGGCCCGTGCGCGTTCGAGTGCGGCCCGAGCACGCCCGTGATCATGAACTGGGCGCCCGGGAACTTCTCGCCAAGCATGCCCATGAACGGGATCGACCCGCCTTCGCCCATGTACATCGCGGGCCGGCCGAAGAACTCCTGGCTGGCCGCCTCGATGGCCTTGGTCAGCCACGGCGATTGCGCCGGTGCGTTCCAGCCGGTGCTGGCTTTTTCCAGATCGAGCGTGACTTGCGCACCATACGGGGGATCGCGCAGCAGCACGTCCTTGAGCAGATCGCCGGCACCCTTGCCGTCCAGGGTCGGCGGCAGGCGCAGGCTGAGTTTTACCGCAGTGTGTGGACGCAGCACGTTGCCGGCCGAAGACAGCGGCGGCATACCGTCCACACCGGTCACCGACAACGCCGGCCTCCAAGTGCGGTTGAGCACGAGTTCGGTCAGGTCCTCGGCCATCGGCTTCATACCCGGCAGCAGCGGAAACTTGTCGAAGATGGCGGTATCGAGCACCGTCGCCGCTTCCTTGGCCTGTTCCAGGCGGTCGGGCGGAACATCGTCGTACAGGCCGTCAATCAGGATCTTGCCGGTGACCTCGTCTTCCAGGCGCGACAGCAATTGGCGCAGCAGGCGGAAACTCGACGGCACCACGCCAGAGGCGTCGCCGGAATGCACGCCTTCGCTAAGCACTTTCACCGAGAAGTTGCCGCCGGTCAGGCCGCGCAACGAGGTGGTGCACCACAGCTGTTCGTAGTTGCCGCAGCCCGAGTCCAGGCACACCACCAACGAGGGCATGCCGATGCGCTCGGCAAGGTGGTCAACATAGGCCGGCAGGTCGTAGCTGCCGGACTCCTCGCAGGCTTCGATCAGCACCACGCAGCGCGCGTGGGGCAGTTTTTGATCGTGCAGCGCCAGAATCGCGGTGAGCGAGCCGTAGATTGCGTAACCGTCGTCGGCGCCGCCGCGTCCGTACAGACGGTCGCCCTTGATCACCGGCGTCCAGGGTCCGAGATCGTCGTCCCAGCCGGTCATTTCCGGTTGCTTGTCCAGGTGCCCGTACAACAGCACGCAGTCGTCGTCGCTGCCGCCGTTGGCGGCCGGGATCTCGATGAAGATCAGCGGCGTGCGGCCCTCCAGGCGCACCACCTCGATCTGCATGCCGGCGATGACCTGGCCCTTGGCCCACGTCTCCATGAGCGTGACGGCTTGCTCCATATAGCCGTGCTTGACCCAGTCGGCGTCGAACATCGGCGACTTGTTCGGGATGCGGATGTATTCGACGAGCTGGGGGACGATTTCGTCGTCCCACTTGGCGCCGACGTAGCGGTCGACCTGGCTGGCATCCATGGAGGGGGCCTTGCTTGGGGAAAACGCGAGTCTACCCGCCGCGGCCCGGATTTTTCCTACCCGCTGGGGCGGTATGGGCCCAGGCCTGCGTGGCGGTTGCGGCGATACGCATTGCCGGCCGGGCCGCGCAGAGTGTTTCCACCGGCGCAGAACACACGATCTGGTCGGAACTCGATCCCGCCTGCAACCTTACTGGAGCCTCTCATGAAGTCATTCGCCCTTACTGCCAAAGCCCTCATCCTTTCCTTGCTGCTCGCCGGTAGCGCGTTGTCCGCCACCGCTATGGCTGCTGAGAAGGTCAACATCAACAGCGCCGACGCCGCCACGCTCGACCGCGTTCTGCTGAATATCGGCCCGGCCAAGGCCGCGGCAATCGTGACCTACCGCAAGACCAACGGCGCGTTCCGCAGCGCCGAACAGCTGGCCTTGGTCAAAGGCGTCGGCCTGAAGACGATCGAGAAGAACCGCGACCGTATCGTGGTTGGCGGTGGCACTCCGGTGCGCAAGCCGGCTGCGGTCGCAAGGACCGCTGCGCCGCGAGCCGACGCACGCCGCTGAATCGAACCGCTCCACTAGCAGCAGTACTCAGTAGCACTGCGGACCGCGCAGGAGCACGCGGCATCGGGGCAGGAAGCCCGCGCAGCAATCAGGGAAGGACGCTGGACACGGATGTGCGCCGCCCACCGCAGAGGGATCTGCAATGGGCGGCAGCTTTATTTGGCTCGTCGGTATCCGGGGCTGAGCCAGTCCTACAGGTTTGGCACTTGGCCAATGCGCTTTCTTTGGCTGCGGCCGGTCCCTCTCGCTAGACTCCGCAGCGTGTGGCGGAGATCGTGCATGGATAGATCGGGCGTAGACCAAACGAGCAACTCGCGGGTGATTCCCGCAAACGAATACCAGCGCGTGCGCTGGCGCAATCAGCTCGGCTGGACGCGCGAGATTGCCAAGGTGCCCGACGACGGCAATGGTGACAACTGGGACTGGCGCCTGTCGATCGCCGAGATCGAGCGAGATGCCGTGTTCTCGGTGTTCCCCGGGATCGAGCGCGAGCTTGTGCTGCTGTCAGGCAACGGCCTGCGCCTGCGCTTCGACGATGGCGAGCAGCACGAGTTGCAGCCGCCGCACGGCAAGTTGCGTTTCGCTGGCGAGCGCGGTGTGGTCGGCGAACTCGTCGATGGCCCGACCCACGATTTCAATCTGATGTGGCGCCGCGGACACGTGCAGGCCCAGCTCTGGCATAGGCCACTGGTGGGTCCGATGGTGGTGTTTGCCGACCCCGGTACAACTTGGGCGGTGTACCTGATGGCGGGGCACGCGCGCTTTGCCGATGATTCGGGTCTGCCGCCGTTGGCGGCGGGCGATACCGCGATCCTGGACGCCGGCCCGCAGCGGCTGCGCCACGTGCTCGAAGGCGGTGGCGAGGTGTTGCTGGTGCGGGTCGCGCCGTCTCGCTCCGACAGCGACGGACCCTCGGAGCAACTGGCGTAACGCCGATGGCTTGCGCCGGGTATGGGACAACGCCTGCAACTACGCTCGCTCGATCCTTGCAAACCAGCGCGCACGGAAGATCGGGTTGGTGCTGATCTGGTGCCTAGGACGGCCTGAAAATGTCGACTCCGTTCGTGGTGAGCTTGTCGAACCATGAGTGGGATCAACGGCCTGCGACAATTCAAGGACACGTCTTTGACTTGTTCAGACCTTCGCTATGCCGGCACTCGGGCACGTCACTTCACTAATGACCAGCGTGTGTGGTGCTTCACTTCGCGATACAAAGACGTGGATTGATCGCTGGGTGGCGGGGCAGGACCGTGCAGAATTCGCGGCTCAACCGCGATGTCAGCTAGCCAGCGCGGAGCCCAAGACGATCGCCAGAACCAGTGACGAAGCTGCAAGCACGCTGGCGACCATCTGCCGGGGAGTGCGTCCGCGCGCCCACATCCAGATGCCCGAAAGACCCAGCAGCAGCATGCCAATGGCAAAACTGTCGGCAAGCAGTATCCACGCCCAGCCGCCGCCAACACCCTTGTGCAAGCGACTGAACGCAGCGAGCGGACTGTGGCGGCTGCGCTTGACCTCGGCGGTAGCGTTGCCCGGGATGTATTCCAGCGACCACGACGCGCGAGCGGAGCCCCCGGACAAATTCCATTTTGCCGGCTGCGGCACATCGCGTCCGCCCAGCTTGGCCCCGCCTGGCGGACCCTTGCGAACAACCTGCGCCTGCAACCCGTGCTGTTGTCGCAGCCACGCCACCAGTGCCTCGGGCGTCGCGCGCGCGGAGTTCGGCAATGACAGCACCACCCGCCCGGAGTCCTCGCTATCTCCCTGCGGCCACGCACCATCTCCGAAACGATGGTTCATCACCAATCCGGTAAAACCATAGAGCACCGCCGCCACCGCCCCCCAGGCGCCGATCCACAAGTGGATCTGGCGAATCCAACGATGACTACCGTTGCGGCGGATAGCGGTTGCGGCGGTATTCGGGTTCATTGACAGGTTTCGAGAGGAGAGAGCGACCGTAGGTGCCGTTGCGGTTTAGAACGAGAAGTTCGCGCGCAGATACAGCGCCCGCGGGGATCCGGGGGTGATGTTGTTGTCGTTGTGCGACGACGCGAAGTACTTCTTGTCCAACAAGTTCTCGATGTTGAGCTGCATCTGCAGGTTTTTGTTGAGGGTGAAGAACACCGCCGCGTCGTACCGGGTATAGCCTTCCAGCGTGACCTGGTTGGTGGTAGATGCAAACATCTCACTGCGGTAGACCGCGCCGAGGCCAACGCCCCACCTTGGGCTGAAGTCGTAGCGATTCCACAGGGAGGCGCTGTGCTTGGGTAGTTGCGCCGGCTCCATTTTCGGGCCACTGGTAGTGCCCGTGATCTCGCCGTCCTGGTATGCATACCCGCCCATGACGCTCCATGCCTGGGCGAGTTTGCCGCTCACTCCGACCTCAACACCCTCAGTGACCAAGCCATCCAAAAGGACTGAGACACCCGGTGAGTTGGTAGTCACCAGCACGTTGCTGCGATCGAGCCGGTACACCGCCGCAGTCAGCGCCAGGTCTGGGCGGACGTCCCACTTCGCGCCGAGCTCGTAGTTGGTGAATTTCTCCGGGTCCAGCGCTCGATTGCTTAACGAGAGCGAGGTCAGCTGCTCGCCGGCGCGCGGCATCTGGGCCGTGCTGTAGCTCGCGTAGATCGACACTGGTTCGACTGGTTTGTAGATCAGCCCGGCACGCGGCGACACCAGGTTGTCGGTACTGCTGACGTGCTGGCCATTGCGGTTGTTGCGGAAATCGACATCGAAGCGGTCGTAGCGCACGCCCAAGATCGCCTGCCACTGCGGGGACAACGCAATCTGGTCTTGCACGTAAGCGGCCGCGACCTTGGCGATGCCATGATTGTCGGGGTCGGTCGCGCTGGGTCGGAAGTTCAGGGGGCCGGTGTAGCGCGGGTTTGTCAGCGGAACGTTTACCGATGTAGCGGTCGCGCCGGTAGCGCCGAAATATCCGGTGGTGCGCAGGTTATCGGTCTCTTGACGTCCGAATTCGGCGCCGACGAGCAACGAATGCCCGATGCCGCCCGTATCCGCCGCAAACGTCAGATCGGTCTGATTGAAAAGGTTCTTGCGTTGGGTAGCGACGTTGTAAGACGAAAGGGAGACCTGGGTGCCTGTCCCGTTAACCGCACCTGGAAACACGTTTTGATAGAACTTGTCGTAGTCGGCGAAGCGGGTGCGATTGCGCAGCGCAGCGCCGTTGCCGAAGTCGTGATCCACCAGGGCGGTGAAGGCGCTGACCGTGGCCCAGACCGGGCTTAGTTCCGGATTACCGAAAAACGTGGAGGCGTACGTGTCCAGGGGCAGCCGGCGGCCGTGGGACACGAATGGCGACGACGGCACGCCGCGATCGGCGACGCGTTCATCGCGGAAGTACTCATAGCCAAACGTGACCGTGGTGCGCTCGCCGGCGCGTAGCGTGAATGTCGGGTTGATGCCATAGCGCTCCAACTCGAAACCGTCGCGGTAGCTCTCCGAATCTTCGTACAGTCCGGTCAAGCGGAACGCGGCGTTCGGGTTGATTGCCTGGCCGATGTCGACCGTGCCGCGGCTGCGGTTGTAGTCGCCGACCTGCACGGACAGTTCGCGGTGGTCGTTCCAGTCGGCGACCTTGCTGACGCGGTTGAGGACGCCACCGGAACCGCCACGGCCGAATATCATCGCGTTGGGGCCTTTCAGGGCCTCGACGCTCTCGATGTTGTAGAGGTCGCGGAAGTACTGCACATCGTCGCGCATGCCGTCGACGAACATGTCGGCCGTGGAGCTATTGCCGCGGAAGATCGGCGTGTCGCGATTGCCTTCGCCCTGGGCGATGCCAACGCCAGGCATGTAGCGCACCACGTCCGCGATGCCTTGCATGGCCTGGTCCTTGATCAACTCCTGCGTCACCACCGTGATCGCCTGCGGCACATCACGCAGCAGCGTGTTGGTCTTGGTGGCAGTGCGGGTTTGCTTGGCGCTGTAGCCCTCAATGTGCGGTGCGTGAACTTCGATGACGTCCAAATCGGTTGCTTGCAGCGGTTCCGGTGCGGGGGCGGCGACGGCGGGAGCACAAAGGGCAAGGGCAAGGGCGCCGGCAAGCGGCGAGACAACGAACGTCCGGTTGGTCATGGAATCCCCGAAACAAAGTCAAAGGCGCGGCTCGGTGGCCGCTTCGTTGGCGATGTTAGTGAGATTGATTCGCATTTGCAACGAGATGATGCGCAGCAACATAATCAATCGCGGTCGTCGCGGGTCCAGACGCTATCGCCTTCGATCTTGACGGGAAATTTGGCGACCGGGGCATACGCCGGGGCACACAGCGGCCGGCCGTCGCGCACATCGAACTTTGCGCCATGCAGCACGCATTCGATCGTCGCCTCTTCGCCGTCAAAGGCGCCCGCTGAGAGCTCAAAATCCTCATGCGAGCAGCGGTCCTCCAGCGCATAGAAGTCGCCGTCGTAATTGCAGACCAGGATGGCGGTGCCGCCATCCCAGGCGACCCGGGTCTCGCCTGGAAGCAACTCGGCGGTGGCGCAGACGCGAATCCAATCGCTCATGAAAGCTCCGAAAGAAATTGCACCCCATGTGCTCAAGGCGGCCGCGCGGCCGGTTCTTGCAATGGTACAAGCGCGTAAATCCACCGGCGAAAACCAGACGCCTGTAGCGGGAAGGAAGAATTTGCCGGGTCAGGCGGTTTCGGGTGCCCTCAGCATCTTTTCCAACACCTCGAAACGCAGATCGTCGCGCTTCGGCACGCCGAAGCGCTCGTCACCGTACGGGAACGGCTTGAAGACGCCGGTGCGGTGGTAGCCACGACGCTCGTAGAACGCGATCAGTTCGTTGCGGATATCGATGACGGTCATACGCATGGTCGGCACCTGCCAGTCGTCGCCGACGATGCGCTCGGCCTCGGCCAGCATCGCCTTGCCGACGCCGCCGCCCTGCAGGGTCGGGCGGACCGAGAACATGCCGAAATAGCCAGCCCCGTCCTCGATCGCGACGTGGGCGCACGCGAGCAGATCGTCTTCGCGTTCACCGATCAGGATCAGGCTGCGGTGGCTGTCGATGCAGGCTTTGATGGCGTCGACGCCGGTGCGGCGGCCGTCGAGGAAATCGGCTTCGGTGGTCCAGCCAGCGCGACTGGCGTCCCCGCGGTACGCGGACTCGACCAGTGCCACCAGCGCGTCGGTGTCGGCATGTACGGCGGGGCGGAAGCGCAGAGGCATTGAAGCAATCATGCGAACGCGTGTCGCAGGTAAGGCCACGACATCAGCACCGGCGACAACCCCACGAGTGGCAGCGTCACGGGCAGGATCAGCCGCAGCGCCTTGCCGGCGTGGCCCTGCATCGCCCGGTCATTGATCCGTTCGATGCGCGTGAGCTGGGACTGGTGCAACTGGCTGTAGTCGCGCTGGAGCTGCAGTGCCTCGCGTTGCTGGTCGCGAATCTCGCGCAGCAAGCCAGCCAGTTCGGTGTCGTCGGCCATGTTCCCTCCGGTAACTGCAGTCTAGCCGAGCAGGCGACGCACCTTGAGCAAGGCGGCGATGAAGACTTCGATTTCGTCGTGGGTGTTGTAGAACGCGAGCGATGCGCGGCAGGTGGCGGCTACGCCGAAATGCTGCATCAGCGGGTGCGCGCAGTGGTGGCCTGAGCGCACCGCGACCCCTTCCAGGTCCAGCAGCGTCGCCAGGTCGTGCGCGTGCGCACCGTCGACCAGGAAACTGATCACCGCGGCCTTGTCGCGCGCGTTGCCAAGGATGCGCAGGCCGTCGATCTTGGTGAGCTCTTCGGTCGCGTGCGCAAGCAGGGCCTGCTCACGCGCATCGACATTGGCCATGCCTAGCTCGGACAGGTAGTCGACCGCAGCACCGAGGCCAATAAAGCCGGCGATATTCGGCGTGCCGGCCTCGAACTTGTGCGGCGCGTCGTTGAATACGGTGCCGTCGAAACGCACTTCCTTGATCATCTCGCCGCCGCCAAGGAACGGCGGCATCGCCTTCAGGTGCTCGCGCCGCGCCCACAACGCGCCGGTGCCGGTCGGTCCGGCCATCTTGTGGCCGGTGATCGCGTAGAAGTCGCAGCCGATCGACGGAATGTCGAGCGCGCGGTGCGGCGCGGCTTGGGAACCATCGATGACGCTGACGATGCCGCGCTTACGGGCTTCGCGGCAGATATCACGGACCGGGTTGACGGTGCCGAGCACGTTCGACACGTGGGTGACGCCGAGGACTTTCACCTCGGGCGTCAACAGCTTGTACAAACCGTCCAGGTCGAGCTCGCCGCGCTCGTTGAGTTCGGCGACTTTGATCGTCGCGCCGGTACGCTGCGCGACCAGCTGCCACGGCACGATGTTGGCGTGGTGCTCCATGCGCGTGAGCACGATCGCGTCGCCGGGCTGCAGCCGCGGCAGTGCCCACGAGTACGCCACCAGATTGAGCGCGAACGTGGTGCCGCTGCACAGCACCAGTTCGTCGCGATGCGCTTTGAGAAAGGTCGCGAGCTTGCTGCGCGCACCCTCATAGGCTTCCGTCGCCTCCGCACCCAGCGCGTGTACGGCGCGGCTGACATTGGCGTTGTGGTGGCGATAGAAATCAGCGACCGCTTCGATCATTGCCGCCGGCTTCTGCCCGGTGTTGGCCGAGTCCAGATACACCAGCGGCTTGCCGTGGACCTGGCGCGTCAGCAGCGGAAAGTCGGCGCGGACCCGGGCCCAGTTGATGGCGACGGCGGGCTCGGCGTTCACGGCGCCGCCTCGCGATCGCCGTGGCTGCGCGGTGACGACACCACGAGGAAGCGGGCGTCGGCGCGCGAATCGTTGCGCAGCTGATGCGCCGCGCCGGGCGGGACATGCAAGCCCTGACCGCGGCCGAGGACGTGGATGCTGCCGTCCAGCTCCAGCGTCGCCTCGCCTTCAAGCACGTAGAAGAACTGCCGCGCCCGCGCGTGGCGGTGACGGGCTTCGGCCGCACCTGGTGGCACGCGTTCCTCGATCACGCTGAGGTCCTCGCCCTCGTGCAGGTGCCAGCCATCGCAGGCTTCACCCCAAACGTAGTGCCGCGCGGTGCTGAGATCGACCTTGCTCATGCGGCTTCCAGCCGCGCAAGGGCAGCGTCGAGTGCCGTGGCCAGTTGTGCGCGCAGGTTGGCATCGTCGATCACCGTCAGCGTTTCGCGGCAGAACGCCGCGGTCAGCAGCGCGCGCGCTTGCTCAGCCGGCAAGCCGCGCGACCGCAGGTAGAACATTACGGTCGGGTCGAGCTGGCCAACGGTCGCGCCGTGCGCGGCCTGCACTTCATCGGCGTGGATCTCGAGTACCGGTTGGGTGTTGATCTCCGCGCCTTCGCTGAGCAGCAGGTTCTTGTTGGACAGCATCGCGGCGGTACCGTCGGCGCCTTCGCGGATCAGGATCCCGCCGTGGAACGCGGCGCGCGCGCGGCCCGCACCGAGGCCGCGCCAGGTCAGCGCGCAGACGCCGTCGCGGCCGATGTGGTCGACGCTCAGACGGCTGTCTAGATGACGCTTGCCGCTGGCGAGCAGCACGCCATTGGCGTGCAGTTGCGCCGACTCGCCCTGCAGCGCGACGTTGAGTTCGTGGCGCGACAGCGCTGCGCCCAATTCAAGGTCGATGCGGCGATACACGGCCCCGCGCGCGAGCACCGCGTCGGTGCGCGCGATCACGATGGCGCCGGCAGCTTCGTCCTGCACGCGGGCGTGGGTCAGCTGCGCCTGCGCCGCGAGGTGGACGTGGGTGAGGTTGTTGCCCAAGTGCGTGTGCGCGGCGCCGGCGAGGTGGTGCTCGACCACGGTGAGCTGCGCGCCTTGGCGCAATTCGATCAGATGACGCAGGTGCCAGGCGCGGTCGCCGGGCACCGGTGCGCCGATGAAGACCAGGTGGATCGGCTGGATCGCCTGCGCGCCGCTCTGCGCGCGCAACACCACGCCGTCGTCAGCGAGCGCGGCGTTGAGGCGCGCGAATACTTCATCGCTGCGGTCGAAGCGACGCGCGAGGAAGTTGCTTTCGCGCGCGTCGCCTTGTTGCAGCACCGCCGATAAGGGCTGCAACGACACGCCTGGAGGAAGTCCGGTCAGATCGGAGTACGCGCCGGTATAGCGGCCGTTGACAAACACGATGCGCGGCGCCGGGATCGCGGCGAGCACGGCGAGGTCGAACGCGACCGGGGTGGCATCGGTGGCGGCAAACGCACGGCGTTCAAGCGCGCGCAGCGGCGTGTACTTCCAGCGTTCGCTGCGGGCGCCCGGCAGGCCATCGCGCAGCGCTGCGGCGAGTGCGGCGCGCCGTACGTCAGCGAGGCCGGCGGCGTCGTGGCTCAGCAGGGCGTCGAACGAGGACGCGAAGGAGTCGAGCAGGGCGCTCATGCGGGTGTCCGCGCAAAGGGTTGAAAGCCCCTCTCCCCCCGGCGCCCCGGAGGGGTGTGCAGGGCTGAGAGGGGTTGGGGTGAGGGTTCGGCGGAGCGAGAAGAATCAAGATCCGCTAGTGGAGTACGGGAACCGCTGCAGAAGGTCTCAGCAGCAATGCTTCGCCGAAACCGCATCCGCCCTGCGGGCACGTTCTCCCGAGAGGAGAAGGGGGCCGCAGGGGGCGCGTCGAGCGCTGCCATCATGCCGCCGCTCCGGGCGCGATCCGGTCCTTGATCCACGCGTAGCCGTGCGCTTCCAATTCGAGCGCGAGTTCAGGACCACCGCTCTCGACGATGCGACCGTCGGCAAGCACGTGAACCACGTCCGGGCGAATATGTTCGAGCAGACGCTGGTAATGGGTGATCAGCAGGAACGCGCGCTCGGGCGAGCGCAGCGCGTTGACGCCATCGGCGACGGCCTTGAGCGCGTCGATGTCGAGGCCGCTGTCGGTTTCGTCGAGGATCGCGAGCTTGGGTTCGAGCAGCGCGAGTTGGAAGATCTCATTGCGCTTCTTCTCGCCGCCGCTGAATCCTTCGTTGACGCCGCGGTGCAGCAGCTCGTCCTTCAGGTGCAGCACGGCGAGCTTCTCGCGCACGCGTTTGAGGAACTGCATCGAGTCGAGCTCGCCCTCGCCGCGCGCCTTGCGTTGGGCGTTGAGCGCGGCGCGTAGGAAGTAGGTGTTATTCACCCCCGGAATCTCGACGGGGTACTGGAACGCCAGGAACACTCCGGCGGCGGCGCGCTGTTCCGGTTCGAGTGCGAGCAAGTCGCGGCCTTCGAACAGCACCGAGCCTTCGACGACGTCATAGCCCTCACGTCCGGCGAGGACGTTGCCGAGCGTCGATTTGCCAGCGCCGTTGGGTCCCATGATCGCGTGCACCTGACCCGGCTGCACCTCGAGCGAGAGGCCCTTGAGGATGTCCTTGCCGGCGACGCGGACGTGGAGGTTTTCGATCTTCAACATGTTGGTTTCTCGTTCCGCTAGGCGGACAAATCCATCAAATAATCTTGGTCATCCCGACCCGGGACTGAGAGATCTGCGTGGCGTATCGTGGCGCACACAACAGATCCGTCGCTGCTCTGGATGACAGTGTTTTTAGGTTCAGCCCACTGCGCCTTCGAGGCTCACTTCCAGCAGCTTCTTCGCCTCCACCGCAAACTCCATCGGCAGCTCGCGGAACACCTGCTTGCAGAAGCCATCGACGATCATCGACACCGCGTTTTCCTCGTCCAACCCGCGCGCTCGGCAATAGAACAGCTGGTCGTCGCTGATCTTCGACGTGGTCGCTTCGTGTTCGACAGTCGCGTTCGGGTGCCTGACCTCGATGTAGGGGAACGTGTGCGCGCCGCACCGCTTGCCGATCAGCAGGCTGTCGCACTGGGTGTGGTTGCGCGCGCCCTCGGCGGTGCGCTCGACCCGGACCAGGCCGCGGTAGGTGTTCTGGCCGCGGCCGGCGCTGATGCCCTTGCTGACGATCTTGCTTTTGGTGCGCTTGCCGATGTGGATCATCTTGGTGCCGGTGTCGGCCTGCTGGCAGTGATGGGTCAGCGCGACCGAATTGAACTCACCGGTGGAGTCGTCGCCGATCAGCACGCAGCTCGGGTACTTCCAGGTGATCGCCGAACCGGTCTCGACCTGGGTCCAGCTGACCTTGCTGCGCGCGCCGCGGCATTCGGCGCGTTTGGTCACGAAGTTGTAGATGCCGCCCTTGCCGTTCTCGTCGCCGGGGTACCAGTTCTGCACGGTGCTGTACTTGATCTCGGCGTCGTCGAGCGCGACCAGTTCG
The DNA here is from genome assembly GCA_043738095.1 of Lysobacter sp. Taxonomy (GTDB): domain Bacteria; phylum Pseudomonadota; class Gammaproteobacteria; order Xanthomonadales; family Xanthomonadaceae; genus Lysobacter_K. Next base: position 15,543 of record JAYSZI010000046.1, read on the forward strand.
ACCACGGCCGCGTGCAGCTGGTTCTCGTCACGCATCGGCGCGGTGCAGCCTTCGAGGTAGGACACGTACGCGCCGTCCTCGCAGATGATCAGCGTGCGCTCGAACTGGCCGGTGTGGCCGGCATTGATGCGGAAGTAGGTGCTCAACTCCATCGGGCAGCGCACGCCCTTGGGGATGAACACGAAGCTGCCGTCGGAGAACACCGCCGAGTTGAGCGCGGCGAAGTAGTTGTCGCCGGTCGGCACGACGCTGCCGAGGTACTGCTTGACGAGATCGGGCTGCTCACGGATCGCCTCGCTCATCGAGCAGAAGATCACGCCTTTTTCCGCCAGTTCCTTGCGGAACGTGGTGCCGACCGACACCGAGTCGAACACCGCGTCCACGGCGACGCCGGCGAGCCGGGCGCGCTCGTGCAATGGCACACCGAGCTTGTCGTAGGTGTCGAGCAGTTCCTGCGGCACGTCGGCGAGCGTCGCGTACTTCGCTTTCGGCGCGGAGTAGTAGCTCAGTGCCTGCAGGTCGATCGGGGCAATGTTGAGCTTGGCCCAGTGCGGCATCGGCATCGTGAGGAAGTGCCGGTACGCGGCTAGGCGCCAGTCGGTCATCCACTCGGGTTCGTCCTTCTTGGCCGATAGCGCGCGGATGATGTCCTCGCTCAGGCCCGCGGGCAGGCTGTCGGTTTCGATTTCGGTGATGAAACCGGCGTCGTAACGGCGACCGAGCTGCTCGTGGATTTCCGCATTGGCGCCTTCCGCAGGCGAACGGGTGAGCGGGGCGGGGGCGATGCTGTCGATGGTCATGGTGGCGTGCTGCTTATGCGTTGGCCAGGCGCAGATCGATGCGCTTGGTCTCGTGCGATTCGGTGGCGACGACGGGCGGTGCGAGCATCTGCGCCAGGGTCACACCGCGCAGGGCTTCGACCACGACGTCATTGATGCGGCGCCAGTTGGCGCGCACGCCGCAGTGATCCTCGATACCGCAGTTGCCGGCGTGGATGCTGCACTCGGTCATGCCCAAGGGGCCTTCCATCGCCTCGACTACCTCAATCAGGCCGATGCGGTCGGCCGCGCGTGCAAGGCGATAGCCGCCATTGGCGCCACGGAAGCCGTCGACCAAGCCGGCCTGGGCCAGTGGCTTGAGCAGCTTGCTGACAGTCGGCGTCTCCAAACCCGCGCGCTCGGCCAGTTCCGACGCGCTGAGCACCGCGTCGGGCGTCGCGGCCAGCACGGTCAGGACGACGGTGGCGTAGTCGGTGAGTTTGGTAACGCGGAGCATCGCGTGGACCTAGAGCGAATCAGTACCGGAATTGTACGGTTTCCCTCTGCCCCCGGCCAAGCGCGACGTTTCTGACGGTTAAGGCAGCAGCGGTTTAGCGTCCTCGGCGGGCTGGACCAGCGCGGGGGCGTTGGCCTTTGCCTCGGCGGGCGGCGGCGCTGGGGGCGCAGGCAACACCAATGCGATGTAGGGCGGCGTCGGCTTCTGCCCGGGCGGCAGATAGGCCGGGGCCGGCGAGCCGGCGGGGCCAAGCGACTTGATGAGTCGGTACAACGCCCGCCGGTCTTCCTCGGTCATTGCGCGCACCGCGAAGTCCGGCATCAGCGGGCGGGTATGCAGGTCCGCGGTGTAGGTCAGCCAGGCGGCCTCGTCCTTGCCCGCCGCTACCAGCCGCAGGTTGGCCGGGTAGGTGGTACCCCACGGGCCGCTGAAACCCAGCGTGTTGCCGACCAGCCATTGCGCGCGGTCGACCTTGCCCTGCTTGTCCATGTACCCGGGCGTGTGGCAGTCGTTGCAGCCGGCGATGCGGACCAGGTAGTCGCCGCGTGCGAGCAGGTCGCTGTCGGTCGGCATGCTCGCAATGGCCTTGGCTGGGGCCTGTGGTGCTTGGCATGCGGGGAAAGCCACGCTCGCGGCGAGGAGGAACACACTGCGTGCGATCGCATTCATGGGTGGAAATCCGTGAGTCGTCTGCGTTGGCAACGACGCCACCGAGTGAAAACGGACAGTGGACAATGGCAGCGGCCCGGCATCCGGGTCAAAATGCCGGATCGCCTTCCCTCTGGAACATTGCATGCCGCGCAAGATTGTCGCCCGTCGCTCCGCCATCCACGGCAATGGCGTTTTCGCCCTCGAACCCATCGCCAAGGGCGAGCGTGTCGTTGAGTACAAGGGTCGACGCCGTAGCCACGCGGAGGTCGATGCCGGCGACACCGGCGATGCCGACTCGGGCCATACGTTCTTGTTCACGCTCAACGACGAGTACGTGATCGACGCCAACCATGAGGGCGGCACCGCGCGCTGGATCAACCATAGCTGCGCGCCGAACTGCGAGGCGGTGTTGGAGGAAGCCGATGGCGACGACGAGCGCGACCTGCAGAAGGACCGCGTCTACATCGACGCGATCCGCGCGATCAAGCCGGGCGAAGAATTGTCTTATAACTACGGCATCACTTTGGCGGAAGCGCATACCGCGCGCCTGAAGAAGATCTGGGAATGCCGCTGCGGCGCGAAGAAATGCACCGGCACGATGCTGCAGCCCAAGCGCAAATCTAAGGGCAAGTAGGCCAGGCATAAAAGCCGGGACCATCGCTAAGCCGCTGACACTAGTCTGCGACGGGAACGTGACCTGAGGTGGCTCAGCGGAGTTTTCGGACGAAGGAACGATGGCGCCGCCGGCAGTGGGCCCGGACACTGTCCATCCACGGCGGCAGCCTGCCCAGTCGGCAACATCACGGTTGTTCGCAGGCTGCCGCGGTCGGGTAGGGCACGCACCCCGACCTCGCGCTTTACCTATTGCTTAACCATAAGGAATGGCCCATGAGTTCGCTCCAAGGCAAGGTCGCCGTCATCACCGGCGCGGCCAGTGGCATCGGTAGGGAAATCGCCTTTGAGCTGGCCCGCGCCGGCGCGGCGGTGGCGATCGCCGATCTCAATCGGGACGGCGCGCTCGCCGTAGCCGCCGAGATTAATGCCTTGGCAGGCGGCGCAGTCCGCGCGATTGGCATCGCGATGGACGTCAGTGACGAGGACGCAGTCAACGCCGGAATCGCCGAGGTGGTCGCGCAGTTGGGCGGCATCGACGTCCTGGTGTCCAACGCCGGCATCCAGATCGTCAATCCGATCGAGCAGTTCGCCTATGCCGACTGGAAGAAGATGCTCGCGATCCACCTGGATGGCGCATTTTTGACCACCAAGGCCGCATTGCCGCATATGTATGCCGGTAGCACGTCGGGCCAGAGCCGCGGCGGCACCGTGATCTATATGGGCTCGGTGCACTCGCACTTGGCCTCGCCACTGAAGTCGGCCTACGTCACCGCCAAGCACGGTCTGCTCGGGCTGGCGCGAGTGCTGGCCAAGGAAGGCGCAAAACACGGCGTGCGCAGCCATGTAGTGTGCCCGGGCTTCGTGCGCACGCCGCTGGTGGACAAGCAGATCCCCGAGCAGGCGAAGACGTTCGGCATCTCGGAAGAAGAGGTCGTGAAGAACATCATGCTGAAAGGCACGGTGGATGGAGAATTCACCACCGTCGCCGATGTCGCCGCCGCGGTCGTCCTCGGCGCCGGCGGCGTCGCTCTCGGCGTGGCCCTGGGGCGTTGGGTTCGTTTCGGTCTGGCCCCGGTGGTGACGGTCGTCGCCATCGGCATCGCCGGGATCCAGCTCAACACGATCGGTGGGAGCGGATGGAACAGGTTCGTGCCGCTGTCGACCGCCCCTGCGGTGGATGGGACGCCGCCGATGTTCACCGATCGGCCCGTGTGGTGGCACCTCGGGTGGATCCTCGGGCTGACCGCGCTCGTCGGTGTCGTCGCGCTCGCCCGTCATCGCCGCGACCGCCCTGTCGTCATCGCCGGAGCAGTGGCCGTCGCCGTCGCGCTGACAGCGGGGATCGGCGCGACCCGCCCGCTGCCAACGGCCGCCGCCTCCCGGATCGCGGCGGCCGTCGCCCAGCCGGAAGCGGACCAGCAGTGCATGGCGACCGGACCCGTCGAGATCTGCGTCTTCCCGATCTACCGCGGAGCCCTCGAAGTCGTGACCGACCGCGTGGCACCCATCGCGGCCGTGCTCCCCGCCGACGCCGGCCGCTTCACGCTCCGCCAGGTCTACCACGACAACCTCGACGAGCTTCCGCCCGAAGTCCACCGGATGCTCACCGAGGCCGACCTCGAGCGGCCGGACGGCGAGGTGCCACTCGGGTTCGAGGGGGACCTCGCCGAGCTCGCCGGATCCAATCTCGCTCTCAGGGTCGTCGGGCTGCCGGTCGAGCCGGACGATGACCTGCTGCCGACCGTGGTCGCTGGGCAGGCCCGAGGGGTGGTCGTACTCTGGCTCGCCACTCGGGGCCTCGATCCCGACGACGCCGCTGCCGCCAGCACCGCCGCTGACGCCGGGTCCGCCGACGCCTTCGCCCGCGGGTCGGTGGAGGAGGACCCGTGCAACGCCCC
>JAYSZI010000047.1:0-7393 GCA_043738095.1 Lysobacter sp.
GGCGCAGTTCCCGTCGGTGATCGGCGGCGTGGTGCCGGTGATGAACGTGCCGGGCCTCAAGCCCGGTCAGCTCAAGCTCACCGGTCCGTTGCTGGCCGAGATCTTCCTCGGCAAGGTCGCCAAATGGGACGACGCGCAGATCCAGGCGCTCAACCCCGACGTGAAACTGCCCTCAATGGCGATCCGCGTGATCCATCGCTCGGACGGTTCGGGTACCACCTTCAACTTCGTCAATTACCTCTCGAAGGTCAGCCCCGAATGGCAGAAGAAGGTCGGTGAAGGCACCACGGTGAAGTGGCCGGCCGGCTACGGCGGCAAGGGCAACGAAGGCGTCGCCGCCTACGTCAAGCAGATCAAGGGCTCGATCGGCTATGTCGAGTTGGCCTATGCGACCGAGACCGGCATGGCTTATGCGTCGATGCAGAACGCCGCCGGCAGCTGGGTGCAGCCCAACGCCGAGTCGTTCCAGGCGGCCGCGGCCAGCGCCGACTGGGCGAATGCCAAAGACTTCAGCCTGGTCATCACCAACGCCCCGGGCGCGGGCTCGTGGCCGGTGGCGGCAACCAACTTCATCCTGATGTACAAGCAGCCCAAGGATGCCAAGCGTTCGCAGGCCGCGATCGATTTCTTCAAGTGGTCGCTCGCCAACGGCCAGCCTCAGGCCGCAGCACTGCATTACGTGCCATTGCCCAAGCCGCTCGTCGATCAGGTCGCGGCGTACTGGGCGAGCGAGATCAAGTGACGAAATGGCCCGTGCGCCCCGCGCACGGTTTTGCCATTTCGTCATCCCCGCGACAGCGGGGATCCAGCGACTTGCTGTTGCGGTTGCGGTGATACCGAAACCAAGTCGCTGGATTCCTGCGTTCGCAGGAATGACGACGGGGGCATGCGCTCCACGCTTCCTCCCGCTGTCGCGGCCTGACGAATCCAAGAAAACCCAATGAACGCCACGATCCTTCCTTCTACCGCCATCAGCCACCGCGATGTCGTCGACGCCCGCGCCGACCGCGGATTCCGCTGGTTGGTCACTGGCGCTGGCTTGCTGGTGCTGGTTTCACTGGCTGCTGCCGCGCTGTCGATGCTGTGGGGCGGTCGCGCCGCGTTCCAGAAATTCGGCCTCGAATTCCTCTGGCGCGATGCCTGGGATCCGGTGATGCAGGATTTCGGTGCCCTGGTGCCGATCTACGGCACCCTGGTCACCGCCATGATCGCGATGCTGATCGCAGTTCCGATCAGCTTCGGCATCGCCATGTTTCTGACCGAAATCGCGCCGAAGTGGCTGCGCGGCCCGGTCGGCTCCGCGATCGAGCTGCTCGCCGGTATCCCGTCGATCATCTACGGCATGTGGGGCCTGTTCGTGCTCGTGCCGTTCCTGGCTGAACATGTGTATCCGTGGGTCGACGAGCATCTCGGCCCAACGCCGTTGATCGGCTCGCTGTTCTCCGGCCCGCCGCTTGGCCTGGGCATGGGCACGGCCGGGCTGGTGCTGGCGATCATGGTCATCCCGTTTATTTCTTCGGTGATGCGCGACGTGTTCCTGACCGTGCCAACCCCGCTCAAGGAGTCCGCCTACGCGCTGGGCTCCACCACCACCGAAGTGGTCTGGGACGTGGTGCTGCCGTACACGCGCTCGGCGGTGATCGGCGGCATTTTTCTCGGCCTCGGCCGCGCGCTCGGCGAGACCATGGCGGTGACGTTCGTGCTCGGCAACGCGCACCTGCTGACCACGTCGCTGCTGGAGCCGGGCAACTCGATCGCCGCCACCATCGCCAATGAGTTCACCGAGGCCGACTCGCCGATGTACCTTTCGTCGCTGATCGCGCTGGGCTTCGTGCTGTTCCTGGTGACCTTCGTGGTGCTCACCATCGCCCGCCTGATGTTGCGTCAGTTGGCCAAGAAGGAGGGCAACTGATGATGTCTCTTTACGGCAGGCGCCGCGCCAAGAACCTGGTCGTCCAGACGCTGGCGGTGCTGGCGACGATCTTCGGCCTGTTCTGGCTGGTGTGGATCATGTGGACCACGCTGAGCAAGGGCATCGGCTCGCTCAACCTCGCCTTGTTCACCCAGATGACCCCGCCCCCCGGTGATGAAGGCGGCATGCTCAATGCGTTTCTGGGCAGCGCAATCATGAGCCTGCTCGGCATCGTCATCGGCGCGCCGATCGGCGTGCTGGCGGGCACGTTCCTGGCCGAGTACTCGCAGAAGAGCTGGCTCGGCGAATCCGTGCGTTTCGTCAACGACATCCTGCTGTCGGCGCCGTCGATTGTTCTGGGCCTGTTCGTCTACACCCTGGTGGTGGCGCAGATGGGCCACTTCTCGGCGCTGGCCGGGGGCATCGCGCTGGCCTTCATCGTACTGCCGGTGGTCGTGCGTACCACCGACGAGATGCTGCAACTGGTGCCCTCGCAAATGCGCGAAGCGGCGCTGTCGCTCGGCGTGCCGCAGTGGAAGGTGACCATGCAGGTGCTGTACCGCTCGGCCCTGCCCGGCATCGTCACCGGCATCCTGCTGGCCCTGGCCCGGATCTCGGGGGAGACCGCGCCCTTGCTGTTCACCGCGCTCAACAACCAGTACTGGTCGACCGACATCTTCTCGCCGATGGCGAACGTGCCGGTCGTGATCTTCCAGTACGCGATGAGCCCGTACGAAAGCTGGCAGACCCTGGCCTGGGCCGGCGCCTTTATGCTCACCGTGTTTGTGCTGTGCATCAGCCTGCTGGCGCGCGCGATTGTCCTGCGGAACAAAATCTCATGACTGACCTATCCATCCAACCCGTTGCCCGGACCCCGGCCATGAATGACACGCGCATCAACCTCGTCACGCCGGAACGCAGCAACGTCGCGCTGGGCGGCGCCGCGCCGGCCAAGCTTGCCGCGCGCGGTCTCGACTTCTTCTACGACAAGTTTCAGGCGCTGCAGAGCATCAACCTGGACATCCCCGAGAAGCGCGTGACCGCACTGATCGGGCCGTCGGGCTGCGGCAAGTCGACGCTGCTGCGCGTGTTCAACCGCATCTACGCGCTGTACCCGAAGATGGTGGCCAAGGGCGAAGTGCTGCTCGACGGCGAGAACATCCTCGACGCCAAATACCCGATGAATCGCCTGCGCAGCAAGGTCGGCATGGTGTTCCAGAAGCCGGTGCCGTTCCCTATGACGATTTTCGAGAACGTCGCCTACGCGATCCGCCACCACGAGAACCTGTCGAAGCCCGATATGGCCGCCCGCGTCGAAGAGGCGATACGCCAAGCCGCGCTATGGGACGAGGTCAAGGACAAGCTCGGCCAGAGCGCGCTGGGCCTATCCGGCGGCCAGCAGCAGCGTCTGTGCATTGCCCGCGCGGTCGCGTTGAAGCCGGACGTACTGCTGCTCGACGAGCCGACCTCGGCGTTGGACCCAATCTCGACCAGCCGTATCGAGCAACTGATCGCCGAACTCAAACACAACTACACCATCGCCATCGTGACCCACAACATGCAGCAGGCGGCGCGCGTGTCGGATTTTACCGCCTTCATGTACCTCGGCGACTTGATCGAACACGGCACGACCGACACGATCTTCTCCAACCCCGGCAAGCAGCAGACCGAGGACTACATCACCGGCCGCTTCGGCTGAGCCAACGACACCACGAGGCTCCCCGCCGCAGGCGCAAGCCTAGTTCCCACGGACGGACGCACAGCGAGATCACCAGATGAGCACCCACATGCACGACCACATCGTTAAGAGCTACGACGAAGAACAGCAGCGCTTGCTCAAGGAAGCGCTGCGCATGGGCGAGATGGCCGCATCGCAGCTCGAGGCCGCGCTCGATGTCGTACAACGCCGCGACGACAAGGCCGCGGCACGCATCATCGCCAACGACGAGGCGATCGACGTGCTCGAGCAGGAGATCAGCCACGACGTGATGAAGCTGGCGCTGCGCGGACCGATGGCGCGCGACCTGCGGCAGATCCTCGCCGCGATCCGCATCGCCGCCGACATCGAACGCATCGGCGACTACGCTGCCAATGTCGCCAAGCGCTCGCTCGCGCTCAACCTGTCGCCGCCACTGCCGCATATCGCCGGCCTGCACGCGATCGGAACACTCGCTGTCAAGCAGGTCCGCGACGTGCTCGACGCCTACCGCGACAGCGATATCGAAGGCGCCCAGCGCGTGCGCGCGAGCGACGTCGAGATCGATGCGGCCTACACCGGCCTGTTCCGCGAGCTGCTCACCTACATGATGGAAGACCCGCGCAGCATCACGCCGTGTACCCATCTGCTGTTCATGGCCAAGAACATCGAGCGAATCGGTGACCACGCCACCAACATCGCTGAGAACATCTGGTTCCTGGTAAAAGGCGAAGAACAATTGCCTCCGCGCGAAAAGCGCGATGGGACCAATACGGTCGGTATGCCCTGATGGCGGAAGCCGCGGAGGCACACTCGTCCGCGGACTTTGATTTTTTAATGAACTGCTGCTGAACAATCTCGTCGTACTCGCCCCCGCCACGCACCTTTTGCCGCCTCTGCCCCCTCATTGAGTACAAGCGCGCACCATTTGGGGCGCCTTCTTGAGCGGAGCGCGTTGCATGCACCTGTTGCTGGCCAATGGGGATCTTGAGGCAGCCCGGAGCGGCGATCGCCTGGCGCTCGAACGTGTTCTGATCCATTCGCGCCAGAACCTGCGTCGTTACGCGGAATACCACTGCGTCATCAATGACGTCGAGGATGCCCTGCAAGAAAGCCTGATCACGGTGTCCCGCAAACTCGGCGACCTGCGCACGCTGGAGTGCTTCGCATCGTGGGCATTTCGTATCGTCAAGCGCGAATGCAACCGGCTAAAACGCGGCATCCGGCTGCTGACCGGCGACGCCATCACGGCCGACATCTTGCCGACTGTCAGCCACGAACCCGTCGAGTGGCGCCATGACGTGGCCGCGGCATTGGAATCCCTGCCCGTCCACTACCGCCAGATCGTGCTGTTGCGCGACGTGCAAGGCCTGACGGTCGCCGAAATCGCCACACAGCTCGCGCTCAGCCGCGACGCGGTTAAATCGCGTCTGCACCGCGCACGGGTGCTGGCACGGGAGTATCTCGACGCGTAACGATCGCTTTCCCTGGGTCCGTTACCATCCGCGGATGCCCAGCTTCCCAAAACATCACCACCCTCACCCACCCAGGAGCACACCCATGTCGAAGCACTCCAACAAGCCAGTTTCGCTGGCCGTCACCGCCGTCCTCGTTAGTGGTTTGGGCCTTTCGGCCTCTGCGTTCGCGATGAGCGACCTGGCCCAAGGCTACCTGCTGGGCGCCGGCGAAGCGGCCCATGCCAGTGAAGGCAAGACAGCAGAAGGCAAGTGCGGTGAAGGCAAGTGTGGGGCAGGCAAGTGCAGCATGGCCAAGATGGACACCGACAAAGACGGTCGCATCTCCTCGGTCGAGTTTGCCGCCGCCCACAACGGCGACAGCAGCAAGTTTGCGGCGCACGACCCGAACAGCGATGGGTTCATCGATACCGCGGAAATGAAGGCACACCACGAAGGCAAGTGCGGCGAGGGCAAATGTGGGGCGAACAAGAAGGCGCCCGCGAAGAAGGCGGCTGACAAGGCCGGCATGGAAGGCAAGTGCGGCGAAGGCAAGTGCGGCGGCCAAGCCTGACGTCCCACTCTCCACAGGCCACGCCCGCGGCATGAGTGGCCTGCGTACCCTGCGCTCTGGCGCTGTCGGCCTCGGCCTGCGGCGGACCCTGCTGGGTCCGTTGCAGGCGGCCGGGAGATCAGCGGATGGCACGCCAGATTTCGACTTCCTCGAATGCGCGCCGGAGAACTGGATCGGCGTGGGCGGCCACTATGGCGAGGCGCTGGACGAACTCAGCCTGCGACATCCGTTGGTCTGCCACGGCCTGTCGCTCTCGCTGGGCGGCTGCGCGCCGCTGGATCAGAGCTTCCTGCGACGTGTGCGCGACTTTCTCGACCGCCATCGCGTGGGGATCTACAGCGAACACCTGAGTTACTGCAGCGACGACGGGCACCTGTACGACTTGTTGCCGATGCCCTTTACCGACGAAGCCGTCCACCATGTGGCAGCGCGCATCCGCCACACCCAGGACCTCGTCGGTCGCCGTATCGCGGTTGAAAACGTCTCCTACTACGCTGAGCTTCCAGCCGACCAAGGCCAGCGGGCGTTGAGCGAGATCGACTTCCTCAATGCAGTCCTGTCCGAAGCTGACTGCGATCTGCTGCTCGACGTCAACAACGTCTACGTCAACGCGATCAACCATCGCTACGATCCCCTGGATTTTCTAGCGCGCCTGCCGGGCGAGCGCATCGCCTATATCCATGTGGCGGGTCACTTCGACGAGGCCGACGACCTCAAGGTCGACACCCACGGTGCGCCAGTGAAGGACGTGGTGTGGTCGCTGCTTAGCGAGGCATGCCGCCGCTTCGGGCCGCGTCCGACCCTGCTCGAACGCGACTTCAATTTTCCGCCGTACGCAGAATTGGTGTCCGAACTGGCTACAGTGCGCAAGGTGCTGGGCGACAACACCGCGCGAGCCGTCACCGCGCACGGCATCACCCACCGAAAGCATGCGCGTGGCTGAAGCCACGGTGCCCACTCCAGCCGCACCCGAACGCCTGCGCGCGCAGCAATTCGCGCTGAGCCGCCATCTGCGCGATCCGCACGGACAGCCCGCGCCCACCGGCATCGAGGCGCGCCGGATGGCGATCTACCGCGACTTGCTGTTCAACAACATCGAGGCTCTGCTGGCCGGTAATTTTCCGGTGATCCGGGCTCTGCTCGGCGCCGACGGCTGGCCGGCACTGGTGCGCGCGTTCTATCGCGAACACCGCTGCCATACACCGCTGTTCTCGGAGATCGCGCGCGAGTTCGTCGACTTCCTCACCGCGCGCGCCGAGTGCGATCCGCCGTTTCTCGCCGAGCTCGCTCATTACGAATGGGTCGAACTCGCACTGCAGATTGCCGAAGCCGACGTGGACGTGGACGTGGACGTGGACGTGGACGGTAGCGTCTGCGATCCGCGCGGCGATCTGCTCGCCGACGTGCCCGTGCTGTCGCCGCTCGCATGGCCGTTCGCCTACCGCTGGCCCGTGCATCGTCTTGGCCCGGGTCACACGCCCGCCGTCGCGCCCGACGCGCCCACCTTGCTGCTGCTGCGACGCGAGCGCGACAGCGATGGCGTCGACCACGTGCGCTTTTCCGAATTGAGCCCGCTGGCGTTCCGCTTGCTGCAGCGCCTCGACGACGCGTCCTCGCTCAGTGGGCGCGAGCACTTGGAGGCACTCGGGCAGGAAGCCGCGGCTCCCGACCTGCCCGCATTTATCGCCCAGGGCGCCGCCTTGCTCGACCAGCTACGGACCAGTGGTGTCGTGCTCGGCAGCCAGCGCGGCTAGGGC
>JAYSZI010000048.1:0-19222 GCA_043738095.1 Lysobacter sp.
ACCAGCAGAACCCGCATGAGCGCCTACAAGATCATCGAGCACAAATACGACATGGTCGTCGTCGGCGCCGGCGGCGCCGGGCTGCGCGCCACGTTCGGCCTTGCGGCCAAGGGCCTGCAGACGGCCTGCATCACCAAGGTCTTCCCGACACGTTCGCACACGGTGGCCGCGCAGGGCGGCATCTCGGCGGCGCTGGCCAACATGGGCGAGGACGACTGGCGCTACCACTTCTTCGACACGGTCAAGGGTTCCGACTGGCTCGGCGACCAGGACGCGATCGAGTACATGTGCCGCAACGCCATGGCCGCTGTGATCGAGCTCGAGCACCAGGGCGTGCCGTTCTCGCGCACCGAGGAAGGCAAGATCTACCAGCGCCCGTTCGGCGGCATGACCACCCGCTACGGCGAAGGCCCGCCGGCGCAGCGCACCTGCGCCGCCGCCGACCGCACCGGCCACGCGATCCTGCACACGCTGTACCAGCAGTCGCTCGCGCACGACGCACAGTTCTTTGTCGAGTATTTCGCGCTCGATTTGATCATGGACGCCGACGGCGCCTGCCGTGGCGTTCTTGCGCTGAACATGGCCGAAGGGACGCTGCACCTGTTCCGCGGCCAGGGCACCGTGCTCGCGACCGGCGGTTACGGCCGCGCGTATTTCTCCGCGACTTCGGCCCACACCTGCACTGGCGACGGCGGCGGCATGGCGCTGCGCGCGGGCCTCGGCCTGCAGGACATGGAGTTCGTGCAGTTCCATCCGACCGGCATCTACGGCGCTGGTTGTTTGATCACCGAAGGCGTGCGCGGCGAAGGCGGCATCCTGCGCAACAGCGCGGGCGAGCGCTTCATGGAACGCTACGCGCCGAGCGTGAAGGACCTCGCCCCGCGCGACATGGTCAGCCGCGCGATGACCCTGGAAATCCGCGAAGGCCGCGGCGTCGGCGAGCACAAGGACCACATCCTGCTCGACCTGACCCACCTCGGCCCGGAAGTGATCCACGAGAAGCTCCCCGGCATCGCCGAGTCCGCTCGCATCTTCGCCAACGTCGATGTCGAGAAGCAGCCGATCCCGGTGATTCCGACCGTCCACTACAACATGGGTGGCATTCCCACCAACTACCATGGCGAAGTGGTGCAGTTGCGCCACGGCAACGCCGATTCGGTGGTGCCGGGCCTGTATGCGATTGGCGAGGCCGCCTGCGTGTCGGTGCATGGCGCGAATCGTCTCGGCTCGAACTCGTTGCTCGACCTGGTGGTGTTCGGTCGCGCGGTCGCGAACCGCTGCGCCGAGACGATCAAGTCCGACGCGGCGCATACCACGCTTCCCAATGACGCCTACGACGCGGCCCTAAGCCGCCTGGACAAGCTGCGCAATGCTAACGGCGGCACCCCGACCGCGGTCGTGCGCGACAAGATGCAGCGCACGATGCAGGCCGACGCCGCGGTTTTCCGCACCGGCGAGACGCTCGCCGAGGGCGTGCGCAAGATCCGCGAGGTCCATGCGCTGTTTGCCGACGTCAAGGTGTCGGACAAGTCGCTGATCTGGAATTCCGACCTGATCGAGACCTACGAGTTGTCCAACCTGCTGAGCCAGGCCGTGGCGACGATGGTGTCGGCCGCCAACCGCACCGAATCGCGCGGCGCCCACGCCCGCGAGGACTTTCCTGAGCGCGACGACGTCAACTGGCACAAGCACACGCTGTGCTGGGTCGACGACGCAGGCCAGACGCGCATCGACTACCGTCCGGTGCACATGTACACGTTGACCAACGACGTCGACGTGGTCCCGCCGAAGAAGCGCGTGTACTGAGTAAAAGGCGGGAAAAGGGAAAAGGGAAAAGGGAATGGAAGGCCGCCGTGATGTGCAGCCGCTCCCGGATCACCCATTCCCCATTCCCTATTCCCCTTATTCCCGGATTTGAGTCATGGCCGAATTTTCATTACCCAAAAACTCGCTGATCCAGAAGGGCCGGCACTTCGATGCGCCGGGCGCGTCCAAGCCGCGCACCTTCAAGGTCTACCGCTGGAACCCCGACGACGGCTTGAACCCGCGCGTGGACACCTATGAGGTGGACATGGCGGCTTGCGGCCCGATGGTTCTGGACGCGCTGATCAAGATCAAGAACGAGATCGACCCGACGCTGACGTTCCGGCGTTCCTGCCGCGAGGGCATCTGCGGCTCGTGCGCGATGAACATCGACGGCACCAACACGCTTGCGTGCACCAAGGCGATCGCCGATTGCGAGAAGCCCGAAGTCCCGATCTATCCATTGCCGCACATGGAAGTGATCAAGGACCTGGTCCCGGACATGACGCATTTCTATGCGCAGTACGCGTCGATCAAGCCGTGGATCCGCACCCAGACCCCCGCGCCGTCCGACCGCGAGCGCCTGCAGTCGCCGGCCGACCGCAAGAAGCTCGACGGCCTGTACGAATGCATCCTGTGCGCGTGCTGCTCGACCAGCTGCCCGAGCTACTGGTGGAACGGCGACCGTTACCTCGGCCCGGCGGTGTTGTTGCAGGCCTACCGGTGGATCGTCGACTCACGCGACGAGGACACCGGCGCGCGCCTGGATGATCTGGAAGACCCGTTCAAGCTGTACCGCTGCCACACGATCATGAACTGCGCGCGCACCTGCCCGAAGGGCTTGAATCCGGCGCAGGCGATTGGCGAGATCAAGAAGTTGATGCTGGCGCGGCAGAGCTGACCTGAGGTGCCGTAGGTGCGATTTCGGCCTCTGGATCTCAACCGACTGTTTATTTATCCGGGGCCCCGCATTCGCGATCCTTGCCGTCATCCCAGCGAATGCTGGGATCTAGCTAGCTCTTAGGTCCGACGCCGGAAGCCCACGTCAAAGATAGATTCCTGCTTTCGCAGAAAAGACGAGCAAAAAGGCACCCGTGGTCATTCCCGCACACGAGGGAACCCAGTGGCTTGCGGGGCTGAGCAAAGGCGCTGGATTCCTGGTTCCGCAGGAATGACGAGTGGTTGGTATGACGAGCAAGGAATGACTGCAAGAGTGCTGCATCGGGAATGACGGACGGACAACGGCGGGCCCCGAATCACGCGGCAAAATCCACGGCTTCGCAGCTGCACACCGGGAGAGCGACGCAATGATTCAACAGGAAATCCTGTATCCGGTAGTGGCCATGGCCGCGCTGACGTTTGTCGTCTGGGCACGCATGTTTTTCAGCCGCATCGGCCAGATGAAGCGCGAACGCATCCATCCGCAGGCGGTGGCAACGTCAGTGCAGGCGGCGGCGAGGCTGACCGACAGCCGCGCGGCCGACAATTTCCGCAATCTGTTTGAACTGCCGGTGTTGTTCTATGTCGTGGCCGTGCTGTTGGCGATACTCGGATTGGTGACCACCACCGCGCTGGCATTGGCATGGGCGTTCGTCGCATTGCGGATTGCGCACAGTGCGATCCAATGCACCTACAACAAGGTCATGCACCGCTTCAAAGTCTATGCCGCCGGTGGCCTGGTGCTGTGGGCGTTGTGGGGCTATCTCGCCGTCTGTATGTTGCGCGCGTGAGCGACGCCGACGAGCTCGAACTCAAGCGCCTGCGGTGGCGCTGCCGCAGGGGAATGCGTGAGCTGGACCAGTTGCTTGGACGGTACCTTGATCGCGAATGGAGGCTGGCTTCTGAGGCAGAGCGCGGGGTTTTCCTACAGCTGCTGGAGTGCGAGGACGATAAGCTCTGGCACTGGTTCATGGGGTCTGAGACCGCTATTGATGGCGAAATCGCGCAACTGGTCGAACGCATCCGCTCCTTGCCGCCTTGAATGGCAGCCATCGCGGCTGCTTGCCGGTGTGCTGCTGATGCTGGGCGTGCTGGCTGCGGTTGCCGTCCTCGCCTCGGAAATCCCGCGGCTCTCGGCCTGGCCGTTGGCTCTGCTAGCAGTCGGTTACGGCATCTGGCTCGCCTGCCGTGAACTGCGACGACCCCGTCGCAATCTGGTGATCGCCACGGGTGATGTCCGCGCGATGCTGGACGACGTGCCGGTTACCGGTTTCGACGTGCAGTGGCGCGGGCCGCTGACGTTCCTGCAATGGCGCGAAGCCAAGGGCGTGCGCCAGCGGGTGCAACTTTGGCCCGACACCCTCGACGCCGCGGGGCGTCGTGAACTGCGGCTAGCCATGATTGCTCGCCGCGCTGCGCCGGCGACAGGATCGATGGCACCATAGCCGACTATGTTCAAACCTATCCCTGTCGCCATCGGCCTGCGCTACCTGCGCGCCAAACGCCGAAATGGTTTTATCTCCTTCATCTCGCTGGCTTCGATCCTTGGCATCGCCCTGGGCGCGGCCGCGCTGATCACCACGCTGGCGGTGATGAGCGGCTTCCAGCGTGAGATCCGCGATCGCATGTTGCAGATGGCCGCGCACGCGACCGTCAGCGGCTACGGTGAGCCGCTGACCGATTGGCAACACGCGGTCGCCCAGGCCACCGCCGATCCCCGCGTCGCCGGCGCCGCGCCCTACGTCGAAAAAGAGGCGTTGGTTTCTGGCGTGCGCACCCAGGGCGCGATGATCCGCGGCATCACCCCCGTCGAAGAAAATAAGGTGTCGGTGCTGGCCGACAAGCTGGTGGACGGCAAGCTGGATTCGCTTGCGCCGGGCCGCTTCAACATCGTCCTGGGCAAGGAGCTCGCGCTCTGGCTCGGCGTCGGCATCGGCGACACCGTGATCGTCGCCACCGCCGAATACCGACCGACGCCGATGGGTGCGATGCAGCAGATGAAGCGCTTCACGGTCAGCGGCATCTTCGAGGCCGGCTACAACGAATTCGATCGCGGCATGGCCTTCATCAACATGAGCGACATGCAGCGATTGCTGCGGATCGGCGACGGCGTCACCGGCGTGCGCCTGAAGCTGCACGACATGGATCTGGCCTGGGACGTTGCGCGCGACCTCGCACTGAAGCTCGGCGGCCCGTACCGCGTCAGCGACTGGACCAGCGACAACGCCAATATGTTCCGCGCGCTGAAGATGGAGAAGGCGATCATGGCGATCCTGCTGTCGCTGATCATCGCGATGGGCGCGTTCAACCTGGTGTCCTCGCAGGTGATGCTGGTCACCGACAAGCAGGCTGATATCGCCATCATGCGCACGCTGGGTTTGTCGCCGCGCGGGGTGATGCAGGTGTTTATGGTTCAGGGCACGCTGATTGGTGTGATCGGCACCGTGCTCGGCGTGATCGCCGGGATCGTTCTGACGCTGAACCTCGAACACATCCTGCGCGCGGTGGAAACCGTGTTCGGCGTGCAGGTGCTGCCTGAGGACGTCTACTACATCACCGGCCTGCCGACGGACCTGCAAAGCAGCGACGTGATTGCGATCGCGCTCGTCGCGCTGGTGATGGCGTTCCTCGCCACGATTTATCCGGCCTGGCGCGCGGCGCGCACGCCACCGGCGGAGGCGTTGCGTTATGAGTGAGTCGCGCGCCATGCAAGAGACCGTTTTGAGTTGCCAAGGCCTGGCCATGACCTATGCCGAAGGCAAGATGCGCACGCCGGTGTTCGATAATCTGGAATTGGCAATCGCCAAGGGCGAGACCGTGGCGATCCTGGGCGCGTCGGGCGCGGGCAAAAGCACGTTGTTGCACTTGCTGGGGGGGCTGGACACGCCGACGCAAGGCGAGGTGTTTGTCGCTGGGCAGAAGATGAGCGCGTTGTCGGATACCGCCCGCGGCACGCTGCGCAACAAGGCGCTCGGTTTCGTCTATCAGTTCCATCACCTGTTGCCGGAATTCACTGCGCTCGAAAACGTAATGCTGCCGGTGCTTTTGAACGGCACAGACGTCCCCGAAGCAAACAAGCGCGCCAAGGCGCTGTTGGAATCAGTCGGGCTCGGTCATCGCCTTGAGCATAAGCCGGGCGAGCTGTCCGGCGGCGAACGTCAGCGTGCCGCGGTGGCCCGCGCGTTGGTCAACAAGCCGGCGTGCGTGCTCGGCGACGAACCCACCGGCAACCTCGACGAAAAGACGGCGGCCACGGTGTTCGAACTGATGCTGGCGTTGAACCGCGAACACCACACCAGCCTCGTGCTGGTGACTCACGACCGCCGCCTCGCACGGCGTCTGGACCGCGTGCTGGAACTGCACGACGGCAAGTTGCGACAGCTGGCACCCGACGAGGTGTAGCCATGCGCACCGCGGCAAGGATGCCGCCTTTCGGAATCGTCGCGGCGCTCGCGTTGCTTGCCGGGGTGTCGGTTTGCCTGTGGTTGCCGGCGTTGCCCGCATGGCCTTTGCTGACACTGATCGCCTTGGCCGGCGTTTGGCTCTGGATCCGGGGCGTGCGTGGCTGGCGCGTGTTAGGCCCTCTGCTGCTGGGATTTGCACTCGCTGGCCTGCATGCGAGCCACGCCCTGGCGATCCAGCTACCGGCCGAGTTAGAGCGGCGCGACGTTCTCGTCAGCGGCCGCATCGTGGACTTGCCAGAACAAGAACCGCGTCGAACCCGCTTCGAATTCCGCATCGACACCGACGCTAGCCAGCCGGCACCGTTGCGCGGCCAGACATTGCGATTAGCGTGGTACGACGAAGGCCGGATTGCTGGCGCGCCGGTGAAGGCTGGGGAGCGCTGGCGCCTAATGGTGCGGGTGCGCGCGCCCCGTGGGCTGCGCAATCCAGGTGGGTTCGACAGCGAGAAGTACGCACTCGCGCAGCGCATTGCTGCGACCGGCTACGTGCGCGACCCGGCCCAGGCGACGCGGCTGACTGCAGCGATCGGACTGCAGGCGTGGCGCGAAGCGATGTCCGCGCGGATCAAAGATTCAGTACCGGTACCGTCATCGCGCTTCGTGCAGGCGCTGGCGCTGGGTGACACGCGCGGGCTGTCGGACGCCGACTGGGCGACGTTGCGCGCCAACGGCCTGACCCATCTGATCGCGATTTCCGGCTTCCACGTGGGCTTGGTAGCCGGCTTTTTCGCCTTGCTCGCGCGCGGGCTGTGGTGGCTGTGGCCGTCGCTGGCGCGGCGCTGGCCGGCGCCCATCGCGGCGGCGTTGGCGGGCCTGGTTGGCGGCATGATCTACGCCGCCGTCGCCGGGTTTGCCTTGCCGACCGTGCGCACCGTGTTGATGATCGCGGTGGTCGCAGGTGCACGCTCCTGGCGGAGGCCGCTGCGCACCGCTGACGCGCTTGCGTTGTCGATGCTCGTGGTGCTGATGCTGGACCCGTTGGCGGTGCTGGGGGCTGGGTTCTGGTTGAGCTTCCTCGGCGTGGCGTGGCTGTTGTGGTGCCTGCCGCACGGCACCCGCAATCCGCTGCGCGAGCTGGTGTCCGCCCAAGCTGTCGCGACCGTCGGCTTATTGCCGCTGAGCGCGATCCTGTTCGGACAAGCATCGCTGGCGGGGCCTTTGGCCAACCTGATCGCGGTGCCGTGGTGGAGCCTCGTGGTGGTGCCGTTGTCGTTGGTTGGCATGGCAATGGAGTCGCTAAACACGGGCGCCGGAGGATGGGCTTGGCGGGCGGCCGCGTGGTGTTTCGATCGCAGCTGGCCGCTGTTCGAGGGACTCGCCAGCAGCAGTTTGGCCTTGTGGTGGCTGCCCGAACCGCGCTGGTTCGCTTTGCCGTTGGCATTGCTGGGCGCGTTCTGGCTGCTGCTGCCGCGGGGCGTGCCCGCCAAGCCGCTGGCGCTGCTGCTATGGCTGCCGTTGCTGTGGCCCGACCGGGACCTGCCGGCGCATGGTGAGGCCGAGCTGGTTGTCATCGATGTAGGGCAGGGCCTGTCGGTGCTGGTACGCACCCAGCACCACGCGCTGCTCTACGACATGGGCCCAGCCGTGCGCGATGGCTTCGACGCCGGCGAGCGCGCGGTGGTGCCGGCCTTGCACGCGCTGGGGGTGCGGAAACTGGACCGCGCCGTGGTTAGTCACGGCGACAACGACCATGCCGGCGGTTTTCCCGCGGTGCGGTTGGTTTTCCCGATCACGACCGCATCGGCGCCCGATCAGTCGGGCGTGGATGACACCTCGCCGTGCCAAGGCGGGCAGGGCTGGACCTGGGATGGGGTGCGATTCCGTTTCCTGCACCCGCCACCGTACTTTCCGTATTTGCGCAATGACGCGAGCTGCGTGCTGCGGATCGAGACCACGCACGGAGCGGCCTTGCTCACGGGCGACATTGGCGAAGTGATCGAGCGCGACCTCCTGCACCGCGATCGTGCCGCATTGCGCGCCGACATCGTGCTGGTCGCCCACCACGGCAGCGACAGTTCTTCCGATCCCGCATTCGTCGCCGCCACCGGCGCCCGTCATGCTCTGGTCTCAAGCGGCCACGGGAACCGATACCGCCACCCCAAACCGGTAGTCGTCACGCGCTGGGAGCGCTCGGGCGCTCAGGTCTGGGACACCGCGCAGAGCGGCGCACTGCGCGTGAGACTGGGCGTGCCGACCGCGCAGATGCCGCAACCACGACGTCAGACCGAGCCGAGGTTCTGGGATGCGGCCGCCCGGTCGAGGGACGCGGCCGCTGGGCTATCCTATCGACCGGATTGAGACGGCCCCCGGCCGGAGGTTCACGCGTGCTGGAACTGATCAAGGCCGGCGGTTGGCCGATGATTCCCTTGCTGATGCTGTCGGCGATCGCGCTGGCGATCATCGTCGAGCGGATATGGACCCTGCGTCGTAATGCCGTGCTACCGCCCAAGCTGGGCAAGGAAGTGCGCGCCTGGGCCGCTGGCGGCAAGCTCGATCCGGCCCATATCGAGTCGCTGCGCGCAACCTCGCCACTGGGCGCACTGCTGGCGGCGGCGCTGGACGTGCGCAAGCGTCCGCGCGACCAGATCCGCGAGCGTATCGAGGACGTCGGTCGCCACCTGGTGCACCGCATGGAGCGCTACCTCAACACGCTCGGCACCATTGCCGCGGCCGGTCCGCTCCTGGGCCTGTTCGGCACCGTGGTCGGCATGATCCAGATGTTCCTCGGCATCCTCGACCACGGCATCGGCGACGTGAACCAGCTTGCCGGCGGCATCGGCAAGGCGCTGGTGTGCACCGCGGCCGGCATGGTCGTGGCGATCCCGGCGCTGATGGCGCACCGCTGGTTTCGCGGCCGCATCTCCGAATACATCGTGGCCATGGAGCACGAGGCGATCCAACTGCTCGATGCCATCGGTCCGCGGGCTGCCTCGGCACCGGTCGCATCGGGCGCGCACGGCATCACCCCACCGGTGAGCGCGAGCTGACATGCGCATTCGCGACCACCGCGCCGACGACGAGCCCGAGATCAACCTGATCCCGCTGATCGACGTGATGCTGGTGCTGCTGATCTTCTTCGTGGTGACCGCGACGTTCGACGCGCGGTCGATCATGAAGCTCGAACTGCCGCGCGCGACCGGTGAGCCCAGCGATACCAGCCAGGCGCTGACGGTGCTGGTCAATGCCGATGGCCGCTACTTTGTGCAAGACCGCGAAGTGCTGCGCGACGATCTGGAATCGCTCAAGGCCACGCTTGCCGATGTGGCCGGCAGTGACCGCCAGCAACCGGTGTTGCTGCGCGCCGACGCCCGCACCCCGCACCAAGCGGTGGTCACGGCTTACGACGCGTTGGGGCAGCTTGGGTTCCGCCGGGTGATGATCGCCACCGCCCCGACGCCGAAGCGTCCTGCCGGGGCTGCGGAGTGACTGAGAGCAATTCGGCTTGGGATACCTACCGGCGCCTGCTCGGATTCACCGGTCCTTACCGGGGACTACTCGGCGTTGCGTTGATCGGCATGGTGATAGAGGCCGCGGCCGGCGGCGGATTCTCGTTGCTGATGAAGCCCGTCGTCGATGAAACCTTTATCACCAAGAACGCTCAGCTAAGCTTGTTGCTGCCGCTGGCGATCGTCGGCCTGTTTGTCGTTCGCGGCATCGCCGGCTACCTTGCCGACACCTGCATGGCCAAGTCCGGCCGCAGCATCGCGCGCGATTTGCGGGTGCTGGTGCTCGGCAAATACCTGCGCCTGCCGGGGCTGCGTTTCGATACCGAGCCGGTGCCGTCGATGCTGATCAAGCTGGGCTCCGACAGCGATCAGGTCGCCCAGGCAGCGGTCGACGCGATGAAGGTCATGCTGCAGCAGTCGCTGCAGGTGCTCGCATCGCTAGGCGCAATGCTGTGGATCAGCTGGCGCGTGACGTTGGCGATCCTGGTGCTTGGCCCCCCGTTGGCGTGGGTGATGGACAAGGTGGGTCGTCGTTATCGGCGTATCAGCCATCGCATCCAGGAAAGCGGCGCGGACCTCCTGCAGTCCGCCGACCAGTCGCTGTCCAACCAGCAGGAGGTCAAGGTCTACGGTGCGCAGGGCGTCGAAATTGACCGCTACACGGCCCTGGCTAACACCAATCTCAAGCTCAGCATGAAGGTGGAGTCCACCCGCAGCATCTCCTCGGCAGTCGTGCAGCTGATGGGCGCAGTGGGGCTGGCATTGCTGTTGTTCTTCGCCGGACGGGAGGCGCTGGCGGGTCGCTTGAGCGCAGGCGGATTCGTCACGCTGATGATTTCAATGATGGCGATCATCCCGTCGCTGAAGCAGCTGACCAATGTGCAGGGGATGCTGCAGCGGGGCGTGGCCTCGGCGGAACGACTGTTCGGCGTGATAGACGCCGAGGACGAAGCCGATGCGGGCACCGTACCCCTTGCGCGGGCGCAGGGACTGCTCGAATTTCGCAACGTGACCACCCGCTATCCAGGCCAGGCGCAGCCGGCACTGGTCGATACCAGCTTCAGCGCGCGTCCCGGCACCGTCACCGCCATCGTCGGCCGCTCCGGCAGCGGCAAGTCGACATTGATCAAGTTGATTCCGCGCTTTTACGACCCCGAGGCAGGCGCGATCCTACTCGACGGACATCCGCTGCAGGACTATCCCTTGGCCGACCTGCGTCGGCAGATCGCACTGGTCGGCCAACAGGTCATGCTGTTCGATGGCACCGTTGCTGCCAACGTGGCCTACGGCGAACTGCAGGGCGTCGATGCGCCCGCGCTTGAGGGCGCGGTGCGCGGTGCGAACGCGATGGAGTTCGTCGAGCGTCTTCCTGAGGGTCTGGACACATCGATCGGGGCCAAGGGCGGACGCCTGTCAGGTGGCCAGCGCCAGCGAATCGCGATCGCGCGCGCGATGCTCAAGGACGCGCCGATCCTGATCCTTGATGAAGCGACCGCGGCGCTCGATACCGAGTCGGAGCGCTTGGTCCAGGACGCTCTGAACCGGCTGATGCCTGACCGCACCACGTTGGTGATCGCGCACCGGTTGTCGACCATCGAGCATGCGGATCAGGTGCTCGTACTCGACCAAGGACGCATCGTCGAGCGCGGCACGCACACCGAGCTGCTCGCGCTGGGTGGGCTGTACGCGCACCTTCACCGCATGCAATTCCGCGAGGTCGAGTGAACGGCCCGGGCGGCGCGCGCAGGCACACCCCGGCGCACTGGTACGGCGACGGCGCAGTGCCGTGGACCGCGCGCGCCCTGGCGGCGTTGTATGGGTCTGTGACCCAACTAAGGAGGGCTTTGTACGCGCGAGGTTGGCGCCGTCGTCAGCACCCCGGCGTGCCGGTAGTGGTGGTCGGCAATATCACGGCTGGTGGCGCCGGCAAGACCCCGCTGACGATGGCCTTGGTGGAGCGCCTGCGCGCGCAGGGCTGGACGCCGGGCGTCGCCAGCCGTGGATACGGTCGTGACAACGCGACTCGGCCGGCGTGGGTCGAGCGCAACAGCGCCGTGGCGCAGTCCGGCGACGAACCGCTGCTGATCGCGCGGCATACCGGCGCCAAGGTGCGTGTCGATCGCGACCGCGCTGCTGCGGCGCGCGCGCTGGTTGCGGCCGGCTGCGACATCGTCGTCTGCGACGACGGCCTGCAGCACTACCGGCTGGCGCGCGACATCGAGATCGAAGTCATCGATGGGCGCCGTCGCTATGGCAACGGCCAGCTGTTGCCGGCCGGCCCGCTGCGCGAACTTCCGGCGCGAGCGGCCCTGTGCGATTTCCGCGTGGTCAACGGCGGCAACAGCGGCTTCGGCGAATGGGCGATGACCTTGATCACCGACAAGGCGCTGCCGATGGCGGGCGGGCGGCCGCGCGCGCTGGTGTCCTTCGCGGGACAGCGTGTGCACGCGGTGGCCGGCATCGGCGACCCCGAACGCTTTTTCACCATGTTGCGCGGACTCGGTATCGGCGTGGTCCCGCACGCATTTGCCGATCACCATCGTTACAGCGCGAACGATTTCGAGTTCGGCAGCCGTCTGCCGGTGTTGATGACAGAGAAGGACGCGGTGAAGTGCAGTGCTTTCGCTGTCGATGGTTTTTTCAGCGTGCCCGTGCGCGCCGAGTTACCTGAGGCGTTCTGGGTGTCGCTGCTGGACAAGTTACCGGCACGCAACGGGCAGGGCGGATGAGCGACCACCCAGCCGACTTTGTTGTTGCCATTCCCGCGCGCTACGCCGCCTCGCGCCTGCCGGGAAAGCCGCTACGCCTGCTCGCCGGCGAACCGCTGGTACTGCACGTAGCCCGGCGCGCGTTGGCCGCGGGCGCGCGCGAGGTCTGGGTCGCGGCCGACGACCCCCGTATCGCAGACGCCCTGGCTGATAGCGGGGTGAGCATTGCAATGACGTCGCCCGACCACGCCTCGGGTACCGACCGCCTCGCCGAGTGCGCGGTGTTGGCCGGTTGGGCCGACGACACGGTTGTAGTCAATCTGCAGGGCGACGAACCGTTTGCGCCCGCGACGGGCATCCGCGCGGTTGCCGAACTGCTGCTCAGCAGCGGCGCCGAGATGGCGACGCTGGCCGCTCCCGTCGATGACGCCGAAACTCTGTTCGATCCCAATGCCGTCAAGCTGGTCCGCGCCACCAACGGCGACGCCCTGTATTTCAGCCGCGCGCCGATTCCGTGGCCGCGCGATGCGTTTGCGCAGGATCGCAGCCGTCTGCCAACGAACGGGCATTGGCTAAGGCACATCGGCATCTACGCCTATCGCGCCGGCTTCCTGCGCCAGTTCGCGGGCATGGCGGCGGGCCGGCTCGAGCAGATTGAATCACTGGAGCAGCTGCGCGTGTTGGAGGCAGGCTTCCGCATCGCGGTCGCGTTGACGCCGGCGCCGTTCCCGCCCGGGGTCGACACGCCCGAGGACCTGGCGCGCGCAGAGGCGCGGGTGGCACTTGGCGATGACTGATCAGGCGTCCGCACCGGTCAGGTTGCTGATCGTCTGCCTCGGCAACATCTGTCGATCGCCAATGGCCGAGGGCATCGTGCGGGCGCGAATCGAAGCATCGACACTGGCAGGTCGCGTCGTGGTGGATTCGGCTGGCACCGGTGACTGGCACGTCGGGCAGCCACCCGATCCGCGCGCGATTGCGACGGCGGCACGTTATGGCATTGACATTGGCGGGTTGCGCGGCCGTCAGATCGACTCGGGCGATGGCGACCAGTTCGAGTGGCTGCTGTGCGCCGATCGGAGCAACCTGCGGGACGTGCGCGCGCGATTACCGCGGCGGGCGCACCCACGGGCGGCCCTACTGCTCGACTGGGCAGGCGTGGCTGCCGACGGCGACGTCCCTGATCCGTACACCGGCGACGCCCGCGACTTCGAGCTCGTGTGGGAGCTGCTCGATCGTGCGGCCCTTGGCGTCGTCGCGCGGCTGCAGCGTGAATCCACGGCCCGGCGCCAGCCTTGAGCTGTTGCATCGCAGGCCCCAAATCAGCGCCGATGCATACGACCAGGACAATTCGCTGCCGATCCTTGCCCGCGCCCGTCGTCGGCCGGCGTGTGCGAGGTTGGTTCGGCGGGAGGTGTCGCGCATGAGCAAGGCGACGCTAGCCCCGTTCGACGGCAAGGATTTCGTCCGCAACTTGAGCACCGCGCCGGGCGTGTACCGGATGATCGCCGCCGACGAGGCGGTGCTTTACGTCGGCAAGGCTGGCGCGCTCAAGCACCGCGTCGCCAGCTACTTCAATGCCACGCCGAAGTCTCCCCGCATCGGCGCGATGCTGGCCCAAGTCGCGCGCATGGAAGTCACGGTCACGCGCACCGAGACCGAGGCGTTGATCCTCGAAAACCAGCTGATCAAGTCGCTTAAGCCGCGCTACAACGTGCTGCTACGCGACGACAAGAGCTACCCGTACGTGTTGATGACCAACGAGTCGTGGCCGCGCATCGGCATGCACCGCGGCCCGCGTGCGGTGCCGGGTCGCTACTTCGGTCCTTATGCGAGCGTTGGCGCGGTGCGCGACACCCTCAACCTCATGCACAAATTGTTCCGCCTGCGCAGCTGCGAGGACAGCGTGTTCCGCAATCGCTCGCGGCCGTGCCTGCAGCACCAGATCGGCCGCTGCAGTGCGCCTTGCGTTGGCCTGGTGCCCGCAGACGACTATGCCGAGAACGTGCGCCGTGCCGGCTTACTGCTCGATGGCCGCAGCGACGAACTCACCGACGAACTGGGCAAAAGCATGGGAGCGGCCAGCGCGCGCCTCGATTTCGAGGAAGCTGCCCGCCTGCGCGACCTCGTCGTGTCGATCCGCAGCCTGCAGGCGCGTCAATACGTCGACGGACGCGCCGCCGATCTCGACGTGCTCGCATGCGCGATGCAGGGCGCGGCAGCGTGCGTGCTGCTGTTGGCATTCCGCGACGGTCGCAACCTTGGCACGCGCGCATTTTTCCCTAAGACAAACGGCGCCGACAACCCAGCCGAAGTGCTGGCTGCGTTCGTCTCGCAGTACTACGGCGAGCAGACCCCGCCGCGCGAGATCGTGCTTGACCGAGACATCCCCGACCGCGAACTGATCGAGCAGGCATTGTCGGCTGCAGGTGAACGCCGGGTGCAGATTCGCCCCAGCGTGCGCGGCGAGCGCGCTGCTTACGTCGACATGGCGCGCCACAACGCCGAACTCGCGCTAGCGAGCGAGCGCACCAGCCATGCCGCGCAACATGCGCGCGCCGAGGCGCTACGCGACCTGCTGGGGTTGGCCTCGGTGGCTGCGCGGATCGAGTGTTTCGACATCAGCCACACGATGGGCGAAGCGACAGTGGCCTCGTGCGTAGTGTTTGATGCCGAGGGCCCGGTGCGGGGCCAATATCGGCGCTACAACATCACTGGCATCGTCGGGGGCGACGACTACGCGGCGATGCACCAGGCGATCGGACGGCGGTTCCGGCGCGCGGTGGAGGAACAGGGCGTATTGCCCGAGTTGCTGCTCATCGACGGCGGCGTGGGGCAGGTGGCGCAGGCGCGTGCGGCGCTGGACGAGCTTGGCGTGCACGGCGTGATGCTGGTTGGCGTGGCAAAAGGCCCGGCGCGCAAGCCCGGCGACGAGGAGCTCGTGCTGCCCGATGGTCGATGCCTACGACCGGGCGCGGAATCGCCCGCGTTGCAATTGGTGCAGCAAGTGCGCGACGAAGCGCACCGCTTTGCGATCACCGGCCATCGTGGCCGCCGTCAGAAGACCCGTAACAGCAGTCGGTTGGAGGACATCCCCGGTATCGGCCCGCGCCGCCGGGCTAGTTTGTTGAAACATTTTGGCGGTCTTGGAGGGCTCAAGGCCGCAGGGGTTGAGGAAATTTCGCGCGTCGACGGGGTCAACGCCGCCCTTGCCGAGCGCATCTATGCCACCCTTCACGGACTGGAGTCTCCCGGACCGAACCAACCAGAACCGGGGTCCCCTTCAAGCGACGTGCGGAGCAACGAATGAAGGTAACGGTTCCGACCATGCTGACGCTCCTGCGGATCGTGCTGATCCCGGTGCTGGTGCTGGTTTTCTACCTGCCGTACCCGTGGACCAATTTCGCTGCCGCCTTCATCTTCGCGTTTGCGTCCATCACCGACTGGCTCGATGGTTGGATTGCCCGGCGCTACAACCAGTTTTCGGCGTTTGGCGCCTTCCTTGATCCGGTCGCCGACAAACTCATGGTGGCCGTGGCGCTGCTGTTGATCGTGCAAAAGCACCCGACGATCTGGATGGCGTTGTGGGCAGCGGTCATCATCGGTCGGGAAATCGCCGT
The DNA here is from genome assembly GCA_043738095.1 of Lysobacter sp. GTDB lineage: Bacteria > Pseudomonadota > Gammaproteobacteria > Xanthomonadales > Xanthomonadaceae > Lysobacter_K. Next base: position 15,981 of record JAYSZI010000048.1, read on the forward strand.
GTCAGCCTTGCGCCAATGGATGGCGGAGCTGGGCGAACGGGCCACGGTCAAAGTCGCCACGATCGGCAAGATCAAGACGATTGTGCAGATGGTGGCGCTGGTTTTTCTGCTGTACCAGGAGCGCCTGTGGGGCCAGCCCATCTTCGTGATAGGCGAGTGGTTGCTGGCGGCTGCTGCGCTGTTGACGCTGTGGTCGGGCATCGCATACCTGCGTGCGGCATGGCCGATACTGAAGAAAGATTCTCTGAACAGTTGACACATTTGCCCAAATACGTAGAATTCTCGTTCTGTTCGCGGGAATAGCTCAGTGGTAGAGCACGACCTTGCCAAGGTCGGGGTCGAGGGTTCGAATCCCTTTTCCCGCTCCAGTTTCAGTCGGAGGCGACTCCGGATCCAAAACCCCGCCCGCGGGGTTTTGCGTTATATGGCAGTTGTTGACGCAACTGGCCGCCACAGGCGATATGCTTGCGGCACGTCACCGGCCGGGTGGCAGAGTGGTTATGCAGCGGACTGCAAATCCGCGTACGCCGGTTCAATTCCGACCTCGGCCTCCATCTTCAAAGCCCCGCTTGCGGGGCTTTGTTTTTTCGGGCCCTTTCCATAGCGAAGCGTCCGCCTCACGCCAGCAGACAAATCCCGCGACTTCATCTTGGGGTAAGCACCCTGACACTGTTTACGGGGCCCGTGGATTCCTAGAGCGCAGCAACATACTCGACCACGTGCCAGCTGACGTAAGCTATCGCGTCGCGACCTTGGCCCGGATGGCGAAATCGGTAGACGCAGCAGACTTAAAATCTGCCGCCGGAAACGGCTTGGGGGTTCGAGTCCCCCTCTGGGCACCATGCGATGGTTTCACTACATCCAAGATCATCGCAGCGTCTGACCTGAAACTCTAATCCGTTAGGGGCAACGACAACTAGCCTCTCGCGGGATAGGGCAAAAAGCGGTACCCCCGTGCTCATGGCTGGACGAGTTTGACTGACACACACTGGGGCGGCCATAGTGGCGGGTTGGGGATGCCACGTTGAGATCGTAATGCGTATAGGGAAATGCTTTGGCATCGCTTGTCTCGTTCTTGCTTCGGTCGCCGTTGCATTTCCAACAAAGGCAGCCAATCAGCTCTGGGAGGAGTACGACAAGCTGATCAGCAAGCGGCAGGCAGTCGGCACATTGGGCCCGGACTTGTTTGGCGACCAGCTCAGCTTCTACAGCGGGTCGCTGACGTTCACTCAGACCGACGTTAGCCTTACTGGCAACTCGTCTTTGCCCGTAGCGATCACCCGCACGCTGTCGATTGAATCGCACGGGTCAGGTGGCTACCCCCATAACGACTCCCCCATGGGCGATTGGGATCTCGATCTGCCGAGTATCAGTGGCACGTTTGCCACCAACCAAGGCTGGGTCGGTGCCAATGGTTCTGCAGCGACACGCTGCTCGCAACCCGCGGCTCCCGCCGGTCATGTCTTCGGGGCATCCAACGAGATGGAAGCCTCGGAGTATTGGCATGGCTACCACATGCGACTTCCAGGGGGCGGGGGCGGAGAACTGCTTGGAGCCAGCAACTCGGGCGGTGAGATCCTCTCGTCCTCCACGGGTAGAACGCGTCCCGCAGCCGGCGGCCCCTATTTCTGGCTGACGAGTGACTGGACTTACGTTTCGTGCCTTCCGTCGTTGACGAACGCTCCAACACAGGGCGAAGGATTCCTTGCCGTTACTGCGAACGGAACCAAGTACTGGTTCAACTGGATGGCAACGTTCTATGAGAATCAACTTAAGGAAAAGCGCAAGCACCCAGATACGGGTGATGACGTGCTCGATCGGCAGCGGCTGGCGCTCTATGCCACGCGTGTGGAAGATCGTTTTGGCAACTCAGTCACGTACACCTACGACAACGCATCCAATGCACCGGTGCGTCTCAGGCGGATCGATGCCAGTGATGGCCGCAGCATCTTGCTGGAGTCCAATGCCTATGGACAGGTGACTAAGGTCACTGCCGGCACACAACAGTGGACCTATGAATATCAGGGCGTCGGTAGCCAAATACCCGTGCTAACGGGGGTGGTGCAACCGGATCTTGGTCGCTGGGACCTCAATGTCGCCGGTTTGTCTGGAAGATTGCACTACGAGCATGGGTTACCGGGCGAGCCCCTGCGCTCGTGCACGGACCCGGGCGCCGTCATTGAGGCGTCGTACGTCGGCACTATCAAGCATCCTTCTGGCGCCATTGGGGAGTTCACGGTAGGGACTACCCGGTTCGGACGATCCAACGTGCTGCTGATGTGCAAGAACGTCGAGATTTATCGTACCGCGCCAAATGATCCCAACGACGACGTAGCCCACTACCCGATCAATTGGGATTCGCTGGCGCTCACGCGCAAGCGCATCTATGGCCCAGGCTTGGTTACCGCCGAGTGGAACTACGGGTACGGTTCCCTGATCAGCTGGTTCTTGTCGGGCGGCGGTACTGAAGCACTCCCGGTGTGCACGTATGGCGACTGTATTCAGCCGCAATGCGTCAGTGATGCATGTGCGGGCACTACCGTCACGTCGGTCGTAGGTCCTGGCTCTAGCTTCCAGCGCTACACCTTTGGCAACAGCTATCGCTATAACGAGGGCAAGTTACTCAAGGTCGAGAGCGGATCGGGTCCGGACAATATTCTGTCGACGCAGCAGACGACCTATGAGTTGGCGTCGTCGGGTCAGGCATTCCCAACGCCGATCGGCGTCAGCCCGCAGATACGTAGCGGCGGCGCTTTTGTCGCTGAGCACTTGCGTCCGCAGCGGAGTACGACGACCGTCCAGCAAGGCGTCACGTTCAGTTCGGTCGTCAATGGTGATTTCGACCGCTTCGCGCGACCGTTGAGTGTTACCAAGTCCAGCTCCATGGGTTACACCAAGACCGATGTCACCGAATACCACGACGACCTGTCCGGTTGGGTACTCGGCCAGGTCAAACGCCAGTACAACGCCGACACCGGCATTGTGTTGTCGCAAACCGACTACGACCCGGCCACCGCGTTGCCGATCCGCAATTACAGTTTCGGCAAGCTGCAGAACACCCTGGGTTACTACGCTGACGGCACCCTGCGGACCGTGACCGATGGCCGTTGGAACACCACCACGCTGTCCGACTGGAAGCGCGGGATCCCGCAGCACATCCACCATCCGGACAACACGTCCGAGAGGGCGACGGTCGACGACAACGGCTGGATCACCGCGGCCGCCGACGAAAACGCCTTCTG
>JAYSZI010000049.1:0-19101 GCA_043738095.1 Lysobacter sp.
GCTGAAGCTCGTCGGCCCAGCGCCCGACGGCAAGAAGGGCACCAAGGTCACCTTCCTGCCGTCGCCCGCCACCTTCAAGATCATCGAGTTCGACTTCGACCGGCTTGAGCACCGCTTCCGCGAGCTGGCCTTCCTCAATTCGGGCGTCCGCCTGCTGCTCGCCGATGCGCGTCACGAGGAGCGCAGGGAAGTCGAGCTGTATTACGAAGGCGGGATCGCCGCGTTCGTCAAATATCTCGACCGCACCAAGACCCCGCTGTTCCCTGATCCGATTGCGATCTCGGCGGTGCGCGACGGCATCGGCATCGACGTCGCCCTGGAATGGAACGACAGCTATTACGAAAACGTCCTGCCGTTCACCAACAACATCCCGCAGCGCGACGGCGGCACCCACATGGCCGCGTTCCGCGCCGCCTTGACCCGCACGCTCAACAATTACGCCGACAAATCGGGCATGCTGAAAAAGGAAAAGGTCACGCTCACCGGCGATGACATGCGCGAAGGGCTGACCGCGATCGTGTCGGTCAAATTGCCCGACCCCAAGTTCAGTTCGCAGACTAAGGACAAGCTCGTCAGCTCCGAAGTGCGCCAGCCATTGGAAGCATTGATGAGCGACAAGATGGCCGAATGGCTAGAGGAGCATCCCGCCGATGCGCGCTCGATCATCCAGAAGACGATCGATGCCGCCGCCGCGCGCGAAGCCGCCAAGAAAGCGCGCGACCTCACGCGCCGCAAGGGGGTGATGGACATCTCCTACCTCGCCGGCAAATTGTCCGATTGCCAGGAACGCGATCCCGCCAAGTGCGAATTGTTCCTGGTCGAGGGCGACTCTGCCGGTGGCTCGGCCAAGCAGGGCCGCGATCGAAAGATCCAGGCGATCCTGCCGCTCAAGGGCAAGATCCTCAACGTCGAGCGCGCGCGCTTCGACCGCATGCTTGCCAGCGCCGAGGTCGGCACGCTGATCACTGCGCTTGGCACCGGCATCGGCAAGGACGAGTACAACCCGGACAAGCTGCGCTACCACCGCATCATTCTGATGACCGACGCCGACGTCGACGGCTCGCACATCCGCACGCTGCTGTTGACGTTCTTCTACCGGCAGATGCCCGAGTTGATCGAGCGCGGCCACATCTACATCGGCCTGCCACCGCTGTACAAGATCAAGCAGGGCAAGACCGAGTTGTACTTGAAGGACGATGCCGCGCTCGACGCGTACCTGGCCGGCAACGCGGTCGAAGGCGCGTCGTTGATTCCCGCGGCTGGTGAGCCCCCGATTGTCGGCGTGGCGCTGGAAAAGTTGCTGCTGGCCTACGCCGGCGCGCGCGACACCATCGCTCGCAACGCGCACCGTTATGACCCCCGCGTGCTCGAGGCGTTGATCGACTTCACTCCGCTCGACAGCGCGCACCTGGTGCAGAACATCGACGAACGCCACGAACTCGATGCCTTGACCGCGCGCCTCAATCGTACGGGTCTGGGCAAGCCACGCTACCGACTGGAACTGCAGGCGCCCACAGACACGCAGCCGGCCGCATTGCTGGTTCGGCGCGCACATATGGGCGAGAACTTGATTCAGGTGCTGCCGTTGTCGGCGTTTGAAGGAGGCGAACTGCGCGCGCTGCGCGAGGCGGCTGCACTGCTGCATGGCTTGGTGCGCGAAGGCGCGCAAATCGTCCGCGGTAACCGCGCCCAACCGATCGACAGTTTTGCCCAGGCCCAGGCCTGGCTGCTAGAAGAGGCCAAAAAGGGCCGCGCGATCCAGCGCTTTAAAGGCCTGGGCGAGATGAACCCTGAGCAATTGTGGGATACCACCGTCAATCCAGACACTCGCCGCCTGCTGCAGGTACGGATCGAGGACGCGGTTGCCGCGGATCAGATCTTCAGCACGTTGATGGGTGACGTCGTCGAGCCCCGCCGCGAGTTCATCGAGGAAAACGCGTTGCGGGTGTCCAACCTCGACGTCTGACATAGGGTCCTACCAGGCGCTAGCGCCTCCGCGCCTGCCAGCAACAACTCCTAATGGGCGGGCTGGAGGCGTTGTGGGCCCGCATAAATATGCATGGTCTCCGGGAGCCCAGCCGGGCCTCCTCCGGTGTGCGTGCCTCAGCTAAACGAGACCCACGGCTCCCTGACGTTGACAGTGCTTTGATCCCGGGCGGGCTACAAGGCAGGTCACGGAACAGGGATTCATCATCATGAAGAACATCATCCTCGGCTTGTCGATCGCCGCGCTGGCCACCGCTTGTGCTACCACAACCTCGCCCACCGGCCGCACCCAGCGTGTGGGCGCCGTGTCGCAGGAACAGCTCAACATGATGGGCGCGCAAGCTTTCGCCCAAGCCAAGGCGAGAAACGCGCAAAGCTCCAATGCGGGACAAAGTGCCTATGTGCGCTGCGTGGTTTCGGCGATCACCCGGCAGCTACCCAGCGGCTGGCAGGCCAACTGGGAAACCGCCCTGTTCGCCGACAATTCGCCCAACGCGTTCGCCCTGCCTGGCGGTAAAGTCGGAATCAACACCGGCATTTTCACCGTGGCAAAGAACCAAGATCAGCTGGCTGCGGTGATCGCACATGAAATCGGCCATGTGGTTTCGCGTCATCACGACGAGCGCGTGACTCGGCAAATGGGCGCGCAGGCCGGTTTGGGCATTCTCGGCGCGATTGTCGGGTCGGCCTATGGCCAGGGCGCGGCGAACACCACCAGCCAACTCGGCGGCATGGCGGCGCAGGGCATCTTCCTACTCCCCAACAACCGCACCCAAGAAAGCGAGGCGGACGTGGTGGGCCAGCAACTTATGGCCAGCGCGGGGTTCAACCCACAGCAGGCGGTTAACCTGTGGGAGAACATGATCGCCGCGAGCAACAACCGTCAGCCGCAGTGGCTGTCGACCCACCCGGACCCGCGCGCGCGTATTTCAGAGTTGCGCAACCGCGCTGGTGCACTGATGCCGTCTTACCAAGAGGCTCGCGCCAGCGGCCGCACGCCCAATTGCGGATAAACACCGAGCACCTTCCGGGCAAACCCCGTTCCCCCGGTTGGGGAGTTTCTGTTAGCGTGACCGCCCGCGGCCCCGTCGCCGCTCCCCGCCGCATGTCTCGACGGCCGTATCCGAGGTGACCCGATGAATCAGTCCACTTCCCGCCTGCTCGCGGTCGCCATTAGCGGCGTGCTCGCGCTCGGCGCGGTGACCCAGGTCCATGCGCAAGGGGCGGCGCGCGCCGAAGAGCGCCGCGCTGCCCGCAGCCAGAAAAGCGCCGAAAAGCAGACCGTCAAGGCGGTAGAGCAATATCCAGAGGCGAGCCGCACAGCGCCTGATGCCAAGGCCACCGCGAAAGTCACGCCGAAACTCAAGAAAATGATGGACCTGTACGACGCGGACAAGGGCGTCGAGGCCCGCGCGATTGCCGACGACATCATCGCCAATCCCGCCGCCAACGCGTATGACCACGCCTTTGCCGCACAAATTGCTGCGCAGATCGCTTATGACGCCGACGATTCCGCTACAGCGACGGCTTATTTGACCAAGGCCCTCGAGTTCAACGGTCTCGACAACAACGGCCACTTCAGCGCGATGTTGATGATCGCGCAACTACAGCTTCAGGAAGACAAGTACGCCGAGGCGTTGGTGACACTGGACCGATTCCTGGCTGAGACCAAGTCACAGAAGCCCGAGCACCTCGTGCTCAAGGGCAACACGCTGTATCGGCTCGACCGTTTCCCGGAAGCCGCGGCGCTGCTCAAGCAGGCCATTGCCGCCTCGCCCGAGCCGAAAGCCGACTGGCAGCAGCTGCTGATGGGCGCCTATTTCGAAATGGGCAAAGGCGCGGAAGCGGCACACATCGCAGAGGAGCTTGCCGCCAAGAATCCGAGCGACAAGCGCGCGCAGATGAACCTCGCCGCCGTCTATCTGCAGGGCGATATGTATGACAAGGCCGTGGGCGTGCTCGAGAAACTTCGCAGCGCAGGCCAACTGACCGAAGACAAGGACTATCGTCAGCTCTACTCCGCCTACCTCAATCTGGATGGCAAAGAGAAGCAGGCGGCGGGCGTGATCAACGACGGCATCGCCAAGGGCGTGCTGAAGCCCGATTTTCAGGCCTACCTCGCTCTCGCACAGTCGCACTACTTCTCCGATCAGCCCGGGCTTGCTATCGAGGCTTACAAGAAGGCGGCGCCGCTCGCGCCCGATGGCGAAGCCTATCTCAACCTCGCCCGGGTACTGTGGCAGGAGGATCGGATCGCCGAAGCGAAGGCAGCGGCAAAGCAGGCGCTTGCCAAGGGCGTCAAAAAACCCGATGACGCCAAGAAGATCGTCGCGTTGCCAGGCAAATAACGCACGTCACAAAAACCTATGCATTTGCCGCTTCTGCTTGGATGCTAGCCGGCGATTTGGTATAAGCTAAGAGGTTCACGCGATTCGAAAGGGCCGCGTGAATCAAACGACCGCCCGCGGCGCCTCTGGTGTCCGGACAAATTCCTCCCGAGCTGACGGCGCATGACGCAAGACCTCGAATTAAATATCAAGAAAGACGACCGCGACGAAGGCTTGAACTGGGCTCGTATTGCCGGTATCTCCTCTGCGATCGCCGTGCATGTCGCGGCATTGCTCCTGTTGCTTGCACCGATGGCGCCGCCGGCAAATGAGCAGGTCGAGGAGGACATCACCTTCGTCAACCTGATCAAGCCGCCACCCCCGCCGCCGCCCCCGCCGCCGCCCCCGCCCGAAGAGATTCGGCCGTTGACGCCGCCGAAGACGCTGCAGCCGCCGACGCCTACCCCGCTGCCCCCGCCGCCGGACGATCCGCCGATTCTGGTGGACGACCCGAGCCCGGTGGACGTACAGGCTCCGCCCCCGGCGCCACCCGCACCACCGGCGCCGAGCACGCAGCTCGACACCCAAGGTACGGTCGATCCGTCGTCACGCTCGATGAATCCGCCGAAGTATCCTGCTACCGAAGCCCGCCAGGGCGTGGGCGGCACGGTGGTTCTGGTCATCAGCATCGACGGCCAAGGCAATGTGCTTGACGTCTCGGTCGAGAAGTCCAGCCGCAATCGCAACCTCGATCGCGCCGCAATGGATGCAGCGCGAAAGTGGCGGTTCAAACCCGCGATGAGCGGCGGCCAGGGTGTTCCCAGTCGCGTCCGAGTCCCGGTTGATTTCACCCCGGTTTGATCGGGTCATGGCTTGTCATAAGCGCTAACGTTCTCTACTTTCCTTTCCACGACATTCAAAGGTAAGCGTCATGCTGCAGGAAACCACCACCCCCGTTGCTGCTGCCGGAGGCTCCAACGCCGAGGCACTCCAGCAGATGAGCTTTGCCCATCTGCTGCAAAACTTCGACCTCGTCGGCTGGGTCGTGTTTATCACGCTCGCCATCATGTCGGTTCTGTCGGTGTATTGGATCGTGATGAATTTCATCAGGAACATGCGCCTGCGTTCGAACTCGGACCGCGTGGTCAGCACGTTCTGGGAAACCCCGAACGCGCAGGATGCGATCCGCTATATGGAAGAGCAGTCGCGCAGCGAGCCGTTCTCCAAGATCGCGCTCGACGCCGCCCAGGCCGCCGCCCACCATCAGCGTCATGAGGGCTCGCGTCTGGTCGAAACCCTGAACCGCTCCGAGTTCGTTGATCGCGCCCTGCGTCAGGCCGTGACCCGCGAATCGATGCGCCTGGAGAGCGGCCTGACCGTGCTCGCCACTGTCGGCTCGACCGCACCGTTCGTGGGTCTGCTCGGCACCGTGTGGGGTATCTACCACGCCCTGCTGCGCCTCGGCTCCAGCGGCGAATCCTCGATCCAGGCCGTTGCCGGCCCGGTTGGTGAAGCCCTGATCATGACCGCTGTCGGCCTGTTCGTCGCGATCCCGGCGGTGTTGGCGTACAACTTCTTCGTGCGCCTCAACCGCGTTACGAACAACAAGTTCGACACCTTCGCGCACGACTTGCACGACTTCTTCGCTACCGGTGCACGCGTCGGCGAACTGCCGGCCAAGCAGTAAGTCACACGTCGTAGTCACCTTCTTGTCGTTGGAGTTCGGACATGGCTTTTAGTGCAGGCGGAGATAGCGGCGGCCCCATGGCCGAGATCAACGTCACACCCTTGGTGGACGTGATGCTGGTGCTGCTGATCATCTTTATGATCACGGCACCGCTGATGACGCATAAGGTCGAGATCAAATTGCCCGAAGCGAATCTGGTAAAGCCTGAAAAAGAGGAAAAAACCCCGCCAATCACCTTGGCGGTGCTGGAGGACGGCAAGTTGTTCTGGAACGATGAGCCGATCACCAAAGACCTACTTGAAAGCCGGCTTTCGATTGAGGCGCAGAAGACCCCGCAACCGCAGATCAACGTGCGTGGCGATAAGACCGCCAAGTACCGCGTCGTGAGCGAAGTGGTGAAAATTGCGCAGGCCCAAGGCATGCGCAAGGTCGGCTTCGTCGCGATCAAAGAACGCTAAGGCAACCGGAGAAGCAACATGGCTTTTAGTTCCAACGCCGGTGCCGGTGCGCCGATGGCCGACATGAACGTCACGCCGCTGGTCGACGTGATGCTGGTGCTGCTGATTATCTTCATGGTGACGGCACCGACGCTGTCGTACCCCATTGAGGTCAATCTGCCGCAGAAGACCTTGAACCCGCCGCCGCAGCTGAAGACCCCGCCGCCGCCGATCGAGTTGCGGATCGATGCCGGTGGCCAGGTGTACTGGAACAACGCGCCGCAACCGATCACGGCGCTCCAGAACATGATGGAAGTCGAGGTGCAGCGCGACCCGACCAACCAGCCCATGCTCCAGATCGACACCAATGGCGAGGCCGACTACGGGACTCTGGCCAAGGTGTTGGCGTACGCAAAGAACGCACAAATGGACAAGATCGGCTTCGTCCAGAACGAATGACCGATCGAGGCTTACCGTCGTGATGTGGAAGCGCCGCCCTTGGGCGGCGTTTTTTTTGCAGGCGCTCAATCCCACGAACGGTTTCTGGATTGAGGGTAGCGTCACGACAAGCGGCCTAGGGGACGCACATACCCTCGCTGGTCCCAGGCCAGCGCTGGGCTTTACCCGCCAATGCAGCCTGGGCGCGGCGCGGAGTTACTGCGCGCTGCCCATGGACCGCCGCTACCCATTGCCAGCATTGCCCATGCGGGCGTAGCTTGGACCTTGGGCATTCCGCCCTATGGAGGTGCTTATGGCCGTCTCCGCAGTAGTGCAAAGCCCACGCGGTGATCGTTCGATTGCTCAGATCAACATCACTCCTCTGGTCGACGTAATGCTGGTCCTGCTGGTGATCTTCATGGTGACGGCGCCGACGCTGACCGAGTCGCTTGATATGCGTCTGCCGCAGCGCGGTGAAGTCGATACTCCCCCACCGCGAATGACGTTACGCGTGCACAGCTCCGGAGAATTCGAGTTGGCGGGGCAACGCTTGACGGCGAGCCAGCTCGAAGGCGCGTTGACGGCCGTAGCGCAACAAGCACCAGCCACGCTGCTGGAAATCGACACCGGCGCCGACGCTGAGTATCAGGGCTTCGCTCGCGCCCTCGGCGCGGCGCGCGCGAGCGGACTGGAGAACATCGCGTTCCCGCGCTGAGTGATCAACCCGCAGTGGCACACCGTGCGGTGGCCAGGATGGCCAAGTAACCCCGCACGGTGGCGTCGAGGCCTGCGTAGAGCGCTTCGCTGATCAAGGCGTGGCCGATCGATACTTCCAGCACGTCCGGTAGCGCGGCCAGAAAAGCGCCGAGATTGGCTTGGCTCAGATCGTGGCCGGCGTTGACGCCCAGACCCGCCGCCTGCGCGCGGCGCGCGGTCGCGGCAAAGCGCCCCAGCATGGCGCTTGCGTCGACGGCCGACGCTCCGGCGTAAGGGCCGGTGTACAACTCGATGCGCTCGGCGCCGGTAGCGGCCGCGCATTCGATGCCCCCGGAGGCATTGAGCGTGGAATCGCCGTGGGCATCGGCAAACAGACTGACGCGGCAGCCCAACGCCTGCAACCCGGCAACCAGGGGCCGCAGGCGCTCACCGTCGCGGACGAAATCGAACCCATGGTCGGACGTCAACTGGCCGTCACCGTCGGGCACGAGCGTTGCCTGCGCTGGGCGCACCCGCTCGCATAGCGCCAGGAAGCCCGGATAGCCCGGACGTGAGGGCGCGAACGGATTGCCTTCGAGATTAAGTTCGACCCCACGGGCCCGGGTCAAGGCGGCCAACGCGTAGACGTCGTCGGCGCGGACATGCCGCGCATCGGGCCGTGGGTGCACTGTGATGCCGTGGGCGCCGGCTTCGAGGCACGCCTGGGCCGCGCGCACCACGTCGGGCTCAGGGCCACCACGGGAGTTGCGCAGCACCGCAATCTTGTTGACGTTGACGCTCAGAACGGTCATGGCGGCTGCCGAAGGACCCGCGTCTCAGCCACGGGTGGACGAAAAGGTGGGCAGACGAGGGTGTAATCCTCGTTCCGAAGACGCTAGGGCAACAAGCCCGCCTGTGGCTTCAGCGCGGCCCCGCGCCGGTTTCGCTGTCAGCGGCCAACTTGCGGGCGTCGGCCTGCTCGCGCAGGCGTCGTAGCTCTTCCGGGTCGAGCATCATCGCCTCGTTGCGGCTGCGGCTCTCGACCCGCTGGGCGAGCAACGCCAGCACCCACGCCAGGATCAACGCGAATGCCACCAGCAGGCAGACGATCAGCAATGCCATCGAGGTGGTCTTGAAGGCGACCGCGAGCGCGGCCAAGGCCAGGATCAGGAAAAGCCAAGCCATCGCGGCGATGCTCCAGGGGACGGGCGAGAAAGAGTGTAACCGCGTCGCCGGCGCGCTCAAGGGCAGCCGCTCTGGCGGTGACGCCGGTGTAGGGCTACAGCAGCGGCGACACCAGTCGTGCCAACGCTTCGGGCATGCGGACGCGCCATAGCGACCGCGAGCGGTCCTTGACCACCCGCGGGCCGTGGCTGCATTCGCCCTGGATCAGGGTCGCCAATTCCGCGGCGATGCCGGCATCGCGGAACATCACCGAGACCTCGAAATTGAGCCGAAAGCTGCGGTGGTCGAAGTTCGCGCTGCCGATGATCGCGAGGTCGTCGTCGCACAGCAGCGCCTTGGTGTGCAGCAGACGGGGCCCGTACTCGTAGATCTTGATGCCCGCGCGCAGCAGATCGTCAAAGTACGAGCGCGCGGCGTAGGTCACCACTTTGCTGTCGCTGTGCTTCGGGACCAGCAGGCGGACGTCGAGCCCGCCCAGCGCAGCCGACGTCAGCGCCATCATCGCCGCCTCGCCTGGGACGAAATAGGGCGTCACCAGCCAGACCCGTTGACGCGCGGCATGGATCGCGCCGACCTGCACGCGGTGAATCGCTTCCCACGCCGAATCAGGCCCCGAGACCAGCACCTGAGCGGCTACTGCGCCGGCGTGCGGTGCCGGCGAATGCTGCAGCAATTCCCGCAGGGCCGGCTGGCCACTCGCATAGGCCCAATCCTCGACGAACACCTGTTGCAGCGAATGCACGACGTCGCCCTCGAGCCGCAGGTGTAGGTCGCGGTAGGCGTCCCCGCGCAGGCGCTCGTCTTCCTCGTCGGCGATGTTGATGCCCCCGGTAAACGCGATGCGGCCGTCGATGACCACGATCTTGCGATGGGAGCGCAGGTTGACCCACGGCCGCCGCCAGAACCAATACAGCCGCATCGGGTGGAACCACGCGGTCTCCCCACCGGCATCGAGCAGCGGCTGCAGAAAGCGTTGATTCACCTTGCCCGAACCGACGGCGTCGAGCAGCAAGCGCACATTGACGCCCGCACGCGCGCGCTCGATCAGCGCGTCACGCAATGCAGTACCGGTCCGGTCGGGCTGGTAGATGTAGTACTCGAGGTGGATGTGTTCGCGCGCCTGTGCCACGGCCTCGAGCAAGGCGGAGTATTTGGCGGCACCATCGACTAGCAGCTGCGCCGAGGTGGCGCTGCTCGGCGGCAGGTCGGTGGTGGCCTGGGCGATCTTGGCCAGTTCCACCGCCTCGGGGCTTGGCGTGTAGTCATCCCGGGGCGGCGGCAAACCGGCCCGCGCACGCACCCGGCGCAAGCGCTGGCGCTTAATCCGCTGCGGCCCGAACACGAAATAGATGAAAAAGCCCAGGTACGGCAGGGCCGCCAGGCTGATCAGCCAGCTGACCGTGGCGACCGGCTCGCGCTTCTGCAGCACGATCCACAGGCCCAGGCCCACCAGGTAGCCGAGCCAGCCCAGCGTGAGGTAGAGCCCCAGGTGCGGGATCGAACCGAGGTAACGCCAAAGGTCTTGCCACCAATCGAGCATCGCGGTTCCGAGTGTGAGCGTCCGGGGCGTCATCGCAGAGACTGCGACGATGGCGTCTTAAGCTAGGCGCATGGAGGATGTCAGCAAAATCGAAGCACGCAAAGCGCGGGCGCCGATCAAGGGCCGCGGCGCCGCCTCGTATGTGTCAGGCCGTTACGCTGTGACGGTTGCGCAAGGGGCCGACGATGGCTGGGGGTCCGTCTACGACGACATGGCCGAAACCCCGCGGCCGCCGACCGAGGTTAGGGAGGAAAACGCGCGCAGCGTAATCAGCCGCAACGAATCGCCCGATGTGGGGTTCAGCCAGTCGGTCAATCCGTATCGCGGCTGCGAGCACGGCTGCGTGTACTGCTTCGCACGACTGTCGCATGCGTACCTCGACTTGTCGCCCGGACTCGATTTCGAGACCAAATTGTTCGCCAAGACCAACGCCGTCGAGCGTCTGCGCGAGGAATTGGCGCGGCGCAGCTACGTGCCTACACCGATCGCGTTGGGCATCAACACCGATGCCTACCAACCGATCGAGCGGCGCTATCGCATCACCCGGCAGCTGCTCGAACTGCTGGCCGAGTGCCGGCACCCGGTTAGTTTTGTCACCAAGAGCGCGATGATCGAGCGCGACCTCGACCTGCTCGCGGCGATGGCGCGGGACCAGCTGGTCACCGTGTATTTCTCGGTGACGACGCTCGACAACCGGTTAGCGGCGAGGATGGAACCGCGCGCGTCGGCGCCGCACCGCAAGCTCCAGGCGATGCGCGCGTTGAGCGCTGCCGGGGTGCCAGTGGGCGTGTTGGTTGCGCCGGTGGTGCCAATGATCACCGACAACGAACTCGAGCACATCCTCGAGGCCGCCCACGCGGCCGGCGCGCGGGCCGCTGGATACGTGTTGTTACGACTGCCGCACGAACTCAAGCAGATCTGGCGCGAGTGGCTGGCGTTGCATTACCCCGAACGCGCGGCGCACGTGATGAGCCTGATCCAGCAGATGCGCGGCGGCAAGGATTACGACAGTGCGTTTGGTACGCGCATGCGCGGTGAGGGGCCGTTCGCGCAAATGATCGCGCAGCGCTTTGCGACGGCGCATCGGCGCTTGGGCTACGGGCGGCTACCGGCGCTGGATTCGAGCAAATTCGTGGCGCCGCGCAAGGTGACGCCGCAAGGGGAGTTGTTCTAGGCATAGTGTTTTTATTGCGCGCAATCTTTGCGCTCCTGCGCTCCTGCGCTCCTGCGCTCCTGCGCTCCTTCTTGCTTTTGGCATTTGGGGATTGAAGCCGCCGCAACGTGCCAGACCCGGAGGGCGGCGCACATGGATGTGCGCCGTTTTCCGACCGAGCCAGGATGGCGAGTCGGAAAATTGCGACAGACTACGTGCGCCAGAGTGAGCTCCGTCGAGGAGAGCCCTTTCTTTTGGTTACTTTTCTTTGGGCTTAACAAAGAAAAGTGACCCGCCTTCAGGCGGAAGCTCTTGATCTTGTTGCGCGTCGATTGCGACGGCAGACAGGCGAAAAGCAACGTCAAATGCTTCCGCCGTTGGCGGGTTACTTTCTTTGTAGGGCCAAAGAAAGTAACCAAAGAAAGGCCCTTCCCCGACAGGGCTAACTCGACCTTGCGTGACACCGTCGGGATTTTCCGACTCGCCATCCATGGCTCGGTCGGAAAACGCCGCACATCCTGTGCGGCGCCCTTCGGGTCTAGATGGCTTATCGGCTAGCCATTGGCATTGAAGGTCAACAGCTTCAGAGCTTCAGAGCTTCAGCTGCGACGCGACGCGCACCAAGTTGCGGCGCGCGTTCCGGTCACGCGCCCCACTGCGGCCACAGCGGCCCGCCCAGCCACAGCCATCGCGACATCCACGCAGACACCAGTGCGGCCATCACCGTGAGCGGCAGGCCAATGCGGACAAAATCGCCGAACCGGTACTGTCCCGGTCCCAAGATCAACAGATTGCCGTGATGCCCGATTGGGGTCAGAAACGCCACGACCGCGCCCAGTGCAGTGCACACCACGAACGGCGTCGGCGGCAGGCCGAGCGATTGCGCGAGTTCGATGGCGATCGGGCCTAGCAGCACCGTGGTCGCCGCATCCGACAGGATCTGCGTGAGCAATCCGGCCACGGCGAACATCACCAGCAGCACCGCCAGCGGCGGCCAGCTGGAGACGATCTGCAGCAGGCCGTGGGCAAACAACTGCGCGGTGCCGGTCTGCTCCATCGCGATGCCCAGCGGGATCACGCCAGCAATCATCACAAAAATGCGCACGTCGATCTCGCGATAGGCCTGCTCGATGTCGACGCAGCGAGTGGCGACCATCGCCACGGCGCCGAGCAGAAACGCCAGCGACGCCGGCAGCCATTCACTGGCCGCGGCGAATATCGTGAGCAGCAGGATCGACAGCGCCAGCGGCGCGCGGATGCGGCGTTTGGCTTCGCCCGCGAACGGCACCAGCATCAAAAATCCGTGATGGGCGGCCAGCTCGGTGAAGCGCGCCGGTCGTCCCCACAGCACCAGCAGATCACCTTCGCGCAGGCGCGCATCGGCCAGGCGCGGTACGTGCTCGCCGGCGCGTCGCCACAGGCCGACGATCACGGCATTGAAGCGCCGGGCGAAGTTGAGGTCGTGCACCGAGTGGCCGACAAATTCCGAACCCGGTGCGACCACGGCTTGCACCAATTGGGTGTCGCCTTCGCCGGTGGCGTGACGTCCGAAGCGCGCGATCGCATTGAGCGCCAGGCCCTGGTCGTCGTGCAACGAGGCCAACGCGTCGGCCGATGCCTCCACCAACAGCACATCGCCGCCAAGTAACGGGCTGCTGCCACCAAGGTCGTCGCGCGGCTTGCCATCGCGCACCCAGCCCATCAGCCGGAATTTGTCGCCGAGCGCTTTCTGCAGTTCGGCCAAGGGGCGAGTGCTCCAGCGCGAGCCGTCGACGATCAGCAGTTCAGTGCGGTAGCGGTCGAGTCGAAAATAGTCGTCGTCACCCGAGTCGCCCTCGCGCTTGGGCAGCAGCCAGCGCGCGAGCAACATGTAAACCACCCCAAGCACCACCAGTGCGATGCCGATCGGGGTGATCGAGAAGATCCCCAGACCTTGCGCGCCGGTGCGTTCGATCATGTTGTCGGCGAGCAGGAACGCCGGTGCGCTGACCAGCGTCAGCGTGGTGCCCAGCGATGCGGCGAACGACATCGGCATCAACAGCCGCGATGCCGACAACCCGCGCGCCTTGGCAAAACGCGTCACGATCGGCAGCATCATCGCCGTCACCATCACGTGGTGGGTGAATGACGACAGTGCGGCGACCACGGGCATCACGACTCCAATGGCGCGGGTCTCGCTCTTGCCGGCGGCGCGGGCGACCCACTGACCGATCTGTTCGGTGATGCCGGTCGCGGCCAAGCCGCCGGAGATCACGAATACCGCTGCAACAATGATCGCCGGCTCGCTGGCGAAGCCCGACAGTGCCTGCTTCGAATCGAGCACGCCGGTGATTACCAGCGCGAGCAGCGTCAACATCGCGGTCACGTCGACGCGCATCCGTTCGCTGACGAACAGGTACAGGGCGCCTGCCAGGATCAGCAGGAAGGCAATCTGTTGCAGCTCCATGCGCGGCATTGTGCGTTAGATCGGTGGCGATCCGCCTGCACCGGTCCATCACCGTCGGAGGCTACACTTTCACCAGACCATGACGCGCTCCGTACCCATCTCCAGCAGCTCGGCGCCCGCAGGCGACGACAACCACGAGCGGTTCCGCTGGGCGATGGCGGCATCGCGCACTGGCATGGCGATCATCGATCCGCGCGGTCACTTGCTCGAGGCCAATCCAGCGTTCGCCGAGATGCTCGGCTATCGCCCCGAGGAGTTGATCGGGCGTCCGGTGTCGGCGGTCATGCACTCCGAGAACCTTGTGGTGCGCGACTTGATCGCCGGGCTCAGCACGGCAACGCCAGCGCGCGACGGCGAGACGGAGAACGCAGACGAACTCGAACACCGGTTCCTTCACCGCGATGGTTCGGTGGTGTGGACCTGGGGCCACGTCGGCGTGATGCGCGACACCCACGGCTCGCCGCGTCTGTTGATGGTGGAGGTGCGCGACCTCACCGCGCGACACGCGGCCGACGTCGAGGGGCAGATTTCGGCGGCGAGGCGGGAGGCAGCGCTGGACGAGGCGCAGCAACAGCTGCAGTTGTTCGCCGATGCGGTCGCACACGATTTGCGTGCACCACTGCGCTCCATCGGCAGTTTTTCCGCGCTGCTCGCCGCCCGTGCCGCCGACCGCCTCGACGAGACCGATCGCGACTACCTGCGCCGCATCCGCGCTGCGGCCGAGCGCATGAGTGGGTTATTACTCGGGCTCAGTGAGTTGTCGGGTGTGACCCGCGCGGAGCTCAAGCCAGCTGCGGTCGACCTGAGCCTGTTGGCGGAATGGGTCGGCGCGGAATTACAGGACGCCGAGCCTGCACGCCAAGTCGAGCTCGTGGTGCAGCCTGGCCTGTCCGCCTGGGGCGACGAGCACCTGCTCAAGCAATTACTGACCCAGCTGCTGGGCAACGCCTGGAAGTTTTCGCGCGAGCGCGACAGCGTTCGAATTAAAATCAGCGGCGAGCGCTTCGGCGATGCTGTGCGATTGCAAGTACACGACGCCGGCATCGGCTTCGATCCGCGGTATGCGCACAAGTTGTTCGAGCCGTTCCAGCGGTTGCACGGGCCCGATCAGGGTGGAGGGCACGGCCTCGGTCTGGCAATTGCTCAGCGCATTGCGCAACGCCATGGTGGCCACATCCGGGCCGAATCGCAGCCACAGAAAGGCGCCACCTTTATTGTCGAGTTGCCCGTCGTCGCCGTGGCCGAGGATGCTCCGCATGCATAAAGAGATCCTACTGGTCGAAGACAATCCCGATGACGTCGAACTGACGCGGATCGCGTTTGAAGAGGCCAAGATTGACAACCGTCTGGTGGTGGTCAGTGACGGCGCCGAGGCGCTGGATTACCTGTTCGCCCGAGGGACCTACGCTGCGCGCGATGCGAGCGACTTGCCCTCGATCGTTCTGCTCGACCTCAACCTGCCCAAGGTAAATGGTCGCGAAGTGCTGGAGGCGATTCGTGCCAACGAGACGACGCGCACGCTGCCGGTGGTGGTGCTGACCACGAGCACGGAACCCCTGGATGTCGAGGCCAGTTACGCGCTCGGGGTCAACAGCTATATCCAGAAGCCGGTGGATTTCGAGCAGTTCGTGTGGGCGGTCAAGCAGGTCGGATTGTATTGGTTGGTGTTGAACCACCCACGCACGCCGTGAGGACAGTGCTTTCGGTGCCCCGAAGCGGTCAGAAGCGCTGTTGATTAGAGATCTCCGGGTTACCGCTCCCAAATCGCAGCGATGGGTCCCGGCGATATCGCTTACCGACCGAAAAGTACCGTTCAGAGTGAACGGGGTAGTGGAGAACTGGCGTTAACGATAGCGCAGGGCTACAGCGGCAACGCGCGCTACCCCCCGGTGTTAGGCGAACTGGTTCCGAACAACTGCTCCGCGCGCTGAAACAGCACCCAGCTCGTGGCAATGAACTTGTCGCCGCCTAGCGGGCGATTGCCGCGGTGGGTGTGGGTGAACGCGGCCGGGGCGATCAGCAGGCTGCCGGTGCGCGGCGCGATCTTGCGTTGCTGGTACAGGAACTCGGTTTCGCCCTCGGCGAAGCCGTCGTTGAGGTAGATCGTCCACAGCAGATGGCGGTGCAGCGTTTCGGCATGGGGATCGCGCGGGTACAGCTCGCAATGCCAGTAGGGATAGCCGCCGCGACCACCGGTGTAACGCTGCAAGTTGATCGCTCCGGGTCGCAGCACGGTCTGCACCACTGGCGTCAGGGTTGCGTCGTCCATCGCCATCAGCCGCTCGGGAGTGAGGCGATGTCGGCTGCCGTCGGCATCGGCGGTCTCCAGCATCAGCGGCGCGATCAGGGTGTGCGGGTAACGCCGCAGGTAGGCGAGCACGCCCTTGAACACCGCGATATTCAGCGCGCCTTCGGCGTCGCGCCACTCGGGTCGGCCACTGATGGTCAGGTCGCGGCTGTCTTTGAGGTCGGTCATCACACCACCACCGACACGCCCAGGCTGGCTGTCGCCACTGGCGCTGAAACGTTCGACCAGGGCGGCGCATTGCGCGCGATCGAGAGCGTCGGCAGTGACCTCGATGAAATCCGGGAGGGCCGTGGGCTCGGGCATGATGCTATTTAATGCGAGTGGAAAGCGGCCATCGTCGCACGCGACATGTCCCGCGGCGATCGGGATGCCGTCGTGGCGGTGGGGGGCGGAGATGGGCGCGCCCTCGACCATGATCCGCTGGTCACCGACGAGGCGCTCGATGCGGCCCGCGCAGCAGCGAGGCATGGCTTTCTGTCGGCAATCGCCGATCTCGTCGAGGAGCAACGTCCCGCGCGGAGCCATCCCGCCGCGGCCCACTGGCGCGCCCGCGCGGCCATCGCATCGCCATCGTAGCCAAACAGTCGGCGCGGACGAGCGAGTCCATGCGGGAGCGCGCTGCAGCTGATCC
The DNA here is from genome assembly GCA_043738095.1 of Lysobacter sp. Taxonomy (GTDB): domain Bacteria; phylum Pseudomonadota; class Gammaproteobacteria; order Xanthomonadales; family Xanthomonadaceae; genus Lysobacter_K. The sequence goes on from JAYSZI010000049.1 coordinate 16,835, forward strand.
CCCACGTACGCAGTACACAGCCGACGACTACGGTGCACCGCCATCGCGCCCCGTGCCTTGCCGTGCCGGGCTCACCAATGAGCAATACCGGAGCCAAAGTCGTCACGGTTGAGCGCGGGGTGCGCCTCAACGCCTGTATCGGCGCGCCCTCTCCGTCGCTGGAGCGATGCCGTGGCAGTGCGGACCACAACCTGCGTACCGAGCGAAGCAGCGCACCGATGCAAGCACCCGATCAGGCCGCGACGTCGTGCTCGCGGTGATAGCGCACTGCCGCCTCGACCTCGCTTTTCGAGCCCAGGAACACCGGCACGCGTTGGTGCAAGTGGGTGGGTTCCACCTCCATCAGGCGCATGCGGCCGGTGCTGGCGCCGCCGCCGGCCTGTTCGACTAGGAAGCTCATCGGGTTGGCTTCATACAGCAAGCGCAGCTTGCCGCCCTGCTCGGTGCACTTGGCATCGAGTGGGTACATGAAAATGCCGCCGCGAGTAAGGATGCGGTGCACGTCAGCGACCATCGAGGCCACCCAGCGCATGTTGAAATCCTTTCCGCGCGGGCCGTCCTGGCCGGCCAGCAGATCGCCGACATACGCCTGCATCGGCGCCTGCCAATGGCGCTGGTTGGATAGGTTGACGGCGAACTCCTTCGTCTCCGCTGGAATCGCCATACCGCGCGTGGTCAGCATGAACGTGCCCACTTCGCGGTCCAGGGTGAACGCGTGGGTACCGTTGCCGACGGTCAGCACCAGCATCGTGCTGGGGCCATACGTGGTGTAGCCCGCGCAGACCTGATCGGTGCCCGGTTGCAGGTAGTGCTTGTCGGCGGCCGTGGTCACGCCATCGGGGCAACGCAGCACCGAGAAGATCGTGCCGACCGAGATGTTGACGTCGATATTGGACGAACCGTCCAGCGGATCGAACAGCAACAAGTAGTTGCCGCGCGGCGTCGCGTCACACATCGGTTGGCTGTGCTCCATCTCCTCCGAGGCCATGCCGGCGAGGTGGCCGCCCCAGGCATTGGCCTCGAGCAGCACATCGTTTGCTATGACGTCGAGTTTCTTCTGCGCCTCGCCTTGGACGTTGATGCTGGCCGAGCCGGGGTGGCCGGCCTCGCCAAGGACGCCGCCCAAGGCGCCCTTGCCGACCGCGATCGAAATTGTCTTGCAGGCGCGCGCGACGACTTCGATCAGCAGCCGCAGGTCCGGGCTGATGCGGCCGCCGCGCTGCTCCTCGATCAGGTAACGGGTCAGGGACACGGATCCGGTGGGGACCGGCGGTGACAGATTCGGCATGGGCGAGGGCAGTCGGTGGGGGTGCGCCATTGTCACCGATAGGATCGTCGGCGATAGGTGTGCGCACTCAAACCGCGGCCGTGCTCCGGCGCGGTGACTTCAGGCCGCGCGCAGCGCCGACGCGCGGTTGGCCTGGCGGCGCACCTTCGCCGCGAGGATCGCGCGCGCCATCGCCAGCATATGTAGCGGCGCGGCGGGCTCGGCCGCGTCCATCGCCCGCCGTGACGCATCGGCGGCATCTTCGGCGGCGATCGCGCCGTCTTCGTCGAGCATCGCGCGCATAACGCGCACGTGTGCTGCCAGCAGGCGATCCAGCACCGGGTCCGGCCCGCGGCCTGCACAACGGATCCCGCGCGCCATGGTGGCGTCGAAGCGGGCCATTTCCTGCAGCAGTTCTTCGGCGGAGAAGTCCATGGCGGCCCCGGTGGCGGAATGAGGCGGCATCATCCAGCCGCTCCTGTGACTACGGGGTATACAAGGTCCGGAGGCCACGGAGGCGTGGCGCTAGAATTCGCCGATCCCGGCTCACGCCGATGCCGGCCGCGCACGTGTCCGCCCCACCGCCCCGCAAGGTGTTGCACGTCGACATGGACGCGTTTTACGCGTCAGTGGAGCAGCGCGACGACCCTTCTCTGCGCGGCCGCCCGGTGGTGGTGGCCTGGCGCGGCGCGCGCTCGGTGGTGTGCGCGGCCTCGTACGAGGCGCGCGTGTTCGGCGTGCGCTCGGCGATGCCGGCGGTGCGGGCCGAGCGCCTGTGCCCGCAGGCGGTGTTCGTGCCGCCCGACTTCGCGCGCTACAAGGCGGCGTCCGACCAGGTGTTCGAGATCTTCCGCGGCGTGACGCCCCTCGTCGAGCCGCTGTCGCTCGACGAGGCCTTCCTCGACGTCACCGAGAATTCCTGGGGGGAGCCGCTCGGCATCGACGTAGCAAGAAGGATCAAGGCCCGGATCTGCGAGGTGACGCGGCTCACGGCGTCGGC
>JAYSZI010000050.1:0-7191 GCA_043738095.1 Lysobacter sp.
AAACCTCGACGGCGCTGTCGCCGAAACAAGCGGATTTTCTTGCCCAGGCCAGCAATCAGGGCGGCGGCGAGCATGAGAAAAGTTCGCGTCCGCGCGACAACCAGTCCGGTCCGGCGCCGCAGGCCGACCCGGGTGTCGCGCCGCGGCAGTTGCGGGCGCAGTCACCGACGCCGCAGCAGACCCCGCAGGTGCGAGTGATCAGCAGCGCGAGCGGCGAAACCGTCACTGCCACGGCGCGGGCGACACCGACGCCGAGCGAGCAGGTGTTGCCGCCCGGCACGGAGAAGATCGAACGCGACATGCGCATGGCGCGGCTCGCCGCCGAGATCCACCTGCGCTCGGAACGCTATGCCAAGCGCCCCAAGCGCAAGTTCGTCTCGGCGAGCACGCAGGAATACGCGTGGGCCGGCTACCTGCGCGAATGGGTGGACCGGGTCGAGCGCGTCGGCAACCTCAACTACCCCGACGAGGCACGGCGTCGCCGGCTGCATGGGCAGGTGGTGATCAGTGTGGCGATCCGCCGCAATGGCACGATCGAGCGCGCCGACATCGTCCAATCCAGCGGCACCCCGCTGCTGGACGCCTCCGCGCTGCGCATCGCGCGATTGGCCGAACCCTACCCGCCGTTGCCCAAGACCGACGAGAACCCGGACATCCTGCACGTCACCCGCACCTGGCAATTCCTGCCCGCGGGGGAGCTGGTTGACGAGTAGCGCGAAGCGCGGAGGGGCATTCCGGGCTTTTCGCGCGGGTTCGGTAGGCCCGGGGTTACGGGTTACGGGTTACGGGTTACGGGTTACGGGTTACGGGTTACGGGTTACGGGTTACGGGTTACGGGTTACGGGTTACGGGTTACGGGTTACGGGCTGCGGCCGAACGGCTGAAATAGATCTGGGCTGCGAACCGGCTTCGCCTTGAGTGAATGCTCAGGCCGAAAACGCGACTTGCGCGCACGGCAGCGCGGAAATCGTTGGTCCAAAGCTAGTTAGGCTTGGAAGGGTGGCGTTTTCATGTGCACGAATTGATGCGGCGCTTGCGTGGGGCTTGTCGTGGGTGGTGTGGCCGTCCGACACAAGCGTGATCCCGTATCCAAGGGCAGCGGCCCGCCGCGTTGTCGTATCCACGCAGAATTCGCTGGCATAGCCAGCTACGACCAATTGCTCGACGCCGTGCGCCTGCAGAAGCTCGTGCAGATTGGTATGGAGGAATGAATCCGGCGTCGTCTTGCGAATGAATAGATCCGCCGGTTCGCTGACAAGCCCAGCCGCTAGTTGCCAATGCTCGCTTTGATACTCAAGCGGGCTGTTCTGGCGCTCGTGTTGAACGAAGATTACGGGCACTCCAGCCGCTCTCGCGGATTGAGCCAACCGATTGATACGTTGGAGTACCTCGGCAGCTTCGAGCGGTCGAGGCTCGCGATCGAAGAGACCGGATTGAACGTCGATGACTAACAGCGCGCTTTTCATGCAGTGAATGACCTCGGGGTAATTGCGGCCTGACGCGGGTGGGCTGGGAGTTCACCCGACGTCGCGCTGAGGTGTCGGAGGAGCTGGCTTACCCGGGCAAGGCGCAGCGCGCGTAGGGGGTACTTTCACGTATCGCTGCGAGCATCGACCCTGGCTTTGCGGCCATATTGCTTAGATCTTCGAATCACGCAGCAACTGCTGCTCTTCGATCGTGAGCGCGACGTTGTTGCGCAGGTAAGCCGGCTCGACCCGGTCCGCAACGAGGCCCTCGCCGCGCTCGTAGGCCTTGGCCGCAAGCCGCGCGACGTCCGCCGCGTGCGGCAAAGCATCCGCAGCCACTGTCAGCAACCGATCCGCCAGACGCAGGCGCAAGGCGCCATCGACGGCGGCGAAGCCCGTGCCAACGCCATGCCACTCACAACCGTGTCCGGACAGCTCCATTGCATCTGGTGCAACGATGACTTCAGCTCCCAGCGCAGTTGCGTCGCCATCGCGCACGGTGAAGCGTCCGACGTATACCTCGTTCATTCTTGCGTCGATGGCGGCGAGCACGGGGACGCCTTCGTGCGGCGCGTTGCCGCCGGGGGCGCGCATCGCCAAGGCGGCGAGCGTCGAGATCGGAACTATGGGCCTGTCCAGTGCCAGCGCGATCCCTTGCGCGAGCGCGATCGCCAGCCGCACGCCAGTGAACGCGCCCGGGCCGCGGCCTACGGCGATCGCATCTAGTTGCGACTTCGTGATGCCGTACTCGGACAGCAATTGCTCGGCCCACGGCAGCGCCAACTCCGCGTGCCGGCGCGGCGCCAGCTCGAAACGTTCCCGCACCTCGCCATCGACCCAGAGCGCGACCGAACACGCCTCGGTCGCGGTTTCGAATGCGAGCAGCTTCATGGCTGCGCTACCCGTCGAAAGCCGGCACGTGATGCGTCGCAATGGCCTGGCTTGCGTGATTGCCGATGGCTCATGTCGATTGCTCCGTGTCGCCAGCCATTGATTCTATTGGAGTTTCCGCGGCGTCCGCCTCGGCGAAAAAACCCGCGACATCGGCAATCTCGCGCGTCTTGGGCAGCGGTGGCAGCGAATCCAGGAACACCCGGCCGTAACTTTTTGACAGCAGGCGCGGGTCGCACAGCACCAGCACGCCGCGGTCGGTCTCGCTGCGGATCAGACGGCCCGCGCCCTGCTTGAGCGCGATCACGGCCTGCGGCAACTGCTCGTCGCGGAACGGATTGCCGCCGCTGCGACGGATCGCCTCCAGTCGCGCTTCGAATACCGGGTCATCAGGCGCACCGAATGGCAGCTTGTCGATCACCACGACGCTGAGCGCATCGCCGGCCACGTCGACGCCTTCGCGGAAACTGGCTGCCCCCAGCAGTACACCGTTGCCGGACGCACGGAAGCGCTCCAGCAGCAGCGAACGCGGTGCCTCGCCTTGGACGAATAGCGGCCACGGCGACGGTGGATCGCTTCGGCGCAACAGTTCGGCGGCCTCGCGCAAGGCGCGATGCGAGGCGAACAGCACAAAGGCGCGCCCACCCGACGCTTCGAGCACCGGCCGCAGCTTGTCGACCACGCTCTCGTGGTAATGGCGCGCGCTCGGGTCGGGCAGGCCGCGCGGCAGGTAGCACAGCGCCTGTTGCTGCCAGTCGAACGGACTGGGCGCCAAGAGCGTGGTCGGCTGCTGCAGGCCGAGCTTGGCGGCGTAGTGATCGAAGCGGCCGGCGACCGCGAGCGTGGCCGAGGTGAACACCCACGCCGCCTGCGAACGCGCGCGGTGCTGCGCCAATGGTCCGGCAACATCGAGTGGGGTGCGACTGAGGCGGAAACCGCGCGCGGTCAGTTCGTACCAAAGCACGCTTGCTTCGTCTGCCGAAGCGCGCTCCGCCGGCACTTCGGCATAGGTCCGAGCCCCTGCCGGGGCCCTCTCGGATCGCAGGTCGCCGGTTCGCTCAAGCGCGACGAAATCAGCGGCGAATTCATCGTCGTCCTCGGCGTCCTCGGCGGGCGCTTCTTGCTCGCGCCACCGCCGCAGCCGCAACTCGAACTCCTTGGCGCGCGCGGTGCAGCTGTCGAATCCCGGTGCAGCTTCGCGTAGCGGCAGCAGCGCCGCATGCAACTGCCGCAGCGCATGCGCGAGCGCATCAAGCGCAGCTTCAACTTCGGCCACTTCCGCGGCGCGACGGCGAGTGCCGCGCACCGGTAGTTCGTCCATCGCCGCGCGCAATGCGCGCACGGCTTGCTCGAGCGCTCGGGTAGGGTCCTGCAGCACCGCGAGCGCGCCGACGGATTCCTTGCATTCGGCCAGCGCATCGCGCGCGAGTTCAACCAGCGGCCGCGCGCTCAAGTTCTCGCCGAAGAACTGCGCGGCAAGATCGGGTAACTGATGCGCCTCGTCGACCACGAACGCCTGCGCGCCGGGCAGGATTTCGCCGAAGCCGTCCTGTTTGAGCGCAAGGTCGGCAAGCAGCAGATGGTGATTAACTACGACCACATCCGCCGACTGCGCACGCTGCCGCGCGTGCACCACAAAGCATTCACCAAAGAACGGGCATTCGCCGCCAAGGCAGTTTTCAGCAGTACTGGTGACCATCGGCAGCAGCGGCGAGTCTTCCGGCAACGCCTCGACTTCGGCCAGGTCACCCATGCGCGTACGCCCCGACCAAGCGACGATGCGCTGGAACTGCGCGGCCATTTCGCGGCTGCCAAACCTCGGCTCGCCCTGGGCCTGGCGCATGCGGTAATGGCACAGGTAATTGGCGCGACCCTTGAGCAACGCGGTCTTGAAGCCGATGCCGAGCGCGTCGCGCACGCGCGGCAGGTCGCGGTGGTAGAGCTGATCCTGCAGCGCGCGCGTGCCGGTCGACACGATCGTCTTGAGCCCCGACAGGATCGCCGGGACCAGGTAGGCGAAGGTCTTGCCAGTGCCGGTGCCGGCTTCGGCCAGCAACGTGCCGCGGCTGTCGAACGCATCGGCGATGGCCGCGGCCAGATCCTGCTGCGCGGCGCGCGGCGCGAACGCGGCGATATTGCGCGCAAGGTCGCCCCCTTCCTCCAGCGCCGCGCGGCTGGCCTGGCTCAAGCGACTGCCGCTCACGACGACCTCAGAACCGGTTGGGCGCGGCGACGGTGCAGGCGTCGCGCTGGCGGCGGGCATCAGCCACGGTGGTCGTGGTCGTACTCGTCACCGCGCCCGGCACCGAGGCTGTCGACAGCCCCGTGCGTACCTGGGCGATGGTTTCCCAATGCCGACGACACAGCGGGCCCACTTTGGAGCCGGTTGCGAACGCGCGCTGGGCGTAGCGTTCGGCGTCGGGCAGTTGACGTAGCAGCAGGGCCAATTCTGCGCGCTCCTGCAGCAGCGCCGGATCGTCGGGATGCAGCGCCAACGCCCGATCGAGCGTGTCGGCCGCGGCGCGGTGCATGCGCCGGGATTCCAGCGTGGCCGCTTGCTGGCGCAAGTCCTCCACCTGCGGGTCCCGCAACGGCTGCACGTCGAGTTCGTTGGCGTCGGCCTTGCCGGCTACGCGAATCGCCGCGACCGCAGCGGTTGCATCGAAGTGCGGCAACGGCGGCGTGTCGGTCACGGGGGTGGTGCTGCACGCCGCCAATGCGAGCGAAATCCCCGGCGCCAAGAGCAGCCATCGCAGGGCGGGCACTGGCGTCACTGCTCGTCTTCCGGCGGCGGCAACTGCTTGGCAGGGTCCAGATCGTCGGAGCGCTCGCGCTCGTCGAGGCCAAAGAACTTGCGCCAGCCACCACCCTCGCCTTCGTCCTGCGATGGCTCGGCGTACTGGGGTTGCGGCGCGGGACACGGCGTATAGCGAGGCGCGAAACCCGCCACGAACGGGAAGCGCCGGGCACCGGCGCAACCGGCATCGGTGGTGCTGGAGCCAATCACCCATTGCCAGTCGAGGCCGTCGTCGCCGACCTTCAGCGCCGCGCTGGGCAGGCGCGAAAAGATCGCCGACCACACCCGCATCGCGCCGGTGGCGCCGTACAGACCGGTCTGCTGGTTCTGGTCGTTGCCGACCCAGACCACGGCGAGGTGGTCACCGGTCCAGCCCGCAAACCAGCTGTCTCGACCGTCGTTGCTGGTGCCGGTCTTGCCGGCCGGCGACAGGCGGCCGAGGCCGTCGCGCACCAGTTGGCTGCCGGTGCCGCTCGATACCGCTTGCTGCAGCGCAATCGTGATCAGGCGTGCGGCAATCGCGTCGCCTTCCTGCGCCGGTGCTGGGGCCTTGTCGTAACGACTGACGACGCCACCCTGGGCGTCAAGCACGCCGCGCACCGCATGCAGCGGCTGGATTTCGCCGCCCGATGCGAGGAATTGGTACAGCTGCGACATCGCATAAGGGCTCTGGTCCGTTGCGCCCAGAATGATCGACGGATTGGCACCAGTCTGGATGCCCGCAAGCGTGCGCACGAGGTCGGCAATGCGTTGGGGCGCGACCTGCATGCCGACGCGCACCATGGCCTGGTTGTAGGACATCGCGAGCGCATCAACCAGGCGCACCGTGCCGTGGCTGCGGCCGTCGGAGTTGCCGGGGCTCCAACGCTTGCCCTTACCGAGCGTCACCGTCACCGGGGAGTCGTCGACGTAGCTCGCCAGCGAATACTTCGACGGCTGCGCCAGTGCGAGCAGGTACACGAACGGCTTCAACAAAGATCCCACCGGGCGCTGCGCCTCGACCGCGCGGTTGAAGCCGTGGCCAGAGAAATCGCGCCCGCCGACCACCGCCAGCACCTCGCCGTTGTGTACGTCGGTGACCACCAGGCCCGCCTGCAGCGTCGGCCGCCGCTTGCTGGCCAGGCTCTTGAGGGTGCGGCTGACCGCGCCTTCGGCATACGCCTGCGCCGCCGGCGACATGCCACTCATCACGCTGAGGCCGGCTCCGGCGAGCGCATCGGCCGGGTAGTCGCGCGCGAGTTGGCGTCGGACCAGATCGACATACGCGGGGAAGCGGTTGGCGGCGACGCTGCCCGGATCCTTGGTGATCCCCAGCGGCGCCTTCAGCGCGCGTTGGTACTCGGCGTCGTCGATCAGGCCGGTTTCGTGGAATTCGCCCAGCGCGAAGTTGCGGCGCTCGGTCGCGCGTTCCGGGTTGCGCCGCGGGTCGTAGTGCGACGGACCGCGGACGATGCCGACCAGCAATGCGATCTGTTCGGTGTTGAGGTCGCGCAAGTCGCGGCCGAACCAGAACTCGGCGCCGGCGGCGACGCCGTGGATCGCCTGCGCGCCGCGCTGGCCGAGGTACACCTGGTTGAAATACGCCTCCAGGATCGTGCGCTTTTCATAGCGCGCTTCCATCAGCAAGGCGTAAAGGATTTCCTTGCCCTTGCGGGTGAACGCCTTTTCGCGGCCGATGCCGAGCAGGCCGCTGCGCGCCAGTTGCTGCGTCAACGTGCTGGCGCCCTGCTTGGCCTGGCCGGACTTGACGTTGACGAACAACGCCCGCGCCATGCCGCTGATGTCGATGCCGTGATGGTGGGCGAAGTCGCGATCCTCGACCGCCTGCAGGCCGGTGACCAGCAGCTCGGGCACCTCCTCGATCCGCACCAGCCGGCGCTCTTCCTGCTTCTGCCCGTACAGCGTGGCGATGCGCGCCGGGTCCTGGCGTGCGCTCTTGAGCGTCTGCCTGCCCGGCTGCGTGCGCAGGCTGGCGACCCGCCCGCCCGACAGCACCGCCTCGACGCGCCGCGCCGGCACCGCGCCGCCGACATCGTC
>JAYSZI010000051.1:0-18905 GCA_043738095.1 Lysobacter sp.
CAACAGAGCAACAGAGCAACAGAGCAACAGAGCAACAGAGCAACAGAGCAACAGAGCAACAGAGCAACAGAGCAACAGAGCAACAGAGCAACAGCAGTCCTCTCCCGCAATCACCACAAAAGACGCCCACCGCGAGGCTGCAATGGAATATTGGCTTCCCATCATCTGGTTCGGCGTGATCGGTTTCGGCGTGCTGATGTACGTGCTGCTCGACGGCTTCGTGCTCGGCCTGGGGATCCTCGCGCCGTTCGCCGAGGACGAACACCAGCTCGACCACATGATGAACACCGCCGCGCCGATCTGGGACGGCAACGAGACCTGGCTCGTGCTCGGCGGCGCAGGGTTGCTCGCGGCGTTCCCGAAGGCGTACGCAGTGGTGCTGTCGGCGCTGTACCTGCCGGTGTTGCTGATGCTGATCGCGCTGGTGTTCCGCGGGGTCGCGTTCGAGTTCCGCTTCAAGGCCACCCGCGCCAAACCGGCGTGGGGCGCGGCGTTTGCGCTCGGCTCGATGTTCGCGGCGTTCGCGCAGGGCGTGATCCTCGGTGCGCTGGTCGAGGGCATGCCGCTTACCGGCGGCAAGTACCTTCCCGGTGCATTCGGCTGGTACAGCCCGTTTGCGATGCTGACCGGGGTCGCGGTGGTGTTTGGTTACGCGCTGCTCGGCAGCACCTGGTTGATCCTCAAGACCGAGGGCCGCATGCAGCTGATTGCGCGCACCCTGACCCGGCCGCTGGTGCTGGTGGTGGTCGCGTTCATGGGCCTGGTCAGCGCGTGGCTGCCGTTCCTCGACTCGCGGATCATGGCGCGCTGGTTCGACAGCGGGAATTTCTGGTGGCTGGCGCCGGTGCCGCTGCTGGCGCTGATCAATGCGCTTGCACTGTGGCGCGCGACCATGCGCGAGGGCCGTGATGCTGCCCCGTTCGTCCTGACGCTGTGCTTTTTTGCGCTCGGATTCGCCGGGCTGGTGCTCGGCATCTGGCCCAACATCGTCCCGCCGTCGCTGACGATCTGGCAGGCCGCGTCGCCACCGTCGTCGCAGGGCTTCGTGCTGGCCGGCCTGGTCGTGCTGCTGCCGGCGATCCTCGGCTACACGTACTGGTCGTACAGCGTGTTCAAGGGCAAGGTCGCCGCCGACGCCGGTTACCACTGATCGGGCCTCGCGTTAGCACCCACGCGTGTGCTGCGGCCTGAACGCGGAGTCCGCAGGCCGCGGACGGGACGGTATGCTGTGGGTCACCTCTCGCTGCGCAGAAATCCCCCGCCAGCCCCGCTTCGATGAGCCCGATGCAAGCCTTTGTCTACAAGAGTCTCCGCAAGGACGACAGCTACGTCTTCCTCGCGTCGCGCGATGATTTCGCGCGCCTGCCCGAACCGATCCGCGCCCAGCTCGGCACGCTGCAATTCGTCTTCGAAGTGGCGCTGACGCCCGGGCGCGAACTCGCGCGGGGCAATGCCGACGTGGTCCGCGCGAACCTCGCCAGCCTCGGTTTCCATGTGCAACTGCCCGCGACCACACTCGACCCGATGACCGAGGACCACGGCACCGATGCCTGAGTCCGCGCACCCGAGGCTGCGTCTGGCCGCGCTGTTGACTGCCGGGGCGGGGCTCGCCGCGCTCGGTGGCTTCGGCGGCGTGCTGGCGGCGCTCGGTGGCACGCTCGCGCAACCGCTGTTCGCGTTGGCCATCGCGCAAGCGCGCGGCCGCGCGCCGGCTGATGGGCGGCGCGGGCTGGGGCGTGACTGGCTCGCGCTGACGCTGCTGTGGGTGCTCGGTGTGGCCGTGCTGGCGGGGTTGGTTGCGTGGCCGCTGGCGGCGTTGTTGCAGCGGGGGTCGCTGCTCGCGGCGTTGGCGTTGAGCGCGGCCATTGGCGTGGCGCTGTTGGGGCTGTGGCGGCTGTGGCCGGTGTGGCACGGGCTGGAGCGCGACGGCGGCACGCTGGCGGAACATTGGCGCTTGCTCGGCGACCTTGACGCCGGTGCCTGGCGCGGGCTCGGCGTGGCTGCGCTGGTGACCCTGCTGGCCGCACCGATCATTGCGCTGGCGTGGCCGGAGTTGTTCAGCGGCAACGCGCGATGGGCGCTGGCGACGGGCCTGGCGCTCGCGTCGCCGTTGCTGCACTGGTTGCTGCAACGGGTGAGCCAGGCGGAGTGGTTGCCGGGGCTGGCTGAGGTCGCTGCGGAGGCCGACCTCGACGAGTCCTTCGGCGAGGGCGTGATGACGCTGCCCGGCCACGAGCCGCTCGAGGACGCGCTCTACCTCGCCGCGCGCACCGGCCGCGTCGAGCGCGCGCTGGAGTTGATCGAGGCCGGCGCCGACGTGCACGCGCCGCCGCCGCCCGGCGAGCGCGACCAGCGCAGCCTGACCGTGCTTGCCGCGGTGCTGCCCGACCTGCGCCTGCTGCGCGCGCTGATCGCCGGCGGCGCCGACCTCAACGCCGACCACGCCGGCATGACGCCGCTGCTGGCCGCAACCCGTGACAGCTGGCATGGCCGCCCGGACGCGGTGATGACGCTGCTGGCCAACGGCGCCGACCCGCGCGCGGCCGACGGCGAGGGCAACACCGCGTTGCATTTCGCCGCGCGCAGTTCCGACCCGGGCGTGGCCGCGCTGTTGCGCGATGCCACCGCCGAACTCGACCCGCTCAACGTCGATGGCCTGACCCCGCTCGGTGTCGCCTGCGCCGCCGGCAACTGGCGGCTGGCGAAATTCCTGCTCGAACGCGGCGCCAAACCCGAACCCGTAGGCGGCCAGCCGGTGCTGCTCGCGGCCGCCGCGAGTGAGGACGACGACCCCGCCGGCGTACAGCTGCTGCTGAAGTTCAAGGCCAAGGTCGATGCCCGCGACAGCGAGGGCCGACGTGCCTTGCATCAGGCGGCATTCGCCGGCCATGACGCGATCGTCGAGGTGCTGCTGGCCGCTGGCGCTGATGCCGCGACGGGCGATGCGCAGGGCCGCACGCCGTTGCTGGAAGCCGCGCGCGGCGGTTCGCTGGCCGTGATTGAACGCCTGCTCGAACACCTGCCTCGGGGCGGGCAGACCGAAGCCGCTGAGGTGGACGCGCGCGGCCGCAATGCCTTGGCCCTTGCCTGTCTGGCCGACACCGCCACGCCGGCGCTGGTGCGGCGCCTGCTTGACCTTGGCGTCAGCGCTGAGCACGTCGATGAAGACGGCAAGCGCGCGATCGACCGCGCCGCCGAGGCCGGGCGCTGGGCGCTCGTCGCCGCGCTGGATCGCACCTACGCGCTGCCATCGAGCGTCAGCGATGCCGAGGACGGCGATGCGCCGCTGCTCGATCGCGCCCCCGCGGCGCTGTTGCGTGACGGCTTGAACGAAGGCCGTGACGACCTCGACGGTCTGGTCCAGTTGCTGAGCCCGGCCGAACTCGGCGCCCAGCTGCATGACGACGACACCGCCGCGGCGCCGGATCGGATCGAGTGGCTGCTGGCCCAAGGCGCGGATCCCGAGGTGCGCAACGGCCGCGGCGATACGCCGCTGTTTGGCTTGCTCGACCGCGGCGCGGCGGCCCTGCCGGCGTTGAACGCGCTGCTCGCGCGCGGTGTATCGCCGGCCGGCGCCGGTGGCCTGGCGCGTTTTCTCGGCGCCTGTGTGGCCGGCGACCCCAGCGGTCCAGGGCTCGAAGCCTGTGCGTTGGGGTTGCTCGAGCGCGGCGCCGACCCGTTTGCATCGTCGCCCGCTGGCGATCCGCCGCTGGCGCTGGCCGTTCGCCTGGGCTGGCCGCGGCTGGTGGAGCGCCTGCTTTCCACTGGCGTCGCCCTCGATGCGCGCGACAGCCACGGCATGAGCGCGCTGCACCTCGCGGCCGCGCTCAGTCGCGAACCGATGCTGAAGCGGCTGATCGCGCAAGGCGCCTCGCCCGACCTGCTCGCCGGCGATGGCCAGACCCCGCTCGGCGTCGCGTTGTCGTCGGGCCGCCGCGATCTGGCCGACTGGCTGGACTGGCGCGGCTGGCCGCTGCCGCGTCGGCCGCTGCTCGCCGAAGACGTACCGGCCGCGGCGATCGTCGGCGATGCCGATGCAGTGCGTCGTCTGCTCGACCTCGGCTTGCCGGTGGATGCGGTCGACAATCAGGGCTGCACCGCGCTGCTGCGCGCGGCCGGCGGTGGCCACCGCGGGCTGGTCGACCTGTTGCTTGCGCGCGGCGCCGACCCTCAGCTCGCGGCAGGTTCCGGCGCCACCCCCTTATCGGCGGCGGTCAGCATGCGCCACGGCGATATCGTCGAGCGACTGATCGTCGCCGGCGCCTCGCTCGAGCAACGCTTGCCCGGCGAACTGACCGTGCTGATGGTCGCCTGCGCCCTCGGCTTGCCGGATCTGGTCGCGCGCCTGCTGGCCGCCGGTGCGGACATCCATGCCGTCGACGGCCAGGACCGCACCGCGTTGCACTGCGCGGCAATGTTCGGATTCACCGCGCGCGAACGCGCGCGCCTGGCGGCACTGCTCGATACCTTGCTACTCGCAGGCGCCCAAGCGGATCTGTCCGCTGACGGCGCAACGCCGTTGCTGCTGCTGTTGGGTGCGCGCGCCGAACCGGGCACCGCGGCCGACGAGGACGTACTGCTCGCTGGCGTGGAACAGCTGCTCGACTACGACGCGAGCCTGGACGCAAAGGATTCCCGCGGTTTCACCCCGCTACATCTGGGCGCGCTGCACGGCTTGCTCCGGGTGGTGCAGACGCTGCTGCGCGTTGGCGCTGATCCGGATCAGCGCGACGCGATCAATCGCACCCCGCGCGAGATCGCGGTGATGCGCGGCTTCATCGATATCGCCGCCGAGTTCGTGCCGTCCTCGCCCGGCGGCAACGTGTCGATGGCGCGGTTCCTGCGCGATACGCGTTGAGTTGGAACATCCCGACGTCGAGATCTGCGTTGAGCCTAAAAATCCGCCGCGAGTCGCTACTCCGCGGTGAGTTAAAAACTCCGCGTTAGATCGATCCCCGTCACGCGTCCTTCGCCGAGCCGTCTCGCCATTACGCCGGCGGTTTCGCACCCCGCTCGGCCATGCCACCGAGCACACCCTGTCCCGCATCGGCGTTGAACAACTCCTCGAGTTCGCGGCGCGCGTCCTGCGCCGTCTGCATCAGCGCGTCCTCGTCGTCGCGCACCAGGTACTGCGTGTTGAGCATGCGCTCGTCGTGCTCGCGAAAACGCTGGGCGTGGTCGCGCGCCACCGCCGGTGGCAGGCCGAGTTCGACCAGCACGTTCTCGCCCAGCGTCAGGCTCGAAAAGAACGTCTCGCGCATCGCCTCCACGCCCAGGTCCATCAGCGCCCATGCATGGCGGCGATCGCGCGCACGGGCGAACACTTTGGCATTGGGGTACAGCCGGCGCACCGTGCGCACCGTGCGCAGGTTCGCTTCCGGGTTCTCGATCGCGATCACGAACACCCGCACCTGGGCCGCGCCGGCCGAGCGCAGCAGCTCGGCCCTGGCCGGATCGCCGTAGTACACCGGGTTGCCGAAGCGGCGGACGAAATCCACCTGTTCCGCACTCGGCTCGATCGCGATGAACGGCACCTTCTGCGCGACCAGCAGACGCGCGACGATCTGGCCGAAGCGGCCGAAGCCGGCGAGCAGCACCTGCGGGTGTTCGTCGGGAATCGTATCGAATGCGCGTGACGGCTCGGCGCGAGGATGCGCGCTCAAAACACGTGCCACCGCCATCACCAACAGCGGCGTCAACGCCATCGACAGGCCGACCACTGCCACCAGCCTGTCGCGCAGCGCCGGCTCGAGCAGGCCGGCCTTGGCCGCCTCGCCGAACACCACGAATGCGAATTCGCCGCCGAGCGCGAGCACGCTAGCCAGCTGCAATGCCTCGCGCCGGTCCAGCCCACCGGGGCGCAGCCCAACCCCCATCAGCAGAACGAATTTGACCAGCATCAGCGCCGCCACCAGCGCCGCGATCAATGCCGGCTCGGCGAGCACCCGCTGCAAGTCGATGCTCATGCCGACGGCCATGAAGAACAGGCCGAGCAGCAAACCTTTGAACGGGTCGATCTGGGACTCGAGCTCGTGGCGGAATTCCGAATCAGCCAGCAGCACGCCCGCAAGGAACGCACCCAAGCCCGCCGACAGGCCCGCGCCCTGCATCACCCACGCGGCCCCGAGCACGGTCAGCAACGCGGCGCCGGTGAAGACCTCCGGCATCTGCGTGCGCGCGACGATGCGGAACACGTGCCGCAGCAGCAACCGGCCGCCGACTACCACGACTGCAATCGCGCCGGCCGCTTTAACCAGTGCGCTCCAGCCCAACCCGCCGCCCTCGATCGCCGCGGCCTGCCCGAGCAGCGGAATCGCTGCGAGCAACGGGATCGCGGCCAGGTCCTGAAATAGCAGGATCGCGAATGCGAGCCGGCCGTGTTCGGCGGTGAGGGCCTTGCGTTCGGACAGCAGTTGCAGCCCGACGGCGGTCGACGACAACGCGAGGCCGACGCCAACCACCAGCGCTGCTTTCCAGCCCAGGCCCGCGGCGAGCGCGAGCGCGCCGAGCACCAGTCCAGTCACCACGACCTGCGCACCGCCGGCGCCGAACACCGGCTTGCGCATCACCTTCAACCGCGACGGCGACAACTCCAGCCCGATCACGAACAGCATCATCACCACGCCGATTTCCGACGCGGCCAGCACCGGCTCGGCGTCGCGCACGAACTTGAATCCGAACGGCCCGAGTGCGACGCCCGCCGCCAGATAGCCGAGCACGGCGCCGAGTCCGAAGCGCCGGAACACCGGCACCGCGATGACCGCCGCGAGCAGAAACACCAACGCGAGTTCGAGACCGCCACCGTGCATGCATCACCTCTTGGTGGGAATTATGCCGGTGCGGGATTCGCGCGGCGACGAGGCACCCGCAGCACAAGCTCATGCTCCCTGCGGCTCGGAGCGCCGCCGCGATGTCGTAGGGGCAGACCGGCACTACTCGTCGTCGCCGCTGAGTGGTTGTGCGCGATGGCGGGCGCGAATGGGAGCGACGCTGCTTCCGGCAGTTCCGCTCAGTGGTGCCGGCTGATCCGCCATGTATAGACGTGACGCTCCAAGGTGCCGGCGGCAAGAGGCCGGATGGTGTTCCTTGAGCGGGCCGCCGTTACGGGCCCAGTGACGTCGTTGGTGCCCTCGACACAAACGACGCGGTGCCGGGACCCACATCGGGTCGGTATGGACCTGTGCTGAGGCCGCTATGCTCTACATCCACTCGCAGTAACGAGAATCGTCATGGGAAAGCGGCTTGGGATGGCTTTGTTGCTGGCGTCGTGCATAGGCACGGTGTTCGCGGCGGGGCCGGCGGCGGTGCGCAAGCAGATCGAATCGAGTCTGCTGGTGAAGGGCACGATTGACCTCACGTCTGAAGGTGGCGTGGTCGGTTACGCGCTGGATGACGCGGAAACATTGCCCAGCGGCATTAAGAGCATGCTCGCGCGGGTGGTGCCGCAGTGGCGTTTCGAACCGGTCAAGCTCACTGCGGGCGCGACCAAGGCGCGCGCGACGATGAGCGTGCGCCTGGTTGCGAAAAAACTCGATGCCGATACTTTCGCTGTCGAGATCCGCGGCGCGCAATTCGGCGTCGAGGCGTCGAGTTCCAGCAGTCGTGGCTTGTCCCCACCGAGCTATCCGGAACCAGCGGCCCAGGCGGGCGTCGGCGGCACGGTCTACGTCGCGCTCAAGATCGGCCGAGATGGCCGAGTCGAGGAGGCGATCGCCGAACAGGTCAACTTGCGCTTCGTGGCATCGGAGAAGGAGATGCAGCGTTGGCGCGACCTGCTCGCGAAAGCGACGTTGCGGACCGCGAAAAACTGGACGGTTCTGCCACCTAAGGACCACCCACTCGACGCGCCGTATTGGACGGCGCGTGTGCCGGTCGCTTTCGTCGCATATGAGGAGAAGGAGCCCGACGACAAGAAGTGGCAAACGTACGTGCCAGGTCCGCGAGCAATGATTCCTTGGCGTACCGGTGACCCCGACACGGGCGCAGATGCGCTGGCCGCGGGCGGTGTGTACCCGCTCGATGGTGGGCCGCGGTTGCTAACTGCATTGGATCCATCCTGACGCATGACGCGGAGTTGCCGCGACGCTCAGCTACGGCCCGGCAATCGGGGTGCATCCCGGATCCAGTCGATGGCCTCAGCCGGGCCCCCGGCCCCCGGATACAGAGGGTGTGAAGGGAGTGCAGCTTTGGGGCGATGAAACGCCAAAGCCCCTCAACATGATCGCCATCATTGAGACACGTTCGCAGTACCGGGCCTAGGCGCAACGGTTCCCGACATCCGCCCTGTTGCGCGGTGTACACAAGCTGCGCTCGCAGGCGCCCCTCAATGCACCCGGCCTCCGATCATGCCAGCGAGTTCGTCGCCCCGCGCCAGCGTCATCACTTCCAGCGGCGAGCCGAGTCTTACGGTCAAGCCGCTCAGCACCCGCAGCATGGCATCGAAGGCGCGCGAGAGTTGCGCGAACAACTCCGCATAGCCGGCACGGGTGGCCGCGGCGACCTCGCTGTAAGCGGCCTGTCCGATGGCTGCGTAGTAGCCCGGCTGTACATTTCGGTGTTCGGCCAGTCGTGGGAATAGGCCCGCGATCAGCAGACAGCGGTCACCGACGTCGCGCAGGGCGTCCGCGCGCTCGTGGCCGACGTGTTCGAGTCCATGTAACCAGTCAAGTGCGACGATGCGTGCGCCTAGCACTGCATCGCCCTGATGGCGTTGCAGCATAAAAACCAGATAACTTTCTATGCACTCGGGCAAGCGCGTTCGAACGCGTTTTTCGCCGTCGCGCACCAGCTCATACCAAAGTTGCAGCGGTGCTCCTAGCCGTAGCGAGTCGTCATGCATGAGCGTTTCCCTTCGACGCGAGCCATAGGTATCACGAGCACAATTAGCACAAACTGCCGGTGAGGATCGAAGCAGGCGGTCACAGACCGCTCCGGCCGATTGGGGCCTCTGCAGGACTGTTCGCATTCCGTTTATGGCGCGGACGCCCAGCGCCTGCCCTGGAAGTCTTGGCCCGGATAATGGGAAGGCCGCCGCCCGCACAGGACCGACGGGAGTGCATAGCTGCGGCAGCCATCGAGTTTCGTTCGCGCAAGCACAGACACGCGCGTCCGTGCGCGGAATGTGCGAGTCGCGTTCTGACCGAGCCTTGTCGCGCGGGAGTCGGCGTTTGTTTTGCGCGCTGACTATGCGCTGCGTTGTCCTGCGCTTGCCTCTGCGGCTACGTACCCAAGGGTGTTTTTTGATCGTCGCGTTCGGCGTGTGCGGTTAGCTCGGCCTGACGCCCCATCTGGAATCGACGCACTGATGCAAATGTTGCGTTGTCCGCCGTCAAATCGGCACCGCCGGCGACCGCCTCGGGTTGGGTGCTTGGCGGTATCGATGAGTGCAGGCTCGCCACGAGCGCGCTGGGCACGGAGCGAGCGCCCCGCAAGCAGGCTAGGCTTAATGCCAGCCGGGCATGCCCTCGTAACTACCGCCACGCAACAGCGGGTGTGCGTAGCAGCGGGCCTGGCTTGGGCGGGTATGCCCGACGTGTCCCTGAACGCAGGTATAGCCGTCATAAGCGGCCGTAGCTCGCACCGAAAAACGCCCCGCAGTGCGGGGCGTTTTCGTTACCGATTGCCTGCAGCCGTCAGCGACGCATCGAACTGAAAAACTCGTCGTTCGACTTGGTCGCCTTCATCTTGTCGAGCAGAAATTCCATCGCCCCGATCTCGTCCATGCCGTGCAGCAGCTTGCGCAGGATCCAGATCTTCTGCAGCAACTCGGGCTCGATCAGGTAGTCCTCGCGGCGGGTGCCGGAGCGGTTGATGTTGATCGCGGGGTACACGCGCTTTTCGGCGATGCGGCGGTCCAGGTGCACTTCGGAGTTGCCGGTGCCCTTGAACTCCTCGTAGATCACCTCGTCCATCTTGCTGCCGGTGTCGATCAGCGCGGTGGCGATGATCGTGAGCGAACCGCCTTCCTCGACGTTGCGCGCGGCGCCGAAGAAGCGCTTGGGCCGGTGCAGCGCGTTGGCGTCGACGCCGCCGGACAGGATCTTGCCCGAGCTCGGCACGACGTTGTTGTAGGCGCGGGCGAGCCGGGTGATCGAGTCGAGCAGGATCACCACGTCGCGCTTGTGCTCGACCAGGCGCTTGGCGCGCTCGATTACCATTTCGGCGACCTGCACGTGGCGGCCGGCGGGCTCGTCGAACGTCGAGCTGATCACCTCGCCGCGCACGGTGCGCTGCATGTCGGTGACTTCCTCGGGACGCTCGTCGATCAGCAGCACGATCAGGTGCACGTCGGGGTGGTTGTGCGTGATTGCGGTCGCGACCTGCTGCATCAGCATGGTCTTGCCGGCTTTCGGTGGCGACACGATCAGCGCGCGCTGACCCTTGCCCTGCGGCGCCATCAAATCAAGGATGCGGCCGGTGATGTCTTCGGTCGAACCGTCAGCGCGCTCGAGCTTGAACTTGCGGCGCGGGAACAGCGCGGTCAGGTTCTCGAACAGCACCTTGTTCTTCGATGCCTCGATCGGCTCGCCGTTGATCGTGTCGACGATCGACAGCGCGAAGTAGCGCTCGCCGTCTTTCGGAAAGCGGATACGGCCGGACAAATGGTCGCCGGTGCGCAGGTTGAAGCGGCGGATCTGGCTCGGCGAGATATAGGTGTCGTCGGGGCCGGCGAGGTACGAGGCCTCGGCTGCGCGCAGGAAACCGAAGCCGTCGGGCAGGATTTCGAGCACGCCATCGGCGGCCACGCCTTCGCCATGGCGCGTGAGCACCTTGAGCAGCGCGAAGATCACGTCCTGCTTGCGCGCGCGGGCGACGCCTTCCTGGATGTTCAGCTGCTCGGCGATGTCGAGCAGTTTCTGCGCCGGCATGCGTTTGAGGTCGCCGAGCGAGTACTGCGGGAAGCCCTCCGGTACCTGCGGGTGCGGACGCGGCACGAACGTCTCGTTGCCGCCGTCGTCCTGCATGCCGCCTTCGCGCGGCTTGCCGCCGCGGTCGCGACGGTTGCGGAAGCGGTCGCGCTTGCTGGCGCCACCGCCACCTCCGCGTTCGAAGCCACCCTGTCCGTCGTCGGCGTTGCCGGCCTGGGCGTTGCCGCCCCCTTGCTGGTTGCCGCCGGCTTGGGCGCTACCGCCGCCCTGATAATTGCCACCGGGCGGGACATTACCGGGCTGGACGTTGCCGGCACCTTGATGGGTGCCGCTACCTTGATTACCGCCGGGCTGCGCGTTGTTGCCGCTGCTTTGCGCCGGCTGGTTGCCGCCGCTGGACGCACTGCCGCCAGCCGGGACGCCGCCGCCCTGCGCAGTGGGGGCGCCTTCGGCGTTGCCGCCCCGGTGGATGGCGTTGCCGCCTTGCGCGTCACTCTGTGTCTTGCTGCTGGGCTGCGTATCGCCGCGACTGGGCAAGGTCGGCGCCTGGCCTGGCGTCACCGAAGCGGCTGGCGGCGGTGTCGTTGGCGGCGCCGCCGGCGTGGGCGCCGCCGCCGGAGCGCGAGGCGCCGTCGGGGCGGGTGCCAACGCGAAAGTGGAGGGTGTGGCGGATTCGGAGCTGGGGGCTGCAGCCGCGTCGGCCTTGGCGGCGCGTGGCTTGCGGACGCGCTTTTCGGCGATGTCGCCAGCGTCGGGGGTGTTATCGGACAAGCGGGGATTCCTCGCTAAGCGGCGAGCGCTCGCAATGGCGAGCGGGACGTCTGGGACGTGGTGGTCGAGAGGGGGTGCGGCGCGGAAAACGCGACCGGTGCGGCGAAACTAGCACTGCGGCGGGGCGGCGGCAAGCGATCGCGGGTGGGCGGTTCACCTAGCCTAGCCGGGCCTTGCGGGGTGGGCGAGCCCAACCGCACCGCGCGGGTGCGGCCAGGCACGCCGGCGCTCAGAGCGCCTTGTCGATCATCTGGCTGAGCTGGGCCTTGCCGACCGCGCCGATCTGGGTGTCCTGGACTTGGCCGCCCTTGAACAGCAGCAGCATGGGGATCGAGCGCACGTGGTACTTCATCGCTGTGGCGCGGTTGTGGTCGACATTCACCTTTACGATCCGGGCCTTGCCGTCGTAGGTCTCGGCCAGCTCGTCCAGCGCCGGCGCGATCATCTTGCACGGGCCACACCATTCGGCCCAGAAGTCGACCAGCACCGGCTCGGACGACTGCAGCACGACGGCGTCGAAATCGGCATCGCCGACATGCATCACTTTCTCGCTCACGGGGGGCTCCTGGGGGATGTGGGGTCGCAGTACGCGAGATGTAGGGGTGGGCGTACTGAGTTAAGCTGGGGCGTTTCGCGGCGGCTGCAATAGCGCTGCGCCAGCGGTCAGGACGAACTTGACCGACCCCGGCAGTCTGCCTTCGCCGACGCCACCCACGCAAGCGCGGCCCCAGCATCTGTGCCGCGCGCGCGCCTCCTGACTTGGTATGAATGACCGCATGAGCGACAAGCCCCTTACCGACATCACGTTCTCCTCGTTCGATCTGCACCCGAGCCTGCTGGCCGGGCTCGAAGCGGCAGGTTTCTCGCGCTGCACGCCGATCCAGGCGCTGACCCTGCCGCTCGCGCTCAACGGCCGCGACGTCGCCGGCCAGGCCCAGACGGGCACCGGCAAGACGCTCGCCTTCCTGGTCGCGGTGATCAACCGCCTGCTGACCAAACCGGCGCTGGCCGACCGCAAGCCCGAGGACCCGCGCGCGCTGATCCTGGCGCCGACCCGTGAACTCGCGATCCAGATCCACAAGGACGCGGTCAAATTCGGCAGCGCGCTGGGCCTGAAGTTCTCGCTGGTGTACGGCGGCGTCGATTACGACAAGCAGCGCGAGCTGCTGCAGCAAGGCGCCGACGTGATCATCGCCACACCGGGCCGGCTGATCGACTACGTCAAGCAGCACAAGGTGGTGAGCCTGCACGCGTGCGAGATCTGCGTGCTCGATGAGGCCGACCGCATGTTCGACCTCGGCTTCATCAAGGACATCAGGTTCCTGCTGCGACGCATGCCGATCCGCACCGAGCGCCAGACGCTGCTGTTCTCAGCCACGCTCAGCCACCGCGTGCTTGAGCTCGCCTACGAGCACATGAACGAGCCCGAGAAGCTCGTGGTCGAGTCCGAGTTCATCACCAACTCGACCGTGCGCCAGCTGATGTATTTCCCGTCCGACGAAGAGAAGCTGCCGCTGCTGCTGGGCCTGCTGTCGCGCTCCGAGGGCGCGCGCACGATGGTGTTCGTCAACACCAAGGCCTGGGTGGAACGCGTCGCCCGGGCGTTGGAGCGCGGCGGCTATCGCGTCGGCGTATTGAGTGGCGACGTGCCACAGAAAAAGCGCGAGTCGCTGCTAGCCAAGTTCCAGAAAGGCGGGCTCGAGATCCTGGTTGCGACCGACGTTGCCGCACGCGGCCTGCACATCGACGGCGTCTCGCACGTCTACAACTACGACCTGCCGTTCGATGCCGAGGATTACGTGCACCGCATCGGCCGCACCGCGCGATTGGGCGCCGAGGGTGACGCGATCAGCTTCGCCTGCGAGCGCTACGCGATGAGCCTGCCGGACATCGAGGCGTTCATCGAACAGAAACTGCCGGTCGCGGCCGTCGATGCCGACTTGCTGGTGTCGCTGCCGCGCAAGCCACGCGAAGTGGTGGAAGGCGGCGAGGCGGTCGAAGAGGAAAGCATCGGTTCGATCTTCAAGGAAGCGCGCGAGCAGAAAGCCGCCGACGACGCCCGCCGTGGTGGCGGCCGGTCCGGCAGCGGCAGTCCGCGTCCTGGTGCGGGCCGCGGCGATGGTGGCCGCTCGACTGGTCCGCGTTCGGACCGCCCGCGTCACGCACCTGCAGCAGGCGCTACCCCCGCCGCTCCGCAGGTGCCGCGGCCGCCGCGCGCGCCGGCCGATCCGGCGCTGGCGCCTGCCGGCGGCCCGGCGGTGGAAGGCGAGCACGCGCCGCGCAAGCCGCGCCGCCGTCGTGGCGGCCGTCGCATCGAAGGCGCGGACGGCGCGGCACCGATGGCAGCCAGTGTCGCGGTCAGCGCCAACACCGTGCCGGGTAAAGCCACCCAGGTCCCCGCGAACAAGCCCGGCGCCAAGCCCGCGACGACCGCGACGACCGAGGCCCAGCCGGGTCTGCTCGGACGCATCGGCCGCGGGCTGAAATCGTTGGTCACGCGCGCGCCGCGTTCGCAGCACTGAGGGAGCGGTTCCGGAGCCCCCCAGCGCGCGGTAGAGGGGCTTGCACCGCTGCTCTTCCATACCGGCGGCATCGGTCTGGCAGAACTCGGCTCTGAGGCGGATGCGGTCGAATCGGCTGTGCTCAGCGGCTTGGTAGATCCGAGCTTGCTCGGAGTGCTCTGTCTGGGCGACGGAGCAAATCAAGCAAGCTCGGAGCTATCTCGCGTTCGCTGTAGCGCGAAGCTCCGCTCCGCTGCGCTTTCGACGTCGACGTCGGCGTAGAGGCAGTCGTGCAGAGCCCGGAGCTCCGGAACGGCGGTTGCCCCGATCGCCCTCACGAAGCCGTGATCGCACCCATTGCGGTTCGCGTCGCCGCCCCGCACGGCCCGACGCTGAACCGGACGGCACTGCGTCCGACTTCACGGCGCGCGCCGCCGCATTCGCTAGCCATCGCCGCCGGCGCCGCCGATACTGCGGCCAGGGTTCCGCACCGGGTCATCGATGAGCGTTCTGCGCTTCGACAACGTTAGCAAGCACTACCACGGCGGCCATCAGGCCTTGAGCGATGTCAGCTTCACGGTGGCGCCGGGGGAGATGCTGTTCGTGACCGGCCATTCCGGCGCGGGCAAGAGCACGCTGCTCAAGTTAATTCACCTCAGCGAGCGCCCCAGCCGCGGCGCGGTGCTGTTCGGCGAAAAAAATCTGCTCAAGGTACGCGGCCGCCGCATTGCGATGCACCGGCGCGATGTCGGCGTGGTGTTTCAGGACCATCGTCTGCTCGCCGACCGCAGCGTCGAGGACAACGTCGCGCTGCCGTTGCTGCTTCGCGGTCTGCGCCGCGGCGATATCGCCAAGCGCGTACGCGCCACGCTGGAACGCGTCGGCCTCGGCGCGCGCGTGCGCGCATTGCCGACGCAGTTGTCCGCCGGCGAGCAACAGCGCGTCGGCATCGCCCGCGCGATCGTGTCCGAGCCGCGCCTGCTGGTCGCCGACGAGCCCACGGGAAACCTCGACCCGACTCTGTCGGCCGAAATTCTCGCGCTGTTCGAATCGCTGCCCGAGCGCGGCACCAGCGTGCTCATCGCCAGCCATGATTTGGCGCTGGTCAAACGCATGAAAAAGCGCGTGTTGGTACTCAACGACGGCCGTCTGGTCGACGACATCGCGCCCGAGGACTTAGCGCAATGAGCGCCGACGCTGCTACGGCGCGCAAGCCGCCTGTAGGGTCGCCATCGGTTCAGGCCCATTCGGCGCGGCCGCAATCGGGCGTCGGCATATGGTTTGACCACCACGTCTACAGCCTGGTCGCGAGTCTCGGCCGCTTGTTGCGCAAGCCGGGTGCGACCGCGCTTACGGTCGGCGTGATGGCGGTTGCCATCGCGCTACCGCTCGGCTTGTGGGCGGCGCTGACCAACGTGCAGCGCTTTGCCGGCGATGTGCAGCAGGCGCGCCAGATCAGTGTGTTCCTCAAGCCCGAGATCGCGCTCGATCGCGCCCGCGCGCTGGCCGCCACGTTGCGCGCTCGCGCCGACATCGCCGCGGTCGAACTGCGCACGCCCGATCAGGGCCTGCACGAGTTGCGTAGCGGCAGTGGTTTGGGCGAGGCGATTTCGACCCTCGACGGCAATCCGCTACCGAGCCTCCTGGTGGTCACCCCCAGCGGCGACGAAATGCTGTTAGCCAGCTCGCTGAAGATCCTGGCCGAGGCCGACGTGGTCCAGCACGACGCCGGCTGGCGCGAGCGCCTCGACGGCTGGTTGCGTTTTGGCTCGCGGCTGGCGTGGGTGCTGGCGGCGTTGCTCGGCCTGGGCGCATTGCTGGTCGTGGGCAATACCGTGCGTCTGGATATCCAGTCGCGGCGCGAGGAGATCGGCGTGTTGCAGTTGCTCGGCGCCACCGACGGCTTTATCCGCCGGCCGTTCCTGTACCTGGGCGGTTGTTACGGCCTGGCCGCCGGCGCGGTCGCGCTGGCGCTGCTGACCGCGACCGATGCCGCCCTGCGTGAACCGCTGGCGGAACTCGCGCGCAGCTACGGCAGCGGCTTCGTGTTGCAGGGCTTCAATCTGCACACGGCGCTGGCGATCGTGGTGGGCGCCGGCATACTGGGCTGGCTTGGCGCCGGCTTCGTCACCGGTCATTACCTGCGTCAAACCCGCCCCACGGACACCTGATTCCGCGAGCATGAACAACCACGACCTTCGTCATGTCGACAACACCGCGCCGCGGGTGATGGTCGTGGACGGGTCAAAGCTCGTACGCAAGCTGATCGGCGACGTGCTCAAGCAGGAACTGGCCGAAGTCGAAGTGGTGTCCTGCGGCAGCATCGCCGACGCGCGCGCCGCGCTCGCGCAAGGCCCGGTCAATCTGGTGACCACCTCGCTGGCATTGCCCGACGGCGACGGCATCGCACTCGCGCGCGTGGTGCGCGAGGCCTCCGGCCAAGCGTACGTGCCGGTGATCGTGGTATCGGGCGACGCCCAGACCCACCTAGAAGCGCGCCGCTTCACCGAGGACGTGACCGACTACTTCGACAAGTCGCTCGGCCACAGCGCGCTGGCTGCGTTCGTGCGCGGCTACGTGCACCCGCAAGCAATCCCGGGCGCGCGCGTGCTGTACGTCGAAGACAGCCGCGTGGTCGCACTCGCGACCAAGCGCATGCTCGAGCGCCACGACATTGCGGTGCGGCACTTCGTCGGGGTGGAGGAGGCGCTGGAGTATCTCGAGACGTTCCGCGGCCAGGACGATCCGGGCGCCGACCTCGTGCTCACCGACGTCTACCTCAAGGGCGAACTCAGCGGCAACGATCTGTTGGATCGACTACGCAACGATTTCGCCTACGGCAAGCGCCGGCTGCCGGTGCTGGTGATGACCGGCGATTCCAACCCTGATAACCAGAGCGAACTGCTGCGCGCCGGCGCCAACGACCTCGTGCTCAAGCCGACCGAGGAACGGTTGCTGATCACAAAGACCCTGTTCCAGCTGCGGCTGGCGAAGCTGCCGTAGGGTGGTGGGGGAAGGCGTGGTGGGCGTGGCTTGGGTGTTTGCAACCGCGGCGGTCATCCCGTGTGCAGTGATGGCTTTGTTCTTACCTGCGCGCACCCGCCAGCGGATCGCTCACTGCGTTCGCGGTAACAACGGAGTTTCGCGATCGCAAGTGGAGCGCGTTTCGGCATGACGGCACGGGCTGCGCTTGGGACGACGCGAACGGATAAGCGCGGTGGGAGCAAACGGCGTGTGCACGGGATGGCCGATGCGCATCGCCGGTCCGGCGCGCTGTCATGACCCCCGACCGAATCAAGCTTGAGCCCTCCTGGAAGGCGCGCGTCGGCGCGTACCTCGAACGAGACGACATGCAAGCGCTGTCGGCGTTCCTGCGCGAGCGCAAGGCGGCCGGGGCGCCGATTTACCCGCCGGCCGCGCAGATGTTCGCCGCGTTTGACGCGACCCCGTTCGACGCGGTCCAGGTCGTGATCCTCGGCCAGGACCCGTACCACGGCCCGGGTCAGGCGCACGGCCTGTGTTTTTCCGTGGCGCCCGGCGTGGACGTGCCGCCGTCGCTGCTCAATATCTTCAAGGAGCTTGAGCGCGACCTCGGCGTGCCCCGGCCCGATCATGGGTGCCTGCTGCCATGGGCGCAGCGCGGGGTGCTGCTGCTCAACGCGGTGCTTACGGTCGAGGGCGGGCGCGCGGGCGCGCACCAGGGCAAGGGTTGGGAAGGCTTCACTGACCACGTGGTTGAAACCCTGAACCGTGAGCGCGAGGGCCTGGTGTTCCTGCTCTGGGGCAGCTACGCCCAGGCCAAGGGCAAGGTCATCGATGCTCAGCGCCATCGCGTGCTGCGGGCGCCGCACCCGTCGCCGTTGTCGGCGCACCGGGGTTTTATCGGCTGCGCGCATTTCTCCGCCGCCAACGCGTACTTGGCGCGTCAGGGCCAGCGACCGATCGACTGGACGCTGCCGCCGCGGGCGTCTCTGATCCTCACCTGACGTCTGTTGCGGCAAGCCGCTTGGTCTCCATTGCACAATTCCATTTGTTCCATAAATGAAACGCTGATGGAACTTCGGTGCGGCTTAGCAGTCGTATGGCCCGACTGCTAAGATGGCCACCATGAACGAGACCTCCGTTTCCACCGCCTTGATCCCCAACAACCTGCCGGTGCCGGCCCTCAACGGCCTGACCCCGATCGGCTCGCTGGACGCCTACATCGGTGCGGTGCATCGCATCCCGGTGCTCAGCGTCGAAGACGAGCAGGCGCTCGCGCGGCGCTACCTCGCTGACCAGGACCTCGATGCCGCTCGCGAGTTGGTGCATTCGCACCTGCGCTTCGTCGTGCATGTGGCCCGCGGCTACAACGGCTACGGCCTGCAGATCGGCGACCTGATCCAGGAAGGCAACATCGGCCTGATGAAGGCCGTAAAGCGCTTCGATCCGGACCAGGGCGTGCGTCTGGTCAGCTTTGCGGTGCACTGGATCCGCGCCGAGATGCACGAGTTCATCCTCAAGAACTGGCGCATCGTCAAGGTTGCCACCACCAAGGCGCAGCGCAAGTTGTTCTTCAACCTGCGCAAGAGCAAGACCCGCCTGGGCTGGATGAACCACGAGGAAGTGCAGACCATCGCGCAGGAACTCAACGTGCCGGTGGCCGAGGTGCTGGAGATGGAGGCGCGCCTGTCGGGCCGCGACATCGGCTTCGACGCGCCGGACGATGGTGACGAGGACGGCCCGCCGTCCCCGGTCGCCTACCTCGCCGCGCAGGGCGAGGACC
>JAYSZI010000052.1:0-7130 GCA_043738095.1 Lysobacter sp.
CGGCATCGGGAGTGGTCATGGCAGCAGCTTACTCAAGTCGCCGCGGGCGTCGGCGCTCAGCGCTCACTGTCGGCATCATCGCTGGGCTCGATCGGCGCGACTTCATCGTCTTCGGCTTCGAGCTCATCAGCGGCCTGCAGCAACGCGGCCCCCAGGCCGAGCATGGCCCAGTTTGCGGTGGCGTCCACATCGCAGGCGACATGGCGGGCGTCGGCAGCACAGATTTTCTGCAGGGCGCCCTGCGCGCTTTCGTCGCCACCGCGGCCGTACACCTGCAGCAGATTCTCGCAGCCGATGCGCACCCCGGACGCGCAAACCTTGGCGTAGTAGTCCTTCGCGCCGGCCCAGTCCCCGGCGAGTGCGCGCTGGTTGCCCAGCACGTTGCAGCCGTGCAGGTTGCCGCGCGCGCAGCAGGTTGAGGCTGCGTCGGCGCCGGTCAGCACCGGACAGTCCTGCACCAGCGGCTGTTCGCGGTAGACGATCGGCGCGCTGCATTGCCCGGCGCCGCCTTGACGCTGGTACACCGCGTAGCGGTTCCAGCTGTCGATGCCGAGCAGACGGTTGCCCGGCAGGGGCTGCAACACGAAGTCGCCGCCCTTGTCGTGGCGGATGCGTACCTGACCGCCTTCGAGGCGCGCGCGCATCACGCTGCCGAGGCTGCCTTCGACTCGCCCGCGATCACCAAACGTCAGCTCGCTCATCAGGCCGGTTGTCGCTGTGTACTCGCCGCAGGGCAGAGTGGTGACCGCGCTGGTCGTGAGCGTGGCCGCATCGAGCGACGCCAGCGCGGTGGCGGTCTTGCACGCATCCGGGTCGCCACCCGGGGTGCACGCGGTCTGCAGCGCTGCCTTGGCGTCGAGGTAGCGGCCGCCCGTCCACAGCGTCTGGGCGACCTGGTTGCACAGGCTGGCCGACGGATGCCGGCTGCACAGCGCGCCCAGTCCGTCCAGTCGTGCCGGCGCCAAGGGTTTGGGTGCGTCCAGCAGAAGGGTCGACAAGTCCTTGACCCTCTCCTGGCCGAGCATGGCCAGCGCGGCGTCGTTGCAGGCCCGTTCGTTGTACGCAGGAGTCGTCTTCTTGCACACCGCCGGTTCCGGCGGGACGCCAACGTCCCGGTCCGCGTCGCCGGCGAATTCGGCCTGATAGGCATCGATCAGGCGCTTGCACGCGAATGGCAGGCCCTCATCGCAATAGGCCTGGAGCGTGGCGATCTTGGCGTCCTCGTAGGTGGCCAGGCATTGACCCAGGTTGCCCCGGCACACGCCCGGTGGTGGCACGGTGCTGGTCGCACATTGCAGCGGCTTGGCAAACCGATAGGAGTCGACGCCGCGCTCTGCGCTGGCCAGATGCTTGCCGCTGTCGCGCAATGCGAAGCGGCTGATGTTGCCGTTATCGATGTCGAGCAGCTCGAGCTGCGCGCCTTTGAGCTCGTAGAGGTACAGCGTTGGCGCAGCGTCAGGGCCCTGGGTCTGCGCCTGCTGCGTATTGGTGATGGTTAACACCTGCGACGAGTCAAGATCGAGCGCGCGGTACTGGCCACAGGCGAGTCCGTCGGCGTGCGCCTGGGCACCCAGCAGCAGCGCCGCAAAGCCAATAATTCTGATCCATCCGTGCATGTACTGATCTCGCGTCAGGCCGGACAGTGCCGTCCGACCGCGAATTCTACGGACAACAGCCAGCGGCGGCGCGCCGCGGCGGCACTGAAGCGCGATTCAACCCTGCGCTTGATGTTTGCAATATGCGCACGCTGCGGCCCGAGACCAAGCGGCAGCGCTTACACGCCGGACCGAGCCCAGCATCCAATAGCGCAGCGCATGCTGGCCGGCCTCGTCGAAGTGAGCGTCGAGGGTGTCGTACCAGCTGCGAACGTTCGCTGGCGACAGGGCGGTGGTGAAGCAAGGCGAAAGCATGAAACCTAAGGGTCGCGACAGCGACCCTTAGTCGTCGCCGGACTACTTCAACACTTTCTCGAACAATTCGTAGATCCGACGGTACTCGTCATACCAGCTGTCCGAGCGCGTGAAGCCGTGGCGCTCCAGTGGGTATGACGCCAGCTCCCACTTGTCCTTGCGCAGTTCAATCAACTTTTGCGCGAGCACCACCGAGTCCTTGTAGAACACGTTGTCGTCGATCATGCCGTGGGCAATCAGCAGATGATCCTGCAGGCCGGCCGCGTACTCGATCGGTGAGGACTTCTTGTAGGCCTCGGGATCGAGCTCGGGCGTGTTGAGGATGTTCGAGGTGTACTCGTGGTTGTACTGCGACCAGTCGGAGACCGGGCGCAGCGCGGCGCCCGCCTTGAATACGCCGGGCTGCTTGAACAGCGCCATGAACGCCATGAAGCCGCCGTAGCTGCCGCCGTAGATGCCGGCGCGGTCGCGATCGCCCTGGTGGTTCGCGACCAGCCAGTCGAGGCCGTCGAGGTAGTCCTCCAGTTCGGGCGTGCCCATCTGCCGGTAGATGTCGGTGCGCCAATCGCGGCCATAGCCGGCGGAGGCACGGTAGTCGAGGTCGAGCACGATGTAGCCCTGCTGTACCAGCAGGTTGTGGAACATCTGCTCGCGAAAGTAGTTGGGGTAGCGCGCGCTGACGTTCTGCAGGTAACCGGCGCCGTGCACGAACATTACGATCGGGTACTTGCGGCCAGGCTCGACGACCGCCGGGCGGTAGAGCTTGCCCCAGATGGTTCCGGCGCCGTGCTTGCTGGGCACTTGCACGTACTCGGGCTGGATCCACTCACGCTGCTTGAACTCGGGCTTGCGGGTGTCGGTGAGTTGGGTCACTCCATCACCATTGGCATAGACCACCGCCAATTGCGCCGGCGTGTAACTGGCGGAGTGGCGCACCAGCAGCTTGGCACCGTCTGGCGACAGCACGAAATCCTCGACGCCGTCGAGCGAGGTTACTTCGCGCACCGTGCCGCCGTTGCGGTCGACGGCGCACACCTCAAAATCGCCGGGCCACTTGCGGTTGCAGACGAAGTAGAACGTGCGGCCATCGGCTGCTAGGCGCGGCGCCGACACCTCCCATTTGCCGGATGTCAGCGCGCGCGGTGTGCCGCTGTCGCTGAGGTACAGATGCGCGTAGCCGCTGTGCTCGGACAGGAACCAGAGGTCGCCGTCGTCGAGCCAGCCAAACTCGTTGAAGTCCCAATTGACCCATTTCGGGTCGGTGAGCCGGTGACGCGTGAGCAGGGTCGCATTCGCCAGGTCGACGGTCGTCAGCCAGCGGTCCTTGTTGTCGATTGCGCGCACCAGCACTGCCACGTGGCGGCCGTCGTCGCTCCAGTGGATCGCCGGGCCGCTGCCGTCGCCGTCGGTTTCGATACGCACATCGCGGTTGCCCTTGAGCGCGTCCTTCTTCGCCGCCTTTCGCAAACCTGCGAGGGGGTCGGTGGCGATGCCGGGCAGGGTGTCGTATTTCAGTTCGCGCGCCTTCGCGCCCGCGACCTCGATCAGCCACAGTTTGTGCGGCCGCGGCAGGTTGCGCCCGACCCGGGTGCGCACCTCTTCAAACTCTTCGTAACCCGACTCGGTTACGTACTTTGGCATCTTGCCCGCGGTGCCGGCCTCCCCCTTGGCTTGCGTGACCACCAGCAGCCAACGTGCATCGGGCGACAACGCGCTGTTCACGACTTCGATGCCGTCGCCCAGGTACGTCGGCGCCGGCGCGCGGGTCGGATCGGTGCGACGCCATTCCTCATCCTGCTTGCGCGCGGCCTCGCGTCGGGCGTGGTCGTCGCGGAGCGTGCGGATCGTCGCCAATTGGCGCTCACGCAGATCGTCGGCCTTGGGCGGCTCATTCGGATCCTTCTCGGCCTTGACCACCGCCGCTTGGCTCACACCGCTCCCGGCGCGCCATTGAAACCAGTCGTTGTCGACGCGGAACACGAGGTTGCCATCCGTGCTCCACTGCGGGCGCGATTCCGCGGCGAGGCTGCGCGTGACCTGGGTCAGCGCGCCGCTGCGCAGATCACGCACGAACACGTCGCCGCTGCGTACGAACGCCATCCGAGTGCGCTGCGCATCGTAGGCGGGTTCGGCCGCATCGATCCCGCCGCGCGCAGCGCCATCGAGCTTGGTCGCTACGCCGCCGTCGACCGCCTGCTGGTACACGTCGCGGATCGTCGCGCCTTCGCGCCTGAGCGTGTAGTGCACGCGCTGTCCGTCCCACGCCCACCAGGCTTGCTCCACAGGCGGCCCGATCCAGTCGGGGTCGGCCATCGCCTGGGTGAGCGTGATCGGTGTCGATGCGGGCGGCGTCTGCGCGAGCGCGGCTGAGACGGCCAGCAGCGTGGTCAGGGCGAGCGAGGTCGGAGCGATGCGCATGCGGGGCGGCGTCGAGTGGAAAACCGCGCCAGCGTACCAGTCCAAGTCCACGCGCAAAGGGGGCGCTCGTCGCACGCTGCTGGCCGCAGCTCTACGGTTGCGAGTGTGCACCGGCCGAGGCAACGTCGGAGCAATTCTGGCGAGATTCGTCGACGCGCGCAGGCCGTTGCCCCTTCCGGTTAGCCGGCAGCGCTTCAAGCGCGCTGAATGCGTGCGCTCGCGATCATTGCGGGCGCCATCCGCGGCGCTGCTTTACCTAACCTGTTCCCGATCGCCTTGGCGGCGCACAATATGCGCCGCGGCGCACCCCGCGTGCCGCGGAGAAACGCTGCGTGGATGCCTTGTTGCTGTCGCGGATCCAGTTTGGATTCGTGATCTCGTGTCACATCCTGTTTCCCGCTTTCACGATCGGCCTGGCGAGCTGGCTCGCGTTTCTCGAATGGCGCTGGCTGCGCACCCGCGATGGCCTCTGGCGCGATCTGTATTTCTTCTGGTTGAAGATCTTCGCAGTGTCGTTCGGCATGGGCGTGGTGTCGGGCATCGTCATGAGCTTCCAGTTCGGCACCAACTGGTCGGTGCTCAGCGAGCGTGCCGGCAACATCCTCGGGCCGCTGCTGTCGTACGAGGTGCTGACCGCATTCTTCCTCGAGGCGACGTTCCTTGGCGTGATGCTGTTCGGCTGGAAACGCGTGTCGGCCAAACTGCATTTCTTCGCCACTTGCATGGTCGCGCTGGGCACGCTGATCTCAACGTTCTGGATCATCTCGGCCAACAGCTGGATGCACACGCCGGCCGGCTACAAGATCGTTGACGGAATCTTTGAACCCGCCAGCTGGTGGGCAATCGTGTTCAACCCGTCGTTCCCGTACCGATTGAGTCACATGGTTCTGGCGGCGTTTATCACTACATGTTTTGTGATTGGCGGAGTCAGTGCCGGCTACCTCCGTCGCGGTGTGCACGTCGAGGCCGGGCGCCGGATGTTGAAGCTCGCGGTCGTGTTCGCCGCGATCGCGGTGCCATTGCAAATCTTCGTCGGCGACTTGCACGGGCTCAACGTCGGCAAGCACCAGCCGATCAAGCTCGCGGCGATGGAGGCGCATTGGCGTTCAGAAGGCCCAGGACACGGCGTGCCGATGGTGTTGTTCGCGGTGCCCAATGAGAAGCAGGAGCGCAACGACTACGAGATCGCGATCCCGAAACTCGCCAGCGTGCTGCTGACCCATTCGCTCGACGGCGAAATCCAGCCGTTGACCGCGGTGCCCGCCAGCGAACGGCCGCCGGTCAAGCCGGTGTTCTACGCGTTCCGGGTGATGGTCGGGCTGGGTCTGGCGATGCTGGCGCTGGTGCTGGCGTCGTTGCTGGCGTGGCGCCGCGGCAAGCTGTTCGATGTCGGCTCCGCGTTCGGACGCGCGGTGTTGAATGGCTGGCGCGCGCTGACGCTGGCGGGCTTCATCGCGATCCTCGCCGGCTGGTACGTGGTCGAAATCGGCCGCCAGCCGTACGTGATCTACGGCCTGCTGCGCACCGCCGATGCGGTCACGCCGGCATTGCCAGTGGGCAGCGTGCTGACCTCGCTGATCGTGTTCGCCGTGGTGTATGCGACGGTGTTCGGCGCCGGCGTCTGGTACCTGCTGCAGCTGGTGCGCAAGGGGCCGCAGCCGCACGAACCGCCACCTGACACCGACGACGGCGAGAAGACGCCGGCGCGGCCGCTGTCGATGGGCAATCGGACGCCGGACACTAAGATCACTGAGGCGGGGCGGTGACTGTTTTTGCCCGTCATTCGCGCGAACGCGGGAATCCATTGACGTGAGGAACCTTCAGCCCGCGGTATATCTGCTAGCGAGTGGCAGAAACGCCACGCTGTATCTGGGCGTGACCAGCGACCTGGAGGCTCGTCATTCCCGCGAACGCGGGAATCCAGTGACGTGAGGAGTCTTCAGCCCGCGGTATATCTGCTAGCGAGTGGCAGAAATGCCACGCTGTATCTGGGTGTGACCAGCGACCTGGAGGCTCGTCATTCCCGCCAACGCGTGAATCCAGTGATGTGAGGAACCTTCAGCCCGCGGTATATCTGCAAGCCAGTGGCAGAAACGCCACGCTGTATCTGGGTGGGACCAGCGACCTTGTGGCTCGTCATTCCCGCGAACGCGGGAATCCAGTGACGTGAGGAACCTTCAGCCCACGGTATATCTGCAAGCCAGTGGCAGAAACGCCACGCTGTATCTGGGCGTGACCAGCGACCTGGAGGCTCGTCATTCGCGCGAACGCGGGAATCCGGTGACGTGAGGAACCTTCAGCCCGCGGTATATCTGCTCGCAAGCAGCAGAAACGGCACGCTCTATCTGGGTGTGACTAGCGACCTGGTGCGACGAACATGGCAACACCGAGAACACTTGGCTGAAGGGTTCACCAATACTCATGACGTCACTTTGCTCGTTTGGTTCGAGCAGCACGCAACGATGGATGCTGCTATCACCCGGGAGAAACAGCTCAAAAAGTGGCGGCGGGCGTGGAAGATCGAGCTGATTGAGGCTGGCAATCCGTATTGGAATGACCTGTGGCCGGTGATCGTCGGGTAGTCCAACAGCGACGGCACTGGATTCCCGCGTTCGCGGGAATGACGAGCGACGCGCATCGCAACCACGGGAAAGGCCGCGACGAGCGAGCTTTGCATCCCCCTCAAGCGCCAGCATCCGGTGGTCCGCATACGCGATGTATGCAGTGCAGCGCACAGGGATGTGCGCGGTAGGTGAGTGTGGGCAGGATGCCCACCGAACCTGCACGCATACGTCGCGTATG
>JAYSZI010000053.1:0-18710 GCA_043738095.1 Lysobacter sp.
CGAGATCGCATCGTTGTGCGCGGAGAGCTTGGGCGCGTAATCGGCTTGCAGCTTCTCGCGGACATCGTTGGTGTCGGCGCCGGTGAGGTTGAAGAACACCGAGGCGGTGCGGCTGAGGAGCTGGCCGGACTTCTCCATGGGAACGATGGTGTTGTCGAACGTCGCCTTGGCACTCTGGCTGGTGATCGCATTGATCTCCTTCAGGTGCTCGGCCATGCCGCGATCGAATGCGGGGCCAAAGTGGCTGTCCTTGATCTTGTCGAAGTGCGGGTACTGCAGCGGCAACGTGCTCTTGTTGAAGAACGGGTTGGCCGATTGCGACGGATTCTTTGATGGGTTGGAGGTGGTCACGGCGGCATCTGCTTTGACGGACTGGGCAAGGGCGGGCGTGGCGGTGGCGGTAAGCGCCACGGCTAGCGCCAGCGCGAGGGGATGCTTCATGGGTAGTACCTCTACGGAGTCAGTCCCGAAGCGTACTCGAAAGGTCTTTGCCCGGACCCATGACGAACGGCAGGGGCGGGAGGTCGATTCATCTGCGCGGTGACGAGTGTCGGCGTAGTTCACACCCCTGCGACCGGCACGGGATCATGGTGACGGTTCCCCCAGGCCAATCGGTAGGAGTTTTCATGGACATTAAGAGTGTGATGACCGGCAATCCGGTGTGCTGCTCGGCCGAGACGCCGTTGCGCGACGTGGCGCGGATGATGGTCGACAACGACTGCGGCCAGATTCCTGTGGTGAACGCCGCCAACGCGCCGGTCGGCGTGGTGACGGACCGCGACATCGTGGTGCGCATAATCGCCGAAGGGCGGGACCCGGCCTCCGCGTGCGCTGGAGACTGCATGACCACGCCGGTAACCACCGTCCGCGTGGACAGCAGCCTGACCGAGTGCTGCGAGACCATGGAGCGCGAACAGGTGCGCCGCGTCCCAGTGGTAGCCGCCGATGGCAGCTTGTGCGGCATCGTGTCGCTGGCCGACGTTGCGTTGGCCGGCCGTGACCAGAAGACCGCCGAGGTGGTCAAGCAGGTGTCGGAGCCAACACAGCACTAAGCGTCAGCAATTTAGGTCAGCGCCTCTAGGCATGACCGATGCCACATCCGGCCGCGTCGCCCCATCCTTAGGGATGCGGACGGCGCGGCTGTTTCGTTTTAGGTAACGTATGGCGTGGAGCCCCTGCCTGCGAAGGACTACGTGTATGAAACGTGCTTTGGGACTGTGTGTGTTAGCCGCATTGATCGCGCCGGCGTGGTCGGCCGAAACCCTGCGTTACGTCGCGCTGGTCGATGGCGGTAAGCCGGCGGGTCACCAAGTGGTGACCACCGGCGACGATGGCGTTACCCACGTCGACTACATCTTCAAAGACAACGGCCGCGGGCCGGAGTTGAAGGAGCGGTTCACGCTCGCTGACGATGGCACCTTCCTGACCTACGAGGTCAAGGGGACGTCGACGTTTGGCGCGCCGGTGCAGGAATCTTTTAGTCGCAAGGACGCCCAGGCCCAGTGGAAGTCCACCTCGGATCACGGGCAACAGACCGTGGCCGGGACAGCGTTGTATTCAGCCCTAGCCGGCACGCCCGCGGGCTTCTCGGTTGCGCTGGCGGCGCTGGCCAAGCGTCCGGACGGCAAGCTGCCCCTGATCCCGAGCGGCACCTTGACGATGCGCCCGATCGCGCAGGCCCAGGTCAGCCGCGACGGCAGCGGCAAGGACACGAATAAGCGGCCCGTGCAGTTGGTGGCGATGACCGGCGTCGGGCTCACGCCGACGTTTGCCTGGGCTACCACCGGGGCGGAGCCGCGGCTGTTCGCGTTCATCTCCCCGGGCTATATGCAGTTGATCGAAGACGGGTGGCAGGGCAATGCCGCCGCGCTTGAGGCGCAGCAGAAACAGGCCGAGGGAGAGATGCTGGTCGACATGGCGCAACGCCTGCGTCACCCGCTCGCTGGCAGCACGGTGATCCGTAATGCGCGCGTATTCGACAGCGAAAGCGCCACGCTTGGCCCGGTCGTGGACGTGCTGGTGCGCAATGGCCGGATCGACTCCATCCGTAACCGCGCATGGGCGACGTCCGACCACGGCGCCGCCGAACGCAATCAGCCGACGTTGGCCAACAACGTCATCGAAGCCAACGGCCGCGTGCTGCTGCCGGGCTTATTCGACATGCACGGCCACGTGGGGCGGTGGGACGGCGGGCTCAATCTTGCCGCCGGGGTCACCACGGTGCGCGACATGGGCAACGACAACGCCACGTTGCAGCAACTGCTCGCCGAGGAGAAGGCGGGCACCCTGATGTCGCCTCGGGTCGTCGCTGCCGGCTTCATTGAAGGCGAAAGCAAGATGTCGGCGCGCAATGGTTTCGTCATCAAGGACCTTGCCGAGGCCAAGAAAGCCGTGGACTGGTACGCCGGCAACGGCTATCCGCAGATCAAGATCTACAACTCGTTCCCGAAAGCATTGCTGCGTGATACCGCGGCCTACGCCCACGCCAAGGGTCTGCGCGTGAGCGGCCACGTGCCGGCCTTCATGCGCGCGCAGGATGTGGTGGAGCAGGGATATGACGAAATCCAGCACATCAACCAGGTGCTGTTGAACTTCTTCGTCGACGAGAAGACCGACACGCGCACGCTGCAGCGTTTCTACCTGCCGGCGGAAAAAACCGCCGCGCTGGATTTCGACAGCAAGCCAGTGCAGGACTTCATAGCGTTGCTGGCGGCCAAGCAGATCGTGATCGACCCGACTCTGACCACGTTCGACTTCCTGCGCCAGCGCCCCGGCGAGTTGTCCAAGGCCTACGCTTCAGTGGCTGGGCACATGCCGCCGGACATTCAGCGCGGCCTGCGCAGCGCCGAGATGAACATTCCCGATGACGCTACTGCGGCGCGCTACAACCGCTCTTACGAAAAGATGGTCGAGCTCGTCGGCCGCATGTACAAGGCCGGCGTCCCGATCGTGGCTGGCACCGACGCCATCCCCGGGTTCACCCTGCACCGCGAGTTGGAACTGTACGTGCAGGCCGGCCTGACCCCGGCGCAGGCGCTGCAAGTGGCGACCTGGAACGGCGCGAAGTACGCTCAAGTGCTCGACGACCGCGGATCGATCGCACCGGGCAAGCGCGCCGACCTGCTGCTCGTAGACGGCGATCCGACCACCAGCATCAGCGACATCCGCAAGGTTGCGTTGGTGATCAAGGGCGACAGCGCGTACTACCCTAGCGAAATCCATGAGGCGCTCGGGATCAAACCGTTCGCGGTGCCGGTAAAGGTAGTTGCCGCGGGGAATTAGCGATCAACTCAGCCGTGCATGGATGTGGCTCGGGCACGCGGCAGCGGGGAATGATGGGTGGAGCGGGCCTGACTGGTTCACCTGTCTCGCGCCCGTCATTGGTGGGGGAGCAGGGCGCGCTATTCTGTGCCCAACGCCAGGCGAAGGACCGACCATGACTACCGCTTACGATTTCACCGCTACCGATATCGATGGGCAAACACGCGCGCTCGATGAGTACCGCGGCAAAGTGCTTCTGATGGTCAATGTCGCCTCTCAGTGCGGTTTTACGCCGCAATACGCCGGCCTGGAGAAGTTGTGGCGCGATTACCGCGACCGTGGCTTTGCGGTATTGGGATTCCCGTGCGATCAGTTCGGCCATCAGGAGCCCGGTGACGAGGCGGAAATCAAGAGTTTCTGCTCGCTCAACTACGAGGTCAGCTTTCCGCTGTATGCCAAGGTCGACGTAAACGGCGACGGCGCGCACCCGCTGTGGAAGTGGCTCAAGGACGAGAAGGGCGGCTTCCTGGGCATTGACGCGATCAAGTGGAACTTCAGCAAGTTCCTGGTGGGTCGCGACGGCCGGGTGATCAAGCGCTACGCCCCGACCGACAAGCCCGAAGCCATCTCCGCCGACATCGAGGCCGCTCTGGGGTGAGCCCGCGTAAGAAAATTGTCTCCTCGCGTTTGTTCCGCATCAGTTTCCGGCGCGACGACGGCCATCTGCGTGCCAGCGTCAGCGGCTATGGCGGCAGCCTCGAGACCACGATTGCCTACTGGAAGGCGATCGGGGAAGAAGTGCGTGAGGCGCGTCCACTTTCGGTGCTGGTAGTGGACGAGCTCGATGGCCCCCCGATACCGGCCCAGCAGGTCCCGGCGTTCATCGACGCGATGAGCATTGACGGCTTCGTGGACCTGCGCGTCGCATTCGTCGAAGCGCATCTCGATCAGCTTGCCCAGGCCGAGGGCGCCGAAATTCTCGCCCGTGAAAAGGGTTTCAACGTTCGCGTGTTCGCCAACGAGATGGCCGCGTCGGTGTGGTTGCGTCACGGCGAGATTTGAACCAATCGTTGGCTGGGAGCGCGGCCCGGCTTGAGCCCGAAGCACGGCCGCAACCAGCGCACGCGCCGGATCACAAACTCGTGCAGTGCCCAGCAGCCGGCAACGGTGCCAGCCAGCACCGCCAGCGGCTCGATCACCGCCCCGAGGTGCAGCGGCAGCAACCAGTACGCCAGCAGCACTATCAGGCTCTGGTGCAGCACGTACCACGGAAACACCGCCTCATTGGCCCACGCCAGCCAACGGAAGGGTCGGTTGAGCAGCGCGTGAGCGCCGCCTAGGATCGCGCACAGCGCGGCCCAGATGTACAGATTGCGCAAAGTCCAGATCGCGGCTTGCGGCCAGAACGGCGCGTCGTCCGGCAGCAACTTCACCAGCGTGAAGTAGGCCGCGAACAGGACCAGCGCGCACCACAGGGCGCGCTTGCGCAGGCGGGTCAACTCCTCCCACAAGCCGGTATCGGTACCGATGCAGTAACCGTAGAGAAAAACGGTGAAGTAGATCGCGTGGCGGTACCAGTCGTTGATCAGGTCCCCGGTGTCCTCGAACACCGGCTGCAACGTAATGGTGAAGATCACCAGCGGGATCGCCGGCAGCGTCAGCAGCGGCCAGCCGCGCAAGCCGGTCAGGCGCGCGCGCAGGCGCTGACCGACGCCGCTGCGCAGGATCGGCATCAGCAACGCAAACGCCATCGTGTAGACCCACAGATAGGCCAGGTACCACAGGTGATTCCAGGTGAAGCTGTTTTCCCAGCCATCAAACGCGTCCGCCGGCCACTGCCTGCCGCCGAAGTAGTCGCTGAGGAAGCGTAGGTAGCCCGGCTCGACCGCGCCATTGACCACGCCCTGGGCATAGGGCTGGACCGGCACGATCAGCAGGCAGCCAAACACCAGCGGCAGCAGCAGTCGCCAACTGCGCTGGCCGATGAAGCGTCCGACCGAGGTGTCCCCAAGCAGGAAATGCACCGACAGCCCGGAGATCAGGAAGATCAGGTCCATCCGCCAGCGGTTCACAAACAGCATCGGCACCTGCAACCACTCGGCGGTGTGGGTGCTTTTGAGGTGCCAGCCCCAATCCTCCCCACCGACATACAACATGCACCAGTGGTAGAGGATCAGCAGGGCGAAGGCGATGGCGCGCAGGGCGTCGATGTCGTGGCGGCGTTGCATGGCGGCGTGCTCGGCGAGGAGTAGGCCGTCACGATCGCGATGAGGCAGTGGCCCCGGCCAGCGCGAAGTGACTGTCGGCGGGGCCCAGGGGACGAGTTGCGGAACCCTGGGACGAACCGTACCCACGCCTGCCGGTCCCGTCGGCGACAATGCGCGCATGGATGACGCCGCCACGACCCCGCCACCGGCCAAGGCCACCCAGTGGGACCGCTACCGACCGTGGCGTCGCACGTTCGAGGTCGGTTTCTGGGTTGCCCTGTACGCGGTCAACGCGATCGCCGGGAGCATCACCGCGCTGATGGATGTGCGGCGTGCCGAGCTCGGTTTCGCCGCATGGCAGCCGGCCGTGTGGGAGTCCAGCAGCGCACTCGTGGCATTGACGTTAGTACCGGCCGTGGTCTGGTTCAGCCGGCGCGTGCCCGTCCACTTCGACACCTGGCGCCGAGCCCTGCCGTTGCACCTGGTCGGCAGTGTGGTGTGGTCGTTGCTGCACGTCGGCGGGATGGTCGCCATGCGCAAGCTGGTGTATGCCACCCAGGGCGAGAGCTACGACTTCAGCCCGTGGCTGCGCGAGTTCGGTTACGAATACCTCAAGGACATGCGTTCGTACGCCAGCGTTGTGATTGTGATCGAGGGCTACCGGCTGCTGGTGCGGCGGCTGCAGGGCGAGGCCAGCCTGCTCGTGGCCCCGGATGACGCCCCGGCGGTCGAGCCCGTGGACCGGCCTGAGCGCTTTCTGGTGCGTAAGCTAGGCAAGGAGTTCCTGGTAGCCGCCCACGAGATCGAGTGGCTACAGGCCCAGGCCAACTACGTAAACCTGCACGTGCGCGGGCGCGACTACCCGCTGCGTACCACGATGGCGGTGATCGAAACACGACTGGACCCGGCGCGTTTCGTCCGCGTGCACCGCAGCTACATCGTCAATCTCGACTGCATCGACCGGATCGAGCCACTCGACACCGGCGATGCCCGCATCGTGCTGCGCGACGAGGCGACCATCCCGTGCAGCCGGCGCTACCGCGATGCGTTGCGGGTTGCTCCCGGTAGCGCTGAGCAACGGCGTCGGATCGGGTGAGCGGCGGCAAATCTTTCAGCGATAGCTGAGCAAGGGTGCGCCGCAGACGGTGTGATGCCCCAGGCGTACTCAGGAATCGAGTACTCGTACATGCGCTCCGCGCCGCTCACCGGGCTGCACCGCTACTGCCCCGGAAAAAATGCGCGGTCGCGTCGCTGTAAAATAGGCCGAGATTGGGACGATCAGTGGCTGACGCAGCTGTTTCGGCGTCGCAACACAGTCGCACCCAATGCCCGTCGCTGCCTCTGGCGGAGCCCGAACGATGATGAATCGAGAGGGGTCTGGGCTGGGCGCGCATCGTCGCAGCGCCAACGCTCGCACCGATGGGACATCGCCTGCCAGGATTCCACGACCGGCAATGGCCGGACCCGCCGTCACCTCTCCGATGCAGAATGGGTCCATGCTGACCCGCGGGTCCCGCAAGGTCAGGGATGGATGCCGGGGCTCGCCGGCAAGAAGGAAGACAGACTGCTCAGCGTTTCTGATCCACTCGCAGTGCGATGCCGCCTCCGCTTCCGAGATCTTATGCAAAGACTCGCATCACCGCAGCCATGGATAGGGGCGCTCATCTCCGGACTGGGGCTGTGGGTCAGCGCGGGCTGGCTTTTGGGCCATCCGGCGTTGGTGTTGGGCACAGCAATGGTGCTCAACACCGCGCTGTGCTTTGTGTTGCTCGGGATCGCGTTTCTTCTGCCGCCGTCGACCACGGTTAAACGCGTGGCCATCCGCGTTCTGATCGGATGGGTGGTGAGCGCGCTGGGCGCGACGGTGCTGCTGGAAAACCTCCTGGACGTGGATCTGCTCGATTGGCGCTCCCTTCACACTCAACTGATAGACAGCAATCCCCGGCCCGGCCGGATGGCTCCCAACACCGCCCTCGGCTTCATGCTGTCCGGGTTGGTGCTTGTGTTGTCGCACGCCGTCAGCAACCGGACCCAGGGCTTCGTGATCCAAGCCGCGACGTTCTTGGTGCTGATGCTGGGACTGACCGGCCTTGCCGGCTACGCGCTGCAGCTCGACGTCTTGTTCTCGTGGTTTAAAGCCTCCCGTATGGCACCGCATACCGCGGCTGGAATGACTCTGGTGAGCCTGGCGCTATGGAGCAGTTGGCAGCACGCGGAGTGGTTCCGGACCCGGAGGTATTTCAAGGAAGACGAGAAAATCGCCTTCGTCGGCGCGGCACTGTTGGTAGTGGTGGCCGCCACCACCGGGGTGGCCGGATTTGCCGCGCAGCAGGCCCTGTTGGAGAAGACCCTTAGCGCAAGCCTGCCCGAGGCCTTGAAAAGCCGGACCCTGCTCTTTGAGTCCGAGGTCGGACATGCGGTCGTTCGAGCCAAAAGCATCGCCGGGCGCCCCGGGATGATTCGACTTAGTCGCCAACTCGCTATCCGACCCGGGGATGAGGGGCTTACGACGGAATTGACCGCGATTGCGCAGAGCGTGCTCGTTGCCGGCGCGTCGCGCATTGTGATCCATGACACCGCGCAACGAGAGATTCTGCGGCTGGGGCGGCGTGCTTCGGATCATCCGGGAATCGTCACCGACCTGGGGCGGGACATTCCGGTGTCGCTGCACTGGGACGGTGAGCTCTACCTCACGACCACGGTCGCGGTGCGTGATTCGCAAGGGGTCAGCGGATCACTCGTGGTGGAAGAGCCGCTTTCACTGGTCGCCGAGCAGCTGGCCAGCGGTAGCGGTCTGGGTGAAACCGGCGAAGTCGGAATGTGCATCGGCAAGCCCGGATATTTGCATTGCTTCCCGCAGCACCGCAACCCGAAGGTCTATCGGACGGCGCGCACGAACCGCAACGGCGAGCCGACCCCGATGAGTTTGGCGGTTGCCGGCCAATCGGGGGTTTTTAAGGGACTCGACTACCGCAACAGAAACGTCATTGCCGCCTACGGGCCGCTGACGACGAATGGCCTGGGCATGGCGGTCAAGCAAGAGACCGTAGAACTGTTCCAGCCGATCCGCAAAGGATTGCAATGGAGCCTGCCGCTATTGCTGGTCCTGACTGTCGCCGGCGCTGTGTTGCTGCGCGCGCAGATCACCCCATTGGCCTCCAAATTGCTCCGCTCCGAGCGCGAGGCCAACGACAAGGAACTGCGCATCCGCATGGTCATGGAGAGCGTGGGCGACGGCATCATCACGATGAATGAGGCCGGCCTCATTGAGAGCTTCAACGCTGCCGCGTCGACGATATTCGGCTATGCCGCAGACGAGGTCATCGGCACCAACCTCACCCGATTGATGCCCAAGGAGATGCACGCCGCACACAACGTCGGAATGCGCCGATATCTGGCAGGCAGTCCACCGCAGGTCATTGGCAGGAAGAACGTGGAGTTGCCTGGACTGCGCAAGGATGGAACCACCTTCCGCCTCGAGCTCACGGTGAACGCCATCGCGATCGAAGGCAGGCGGGTGTTCGTCGGCGTCGTGCGCGACATCACCGAGCGCAAGGCGGCCCAGACGGCGCTGTTCGGCGAGAAGGAACGGTTGCGGGTGACGCTGGCCTCGATCGGCGACGGCGTCATCACCACCGACCCGGATGGCAACGTGACCTATATGAACGCCATTGCCGAGACGATGACCGGGTGGAGCACCGCAGAAGCGATGGGACTGCCGCTACCGACGGTGTTTCAGATTATTGACGAGAAGACCAAACAGATCGCGCTCAACCCGATCGCGCTTGTGCTGGAAAGCGGCCAGAGAGCGGGGCTGGCGGAAAACACCGTGCTAATCCAGCGCGGAGGCGGGCAGTACGCCATCGAGGATTCGGCTGCGCCCATCCGTGACGAGGAAGGGAAAACCATCGGAGTCGTGCTGGTGTTTCACGACGT
Organism: Lysobacter sp.; assembly: GCA_043738095.1. Lineage (GTDB taxonomy): Bacteria > Pseudomonadota > Gammaproteobacteria > Xanthomonadales > Xanthomonadaceae > Lysobacter_K. Next base: position 9,405 of record JAYSZI010000053.1, read on the forward strand.
CAGCCAGGCGCGGTTGATGGCGACGGAAATGACCCACCAGGCCAGCCACGATGCGTTGACAGGGCTGATCAATCGCCGCGAGTTCGAGCGTCGGCTGGAGTTGGCGATCCAGACCAGCAAGCTGGAAGCCAAAGAGCACACCATGCTGTACCTGGATCTGGATCAGTTCAAGGTCGTCAACGATACCTGCGGCCACACCGCCGGCGACGAGCTGTTGCGCCAGTTGACCAGCATTATGCAGGCCAAATTGCGTTTGGGTGACACGTTCGCGCGTCTGGGCGGCGACGAGTTCGGGGTTCTGCTGGATAGTTGCCCCACCGCGCCGGGGTTGCGAATTGCCGAGCTGCTGCGGCAGACCGTGGGCGAGTTCCAGTTCGTGTGGGTAGACAAGGTTTTTCCGATGGGTGTGAGTGTGGGTCTGGTCACCTTCGGCAACGGTGGCATATCGATGGCGGACGTGTTGCGGATGGCCGACGCCGCTTGTTATGTCGCCAAGGACAAAGGTAGAAACCGGATCCACGTCTACACCCCGGAAGACACTGAAGTGGCGCGTCGTCAGGGCGAGATGAGCTGGATCGGACGCATCCAGAAGGCGCTGGATGAGGGCCGTTTCGCGCTCTACTCGCAGAAGATCCTGCCGCTGACTTCCAGTGACGCGCAAAGCGCGCATTACGAAGTGCTGCTGCGCATGACGGATGAAGACGGCGCGCTGATTCCGCCGATGGCCTTCATCCCCGCGGCCGAACGCTACGGGCTGATGCCGACGCTCGACCGCTGGGTGGTCAAGACCGCGATGGCTAACTGCGCCAGCCGCAACGCGGCCGGCGAAATCATCGGCACCTGCGCGATCAATCTGTCGGGCATGTCGATTTGTGACGAGCACTTTCTTGCATTCGTGTTGGACCAGCTCGAGGTCCACCAGGTACCGCCGGATCAGCTCTGCTTTGAGATCACCGAAACGGCGGCCATCACCAACCTCGCGCATGCAGCGACGCTGATTCGCGAGCTGAAAGCCAAGGGCTGTCGCTTCGCTCTGGATGACTTTGGTAGCGGGATGTCGTCGTTCGCGTACCTCAAACACTTGTCTGTCGATTACCTGAAAATCGACGGCGGCTTCGTCAAGGACATGCTGCAGGACCCGATCGATTGCGCGATGGTCGAGTCGATCAACCATATCGGCCACGTCATGGGCATCCAGACGGTGGCCGAGTTTGTCGAGAACGACGAGATCCTGGAGAAGCTACGCGGGATCGGCGTCGATTTTGCCCAGGGCTACGGGATAGAGCAGCCAAGGCCACTGTAGGGGACTGGCCTGTGGTTATTTCTGCGAACGCAGGGATTGGCGCAGCACAGATCGTCTGCGGGACGACCGGATGGGTGAGCGCAGAAAATGTTCCGGACCCTTCGCTTTGAGCGCTTGTTACAACTTGGTTTGCTGCATGTTTGGCTAAGGAGAGGGAGCCCCCGTTCTCGCACTCTCCTACAAACCGTCCTTGCTCAGCACCACTAACCCTGCAATTCGCGCAACGTCACCGACGGCGGCGCATCCAGCACGCGGCGGGTCGCAACCAAGCCAGCGACTAGCGCAGCAAGCATGCCAAGACCGCCCCCCACAGCGGCCAAGGTCCAGTTCGCTTCCCACGGCAGGTCGAATACGCGTTTGGCGATCACGCCCGACAGGACCGACGCCGCGATGGCTGCGACCAGGCCCGACAGCAGGCCGATCGCGGCGAACTCTGAGGCCTGCGCCATGCGCAGCTGCCGCCGGCTACCGCCGAGCACGCGCATCACTCCGCCTTCGAGCAGGCGCTCGTCCTGGCTGGCGCTGATGGCAGCCAGCAGCACCAGCACCCCGGAAGCGAGCGAGAACCAGAACACGACCTGCACGACTATCGACACCTGGTCGCCGATGTTGCGCACCTGTTTAAGCACCGCATCGACGTCGATCACCGACAGGTTGGGGAAGCGTCCGACCAAGTCGGCGGTGAAGCGCGCCTTCGTTGGAGGCACGTGGACTGCAGTGATGTAGCTCGCGGGAAATGCATCGAGCGCGCCTGGGGAAGCAATCACGAAGAAGTTTGGGCGGAAGCTCCCCCAGTCGACGCTGCGCAGGCTGGTGATCGACGCTTCAAAGCGCCGCCCGGCAATGTCGAACGCGATGCGATCACCGAGTTTCCAGCCCAGCGATTGGGCGAAGCTCTCCTCGACCGAGATCTGCGGCTTTGCCGTGGGGCTTGCGCCCCAGAACTTGCCTGCAGTGACCTTGTTGTCGTCGCGCAATACCGCCGCGCTGGACAGGTTGAACTCGCGTTCGGCGCGACGCCGCGCATCGGTGGGCTGATCATCCTGAACTTCAGCCTGTCGCCCGTCGCTCAGGAGCTTCGCGGGGGTGACCGGTTTACCGTTGTGCCCAACCAGCCGGGCTTGAACCATCGGGTACAGCGTCGGCGCGCTGAGGCCTTGCGCGGCCATGAACGCCTGCATCGGCGCAATCTGTTCGGGTTGCACGTTGATGATGAAGCGGTTCGGCGCGTCCGCGGCCATCGACAGTTGCCAGCGGTCGAGCAGGTCGGTGCGCACGAACGTCAGCAGCAGCAGCGCCATCAAGCCGAGCCCGAGTGCCGACACCTGGGCGATGCTGGTGCCGGCGCGGCGGCTGATGTTCGCAAGCCCATAACGCAGACTTCCGCGAAGGCGCGAGCGCATGCGGCGCACGACCACGATCAGCAACCACGCCAGCGCCGCCAGCACCGCGAGCGTGCCGCCGATACCGAGCAGCATCACACCGCCGACTGTCGCCGAGCCCGCCTTCCACCACAGCAGCGCAGCCATACCGGCGAGCCCGGTCAGCGCGACCAATACAGCGCTGGGTTCGGTGGGATCCAGATCGCGACGCAACACCCGCAGCGCCGACACCCGTCGCAGCGCGAGCACCGGTGGCGCGCCGAACGCGAGCAGCACCACCATCCCCACGCCGAGACCCTGCAAGGCGGGCAGCCAGCCCGCGGGCGGAATCGACAGCGACAGGTTGCGCTCGAGCCAGCCGCCGATAAACCATTGCAATCCGAACGCGATGGCCACGCCGAGCGCGCTCGCGAACAAACCGAGCAGCACCATCTCGCCGACGTGGATGCCGACTAGGGTGCGTTGGCTCGCGCCGAGGCAGCGCATCACCGCGGCACCAGACAGATGGCGTTCGCTGTGCCGGCGCGCGGCCATCGCCACGGCGACCGCCGCCAGCACCACCGACATCATCGCGGCCAGGCCGAGGAAGCGGCCGGCACGGCTGAGCGCTGAGAGGATTTCCGGCCGCGCTTCGCCGACGGTTTCCAGGCGTTGCCCGCGCCCGAGTGCAGGCTTGACCTGTTTGGTGAAGCGATCGACCGCGGTCGCATCGCCGGCGACGACGAGGCGGTAGCCGATGCGGCTGCCTTCCTGCACCAGGCCGGTCGCGGCCAGATCGGCCAGGTTGAGAAACACCTTGGGTGCGACGTTGAAGTAGTTGATCGAGGCGTCGGGTTCGCGCAGCACCAGCGCGGTCAGGCGCAGGGTCGATTCGCCGATCGTGACCGTATCGCCGACGGATGCGCCCAGGGTTTCGGCACCGGCGCGACTCATCCAGGCTGTACCCGGTAGTGGAACGGCGTCGGCGTCTCGCTCCTGCGCGTCAGCGCCGACGATGCGGAAGCTGCCGCGCAGTGGGAAGCCGGGGCCGAGCGCGCGTAGATCGCCGAGCATGAGCGCTTGCGGCGCGCCGGATGCGGATCTTTGATCGGTGCCATTGCCGACCCGGATCATGCTGTCCAGCGCGATCGTCTCGGCGCGCCGCAACCCCGGCGCACTGGCAGTCGCCAGCACGGCCCCGGTGATGGGCGAATCGCTCCGGACCACCGCGTCACCACCGAGCAGGCGGTTGGCTTCGATCGCCAGCCCGCGTTGCGCGCGATCGGTGACGAAACCTACCGAGGTCACCGCGATCACCGCCAACGTCAGCGCCGCGATCAGAATGTGGATATCGCCGGCCTTGAGGTCGCGCCGCAACTGGCGCCAAGCCAGCCGGAGGACATTCACGCCACCACCAACCGGCCGCTGTCCAGGCGTAGCATGCGGCCACAGCGGACCGCCAGGTGCTCGTCGTGCGTGACCAGCACGAGGGTGGTGCCGGCTTCGTTGTTCAAATCGAACAACAACTCGATGATCGCCTGGCCCGTGTGGGTGTCGAGATTGCCGGTGGGTTCGTCGGCGAACAGCAGCGCCGGCCGTGTCACGAATGCGCGCGCCAGGGCCACGCGTTGCTGTTCACCACCGGACAGTTGCCGCGGATAGTGGCTCAAGCGGGCGTTGAGGCCGACCTTGTCGAGGATCGCCTGGGCCGGTGACTGCGCATCGGCATCACCACGCAGCTCCAGCGGCAGCATCACGTTTTCGAGCGCTGTCAGTGAGGGCAGCAACTGGAAGCTCTGGAACACGAAACCGACCTTCTCGCCGCGCACACGCGCGCGGCCGTCTTCGTCCAGGGACGACATCGGTTCGCCGTCGAGCACCACGTTGCCGCTGCTCGGGGTGTCGAGCCCGGCCATCAGCGCCAGCAGGGTGCTCTTGCCCGAACCCGAGGCGCCCACAATCGCGACGGTATCGCCGCGCGCGATAGTGAAGCCGACGCCGTCGAGGATGGTCAGCTCGCCCGAGGGCAGGGGTACGCGCTTGCCGAGGTCCGTGACCTGCAATGCAGGGCGCGCCGCCGCTGGCGGCGTTTCGGTGGCGTCGGCTTGGGCGAGCGTGGCGGCCATATTCATCGGGTTGGAATCCTTGTCGAATGCGGTGTCGGCGTTGCGGACTCAACCGCGCGTGCGCCTGCTGTTTCCCTTTCAACGGCAAGGTCGAGGGGGTGATGGACCTGGTGTTGCCGTTGCCGTTGCATCATGGCCAAGCGATCCCCACTCAATTTGTCCGGGCTTCAGGCATAGCCGTCGGTCGTTCAGTGAATGTGAGCCGGTGGCTCGCCAGCATTCGCCCTAACCTCGTCGAAGGGGAGGGCGTCTAATGAGTGGCCTGCTGGTGTTAGTAAAGAAGTCGTTCAAACTTTGCTGTTGGAGAAGCGGATGAAATCAACATATGCGGTGCCGCTGCGCTGGCTGCAATGGGCCATGCGTCATGGGGTCATGTCTAAAGGCGTCGTGCGACAGCGGATTGGGGTGGCGTTGCTTGCATTTGCGACGTTCGCAACGTTGGCGCAGACCCAATCCATCGCAGTAGGCGAGCCCCATCCCGGACAGGTGACGCCGCCGCCACGCACGGTGCTGGTCCTGGGCGACTCCCTATCGGCGGCCTACGGGCTAGCGCCATCGCAGGGCTGGGTCGCGCTGACGGGCGAGCGCATCGCGCGCAGCAAGCCGGGCTGGCGCGTAGTCAATGCCAGCATCAGCGGCGAAACCACCGCCGGCGGCGCCGCACGCGTGGTGCGCGAAGTGGTGCTGCATCGGCCCGCGGTGGTGGTGATCGAACTCGGTGCGAACGACGGCCTGCGCGGATTGCCACTGCGGCAAACGCGCACCAACCTCGCGCGCATGATCGGGGCAGCGCAGGGCGTGGGCGCCAAGGTGTTGCTGGTGGGCATGCGCATCCCGCCGAATTACGGCGCGGCCTACACCCAGGAGTTCGAACGCGGATATCGGGATTTGGCCCAGCGTTTCGATACGACGCTGCTGCCGTTCCTGCTCGAACCGATCGCGCGCGACCGTGGCGCGTTCCAGAACGACAACCTGCACCCTGTGGCTAGCGCACAGCCCAAGCTGCGGGACCACGTGTGGAAGGTGCTGCAGCCACTGTTGTGAGCGCCTGCGGCACTGTCTGGATTGAAGATGCAGCCAGAGCTAAATCAGCGGTGCGATAGGGCTGTTTGTCGATGAGACAGCTGCTGAAAAACTTGTAAACCCGCTGTGGATGCGTCGCGACGAGACAAGGGTGAAGCGCTTGATCCGTCGCGACCGGTGCAATTTTGGTTGCCTAGCGTGTTGCCCGTTGCCTTTTTCGTTCGGATGGTCGACCCGAGACGTCGCTTTCATGTCGCGCAGCTTCAATGGCGTACGGCCTGTTGAAAACATGTCACCGTCATAATGCAACGCAGGATAGCCGACGATGAAACCGACCGTCTCCGATCACTCGTCTATACTGCCCCATCGCGCAGCGTGGGGTTTCTCCCGCGCCACGCGGCGCAAACAGACCGAAGGATCTTGATGCGACTGTTCGCGCTTTCCGATATCCACGTCGATTATCCCGCCAACGCGCGTTGGGTGGAGTCGCTGTCAGACGCGGATTACCGAGACGACGTACTGATCCTCGCTGGTGACCTCACCGAGGACAGCCGTCTGCTCGCGTGGTGCTTCGGTCACTTCGCGGCCAAATTCCGTCAGGTGTTGTTCGTTCCCGGAAACCATGATCTTTGGGTGCGACGCGAGCCGCTCGCCATGTGTTCGCTACGCAAGTTTGACCAGGTGATGGCCATCGCCTCCGACACCGGTGTATCAACGCGGCCCTATCACTACGACGACACGGTGGTGGTGCCGCTGTTGGGTTGGTACGACTATTCCTTCGGCTTACCGGACAGCGATCTGCGCAAGTTGTGGATGGACTTCCGTGCCTGCCGTTGGCCGGACGGCCTCGAACCGGAGCAGGTGACCGCGCACTTCCTGCGGATGAATCCAAAATCGCTTCCCCAGCCGGCGCAAAGGGTCATAACGTTTTCGCATTTCCTGCCGCGTATCGATCTGATCCCGTCCTTCGTCCCCCGTGCCATGCGCTACCTTGACCCCGTTCTGGGCAGCAGTGGCATCGAACGCCAACTGCGCGCGCTCGGTGCGACCGTGCACGTCTACGGTCACAGCCACATCAACCGCCGGGTCAAGCTCGATGGCGTGACTTATATCAACAACGCTTTCGGGTATCCGCAGGAGGGCGCGATTGCGGCGCGCCAACTTTTCGAGCTCCCGGACGCCGCGTGATGCCCTCGCCGCTGAGGCAGTTCGACCGTCGCGCTTTGGGGTTTTAAAGAACCGCACATTTTTGGTTTTTTCTAGAACCCACATTCTGTGCGTGTCTTAATAGCCAGTTCTACACGCTCGGAGCTGTTCCCCGTTCGCCGCGTTCGTTGTTCCGCGGCCGCAGACAGTGCGAGTGCCGGGTGTCGCAACGTCTGTTGTCAGCACGGGTGCGAGCTTCTTAGGAAATGCGCCACCACTGACACGTCGCTGGTGGGCGGCATGAACTTCCGCATCGTGATCAATGGCGGGTCCCCCAAGCTTCGCTCAGCACAAATCGCCATCAGGTGGTCCGGGGAGGGGCGACTCTGCCAGAAGCTCCAGCGTTCCGCGACGTCGTTTAGTTCCGCATCAATGCTCAGGCGCACTGCGTCGTGATGCGGGAACTCGAAGCTGAAGCGGTCCAGCGGCAGCGAGAGCCCCATACCACGCGCTTTGATGTACGACTCTTTGAACGTCCAGTATTCGAAGAAGCGGTCCTGCTGCCGGTCCGGAGGAATGCGAGATAGTTCCGCTGCCTCAGTAGCGGAAAAAAAACGGTCCGCTACATCGAGCGAAATGCTGCGTGTCGCGACATTCTCGACATCGACGCCCAAATCGCGCCCGCGGGTCACACCCAGTACGATTAATCCCCGTGTGTGGGAAATGTTGAACGTCAGGTCGCGTGCCCGGATTTCCGTATTCAAGATTGCGTCGGAGATGGCAGGTCTGCCGTAGGCGTTCTTCGAAAACAGCCATTGCTCTGGGGGGATTGGTGCGTAGCGAGACAGCAGCGTTCGTAACATTGCGCGCGTGACGAGATAACGTTTGCGGTCGTCGGCAAAATAGAAACGACGTTCCTGCGCGATTTCCTCGGCATTTAGCAGCAGCCGGAGGCTGGCGAGATGCCGGTCGTCGACAATCTCGTCATAAAAGGTAAGCCACACGTCGATATCGTGTCCGCCTACGGCTGGGGAACCACGAACCGCCAGCATGGGCACGGACGCAGGCATTGTTCCACTCTCCTCGATGCACAGGTGTTGACTCGAGGCTGTCGCGGAGCCGTTAGGCATCCTATCGCTCTCCGAAGCGAATCATAGCCACATCCGCGAGTATGGGCCTGATACCGACGAAGTTCCGCGCAGCGTTGGCCGGTTCGCTGCGTTTTTTACGTGGTCGACCATTTTGAAGGCAGCGAACGCAACGCAGCATTCTGGCGTTGACAATCTCCCAAAGTGTCTGCTTAGATGGCTCGGGGAAAACGCATCGATCGCGCAGCATGCGAGTGATGCAGGGGTTCGTAACGGTCGATGCCCCCGGGGTGTACTGAATTGCAACGTGTAGGGATTACCGTTGGCGGCGCATGCGCGGCGTTGTATTGCCGTGCCGTCTTGAAGGATCAAGTAGTGGGCGGTTATGTCCAAAAAGTCATACAGTTTCGATTGGATTTGCCAGTTCGTCGTTGAACGCCATGCGCAGGCTTCCGGCAATTCGCCGGGTACTTCGGCCGCCGAAGCTAGCCTGTTGCCCTTCAATCCCGTTGACGACGATCAGCTTCGCGATGCGCTGGACGCACTCGGGGTTGCCTCCAACGCTGAGCCGATCTGCGTTCTAGGCCCGTCGCGGTGGAGCACTCACGTCCCACGGAAGCCCCACGTCCCGCCGGCCTGGCGGGTGTCTTCAAGGTCGTCGCAGCGATGGCCCATCGCCGTTTGCCGGCGAGCATTCACGTCACGACTGTGAACTCCAGGATGAGCCTGCTCGACGATCTGGCGGTATCGGAAGAGATCCGGCACTACCCGGACCACGAATGATCCAAGAATTCTACAGGGATGTGGTAACGCGTATGAACGCATCGGACAAGACTCCAAAGGGAGGTCACGCGCCGCCGCATATCTCCGCCTCCGACCTGGAAGCCGCCCGGTTGCCGGCCGATGCCGAGCGCCTAGCCACCGCGATCGTAGCGGCGCAGGTGCGCGCGCTGTGCGCCGATGCGCACGGCGAATACGCGCCGGCCGAATGCGTCGCCATGCTGCGCCCCTCGCACCGCCGCTGGCTGGATGCCAAGCTGTGTCATCTCGAGGCGCACCGGCTTGTCGCCGTCAATCCGCTAACGGGGCATTGCCGTTTTCTCATCGACGAAGCCGTCGAAGCGCTATGGCCGCGCTGGGACGCGGCGATGCCGGGCTGGTGCGAGAACGCCAACCATCGCGCCTATCTCACCCTGATCGAAGCCTGCCTGCGCAGGCTGCCCGAAATCCTGACGGGAGCGCTGCCCGCCACCGACGTG
>JAYSZI010000054.1:0-7038 GCA_043738095.1 Lysobacter sp.
TTCACCGAGCCGACTGCGAAAAGAAGCGTGACCCACGCGGCGACGATTCCGACCAACGGAGGAGCAAGACCTTGACACTGCCGCCCGATTAAAGAAGCATACATACGCCTCTAGAGCAGGCTCGCGGACTTGTCGTTTTCCTCATGGTTGCTCAACGTGTGTGTGGACTGCGAGCGCCGCCGCCCGTGCCCGGACAGCGGCGTATCGATCGCAGCGAACACGAATTGCCACGCAAGCTCCGGCTGGTAGCGGGATACTTCGGGTCAAGCCCGCCGGGCAGTGGCGCGTGCCCAGCTCCTGCGAGCAGGTCTGTTTTGTGGAGCCGGGCCACGCGGTAGACCTAGTCGCACAAGCGCTCCGGAAGCACCGTGGTCCGCTCCTTGACGCTTTTGCCAGCCGGACGTTGCCCGTGCAAGCCCGGAAGTCGAGGTCCTCCAACCGAAGGGTCATGCACTCGGTCATCCGCGGCCCGGCCATCGTGCAACGTCGCGCCATCGACGCACTGAACAGCTTTTACGTTACCGGCAGCCGTCCGCCACACGATGTGACTGTCGCCCTACTCAAGCCACCGCTAGTCGGAAACCTGCCCGCGCAACACCGGGCTTTTCAGCGCACCCCACAGCAGGTGCAGGTTGGTGCGAACGCTGGCGGCCTGTTGCTCTGCAAACGCCAGCAGGTCATCCAACGCGGCACGATCAAGGTATTGCCCGTTGAAGAATAGACCCGCAATTTCCCCGGTATTGCGGATATCGGCGAGTGGGTTGGCGTCGAGCAGGATCATGTCGGCAACCTTGCCCACTTCGATCGAACCGTAGTCCCGGGTCTGGTCGGTGAAACGCGCCGCGTCAATGGTTGCGCTTCGCAGCGCGTCTGCAGGCGAAAGACCGGCGCGCACGAGTTCGGCAAGTTCGTCGTGGATCGCAAACCCGGGAAAAACGTAGGTCTCGGGGGCATCGGTTCCAGCCACTATCTTGACGCCAGCCGCGTGGGCCTGGCCCACGTTGTCCAGCGCAAGTTGATACAACTCCGCGTGCACGTCGCGACCGGATTCGTGCACAGCTTTCGCCGACCGTTTCGCCGTCCGATCAGCATCCATTCCCCACAAGGTTTGCATGACGATGAACGGGATGTACCGCCGGCGCGGATCTTCGCGGAACTCCCGGTTGCCGGCGAGCGCGCGCACGCGTTGCGCCACCAGGGTCGGTGTCCACCAGGTGTCGGATGCCGCCATCGCCGCCATGAGCTCGGCGCAGCGCTTGGGATCATGCTCGTCGATGAGCCGGGTCCACATGCCGATGTGGTAGGCGGCCTTGGGATCCGGCAACGCGCGGATCGCCGCAGCGCCTCGGTAGCATTCGCGCAGGAAAAGGTCCGGGTGCTCGATGCTGTGCTGGCCGGCAGCGAGTGCTTTTTCGAGCGAAACCCGTACGGGGAGATGCCCCGCCAGCGAGAGCCCGTGCTTTGGCGCTTCCGCTGCGAGTGCCTCGTATCCCGCCACCGAAAGTTGGCTGTAAGTCTTCAGCGCATCGACACCATCGGCGGCATGATGCGCCACCAGCGCCCGGGCTTCGTCCGCGTTTCGCGCCTTGAAGAATGCAGGTGCGGCAGCGGACAACCCGCTTTCGGCGTTCATCTGATGACTGCTGCGCTGGATGTATCGGGGCGCGAGGACGCTGTGATCACGCAGCCCCTTGCGCCAGCGTTCAATGTCTTCGCCGCAGGCAAGGAAATTGTCCGGCAGGGGTGTGCAGCCCCACATCTCACGCACGCCGGTAACCCCGTTGGCAATGAGCAGCGGATGGGTGTACTGCGGTGAAATCTTCAGTGAATGGACATGCATGTCCCACAGGCCCGGGGCCAGGAACTTGCCGGTGCCATCCACAACGACGAGACCGCTTTGCCCGCTTCCGGGGGTGCTCGTGCCGATGGAATCAATGCGACCGCCGCGGACAACGACATCACGCCCAGGTACGACTTGGCCGTTCCGCACATCGACCATGGCGACATTCCTGATCAGGAAATCACCGGATACACCGGGGCGCGGCATGTCGGGCAACGGCGAGTTCAGCAATACCGCCAGCACGACCGCAAGCGCGATGACCAGCCCTGCGAATATCTTCAGCAATTTCCTGATCATGCGGGAAACCTCACCGCGGCACAGGTGCCGCCATCTTTGATCTGACGGACGCACAGAGCGCCATTGAAGCGGTCCCACTCAATCCGGCTGGCCCGCGCGACTTCGGTCTGATCGGTGAGCAGGGCACTCGACTTAACGTCGGCGATCGTCATCCGCGACAACGCGAATGGCTGGATCGAACGCGGGAACTGTGCTTCTCGCAGGGCGACAGCAGACCAGCGACGACCGCGACGACCGGGAGGTCAATCAGCAGCGGAATCCCGTTGCCCAGGAGCTTCAGGGTGCGGTGAAAGGTAGGCATGTGGATCCTTCAGGAGGCCCCGTCGGTCGATGGCTGCAGGTGGATGCGTGTGGTCGTCGAGGCGTCGGTTTCTTCGACGTTGACGGTCCAGCGGATACGTTGTGCGAGGCGGCGCACGATCTCCAGACCGAAGCCGAATCCTCCCGGCTCGAGCTCATGGCGCAGGGAATTGGTAATCGTCAGTAATCCCGCGCCGCCATGAATCAAAATAGGACCGCAGGCGCCGTGCTGGATCGCGTTGAGAAGCAGGTTGGCGAGGATCGATTCAACGATTTCGTTCGGCCCCCGGACGGTGAGCGAGGGTGGGACGTCGACCTCGATAATCTGCCCGGCCTGCGCGGCAAGCGGGGAAAACTCCTGCGCCAGACGGCGGACCAGGGGAAGTAGCGACGTACTGGCCGAAAGGTCTGGAACGCGGTCGGTCGCCAGCCAGAGGGCAGCCCGGCTCGCCCGCGTCAGCCGCGCGAGTGCGCGCTGCAGGCGCTCAAAGGCGGCAGGGTCGTCGCGCTGCCCGGCAAGCAGCGCGAGGCTCGTCTCGGCCGACTGAAGCGGCGTGCGCAATTCGTGACCCAGGTACGCAAGTGTCTGGCGTTCATTCTCCACGGCCGCGAGCTGCGCCTCCCAGACGTCGGCATGTATGACCAGCAGGTGCTGGAACTCGAGGATCTGCTGAACTTCGGCCAGTTCCCGCAGTCGCCCGGGGTGCGGGCTACGGCGCACGTCGTCGACGAGGTGTGCGGCCTGTCTGGTCACGCGACCGACAAACGCCCGCGCGAGGCCTGCGGCGGCGAGCAGCGCCGCGACCGTGAGCCCCAGGACGAACAAAAAGCCCGGCCCAAGACGCGGGGACACGGTGAGCTGATCGGTCACGTCATAGACGACGGCCAGTCGCCCCTCATTGGGCGTATCGACGAGCAGGATGTGCGCGTAGCGTCGATCGGCGCGGCGCATCTCGAACGGTTCACCCACTTCGTTGAACGGTAGCAACGCATGGATGTCGAGCGGCACTTGGTCCACGGGGTAGACGGAGAACTCCGGGGGGAGCCGCGCCATGGCCGAGGACGTAGACGCCACGGAATGCGCTGCCGCCTCAAGCCGGCGGTCGATAAAGCTGTCCTCCAAGCGGAACAGCAACAGCAGGCCAGCCACGGCGAACAGCGCTGCGACGCACGTCGCAAACGCCATCCACTCGCGGGTCAGGAGCGCCTTGAGACTACGCGCCGGCATGGCCCGCACCAAAGCGATAGCCAAAGCCGCGGACGGTTTCGATCAGTGGTGAGCCGAAGGCGTCGCTCAGTATCTGGCGCAGCTCGTAGATGTGCATCCGCAGCGGGTCACTGGCGGGCGGCATGTCGCCCCACAACAGTGCATTGAGCTCGTTGCGCGTCACGCTTCCGGGGCTCGCCTGCATGAGTCGGCGGAGAATGAGCACGGCCGTGGCGTTCAGCGCGACCCTGCCACCGGGGCCGGTTAGCAGCCCGGCGTGCGGGTCGAGGTTGAAGTCACCCGCTCGGACACCCAAGCCGCCGGCAGCTGGAACGTGGCGCGCCAGCGCTTTGACCCGCGCGAGGAGCTCGGCCGGGGCGAATGGCTTGACCATGTAGTCGATGCCGCCGGCCTCGAAGCCGCGGAGCTTGTCCTCCAGCGCGCCGCGAGCGGTGAGAAAGAGGACCGGGGACCGCAAGCCCATGTCCTTCAGTTCCCGGCACAGGGCGATGCCATTGCCATCTGGCAGCTGTACGTCGAGCACGACGACATCGAATGTGGCATTGCAGGCAAGGCCGCGCGCTTCCCGGGCGGTGTACGCGAAGTCCACCGACACCCCACGCTGATCGAGGTAGGCCCCCAGGCCGGCCGCGACGTCGAGATCGTCTTCCACCAGCAGTACACGGACAGGCGCGGGGCTCAAGGTCATGGCGTGATTATTAGTGCGCCAGCAGCTGCAAGTGGTAGGCCTCGCCTAGCCGGCCTTCCATTACGGCAATGACCGCGTGCATCAGCACGAGCCGCTTGTCGGTACCACCCATTTGATCGCGCACGCTGGCCGCGGCTTCCGCACCCTCACGGTGAAACGCCGCGAGAACCGCAACCCCGCGTTCCTCGCGGGTCGTTTTGCGGGCTACCGGCTGGTGCCCCAGCGTCCGGATCATCCCCTCGGCGACCGACCAGGTCGACCACGGGTTCTGCCCCGTCACCAGGCGGCCGTCGACCACCGTGTGGTCCAGATACTTCGGCCCTTCGCTGAACGTACCCGCTTGGGCGCTCAGAGCGTCCTCGAGCAGAAACGGGAACACCTCGCGGGCGTTCTTCATCAGAAATAGCTCTTCCTCGTTGGTAAAGCCAGTTACATGCTTGCCTTCCAGCAGTTGCCGCCCGCTGGCGAGCGTTACATCTACCAGCGCTGCAGGCCCATGGCACACGGCGCCGACGACACCGCCCGCGTCGTAGATGGACGCGACAACGCGCTGCACCGCCGGGTTGCGCGGGAAATCGAACATGGCGCCCTTTCCGCCGACGAAGTAGACCCCTGAATACCGCGAAGGATCCACATTGGCGAGCAGCAAGGTATTCGATAGGCGCCTCTGGGCGTCGGCATCGTTGATGAAGGCGTAATCGACATCGATGAGTTCGTCGTCCATATGCACGGGCGGGCGGCCCCCCTTTGGGCTCGCGATCTCGACGTCGAAGCCATTGGCCACGAATGTGTAGTACGCACGAGACAGTTCGGTGAGTTCGAGCCCAGCCGCCCCGTCCTCGCCCGCCTTCGCGCTACTGGTAACAACCGCGAGGATGCGTCCCCGCGATGCCGGCCGCGTGCCCTTGAGCATCGCCAACTCGTTCGGAGTCGTCTGCGCGTCGGCCAGGGGTTGGCTGCCCAGGTTCAAGCTGTGAACGTAGCCCGCGCCCATGCACCCGAGTAGCGCCACGCACAGCGTCGCTGCGCCTAGCAATCGCTTCGTTCGCATACCCATGTCCCGTCCTTGCCGTTGTCGATAGGGCAACGCTAGGGCAGCCTTGTAAACCCAACATCAGGCGCCGCCTGATCTGCGGTTTACCGTCGTCAGCTAAATCAAGGCGCGTCTCGGCGCGTGGTTGCCCCCCGGACTAGCGCATTGGTCTTGATGCAACGTCCGCTACTGGCCGATAGCGGACCTGGTCAATAGCGGCGAGGGCGGTCAGCTCGGACCGGTACTAGTGATCGGGTAGGTCTTGACCCGCCAAGCGCAGCCTGTGGACCAGCGCGCAACCGCGCCCATGTCCCCACCTGCGCCGCGATCCCAGGTTGCTGCTCGCGTGGCGAATACCCGACCGTTTAACCCGGTGCTCATGTCGACGGTCGCTAGACTACGTATCCCTCCTTCCCCCGGGACCGCTGCCTTGAAGCCATTCGCCTGCCGTGCACTGTTCGCCATCCTCGCCATTGCCCTGCCTGCCGCAGCGTCGGCAAAGGAGCCGCTGTACATCGCGCAGACACTCGAGGTCGCGCCCAGCGCGAAGGTCGGTTCGAACTTTGCCGACTGTCCGTTCCGCGAATCGTTCGGCGAGATCCTGCAGAAGGCGCTGCACAAGGACAACGGCACGTTCGCACCGGGCAAGGTGCCCACGCCGACGGGGCGCTCGTTGCGGGTGCGACTGGTCGGGTTCGACTTTGCCGGCAACGGCTTCATCGGGCACTCGTCCTTCATGGAATTCGAAGGCACGCTCTACCGTGACGGCAAGAAAGAGGCCGCGTTCACCGACCGGGTGACCTTGAGGACCCAAGGCCTGATGACCGGCTGCGCCCAGTTGCGCTCCAACCTCGACAGCGAGGCGTTCTACATCGCCAAGTGGGTGCGCAAGCCGGTGGACGGCCAGGAACTAAAGCGCTGGGGCGAATAAGCTGCGCGAGCCTGCCCTTAAGTGGCCGGCCTTCGGTCAAGAGCACACGCCCGTGCTGCAACCGCACGCGGGCCTTGTCCCAATTGCCCCGGTCCACAGTGGCGTTGTCGACATCTAGTTCGTCGAGTAGATGGTCGTCTGGCGCACAGAGAGCTGCCAGCGCCGCTGGCGTTGGTCCAGATTTCCGTGGTCCTGCGTCGCAGCTTCTTGTTCGCGAACTTCGCCTTGCCCACCGGGTGAGCGTTTCCTCGCCCATGAAGATGACCTCGTGGGCGCCGTGCACCGCCGCTTACTCAATCGACCGTTCGCGGGTGGTGTAGTCGATCAAGATGCCGCAACTGCTCAACGTGCTGGCCGACGTCAGTGAATCCCGTTGGGGCTGGATCGAGTGGCTTATCTGGTGCCGAACCTCGCTGCACGGCGCCCGACCTGCCGACCTTCATCCAAGCAGGACGCTTTGACGAGGTACTCGCCGTCGCACAGGCAGAGGCTTCGCGGCGTGCTGACACGAATTGGTAACGGCAGAGGATCGGCGCAAAGGCGTGCTGCGTGCCGCGATCCTTCTGCGTGGCTCTGGCTTTGGCTGACCGCTCAACTGGTCTTGGCCAGCCCAGGTCCGCTTCCGACCCAAAGCATCGGTAATCGGGCGGACCGACTCTCGGTCGAGCTCTCCCTAGAATCCAAAGCCCCGGCTTTGGTTAGGAGAGATGAGATGACCTAC
>JAYSZI010000055.1:0-7019 GCA_043738095.1 Lysobacter sp.
CCGTACTTGTCTGCGGTGCTGCCGTCGAACAGGCCGAAGAAGAGTTCCTGGATGCGCCTGGTAAGCGGCCCTGCCTTGCCGGCCCCGACCTCGCGGCCATCGACCGAGCGGATCGGGGTGATCTCGGCGGCGGTGCCGCACATGAAGAGTTCGTCGCACAGGTAGAGGTATTCGCGCGGCAGGTCGCGCTCGAACACCTCGATGCCCGCGGCCTTGGCCAGGGTAATGATCGAGTTGCGGGTGAGGCCGTTGAGCAGCGCGGCGCTGACCGGCGTGGTGTGCAGCGCGCCGTCGAACACCAGGAACAGGTTCTCGCCGGCGCCTTCGCTGAGCAGACCGGTCGAGGCCAGAGCGATGCCTTCGCCGAAGCCGAGGCGGCGTGCTTCGCGCGCCACCAACTGGCCGGACAGATAATTGCCGCCGGCCTTGGCGCCGGCTGGCAGCGTGTTCGGGGCGAACCGCTGCCAGCTCGACACGCAGGCGTCGATGCCCTGTTCAAGCACGCCTTCGCCGAGGTAGGGGCCCATCAGCCACGCCGCGACCGACAGGTCGGTCGGGGTCTCCGCCGACAGCCCGAAGCCGCCGAGGCCGCGATAGGCGATCGGACGCAGGTAGGCCTTGCTAAACCCATTCTTGGCGATCACCTCGCGGCAGGCGGCGTTGACCTGGTCCACCGTGTACGGCATCGGCATGTCGTAGATCTTCGCCGAGGCGAATAGTCGGTTGCTGTGGTCGCTCAGGCGGAAGATCGCCGCGCCATTGGGCCTGCCGTCGACAAACGTGTCGTAGCTGCGGATGCCTTCGAACACTGACGAGCCGTAGTGCAACGCGTGTGACATCACGTGGGTGGTCGCGTCCGCCCAACGCTTGATCGCGCCGTTGTGCCAGATCCATTCGGGGTATTGCATGGTCATGCCGGTGCTCGCGCGAGGGTCGGGGAGCCGCATAGTTTAGCCGGCGCCGTTGCAATCGACCGATCGGGCATAAAAAACGCCGCGCGGTCGCCCGCGCGGCGTGAGATTCACGCTAGCTCAGCGGAAGCCGGCGATGGTGGCCTTGGTCTCAACCAGCACGCGCTGGTTGTGGCTTTTGTCGTAAGTGCCCATCGGCACGCCGCCGTAGGTCACGGCCGGATTTGACCAGTAGTTCAGACGCGGGCAGCCGGCACCGGTGCAGTTGTAGGCCATGATCGTGCGCCAGCTGTTGTCCGGCGCGCGATAGCCGTGGCCGTAGGCATACGGTGTGGTGGTGGAGTCAGCCGCCGGGTCATGACGTGCGGACTGCAGATGGCCGATCTCGTGACCGAAGCTGTAGTACCCAGTGATGCAGTCCCAGTGCGCGTTGGCGAACGCGGTCGACGCAGTGGAACCGATCCCTGAGGCCAATCCGCACGAACTGGCATTGTTGATCACCAGCATCGCGACGTCGGCGGTGGACGTGTCGCGGGTGGCGTGGATGCCATCCATGAAGCCGTCGGCGGTCCCGCGGAAGCGGCTCAAGTCGGTGCTGAAGCTGCCCGACTCGACGTAGTTCGTGGTCGAGTAGTTGGCCAACACCAGGTTGATGCCGACATTGCTGTTGACGTAGCCCTGATTGCTCTCAGCTACCGCCAGCTCGGTCAGCGCCCGCATATCGCCGCCGTAGGCGGCAACTGCTGCATCGGTGGCGACGACCATCACCCGAATGGTCTGGGTAGGGCCCGGATCGACCGGCGTGCCGCCGCCACCGCAATTGACGCGGCACGGCTTGCCGGCGGGCGAGTTGCCGGCCTTGTCCCTGACCGACGCCTCGAACAGCGCCCGGTAGGCGTCCTCGGGATGGTCGGCCGGCATGCGGTTCTCGTCGACCTCCACCACCGCGGTTGCACCGCTAGGCAGCGGCCGGATGCGGAACAGCTGGCCGGCCACGCGCACGGTGCCTGTGATCTGGTTGCCACGACGGACCAGGATCACGTCGTTGAGCGGGTCGGCGTTGGTCTCGCGCGGCGCATAGCCGTGGGTCTTGGCGGTCTCGCGCACGTGGCCGTACCAGACGTGGCTGCCACCCGAGGTTCGTTCGCTGCGGGAGCGGTCGGCGGTCAGCACGCGGCCGCCGAGCACCAATTCGATTTCGGCGCTGTCGCTGGCCGTGGCGTCGGCGCGCACCAGACGCACGTCGCGTGTGCTGGGGTTGCTCAACAGCTGCTCGAGCGCGCGCTCGTTGCGGGCGTCGGCGGCGCTGTTGGTGCCGACGAACAACGGCTTGCCGGCGGCGGACGCGGAGCAGGCCAGCAACAGGCCAGCCAATCCGGCTACGACGGGTAGTGATCGATTCATCAGGTGCAGTCCCCCAGAGTGATCTGCGATCGCATTCGCAGCCGACGCGGTCGCGCCGCCGTGCACGCTCGCCGCTTGTCGCGCTCCTCGCAAGCTGCAGTGCAGCATGCGCGGCTTGTGGCGCGCTCAGAAGGTGACCCACCAGCAGTCAAAGTGCTTGCGCAGGCCAAACACGGTGCGCGACGGGGTCGCGCTATTGCCGAGGGTCTGCTCTACGCGCAACCCGATTGGGGCACGGCGCACGCTGGTTTGTGGATACAGCTCGCCGTCCACGCCATCGGGACTGGCGGGCATCATGGGCGCGATATCGACCAACGGGCGCTTCACCATGCCCGCCAGGCGCCCCATCACCGCGTATCCCTGACGGTGGGCCATGCCTGGCCAGTGGTAAACGCTGGCCAGGCGGTTGGTGTCGCCCGAGTCGATCGCGGTGGTGATCTCGTACACGAGATCCTGCAGGTTGCGTGCGCAACCGCGATACAACTGCCGCACGCTGCTGGTGGGACGGTCGCGCGGCAGGCGCTCGACGCCGCCGATATCCACGCAGCGACGGTCGGTGAACACCGTGCTCCCATCAGGGCCCGTGCACCGACGCACCTGCGCACCCGCCGGCGACGGCCACAGCCAAGCGATCCCTAGAGCGGTAGACAACAGGAAAATAAAAGGGCGAAGCATGCACGAAGCCTAACGCCGCCATCGGATTGCGGGAAGGCTGATCGCCGGTAGCGGGCGTGGCGTTGGTATCGCGACGATGCGGACTCGGCAAACCCAGAACGAAAAATCTCTGCACCAACTGGACAGGCTCGCGTGGCCCAGCTCGAAACAGTGAGCCGCTCATCGCGCCGAACAGGTTTAGCCGAACAGGTTTAACGGCCAAGAACGACGCCTGATATGACAAGCGCATAAGCAGCGATGATCAGCCGCTGGCTCAACGAGGCTCAACAGAGGCTGCTAGCTGTCAGAACCGCACAAAGTAGCAACCTGCATAGCGCTCAACTTCCAGGTCCAGCACCTGCGGGGACGCGCCGCCGAACTGCAACTGCATCACGCCCCCGCTGGAGTAGTGGGTGCCGGCATCGGCCCATTGCATGCCCCCGGCGCCGATTTCCGCGTCAAAGTAGCGCGCATCGTCGAGGGGCTGCTGGGCCATGCGCTCAAGCCTGTGCATCAGCGGTTGGCTCTGCGCTTGGGTCACGCCGACCCAGTGGTAGCTCTCGGCCAGGCGGTTGATATCGCGCAGCGCGAGCGAACCGCGCAGATCCATCGCCAGCTGTGTCGGCGTGCGCGCGCAACCCGCGGTCGGCGATCGACGCGTTGTAGTAATCGCGGTAGTAATCGAGTCTGGCACGGTGGCGTCGCGCGCAAACTCAGGCGATGGTGCGGTGTCGGTTGCAGCGCGGATGACGCGGCTCAATACCTCGCCCGGCAATGGCCGAGGGGCCGCGCCCAGTAACGCGCACGCTTGGTCCGTGTAGACGACGGAACCGTCAGCCGCCTGGCAACGCTGGATCGCAGTGCCGGCTTGGACCGGCAAGGTCAGTGGCAACGATGCGGCGAGCAAGGTTAGTGCGAACGTCGTTAGCGACAGGGATTTCATGGCAGGGGCGCGGCATTGAAGGTAGGCAAATGCTGCCCATGCCACCGTCAATACCGCGTTTAAAAACGGCGCTGGCGCTGAACGCTGCTAAAACCGCCACCCTACTTACCGCAAGCGCTCGATCACGTTCAGCGTCGGCTTAGCCAAATTCAACGTGTAGAAATGCAGACCTGGAACACCGCCTTCAATGAGGCGACGACATAGCTGCGCCACCACGTCCGCGCCGAGTTCGCGGATGCCCTCGGCATCGTCTCCATACGCGAGCATGCGCTTGCTCAACCACCGCGGGATTTCCGCGCCGCAGGCTTCGGAGAAACGGCGCAGCTGGGTGAAGTTCGAGATCGGCATGATGCCGGGGACGATCGGAATGCTGACGCCGAGCTTGCGGGCGTCATCGACAAAGCGGAAGTACGCATCGGCGTTGTAAAAATACTGGGTAATCGCACCATCGGCGCCGGCGTCGACCTTGGCCTTGAAGTAGCGCAGGTCCGCGAGCGCGTCGTCGGCCTGCGGGTGAGTCTCCGGGTAGCACGCCACCTCGATATGAAAGCAGCCGTCGTGCTCGCGGCGGATGAATTCGACCAACTCCGTCGCGTAGCGGAAGTCGCCGCTATGGCCCATGCCCGACGGCAGATCGCCGCGCAGCGCGACAAGGCGCCGGCAGCCCATTGCCTTGTAGCGCGTCAGCAAATCGCCCAGCTCCGCGCGCGTGCCACCGACGCAGGAGATGTGTGGCGCGGCATTCAGCGCATGGCGCTGGTGCAGGTGATCGACGGTCTCGGGGGTGTAACTGAGCGTCGAGCCGCCCGCGCCGAATGTGCATGACACGTAGTCGGGCGACTGCGCTTTGAGCTTGCTCGCGGTTTTGTCGAGTTGCGCGCGCTGTTCGTCGGTCTTGGGCGGGTAGAACTCGAAGCTGATCGGGAGCATGCGCGGGCCGCTGACGGCGAGGGGCGATCAGTTTATCTTTCTATCGCGATGAATGAAACAACCCACATCGCGTCCCGTCAGCAACCATGCTGACGGGACGATAGGGCAAGGACGAGGCTTACCCTTTCGGAGGAGAGACTCGGTCCACCCCGTGGTGAAGCGCGCACCAAGCAGGCCGACACTCTGAATTGCCGGAGCGCCGAAAGGAAAGGTCGGATGTCGGAGCAGGACTCATGCGGGCAAGACATTTGCGTGCTTAGTGGCACCGAAAAAAAACGGGCGCCGAAGCGCCCGTCTTGATTGCAACCATCCGCGACAGCGGATCAGTAGCGGTAGTGCTCCGGCTTGTACGGCCCATCAACCGCCACGCCGAGATACGCGGCCTGCTCGGTGGTGAGCGTGGTCAGCTTCACGCCGATCTTCTCCAGGTGCAGGCGCGCGACTTCCTCGTCGAGCTTCTTCGGCAGGATGTAGACCTTGGCCTCGTACGCGTCCTTGTTCGCCCACAGGTCGATCTGCGCGAGCGTCTGGTTCGAGAACGAGTTCGACATCACGAAGCTCGGGTGGCCGGTGGCGCAACCCAGGTTCACCAGGCGACCCTCGGCCAGCAGGAAGATCGCGCGGCCATCCTTGAAGGTGTACTTGTCGACCTGCGGCTTGATGTTGAGCTTGGTGACGCCCGGCAGCTCGTTTAGTGCATCGACCTGGATCTCGTTGTCGAAGTGGCCGATGTTGCAGACGATCGCCTGGTCCTTCATCTGGCTCAGGTGCGCGATGGTCAGCACGTCCTTGTTGCCGGTCGTGGTGACGTAGATGTCGCCGCGGCCGAGGGTGGACTCGACGGTGTTGACCTCGAAACCTTCCATCGACGCCTGCAACGCATTGATCGGGTCGATCTCGGTGACCACGACGCGCGAGCCGTATGCGCGCAGCGAATGCGCGCAGCCCTTGCCGACATCGCCATAACCGCAGACCACTGCGACCTTGCCCGCGAGCATCACGTCCATCGCGCGCTTGAGGCCGTCGGCCAGTGACTCGCGGCAGCCGTACAGGTTGTCGAACTTCGACTTGGTGACCGAGTCGTTGACGTTGATCGCCGGCACCAGCAGGTTGCCGGCCTCGACCATCTGGTACAGGCGATGCACGCCGGTGGTGGTCTCTTCCGAGACGCCCTTCCAGTCGCGCACGACGGTGTGCCAGAAGCCCGGGCGCTCGACCGCAACGCGCTTAAGCAGGTTCTTGATCACCTGCTCCTCGTGCGAGGCAGCGGCTTCATCAACCCACTTGGAACCGTTCTCGAGCTCGAAGCCCTTGTGGATCAGCAGCGTCACGTCACCGCCGTCGTCGACCACCAGCTGCGGGCCGAGGTACGAATCGCTGCCGTTGCCCGGGAAGCTCAGGGCGTCGAGCGTGCAGTCCCAGTACTCCTCCAGCGACTCGCCTTTCCACGCGAACACCGGCGTGCCGGTCTTGGCGATCGCGGCGGCGGCGTGGTCCTGGGTCGAGAAGATGTTGCACGACGCCCAGCGCACGTCGGCGCCGATGTCCTTCAGCGTCTCGATCAGCACCGCGGTCTGGATCGTCATGTGCAGCGAGCCGGTGACGCGTACGCCATTGAGCGGCCTGGCGGCGGCGTACTTGCGGCGGATCGACATCAGGCCCGGCATCTCGGGCTCGGCGATGTCGAGCTCCTTGCGGCCGAAATCGGCCAGCGAGATGTCGGCGACCTTGTAGTCACCCTCGGTCGAGAATTGCTTGGTGGAAGCGGGTTTGGCAACAGCGTTCATGGTGTAGCTCCGATTTGGAAAGCCGGCACGCGGTGTGCGGCTTTTGCGAGTGGCTCGCAGCAATCGGGCGCGGTTACAGTGACCCTTGGCCGAGCCTGATCCCAGGCCCGCGTTGCGCGGGCGGGGTTGCAGCGCCCCTCGGCGGGGTGACCCTTGCGGGCCGGCGCACAGTATATCGCGCCACGCGCGCGGCGTCGCCGGTCGGTCGGGACCCCGGTGCTATCATCCCGCGCACCCCGCCGAAACCCTCTTTCATGGCTGTTTCCGACGCCCCGACGGCGTCCGTCATCATTCCCTGCCGGAACGCCGCGCGCACCGTCGCTGGCGCCGTTCGCGCCGCGGTTGCGCAGGACCCGCCACCCATCGAGGTGATCGTGGTGGACGACGGCT
>JAYSZI010000056.1:0-18338 GCA_043738095.1 Lysobacter sp.
CGCGCCGAGCCGGCGCTGCGCACGCTGCCGGTCATCCTGCTCTCGGCGCGCGCGGGCGAGGAGGCGCGGGTCGGCGGCATCGAGCAGGGCGCCGACGACTACCTGGTCAAGCCGTTCCATGTCGAAGAGCTGCTGGCGCGCATCAATGCGCTGGTTCGCCGCGCCGCTGGCTGGAGCAAGCCCACCCTCGAATGCGGGCCGGTGACGCTGGACCTTGCTGCGCAGACGGTGACCGTCAACAGCAGCAACGTGGACCTGACCAGCTACGAGTACAAGGTGCTCGAGTACCTGATGATGCACGCCGGTGAACTGGTCTCGAAGGCTGACCTGACCGAGCACATCTACCAGCAGGATTTCGACCGCGACTCCAACGTGCTCGAGGTCTTCATTGGTCGCTTACGCAAAAAGCTCGATCCCGATGGCGCGCTCAAGCCGATCGAGACCGTGCGCGGTCGAGGGTATCGCTTCGCCATTCCGCGTACCGGCGAGTAGCGATCACCGCCGCCCCTCCGGCGATCGGTCGCCGGCGTACGCGATCCTTTGTACTCTTGCGACGCATGCCATTCTCTGCGTCCACACTTGATATCAACCATGCCGGCCACGTGGCCAGCGCCGCCGCGGGCCGTGTGGCCGACCCGGCGCCATGAGCTGGGGCGAACCACGATCGCTGCAGGTGCGGCAGTTGCTCGCGGCCAGTCTTGGCCTCATCGCGTTTCTGGCGCTGGCGGGTTACGCGCTCGATAGGGCGTTTCTCAAGACCGCGGAAAGCAATTTGCGCGAGCGCATGAAGGGCTATGCATTGGCCTACGCTGCCGACACCGACTTCAGCCGAAGCGGCGAACTGATCCCACCGTTCGAGGCGCCGGACAAGGGCTTCGACCGCCCCGGCAGCGGCCTGTACGCAGAGATCGTATTGCCCAATGCGCGCTGGGTATCGGCTTCCGCGCACGGCCCCGAGCCGCCCGACGCCGGCATGGTCGAGGCCAAGCACGAAGTGTTTGAAGGGCCGCTGCCGATCACCGAAATCAATGGTGAAGTCGGCCAAGCCTACCGCTTCGGCTACGGTCTGATCTGGACCGGCGAGGGGCCGCACTCCGAGTTCCCGTACACCATCAACATCTACCAGAGCACCACGGTGCTCAGCCGCCAAATCGGCGTGTTCCGCGAGGCGTTGTGGCGCTACCTCGGCGGCGCCGGGCTGATCCTGTTGTTGCTGCAAGCGCTGATTTTGCGCTGGAGCCTGCTGCCGTTGCGGCGCGTGATTCTGGAACTCAAGCGAGTGCAGCGTGGCCTAGCGTCGCGCATGCGCGAGAACCATCCCCGAGAGCTAGAGCCGCTGGCCGAGAGCATCAACGCGTTCATCGAAAGCGAACGCGAAAACCTCGACCGCCAGCGCAACACCCTGGCTGACCTTGCGCACAGCTTGAAAACACCGCTGGCGGTACTGCATGCCCGCCTTGACGACCACGCCGTCTCTGACGCGGATCTGCGGGGCGACGTGGAAATGCAGCTGCGGCGCATGAACGATCTGGTCTCATACCAACTCGCTCGTGCGGCATCGGGAGGCCATGCGCTGTTCGCCGCGCCGATCGCGATCGAACCGCATGCCGAACAGATCGTGCGCGGACTGGAGAAAGTCTACGCAAGCAAGGGCGTGCTATGCGAGTTCGACGTCGCCGAAGGTGCGCAATTCCACGGCGAACCGGGGGACCTGCAGGAGCTGCTCGGCAACCTGCTGGAAAACGCCTTCAAGTGGGCTGAATCGCGCGTGCTGTTGACTGTGCGTCATGGTGACGCTCTGCCCAATCGCCGCCCCGGGCTGATGTTGGCGGTCGAGGACGATGGCCCCGGAATACCGCCGGAGAAAGTTGCGTTGATCCTGCAGCGCGGCGTGCGCGGCGATGAGCGCGTGCATGGCCACGGTATCGGCTTGGCAATCGTGCAGGACCTGGTGCGTGGCTACCGCGGCACGCTCGATGTGCAACCGTCGCAGGAACTGGGCGGGGCACGTTTTGAGGTGCAACTGCCGCCCGGACTGTGAACCAGCTGCCGTCTGCTAGGCAGACCAAAGGGGCAGGGTGAACATCCACCAGCGAGGGCAAGATTTGTTACTGCTTTGCTCGCTGAAGCCGTGCGCCGGCCATCGCGTTTCACCCGTGGCAATGTACATCTGGGTTCAGGACTCGACTCCTAGCGCGTGGGCATCTTCGCCGACCAAGTGCTATCGATATCACCCGAACGGTGGCGGCCCGTAGAATTTCTCCAAGTGCGCCGCTACTTTTGGCCACGCAGCGCGCAGCGTGTGTGGATCACTGAAGTGGTACTCGCTTGCGACAGCGAAGAATTCCTCGGGGGCCTCGGCAGCATAGGGATCGATCGCGGTATCGCGTCCGGCGTCAACCTGCGCGACCAACGCGTCGTACGCGAGTTGGAAATCCCGGGCCCAGCCCCGTTGCCACGGTCCCGGCAGGGGCGGCGTGCCGTCAAGGAGGCCGTCGAGGGCATCGAGCTTGTGCGCTATCTCGTGGATGGCCACGCAAAAGCCCGCCCGCGGATCCTCGCAGTCAGCCAACACGTCGGCCCACGATAGGATCACCGGCCCTGCTTCCCAGGCCTCGCCGATCAGGTCCTCCTGTCCCTCGTGCAACACGCCTGCGGCGTCGACATGGCTGCGATTCACACGAAATGCATCCGGGTAGACGATCACTTGCGACCAGCCGCGCATGCCGTCGCTGCCGAACTCCATCAATGGCAAGCAGCACAACGCGGCAAGCAAGCAGCGCTGCTGCGCGTCCAGCTGCAGGCTGCCGACGGGAGTTATGGTCTTGCGGTGAAGGAACACTGACGTAAGCCCGCGCAACCGCGCGATGCGTTCGTCATCCAGCGACAATAGCCACGGCAGTGCCACGCGTGTGGCATGCCAAATATCGGAGTCGATCGGCGGGGCGGTACCGGGCCAGAACTTGCGCTGCGAGAGCATGCCGGGCAGGCGCCGGCGTAGAAGGTCGAACAAGCGGATGGGTCGCGGAGTCGCTGGTGCAGCAGAAACGGATTAGCGGAACATGCCCGGCAGAAAGCTGTGCCAGCGCGGCGACTGCAAACGCCCGTTGCCCACCGCATCGTTGGCTACTGTCGGCTTCGCCTTGGTCTCGCGTGCTGGGGGCGTCTTGCGCACGCTCGCGCGCGCGGGCTCTTCCTTGTCGGCCAGGCTGTCTGGGCAGCTGCCGCTGTTGGGCGAACTCATCTTGACGTCGCGCGCAGCCACGCCGGCACTGGTGAGCGCGATCAGCAGGCACAGAGCGATGCGTAACATGATGACGTCCTCGACCGGTCCGGGTTCCGGGCAACTCGCGCACTATAACAACGCCGAAGCACCCGCGCATCGACGCATGTGCCGCGCCGCGGCGGGGGTAAAACACGGTGTGGGGTTAAAAAGGGGGTTCGGGCGTCGAATGGGCGCCAATCCCCACGGGGACGTTCTCTAGCGACGGGCTCCTAGGCATCAGTTGAGCCTGGGGCTCGGGCGCCAGAAGGACAGGGCGGTGCGCTTAGCTCGGGCGGCTCCCGCATAATTCCGCGCATGCTCAAGTGGCTTACCCAAATCGCCTTATCGCCAGTAGTCTTCCTGGCCCGCCCGCTGCGGTCGTGGACCAGCTCCAACGGGGTCTGGGCACGCAGGTCCGAGGCGGCCAGGCGGTGCCACGATCGAGTGCCGAGGGGTGTCGGCATGCGCGGCGGCCGCGCGTGCCGATGATGGACGAGCGCGCCCTAGTGCAGCGATTGATCGTCGGCCCGGCCTCGGGCGATGACCTGGCGCGCGCGTCTGGCCAGAGCCGCGCGGCGGTATGGAAGCGGATCCAGGCCTTGCGCGAGGCTGGCCTGCCACACGAAGCCAAACCAGGCCGCGGTTATGCGCTCGCGCAGCCGTTGGAGCTGCTCGATGTCAGCGTCATCCGCGACGGTCTGCCGGCGGCCGCGGACGCGCACCTGGCGGCGCTGGAGATCGCTTGGTCGATCGATTCGACCAACTCCGAACTGCTGCGCCGACCCAGCCCCGACTCCGGCGCCACGGTGTTGTTGGCCGAGCGCCAGACGGGCGGCCGGGGCCGCCGCGGGCGCGAGTGGGCATCGCCGTTGGCAGCGCATCTGTACCTGTCGCTATCGCGCACGTTTAGTGGCGGGCTGGCGCGGCTGGGAGGGCTCAGTCTGGTGGCGGGGATTGCCGTGGCCGAGGCCCTGCATGCACTCGGCTTTGGACGCGTGCGCTTGAAGTGGCCGAACGATCTCGTGGTCGGTGACGATGGCGGGGAGTTGTACAAGCTCGGGGGGCTGCTGGTCGAAGGCGGCGGCGAGCACGCTGGCCCTGCGCGCGCGGTGATCGGAATCGGTCTCAATGTGCGCATGCCGGCGGCCGTCCGCATCGACCAGCCCTGGTGCGATCTGGCAGGGTTGTCCCACGATAGCGCGCCGGTGCGACGCAATGCCGTGGCGACGGCGTTGCTCGCGCATGTGTTGCCTGCGTTGGCGCAGTTCGACGCCGCAGGGCTGGCGCCATTTCGGCCGCGGTACGCCGCGCTCGATGCGCTCGCGGGGCAGCCGGTGACCGTGCACAGCGGCCACAGCGCGCACAGCGGAATTGCCCTGGGCCTGGCGCCCGATGGTGCATTGCGGGTAATGCTCGACGATGGCAATGAGCGCAGTTTCCACGCCGGCGAAGTCAGCGTCCGCCGCCACGGGGCCGTGGCTTGAGCACTTGGCTGTTCGACCTGGGCAACACTCGCCTGAAGTGCGCGCCGCTGCGCGTGGATGGGTCGCCCGGCGACCCGGTGGCAATCGATCATCGTGATCAGGATTTCGGCGCGCAACTCGCGCGAGTGCTGCCGTCACATATCGACGTTGCCTACCTCGCCAGCGTCGCCAGCGACTCACTGCGCGTCGCGGTTCTCGACACCCTGGTAGCGCGCTGCCGCCGCATCTGTATTGCCCGGACCCAGCGTGCGTTTGCCGGCCTACGCATCGCCTACGCCCAGCCGCACAATCTCGGTGTCGACCGGTTTCTGGCTTTGCTCGCAGCGCACGCACGCGGCGAGGGCGCGATGCTGGTCTGTGGCGTTGGCACTGCGCTGACGCTGGACCTGATCGACGGGCAGGGCCGCCATCGCGGCGGCCGCATTGCGCCGTCACCCACGTTGATGCGACAAGCTTTGCACGCGCGCGCGGCGCAACTGCCGATGTCGGGCGGGGACTATCGTGCGTTTGCCGACGACACTGCCGATGCGCTGGCGTCCGGGTGCGAGGGAGCGGCGCTGGCGCTGATCGAGCACAGCGTCGATGCTGCACGCGCCGAACTCGGCCTCACGCCCGGGTTGCTCCTGCACGGCGGCGGCGGCGGCGGGCTGCACGCGCGTCTGCCGCACGCCACGCTCGTTCCGGCCCTGGTGCTCGAAGGTCTGGCGCGCTGGGCCCGTGCCGACGCCCCGGCATAGAATCAGACAATGCTCGCGCGCGCGCTCCTGGTATTGCTGCTGGTGCTGAACGTCGGCGTCGCCACGTGGTGGGTGACGCGTGCGCCACCGGTTTCGCCCGGATCGGTGCCAGCGCCCGCGCCCGTTGGCGCGACTCGGCTGCAACTGCTCGGCGAGAGCCCCCGCCATCAAGCCGCAATGGCGGCTGCATCCGCCATCGGTCCGGGGGCAGTGGCGGCATCGGCCAGTGCACTCGTCACCACGCCTGCCATGGCGGCTGCACCGCCGCAGTGTTTCAGCGTCGGCCCCTTTAGCGACGAACGCGCCGCGGCGACCGCGCAGGCCCGGTTGCTACCGTTGGCCGAACGTGTCGCCATCCGCGAGCAGCCGCGGTCGGGGCGGGGCTGGCGTGTGATGCTGCCCGCGCTGCCGGATGCGGACCAGGCGGCGGCTACCGCAGAGCGTATCGCCGCGGCCGGGTTTAGCGACTACTTCGTGGTCCGCGAGGGCAGCGAGATCCATTCGATCGCGCTAGGCCGTTACGGCAACGAAATCGCCGCGCGCAGGCGCGCCGAGGCCTTGGCTAGCGCGGGCTTTGCAGCTCGTGCAGAGCCGCTGGGCGGGTCCGTCACCTGGCTGGATGTCCGCGCCGCCCACGGTTTTGATGCCCCGGCGGCGCAACAATTGGCGGCCGCACCCGAACGCCGGCCCCTGGATTGCGCGCGACTGCAGTAGCGTTGTCGTTGGCGCGCTAGACTGTGCACCGCGCCGGCTTAGCTCAGTTGGTAGAGCAACTGATTTGTAATCAGTAGGCCGTGGGTTCGACTCCCTCAGCCGGCACCATATGGCCGTTTCAGTACGTCCCAAGCCATCGCAGCGAAGACCGAACGCCCCGCGGACACGGGGTTTTTTGTTGCAGGCGTCTGTGGGGTCCCATTGCAGACCATGAAACGTGGGTATCGGCCGGACGTCGAAGACCTCGGCACCATCGCCCCGCCTCCGTATATGAAGTTGCCCAGCGGTATTGGAAGTCCGCAGACCCTCGTTTAGCGTTGCTACGAAGGATTGGCGCGAGGAATTTCGCACCGCTTTCATGGGGTTGCGCTTATCCCTGGCACCCTCTTAGACGGAGGGGCAGTCATGGCATCGAAGCGTGAGCTTATCGAGCCCAACGGGGACAAGCGGCTGATTCGCAGGGACGACCAAGGTCGGATCAAGGAAAGCGATGATCTAGGGAAATCGTTGTCCAAAGACGTGCGGAAAACCGCCAAGACAAAAGTGAAACCCGGTCAGGGCGATCGAGGCGATCAACAGCGATAGGCGTGAGCTGAGCGGCGACCGGAAGCGAGGCGGTCCTTCGAACTCCCCTGCCGAGCGCGCGAAGTCGCTATCTAGCAGTGCGTAGCTCGCGCGAGAGGGTCACCGAACAGCGCCGACCAAGGTGACCTGCGAGCCGCTGCGGACAACGAATCGCCCGCATGGTGCCGGGACTGTCGCCAGCTAACAGTGACGGGTCCCGCCACCCCCAGCTAACAGTGACGGGTCCCGCCACCCATCGCGTCCAAGGCCGACGGGCAGGGTGCTGCGGGTGCACCGGCGGCTTCGGAGCCCTAAGCGGGACGAGCCACCCAGGCAACATCTACCGGCCGGGGTCCTTGGATCTGTCTAGCTAGCGCGCGCGTGACTTACCCGGTGGCGACGCCTCGTGGCCTCGCGTCCCAGGGGTAAGGCGCAGGTGAGGAAAAGCCCCTACACTCTTGCCACCCTTGGTTAACCGTGGCCGGCAACATGGATCCGATAAAGTTGGAAGAACTGGCCCTTCTGGAAGCGTTGGTTGAAGTTGACGAAGCCTCCAAGGAGCAGTTGCGTATCAAAGCCTTGAACGAGCGACTTGTGGACGCAGGATTGGTCGAGACCGACGCGGGGGGCGAGCTGAAGCTCACCGACGCGGGCGTCGAGCGCGCCAAATCGCTTCACCATCGCGTGCGCGCGGACAAGGAAGCCGCCGAAATACTCAAGCAACGCGAGCAAGCGGACCCGGCGGCAGCACTCGCCGAATAGTCGTGCTGCCGCGGGCCCGACCCGGTGCATCCATGGTGTCTCTAAGCCGCGACCAACAAAGCTCGGCAGCCTGACTGATGTCTATCCAAGGGCGCGAGCTAGGTCCCACGTAGCGGCCCCAGATCTGCCCGAGCTTGGCCTTGATGCCGCCATTGATCGTGGGGGTATTTGCCGGGGTACAAGCGAGCGTCTCTTGAAAAAACATTCGACCTGAATCGCCCCCTTGGTGAGAGTTTGAAGTGCCCTCAACCCACCAAGCGAATGGCGTACAGCGCATACCCTGAAGGCTGGCGGCGACGGCGGCCTTTTGTCGTGTCTGACAGCAAGGTTTGGTTTAGCCCTGCCGAGGTGTTCCCCGGAACACGTTGACGGTTCAACTCGAACTCAACCGCTCCCCGAGGTCGCCCGAGCCTGCGATCGACAGCCACAAAAAAAGGGCCAGTCTGCAAGGACCGGCCCTTCTTCAACCCCTGAAACCGCGCCCGCTAGAGCCTGGCGACAACCCCGGGGCAAGGCGATGACGTGCGATACGTGGTCGTGTAGAGCTTGGTGAGGCTGGCCAGCTTCGCGGCCGTTTGCGGGACTTCACAGACTTGGCGGCACAGCGTCAGCTTGGATCCGGTGAACCCTTCCGCGCTACACGTGGTGAAAAACCCGGTGAACTTGATCGAGTTGTCCAGCACCAGGTACCAGTCGTCGACCTGGGCGACGCTGCCGCCGCAGCAGAAATCCCAGCCCAGCCAAACCACCCGGCCGGAACCGAAATTGCCAGCGAACGCCAGCGACGTGCCTGAGCCTGCGTAGATGGTGCGCGCCGAGGCGGGCACGCTGGCCAGGTTCAGGGCGGAAGTGCAGGAGAGGTTACCGACCGTGGTCGGGCCCCCACCAAAGGTGGATCCACTTGCGGCGGGTTGCAGTGAGCCGGCGACGCTGTCGTCGTAACCACAGCCGTAGGCAATCGTCGTCGCGTATCCGAAAATCGGATTCATGAAGTTGACGTTGCCATTGTGGTCACTGGCGACGATGATGCGGCCCCCGTTGCTCACATACGAAGCAATCGCAGACTGCGTCGCCGGGGATATCGCATAGTAGCTGGCGCTTTCGCCGACAAGCACGGCATCGAACGGCCCGTTGGCCCCGGAGAATACGCCGGCCCAGCCCGCATCGTCGGGAGTGAAGGTGCCGTAGGTGTGGCCGATGGCGCTAACGCGTGCATCGTCGATGGCGTGCCCGGAGGTATAAAGGAATCGACCTGCATGAGCCGCATCTGCGGAAAAAACAAGGGCCAGCAGCAGCGCGACGCGCGCGGCAAGGCCTCCTGTAACGGATAAAAATGACATGGCGGATTCCCCTGTATGTTTGGTGGCCGACCTGCGACCGCGCCATGGCAAGGTGCCGCGGCATCAATGATGGTAGCGGAATAATCGCAACTGTGATCCGTGTCACTAAACGACACCTTCGTACCCTTTGCGTCAGGCTGCTGACGCTTTAAAGCACTTTCAAGAGGTCTGCTTCATGAGCCATCGCTACCCACCGGTCTCGATCATCGGCGCCCCCACCGATATCGGTGCTGGCCATCAGGGCGCGCGCCTGGGCCCGGAGGCCCTGCGGATTGCCGGGTTGGAAGCCGCGCTCGCCGCACGCGGCATCGAGGTGATCGATCGGGGCAACCTCGACGGGCCACGCAATCCCTGGCAGCCGCCAGTGCAGGGCTATCGTCACCTCGACGAAGTGGCTACCTGGAACCGGCTGGTGATGGACGCGATGCTGGCGGAACTGCACGCCGGGCGCCTGCCGATCCTCCTGGGTGGTGACCATTGCCTTGGGGTCGGCTCGATCACCGCGGTGGCGAAGTATTGTCGCGGCACCGGCAAGCAGCTGCGCGTGCTCTGGCTCGATGCGCACGCGGACTTCAACACGAGCCAGGTGACGCCTTCGGGCAACGTCCACGGCATGCCGGTGGCGTGCCTGTGCGGCATGGGCCCGCGTGAGCTGACCCACCTCGGGGGCGACGCACCGGCTATTCCGGCGGATGTCATTCGCCAGATCGGCATCCGTTCGGTCGACGAGGGCGAGAAGCGGCTGGTCAAGGAGTACGGGTTGGACGTCTACGACATGCGTTACATCGACGAGGTCGGTATGAGGCGTGCGATG
Organism: Lysobacter sp.; assembly: GCA_043738095.1. GTDB lineage: Bacteria > Pseudomonadota > Gammaproteobacteria > Xanthomonadales > Xanthomonadaceae > Lysobacter_K. The sequence continues at coordinate 9,681 of JAYSZI010000056.1, forward strand.
GAAGAAGCACTCGAGGGCATGGACGAAAACACGCACCTGCACGTGAGCTTTGATGTCGACTTTCTGGATCCGAGCATCGCGCCCGGCGTCGGTACCACGGTCCCGGGCGGGCCGAACTACCGCGAGGCACAACTGGTGATGGAAATGATCGCCGACAGCGGGCGAATGGGTTCGCTCGACATCATGGAGCTTAACCCGGTGATCGATACCAATAATGCGACCGCTGAACTCGCAGTGGATCTGGTCGAGAGTCTGTTTGGCAAATCGACGCTGATGCGCGACTGAGCGAGGCTGACTTGACGCAAGGCTCCACGGTCCTATGCCGACATGCCCGGCTGCACGGCGCCAATTCGCTACCCTCGCCTAAAACTGAACGTGATTGAGCGCGCGCGTGAATCCGAGCTGATGCGCAATCGTCACTTAGCGCAATCCGCATCCGTTTTGGGGGAAGGTAGGCTCGAATCCACGCCGGCTTCACGGGCTCTCACGTTTTATGCCCCCACGGTCCGCAGCGTGCGGTTCCAAATGGTTTCCCTCTGTTCCTGCAAGGAGATATGCATGAAGCGTTTGATTGCCCTGATGCTGCTGGCCCTGTTCTCGATGGGCACCCTGACCGCGTGCAACACCATGGCCGGCGCCGGCAAAGACATCGAAAAGGCCGGTGACAAGATCGAAGACAAGGCTGAAGATTGCAAAGACGGCAAGTGCTGATCGGCAATTTTTGATCGCATCGAGCTGATCTGATTTATCAAAAAGGCCGGAGCAATCCGGCCTTTTTCTATGCGCGACCAATAGCCGTGGAGGTGCGCCGGGTTGTGCCTGGCTCGTGCGTGACTGCCAAATGCGTCGTTGAAGGTGCGTTCACTGGAACTTAAGTCGTCCCTAACGCAATCGTTACCGCGCACAAATGCGCCCCCAGCGAAACTGCGCCCGCGGTGGCAACACCGCCTTCTTCCCAACATGAGGATGTGCAGATGAACAAAGACATCATTGCCGGTAAGTGGACCCAATTAAAGGGCAAGGCCCAAGCCAAATGGGGCGATCTGACCGACGACGATTTTGATGTTGCCGAGGGCAACACTGAGTACCTGTCCGGCAGGCTGCAGGAACGCTATGGCTGGGATCGCGCTCGCGCGGAGCAGGAAATTCGCGACTTCAGCAATACCCTGCATTAGCAGACATCGCGTAGCGCGGGCCGCTCAGCCTGCGGTAACGACGCGTCTCAACAACGAACGGGCCGATAGCGGCCCGTTCGTTTGCGTACTGGCTTTGAGTGCGTGTGGGCGACATCACCAGCGCGACGGCGGGTCCGCGACGAACCCGTTCGGAAACGCGCGCGGACCGTCCTCGCGCTGCCAGTGGCGGGGATGGGCAGGCAGCACGCCGCGGGCGACGAGCGCGTCGTAATCGTCGTAGCGCAGCTGGCTGACCTGCGCTGGGCGCCCCGATGCGCGCGCGAAACCGGTGCGCGATACGGGCGACCATTCACGCTCGCCATGGCCCGTGCCCAGGCCCTGCTTGGCTTGATCCTGGGACATCGACTCGGCGGCCGCGGCACTGGGCGCCGCCGCTGTATTGCCGCTGTTGCGGCGTTCGCGTCCCGCTTGGGCCACCGGCGGTGATGGTGGGTAATCGTAGCGGGCCGGACGCGCTTCGGTGAACACCGCAATCCCGATCACGCCGACATTGTCCGGGCGCCCGGTGCGCGCGGCGTAGCTGTCGGGCAGGTCGGTGAACACGAATTGGGCGATGTCCTCGTACGACTTGCGCCATCCCGCGACCTCGGTGCTCTGCCACGGTTCGAGCACGTAGCCCGCTTGCGAGGGATGCGCGGTGTCGCCGGTAACGGCGTTGACGCCGTCGACCGACAGCACCACCAGCACGCGCTCGCCGCTGCTGTTGGTCAATCGCACGCCATAGCGGTGGCCGGGAGTGCCCGCGATCCAGCGCTGGCCGCGATGGTGGGCATCAGCCAACCACTGCCCGCTGTCTCGATCGACCACGGCCAGGTCGACCAGCGGCGCTGAGTAAGAGGGGGTGCAGGCGGTGGCGAAACATAGGGCAAGCAGCAGCGGGCGTAACAACATGGCGGCATCTCCGGGGTGGACGTAGCTATCAACGCGCCAGTGCTGGCAACGGGGTTGCGGGCGCGCGGCGACGTTGGCCGGGTAGACTTCCCAGCCAAATCTCTCCGCAGCAGCTTCGATGCAGCCAACCCGCGTCCTTACCGGCATCACCACCTCCGGCACCCCACATCTGGGCAACTATGCCGGCGCGATCCGTCCGGCAATCGCCGCCAGCCACGCGCTGGGCGTGGAGAGTTTCTTTTTCCTCGCCGACTACCACGCCCTGATCAAGGTCACCGACCCCGCGCGCGTGCAGCGCTCGACCCTGGAAATCGCTGCGACCTGGCTGGCGTGTGGACTCGAGCCCGACAAGGTCTGGTTCTACCGGCAAAGTGATATCCCGGAGATCCCAGAGCTAACCTGGTTGCTGACCTGCATCGCCGGCAAGGGCATCCTCAACCGCGCCCACGCCTATAAGGCGGCGGTCGACAAGAACCGCGCCGATGGCCAGGACGACGACGCCGCGATCAATGCCGGCCTCTTCATGTACCCGGTGTTGATGGCCGCCGACATCCTGCTGTTCAACGCCCACAAGGTGCCGGTCGGTCGCGACCAGGTACAGCACATCGAGATGGCGCGCGACTTCGGTCAGCGTTTCAATCATCTGTATGGCGAGCATTTCACCCTGCCCGAAGCGGTGATCGAGGCGCAGGTGGCGACGTTGCCGGGCCTGGACGGCCGCAAGATGAGCAAGAGCTACGACAACACCATCCCGTTGTTCGCGCCGCGCGCGACGCTGAAGAAATTGATCGCCTCGATCGTCACCGACTCCAGTGCGCCGGGTGAGCCCAAGGATGTCGACAACTCCAACCTGTTCGCGTTGTACCAGGCGTTTGCCTCGAGCGAAGAGACGGCGGCGATGCGTGTGGCATTCGGCGCGGGCATCGGCTGGGGCGATGCCAAACAGGCGTTGTTCGAGCGCGTCGATGCCGAGGTCGCGCCGCTGCGCGAGCGCTACGAGTCATTGATCGCGCAGCCGGCGCAGATCGAGGCGCAGCTGCGCGATGGCGCGCAGCGGGTGCGCGCGGCGCACGCGACGCCGCTGCTACGGCGATTGCGCGAGGCGGTGGGCCTGCGAAGTTTGAGCAGCGTCGCACCCGCGCACAGCCGCGCCGATGACGCTGCCACGGCAAAACCGGCGCCAGTGTTCAAGCAATACCGCGACACGGACGGCAAGTTCTATTTCAAGCTCGTCGCCGGCGATCGCGTGCTGTTGCAAAGCGGCGGTCACGATTCAGCGCGTGGGGCGGGGGAATGGATCGGTGAGCTGAAACGCGGAGGCGGTGCGGGCTTGCACGAAATCGCAGCGGGATCGATCCACATGGGCGATGACCGCATCGGCCAACTGGCCGAGGGGGTCGGGTTGCCCGACGTGTGTGAGGCCTTGGCGCGGTTTGCCGAGGCAACGTGAGGCGGGCGGATCGCGACGGAGCGCGGTTACGTGACATCGGTCACTGATCGGAAAGCCCCCCACGGTTCCGACCGCGCAATTCATGGCAGGTGTGGTCGCACGGATCAAAACTGGTGTCGTGCCCGCCGACCAGATCGGAAACTCCACCGCTGCACGGTGGGAGGCGGCGACTGAAACCTTACGCTTTAACGTCTTGCTGCCGATGCCTTCCACTCGCTCCAAGCCCGACTCCCTTGCACCAGCCTGGCGCGCAGCTTCGCCCCAGAGCACTGCGCTGTTTACCGCGCCAGAGCCACCGTTCGACGATGTGGTGCTGCTGGCGAGCGTGCTGTGCGAGACCTCGGCCGCGGCGATTTTTTTGCTCGACCACGGCCGGCCATGGTCGAAGGCGCAGATCGGCATCGACTACCTGCGCTGCCCGCGCACCCAGGCCATCTGCGACGCCGCAATGGCGAATCCGACGCAACTGTTGGTGATCGATGACGTGGCGCAGGACGCGCGTTTTGCCACGACCTTGGTTCGCCTTGGGCAACCGCCGTTGCGCTTCTTTGCCGGGATGCCGTTGCTGAGTCCGGACCGCTATCCGCTGGGCATCCTGTGCGTGATGGACGTGGCCCCACGCCGTTTGAGCACGTTGCAGCGTGCCGGGCTGGAGGCGCTCGCGCGCCAGACCCACCACCTGTTCGAGCTGCGCCGCTATTGCGTGGAACAACAGCGGCTGCTGAGCGAGCGCGAGGCGATCACGCAGCGGCTGGAGCAGGCGCGTGCGGAGCTGGAGCAACGTCGTCGCGCGATAACGCCCGTCGTCAGTTACGAACAGCTCTGATCGAACTTCGCATGCCGCGCTGAAGCGGGCGCAGTGGCGCAAAGCAGCGCGCGAGCTAGGCTCCGCGATGGCTCAGGGCCAGCGATTCGGCGCATCGCGCGCGGCATCCTCGCGGATCGGGACCACGCAGAAGCGCTGCCCATCCGGGCTTTCCATCACCCACCAGCGCTTGATGAATTTGACCCGCTTGGCGCCCAGCGCTTCCAGCCGCGCGACCTCGGCGTCGAGATCGTCGGTCTCGATATCCAGGTGCACGCGCGAGGGGTGCGCGACTTTCTGCACCTCGATATGCAGGCCGCCGGGCGCATCGCCGAACTCGGCGTACTGGCCGGTCCCACCGGAATCTCGGTCGGCGATGGCAATGCCCAAGGCCGCGCTCCAGAAGGTCGCGGCCGCATCGAGATCGTCGGTTTGGCAATCGATGATGAAACCGGCGAGACGGCTGCGATGGGCCATGACTTACTCCTCGGGCGGAGGTGAAAAATCTGCATTGTCATGCGTTGCGTTCGATCGACCTGACAAAGGTGGGCAATCGCATTGGCAGCCATAGGCAGTCGCGGAAACCGACCCTTCAATGCACAGGGCGACAAGTTTCAGGCGCTATCAGGTCGGCCGCGCCAAGTCGTCGAGCATCGCCTTGAGGAAGCGCGCGGCCTCGCCGCCGGTGCAGGCGCGGTGGTCGAACGTCAGCGAGAGCGGCAGGCGGCGGTGGACTTCGATCCCGCCCATGACCGCGACCACGTCGAAGCCGAGCTTGCCCGCCGCGACGATCGCGACTGTCGGAGGGACCACGACCGGTGTCGCATAACGGCCAGCAAACATGCCGAAATTCGACAGGCTGATGGTGTAGCCCGACAGCTCCGAAGCGGCAATGCTGCGGTCCTCGACCTGCGTGCGCAGGCGCTTGATCGCCGCGCGTATGCCGCTCGCATCGAGTACGTCGGCGTTGCGCAACGCCGGCACGAACAGGCCATCGTCGGTGTCGACGGCGATGCCGATATCGACCTGCGGGTGCAGGGTGCGGGTCAGGTTCTTGCCGTCGAACCAGGCGTTGAGCGCGGGCACGTCCTTGCATGCGGCGACGATCGCGCGCACCAGGCGCGCGGTGATGTCCTGCTTGCCGCTCCAGGCGTGCAGGTCGGCGTCGTCGACCAGCGTGGTCGGCACCACGTTGGCGTGGGCGTCGGCCATGACCCGCGCCATGTTGCGGCGCACGCCCTTGAGCTGTTCGGGTTGGCCGGACGCGACCACGCCCGGCGGCTGCGTACGCATCGGTTTGCCCGATTGCGACAGCGTGCTGCGCGTGGCCTCTACAGCGTGCGGTGCAGCGGCGGGCGCGCGCTCGCCGGGGCGCGCTGGCGGAGCACTGCCGGCCTTGGCGCTGCCGTCGGCGCTCGCTCCCTTGACGTCGGCCATCGTCACCACGCCATCGGCGCCGGTGGCGCGCACGCGCGTGAGGTCGACGCCGAGCTTACGCGCGAGCGCGCGCACTGCCGGCATCGCCTTGACCCCGCCGACCGCCAGCGCCTGTTCGCTGCGCACCGCGTCGGAGGTCTGCATCGCACCGACCACGGTGCCGCTGTCTTCGCGCAACACCTCGGTCTTGGTTTCCGCCTCTGCCGGTTTGGCGTGCGCCGCAGCCGGCGCGGCGTGGCCACCGTGGCCGTGGCCGGTGTCCTGGCCCTCGGCGCGCTGCGGCAGCGATGGGTCGATCTCGAATTCGGCGAGCATCGCGCCAGTGATCACGATGTCCCCGGCGCCGCCGGCGAGCTTGGTGACCTTGCCCGACACAGGCGAAGGCACTTCCACTACCGCCTTGGCCGTCTCCATCGCCACCAGGTTGTCATCGAGCCGAATGGTGTCGCCGACTTTGACGAACCATTCGACGATGGTCGCGTCCGGGAGGCCTTCGCCGAGGTCGGGCAGGTGGAAGGTCTTGTTTGCGCTCATGGGCAGGCCTCGATTTCGATCGGCGTAGCGCGGAGTGGTGCTCCGCTGCCGTTTGGGGGCGAGCCGAGAAAAGCTCGGCTCTACAAATGGTCAGGGCCGAGCACAGCTCGGCACCTTGAGAACGTTAACCCGCCGCGACCGCGCGCTTGGCGGCGGCGACGATCCGTTCGACGCTCGGCAGATATTTCATCTCGAGACGGAACAGCGGGATGTGGGTGTCGTAGCCGGTGACGCGCTCGACTGGCGCGAGCAGGTCGTAGATCGACTCCTCGGCCAGGCGCGCGGCGATCTCGGCGCCGAAACCCGCGGTTTTTGGCGCTTCGTGGACGATCACGCAACGCCCGGTCTTGCTGACCGATTCGGCAATCGTGGCGAAGTCGAGCGGACGCAGCGTTGCGACGTCGATGACTTCGGCACTGATGCCTTCGCCAGCGAGTTGCTCGGCGGCTTCGAGCGTCTCCTTGACCTGCGCACCCCACGTCACCAGCGTCACGTCGCTGCCATCGCGCAGCACATAGCAGACGTCCAGCGGCAACGCCTCGCCATCGTCGGCCACGACTTCCTTGTATTGGCGGTAGATGCGCTTGGGCTCGAAGAAGATCACCGGGTCCGGATCGCGGATCGCGGCCAACAACAGCCCGTAAGCGCGGGCCGGCGATGACGGCATCACCACGCGCAAGCCGGGCACGTTGGTGAATATCGATTCGTTGGCCTCGCTGTGATGCTCCGGGGCGCGGATGCCGCCACCCCACGGCACCCTCAGCACCATCGGGCAACTCAGACGGCCACGAGTGCGGTAGCGCATGCGCGCGGCGTGACAGACGATGAAGTCCACCATCGGGTACATGAAGCCATCGAACTGCGCTTCGGCGACGGGCTTCATGCCTTGCGAGGCCAAACCGACCGTCAGTCCGGCAATGGTGGTCTCGTCCAATGGGGTATCCAGCACGCGCTGCGTGCCGAACGTGGCCGACAGGCCCGCGGTGGCGCGGAATACGCCGCCGTTGACGCCGACGTCCTCGCCCAGTACGAGCACACTGTCGTCGTGCTTCATCTCGTAGGCGAGGGCCTGGGTGATCGCCTCGATCAGTGTGATCGCAGCGGGGGAACCGGCGGCGGGCGCGGCGCTCATGCGCGCTTCTCCCAAGCGAGCGCGGCATCCCGGTGCGCCTGCACATCGGGTGGCATGTCGGCGTAGAGGTAATCGAACATCGCCTCGACCGGCTGCACCGGGGTTTCCAGGTAGGCGTTGATCTCGACGTCGACGCGCTGGCCGCATTCCTGCGCCCATGCGGCTTCGTCGGCCTCGTTCCACACGCCCTGCGCCGTGAGGTAAGCACGCAGACGCGGGATCGGGTCGCGCTGCCATGCGTCCTTGACCTCGTCCTCGCCGCGATAGCGGCGGGCGTCGTCGGCGGTGGTGTGGTCGTGCAGGCGGTAGGTCATGAACTCGATCACGCTGCCACCTTCGCCACTGCGCGCACGCTCGTGGGCACGGCGCATGGCCTCGAGCACCGCGATGAGGTCATTGCCGTCGACCTGCAGGCAATGCAGCCCGCCAGCGATGCCCTTCTGGGCGAGCGTCTGCGCTCCTGTCTGCGCCGAGCGAGGCACGGAAATCGCCCAGCCGTTGTTGATCACGCACAGCACCAGCGGCAGCTTGTAGGCGCCGGCGGAATTGAGCGCCGCATAGAAGTCCGTCTTCGACGAACCGCCATCGCCGCAGCACGACACCGCCACGCGGTCCTGTTTGCGCAGCTTGAAGCTGAGCGCCGCGCCGGCCGCCATCAGGCACTGGGTGGAGATCGGCACGCACCACGGGTAGTCGTTGCGTGGCACTTCGAAATCGTTGCCGCGTTCGTCGCCGCCCCAGTACATGAGCACGTCGCGCGGCTTGACCCCGCGCATGAACTGCGCGCCGTACTCGCGATAGCTGGGCGCGAACACGTCCTCCGGCCGCATCGAGGCGCCGATGCCCACGTGGGTGGCCTCATGGCCCAGGCAGGCCGCGTAGGTGCCGAGCTTGCCGGTGCGCTGCAGGGCGATGGCCTTGGTGTCGAAGGTGCGCACGTACAGCATCTGCTTGAACAGCGGCAGCAGCGCGGCCGCATCGGACACTGCGGGCGGCAAGGCGCCGACCAGGGTACCGGCCGGATCGAGGTACTGCAGGTATTCGATTTCGAACTGGGCGGCAACGCTCATCCGGCAGGCTTCCGTATCGTCGTGCCGGCCATGATACCGGGGCGGCGCGAAAGGCCCGTTGCGCGGCGCAAAAAAAAGGCGCAGCCGGGGCTGCGCCTGGTCGGTTGCCGCGTCGAAACGATCAGGGCAGCACGAGCACCGCG
>JAYSZI010000057.1:0-18224 GCA_043738095.1 Lysobacter sp.
CCACCGACGAAAAGGGCTCGCATCGGGTGTTACTCCTAGGCTGACGACTGGTTGCATGGTGCCCACCGCGACGTTGGCAGGGCATGAAGTCGACCCACACAGCAGCGCTTCGCGACCCTCGCGGAGCCACAAGCGCGACGGCATCGCCCGCGCCGCCTAAACTGGCAGGCCGACTCTGGAGTAATGACGCCGTGGCCGCTGCACAACCCGACCCCGCGCTGGAAACCCTGCTGCTGCCGTTCATGGGCGGGCAGCTGCCATGGCCCGAGGCCGGTGGCGTGCTGTTCCTGCGCGCGCGCGAGGGCTGGCCGCTGCACCAGCGCCCGCTACCTGGCCTTATCTGCGAGCAAAGCTTCAAGCCTGACGCGCAGGCGCTCGAGCAGGCCGGCGTGACCATGGTCGAGTCCGACGACCCCACGACCACCTACCCGCTGGTGCTGGTGCTGCCGCCACGCCAGCGCGACGAGGCCCGCGCATTGTTCGCGCGCGCGATCGCGCAGACCGCCCCCGGTGGCCGCGTGGTCGCATGCGTCACCAACAACGAGGGCGCGCGTTCGGCCGAAGACGACCTGCGCAAACTTGCCGGCACCGTCGGCAACCTCACTAAAAACAAATCGCGGGTGTTCTGGACCGCGCCCTTGCAAGGGCCGACCGACGCTGCGCTGGCGGCTCAATGGCTCGCGCTCGATGCGGTGCGGCCGATTGGCGACGGCCGTTTCGTCAGCCGCCCGGGCGTCTTCGCTTGGGACCGCATCGACCCGGCCTCGGCACTGCTGGCCTCGCACCTGCCGGTGGACCTGTCCGGACGCGCGGCCGATCTCGGCGCCGGCTTCGGCTATTTGTCGGTGCAGCTGCTCGCGAACTGCCCCGGCATCACCGCACTGGACCTGTACGAGGCCGAGGCGCGCGCGCTCGACCTCGCCCGCTGCAATCTGGCCGCGTTCGAGACCAAGGCCGCGCTCGGCTACCACTGGCACGACGTTACGGTTGGTCTTGAGCAGCAGTACGACGTGATCGTCAGCAACCCGCCGTTTCATACCCAGAGCCGCGCCGACCGCCCCGATATCGGCCGCCGCTTTATCGCCGTCGCCGCTGCCGCGCTCAAGCCCGGCGGTCGTCTGTGGCTGGTCGCGAACCGCCATCTGCCGTACGAGGCGGTGCTGACTGAGAGCTTCGGCGCCGTGCGCGTGGTGACCCAGCACGACGGCTTCAAGGTGGTCGAGGCGATCAAGGCGATGCCGGCCAAGCCGACGCGCGCGCCCAAGCCGTTCGACCGGGTCGCGGAGCGGAGCAAGCACCGGTGAAGCTGGTCAAGCTGCTCGCCAATCTCGGCTATGGCAGCCGCCGCGACGTCGCGGCGATGTTCCGCGAAGGCCGCATCACCGATGCCGATGGCGAGGTGCTGTACGCCGACGACAAGGTCGAGCACGCGCGCATCCGGCTCGACGGCGAACCGCTGGATCCACCGCTCGGCCTGGTGCTGATGCTGCACAAACCGGTCGGCTACACCTGCTCGACCAAGGACCCCGGCCGCGTCGTCTATGACCTGTTGCCGCCGCGCTATGCGTTCCGCTCACCGCTGCTGTCGACGGTGGGCCGGCTCGACCGCGACACCAGCGGACTGTTGCTGATGACCGACGACGGCGGGCTGCTGCACCGGATCGTGTCGCCCAAGGCCAAGCTCGAGAAGGTGTACGAGGCCACGCTCGCCAGCGATTTGCGCGGGCACGAAGCGGGCATCTTTGCCAGCGGCTCGCTGATGCTGGAGTCGGAAAACGTCCCGCTGGCTCCGGCGGGAATGGAAGTGGTGACGCCGCGGCATGCGCGGCTGACGTTGATCGAAGGCCGCTACCACCAGGTCCGGCGGATGTTCGCCGCGGTCGGCAACCACGTCGAGACGCTGCACCGCAGTCGTGTTGGCGGCTTGGTGCTGGACGATCTGCCCGCGGGGCAGTGGCGCGTGCTGGATGCGACGGACATCGAAACGTTATTCGCCGGCAAGGCGTTGACATAGGGCGGGCCACTCGCGTTCCCGTCGCGGCGCGAAGTGCTCGCTATCGCGGACGGGCATCGACGCTTAGTCACCGCCACACCGGTCACCGTCGAAACCGTGACTTACGGTTCCAGCAAGCGCCGATAACCTTCGCTGCCGAGGGCCTCCAGCGTCGCCAGATTGCGCTCGATGATCACGTCCGGATCCGGATAGGTGTCGACCGCGCGCTCGACGCTGGCCTCGCGCAATAGATGCAGCGTCGGGTACGGCGAACGGTTGCTGCAGTTGCCGGCGTCATCAAAGCGCGTGCCGGCGAATTGATAGTCGGGATGAAAACTGGCGACCTGGATTTCACCCTCCAGACCGAGTGCATCCACCGCCGCATCGGCCTGGTCGAGAAAATCGTTGTAGTCGAGGAAGTCGTTGAGCACGTGAGGATGAATCAGCAACGTCGTGTCGGTCTGCTCGGGTGATGCGCGGTCGAGCCAGACCAGCTCGTAGGCGAGTTCCTCCAGCAGTGCGTCGGGTGTGGTCGCGTGGCTCAGCACGAAGCGCACCTGCTGTTTGACGACCACTGCCTTGGCGAACGGACACAGGTTGAGCCCGATCACCGCGCGTTCCAGCCAGCGCCGGGTCGTGGCGATCGGGTCGTCGGGCGGGATGTCGTCAGCGGGATTCATGAAGGTGTCGATACTCGTGTCATCAGGAAACTCTGCCCGGACACCCTGAAGCATCTGTTTCGGCCTGTCCCCCAGGTCAAGCAAAGCAGCTGTGTCACTGCGTTCGCCGGCAGCAGGCAGCGCATGGCAGGTTCGGTCTAATCCCTGAAGTTGTCGAACTGCAGCGGCCGCTCGTACTCGCCGGCCTTGAGCAGCGCCATCACCGCCTGCAGGTCGTCGCGTTTCTTGCCGGTGATGCGCAGCTTGTCGCCGTTGATCTGGGTCTCGACCTTGAGCTTGGCGTCCTTGATCGAGGCGATGATCTTTTTCGCCAGCTTCTGCTCGATGCCCTGCTGCACCGTGACTTTCTGGCGCGCCCCGGCGAGGTTGGTCTCGACATCGCCGAACTCCAAGCAGCGCACATCCAGGCCGCGCGCGATCAGGCGCGCGCGCAGGATGTCCTGCATCTGCTTGAGCTGGAACTCACTCGGCGCGGTCTGGTTGATCGCCTTGTCGTCGAGCTCGAACGACGCCTCCACGCCCTTGAAATCGAAGCGGGTGGTGAGCTCGCGACTGGCCTGGTCGACCGCGTTGGTCAGTTCGTGACTGTCGACTTCGGACACGACGTCGAAGGAAGGCATAGCGGGCTCCGTGGATGGATCAAGGCCAGAAGGTTAGCGCAGCGGGGCGGGATTGTTGCGTGGCAATGGTCTCAGGCGGCACGGTGGGCCGTTGAAATCGTTGCCGGGGCTGCGTTGTGCCCGCGCCGGCGTAACGCGGCCGCGGCTAGACTTGCCGGCCCACCGTTCAGGAGCTGCGCCATGCTGAAGACGCCTGCCTACGCCGCTGCCGACGGCCAGTCGCCGCTGGCGCCCTTCACGATCGAGCGTCGTGAGCCGCGCGCGGACGAAGTGCTGATCGACATCCTTTACTGCGGTGTTTGCCATTCCGATATCCATCAGGCGCGCGACGAGTGGGGTGGCAATGGGATTTTCCCGATGGTGCCGGGCCACGAGATCGTAGGCCGCGTGGCCCAGGTAGGCGATGGGGTGAGCAAGTTCAAGCCCGGCGATGCGGTCGGCGTTGGTTGCTTCGTCGACTCGTGCCGCTCCTGCGCGCAATGCGCGGACGGCGAAGAGCAGTACTGCGCCCAGGGCATGACCGGCACCTACAACGCGCGCGAGCGCGACAGTCGCGCGCCCACTTACGGCGGCTATTCGACCCGCATCACCGTCCACCAGGACTACGTGCTGCGCATCCCCGTCGGCATGCCGCTCGACCGCGCGGCGCCGCTGCTGTGCGCCGGCATCACCACGTATTCGCCGCTGCGGCATTACGGCGTCACGTCCGGCGACGAGGTCGCGGTGGTCGGCCTGGGCGGCCTCGGCCACATGGCCGTGAAGCTGGCCGCGGCGATGGGCGCGCGCGTCACCGTGCTGAGCACGTCGGAATCCAAGCGCGACGATGCGCTGGCGCTCGGCGCGCACGACTTTGCCGCGACCCGCGATCCGGCGACGTTCAAGGCGCTCGCGCGCCGCTTCGACTTCGTCATCGACACCGTTTCGGCCGAGCACGACTACAACGCGTACCTCGGGCTGCTGAAATTCGACGGCACCATGATCCTGCTCGGCATCCCCAACACGCCGGCGCCGGTCGCCGCAGGCGCGCTGATCATGCAACGGCGCAAGCTCGGTGGCTCGCTGATCGGCGGCATCCGCGAGACCCAGGAAATGCTCGATTTCTGCGCCGAGCACGGCATCGCCTCGGACATCGAACTGATCGACATGGAGCAGATCAATGAAGCCTACGAGCGCATGCTCAAGGCCGACGTGCGCTATCGGTTCGTGATCGATATCGGTCGCTTTGCCGAAACGGTGGCGCGCGGTTGATGGCGCTGTCGATGGGCGCGGCCACACAGTGGTTTGAGCCAAGCCCGCCCCTAATGCCCTCGCGGCGTCAGACGCTGTTCGGCGCCGCGCTCGCTATGCTCGGCGGCCGCCACCTGATCGAGCCATGACCCGCCCATGCCGTTGCTGCTGATCCCGATTGCCCTGCTCGCATTCGTGCTGCTGTGGCTGCTGTTGACGCCGATCGCGTTGTGGCAGCGTTATCGCCGTGGCCATGCACGCCGGCGCGCGGTGCCGTGGGCCGTGCGCGTCAACGCCTGGCTGCTGACGGGCTCGGCTGCGTTGTTCGTACTCAGTGCGTGGGCGGTGGGCTTCTGGATCGATGGCGCGCTGCTGCAGGCGATGATCGGCCTCGGCGCCGGCGTCGTGCTCGGCATCGTCGGTCTGTGGTTGACGCCATTCCAGGCCGAACCGACGGGCGTGTACTACGAACCGAACCGCTGGCTGGTGCTGGCGCTGACCCTGCTCGTCGCCGGCCGGTTGGGTTACGGCCTGTGGCGCGCGACCCAGCTCTGGCACGGCGACGCCGGGCGCGAAGCGTGGCTTGCGCAGCAAGGCGGACTGCTGGCAGTGGGCGGCCTGTTGCTCGGCTATTACCTGGCCTACACCTGGGGCGTGTGGCGCCGTCTGCAGCGATTGCGGCAATGACCCGCGGCTGGGACGGCAGCGCGGTCGCGCCATAGCGTTCCATCGCTGCGCTTGAATGCAGTCGCGCGAGCGGGCAGCCTGTGCGGCCGCGATCTGTGGATCCATCGATGTCCTGTCTCCCTTCGCGGCTGCGCGTACCGCACGGTGGCAACGCGCCGCCGCGGCGCACCGGGTGCTCGGTGTCCCGCGTTGTCGTGTCCGCATCCCGTGGGTTGACGGGATCATGACCACCTCCGCACGCCCGATGCATGCCGTGCTCGCGATGCTGGTGGCCGTCGCGTTGTTCTCGCTGATGGACGCCGGCCTCAAGCAGCTGACGACGCAGTACCCGCCGTTTCAGGTCGCGGCGTTGCGTGGCGCGGCGTCACTGCCGTTCGTTCTGGTGTGGGCCTTGGCGACGGCCGGCGTTAAGCCGTTGCTGCGCGTGCGCTGGTCGCTGCACCTGCTGCGTGGCGTGCTCGGCGTATCGATGATGGCGTCGTTCGTCTATGCGATCGCCAGCTTGCCGCTGACCACCGCGTATTCGATCTTCTTTGTCGCGCCGTTGCTGATCACCGCGCTGTCGGTGCCCATGCTGGGTGAGAAGGTCGGGCCGCGGCGTTGGACCGCAATCGCGGTTGGCTTGTTCGGCGTGCTGGTGTTGTTGCGCCCCACCGGCGAGGGCATGTGGAGCTGGGCCGCGCTGGCGGTGCTGCTGGCCGCGTTGATGTACGCGATCAGCGCGATCACGGTGCGCGTGCTCGCGCGCACCGACAGCACGCAGTCGATGATGGTGTGGTTGATGGCGATGATCGCGTTCGGGGCCGGCGTGCTGGCGATCCCGGACTGGGTGCCGCTGCGCGCTGCGGACGGCTGGATCATTCTCGGCGTCGGTGTCGCCGGCGCGTTCGGCCAGTACGCGATCACCGAAGCGTTCCGCCGCGGCGAAGCCTCGCTGATCGCGCCACTGGAGTACACAGCGTTGGTGTGGGGCGTGTTGCTGGACGCGACGCTGTGGGGCGTGCTGCCAGACGCGGTGACGTGGCTGGGCGCGGGCATCATCGTCGCCAGCGGCCTGTACTTGTTGCGCCGTGAACGCGTCCACATCGAGGCCGAGCGTCCGTAACCGGATCGCGAGGGTTCACTCGGTGTCGCGGTACAGCGTCTGGCACACCTCGCAGAAGAATGCGCGCCGCTTCGCCTGCCCAAGGTGCTTGCGGTAGCTGAGTCGATTGCCATCGCGTGGGCAGTGGGTCTTGGTATGCACCTGGTAGTGTTTCTTCAGTACGTAGGCTTTCTTCCACCCATAGAAGTCGAAACTGTATTCGCGCGCCTGCTTGATCAGCTCCCCGAGCTTGCGTGGCGTCAAGGCCCCAATGGTGGACTCGGGATGCACGCCGATGCGATGCAGCACCTCGTTCTTGATGATGTTGCCGACGCCGGCGAATACGTCCTGATCGAGCAGGGCATCGGCAGCCAAGGTGCCGGGCTTTAGCTTGAGCTTGCGGCGCGCGCTGGCTGGGTTCCAGACGTCGGCCATCACATCGGCGGTCCAGTCGTAACTGTCATCGAGGTCCCCCTCGACGTACTTCAACGAACACGCGTAGAAGTTGAGCTCCTCGCCTTTGCTGAAACCCAGGCTCAACCGTGGTGCGGCTTCCCGGCGCTCGTTGATGCGGTAGCTGCCGAACAGCAGGAAGTGCACACGCAACGCGAAGCCGCTGAACTCGATCAGGAAGTGTTTGCCCCAACTGCGCAGCGCGATGACCTTGCGCCCGTGCATGCGCTGCAGATCCTGCTTGCTGTTGCCGGACACTCGCAGCACTTTTCGGCCGGCGAACGCGGCGGTCGCTTCTTTGAGGATGACGATCGATGGTCCTTCTGGCATAGGACACCCGCTAGCTGGCGATGCTGGCCGACAACGCTGCATTGGGCGCAGCGTCGCCGCTGACTATGTCGAGCCAGCGCAGCGCATGGCCCTTACGATGGCCTTTCTCGACCAACTTTAGCCCCTCGGCGTCGACGGTGAGGGTGTAGGCGCGGTCGTCGATCTCAATTTCGCGGCGCAGCGGTTTGTCGAGCTTCGTGGTCATGGTCCATCGCCCTCCGGGCACGCGGCGAAACTAGCGGGCGCAAAGCGCAGGCGCTGGCCTCGGATGTCCGCACAACACGCCCCAGGAGCTTGAGATGGTCAGCAGCGCGGCGACCACGGTCGCCGAATACCTACAGCAATTGCCGGCGGAGCGACGCGTTGTCATGGCAACGGTACGTGACGCGATCAATGCCCACCTGCCACCGGGGTATGTCGAGTCGATGGCCTACGGCATGATCGGCTGGGTGGTGCCCCTGTCGCGTTATCCCGACACCTACAACAAACAACCGCTTAGCTACGCGGGATTGGCCGCACAAAAGAACAGCTATTCGCTGTACCTCAATGGGGTATACGGCGACGCAGCGACCGAACAGTCCCTACGCGATGCCTATGCCCGCGCAGGCAAGCGCCTCGACCTGGGCAAGAGTTGTATCCGTTTCCAGACGCTGGACGCCCTGCTGTTGGACGAGATCGCACGCATCGTCGGCTCAACCCCGGTAGACAGTTTCATTGGGCAATACGAAGCCGCACGCCGGACCTGCTGAGCCTTGTAGTGCCGGTGGTCCGCGCGGCTGGATGGCGGTCGCTACCCGTGCGTCGGCTGACCGTGCTGTCCGATTTCAGCACTACATGGCGTTGTTCCCTCTGCCCATAGTCAGGAACCTCGCCGATGCCCCCTTTGAACCGATTGCTCGTTGCGCTCACTGTTGGTGCGACGTTTGTCTCCCTGTTTGCTATTGCCCAGCCGACCCGCCAGGACGCGATGCTTGAGCGCGCGGGTCCCGACATCCCGCCGCGTGCGGCGCAACGTCGCCTGTCCGCGACGCCGACCGCACTGAAGCGCATCGCCACCGCCGCTGCGCCGACGGTGGAGGATGTGGGCGATCCCGATTCCTTTGGACGCGCAGTGCGCTGGCTCGGCGTCACCGACATGCGGGTGGAGTTGGCGGTCAGTTGCCCAAGCAGCGATCCCGACGCAGGCTGCCAGGCACTCGCGCCGGCACCGGCCAGCACCGCGTTTGCGTTCGAGGATCTCGGCCGCATCCACTTGCCCGCCAAGGCAACGCATTCGCTGCTCTGCTATTGGCTGTCCCCGCTGGTAAACGTGCGTTACACCAATGCCAGCGCGGTGCCCGTTGTCGCGCGGCTGCGTTATGCGCCGACCTTGACGGTTGAAAACCCGATCCTCGCCACGGCAGGGCTGATCGATCCGACCACAGGCCTGCCATTTGGTGGCCGCTTGCGCACCAGCATGACGTCGTCGGAATCGTTCGAGGTGCCACTGCCCGCCGGCATGTCGATCAACGAGCGCAGCCGCGATTCCGCCGTGTGCATCGCCGGCTTCTTGAGCCGCCGCACCTTGGTCGACATGTATGGTCTCACTGCCGCGCAGGCCGACGAGTTCTTCAAACAGCCCACGACCGTTCGCCTGAACGTCAGCGGCAGTGCCCAGCATGTCGCGAACGCCTCGCTGTACTTTGGCTTCCGCATCGTCGGCGACTGACGTAAGGACAACGCCCCCGCCGCGTAGGTAAGGATCATGGCCGGCGCTTGATAGCGTCGGTCGTAATGCGCCGACGGCGCCATGGTCTGTGGGCGCTCGTCTGACTGAGCGTCAGGAGCGTGGTCACGTGCCGTTTCGCATGTCGAAGGTCATGGCCGCGATCGGCAGGGGCAATTGCTGGCCGGACGAGGCACCATGATGCCGCCTGTCCCTACGCCCTGGAGTTCGCCATGCGTCGCCTGCTTGCCCTAACGGTATTAGTTCTGGCCTGCAGCAGTGCAATCGCGGGGCCTGGGGGATGCGAAATTAACGTGAGAAGCGAGTACGACCTCGCCTTGAACGAGCGCAGCGTGATCCTGACCCGCGATCACGGCACGCCCAAGTCGATCGTGATGCGCCAGGGCCGATTGTTCGTCGATGACGCATGGGTGGCGCTGAGCCCGGCCGACAGCCGCCGCATCGCCGCGTTCGAGCAGTCCGCGCGCGCCACCATGCCCGAGGCCCAGGCGATTGGCCGCGCCGCTGCCGACATTGCCTTCATCACCCTGGGCGAGCTGGCTGTTGGCTTCAGCAGCGATCCCGCCGCCAGCCAAGCCAAACTCGCTAAGGCGCGGACGCAACTCGATGCGCGTCTCGCGCGCTCGATCACCGCCACCCGATTCGATGGCCGTGATCTCGGCAACGGCATCAGCCAAGCCGTCGGCGCCGTGCTGCCGAGCATGATCGGCGACATCGTCGGTGGCGCCATCAGCGCGGCCTTCAGCGGTGACAGCAGCCGTCTGCGGCGTATGGAAAACCTCGACACCCAGATCGAGGCGAAGGTCAAGCCGCGCGCGCTCGCACTTGAGCGGCGCGCCGAGGGTCTGTGCCGGCGCATGATCGAACTGGACCGCATCGATGAAGCCCTGGAATACCGCTACGACGGGCAGCCGTTGGACCTGCTGCGGATCGAGAAGGATCGCGTCAGGACGCGCACCTAGCAGGTTGTTGAAAAGCAGCTTGCTTAGGCGGCTGGGGGAGTCGACCTAGAAATCGCACACGATGTGCGCTTTTCCACAGCGGGCTAGATCTCGCCCACCCATACCGCGGCGGGCATCGCTGCGAGCGGCCGTCGCGGTTGCCGCTGTCGCATGGCAGCGGCCACAATAGGGTTTTCGCGCACGGCGGAGCCCCACATGGCTGAGTTGAAGGAAGCACGCGTCCCCGACATCGGGGGTTACGACGGCGTGCCGGTGATCGAGCTGTTGGTGGCCGTGGGCGACACCGTCGCGCAGGACCAGGGCCTGGTCACGCTGGAATCCGACAAGGCGACGATGGAAGTGCCCGCGCCGTTCGCTGGCGTGGTGCGCGAGCTCAAGGTCAAGCTCGGCGATGCGCTCGCCGAAGGCAGCGTGGTGGCGTTGATCGAACCCAGCGGCAGCGAGAATGCCGCTCCGGCTGCCCACGCTGCGCCCGCAGCGGACGCCGCGCCAACGCGCGCCGAGTCCGTGTCGGCGTCGACCAAGACCGTCGAAACCGCGGCAGCGGTCGAGCCGGTTGTCGTTGCCGCGCAGCCCGACCAGCTGGCCCAACGCGAAATCGCCGGCGCCAAGGCCGGCACGCATGCAACCCTTGAAGGCGCGATGCCGCACAGCGATCCCGAAGCGATGCCGCCGCGCACCCCGCCGATCGCGTTCACTGCCGACGAATTGATGCCGGGCCAGGTGCCGTACGCGAGCCCGGCAGTGCGCCTGTTCGCGCGCGAGCTCGGCGTGGATCTCGCCCAGGTCACTGGCTCCGCGCGCGGTGGCCGCATCGGCAAGGACGACGTGCAGAACTTCGTCAAGGCCGCACTGCAGGGTGGCGGCGCCGTCACTGGCGCCGTGGCGGGCGGTGCGGCGCTGGGTGGGCTGGCGTTGTTGCCGTGGCCCAAGGTCGACTTCAGCAAGTTCGGTGAGACCGAGACTCGCGCGTTGACCCGCATCCAGAAGCTGTCCGGTGCGAACCTCGCGCGCAACTGGGCGATGATCCCGCACGTCACCCAGTTCGATGATGCAGACATCACCGAGCTCGAGGCGTTGCGCGTCGCCCTGAACAAGGAAAACGAGAAAGCCATTGCAAAGGGAAGCGCGACCAAGCTGACCATGCTCGCGTTCCTGATGAAGGCCGTCGTCAGCGCGTTGCAGAAATATCCGAATTTCAACGCGTCGCTCGACGCCAGCGGCGAAAACCTGGTGCTCAAGCAGTACTTCCATATCGGCTTTGCCGCCGATACGCCCAATGGCTTGGTGGTGCCGGTCGTGCGCGACTGCGACCGCAAGGGCGTGCTGCAGATCGCCGGCGAAAGCGGCGAACTCGCGGCCAAAGCGCGCGACGGCAAACTCGGCCCGGCTGACATGAGCGGCGGCTGCTTCACGATCAGTTCGCTCGGCGGCATTGGCGGCACCGCGTTCACCCCGATCATCAACGCACCGGAAGTCGCGATCCTTGGGGTGTCGAAGGCCGCAATGAAGCCGGTATGGAACGGCAAGGAGTTCGCACCGCGCCTGATCCTGCCGCTGTCGTTGTCCTACGACCACCGCGTGATCGACGGTGCCGCCGCCGCGCGCTTCACTGCCACGCTGGCGCAGCTGCTCGCCGACATGCGCCGCGTGCTGCTGTGACCATGCGCACGCTCGGCCTGCTCGGCGGGATGAGCTGGGAGTCGACGATTCCGTACTACCGGCACATCAACGAGTGCGTGCGCGAGCGTCTGGGTGGGCTGCATTCGGCGCGACTGCTGCTCTACAGCGTCGACTTTGCCGAGATCGAAACGCTGCAGCATCGTGGCCAGTGGGACCAAGCAGGCGCGCTACTCGCGGAAGCTGCGCAGGCGCTTGAACGTGGCGGCGCGGAAGCGTTGGTGATCTGCACCAACACCATGCATTGCGTGTTGCCACAGATCGAGCCGAACATTCGCATGCCCGTGCTGCATATCGCTGACGCGACCGCAACGCGGGTATTGGCTGCCGGGTTCAATCGGGTCGGTCTGCTCGGCACGCGCTTTACGATGGAGCAGGATTTCTACCGCGGCCGCCTGGAGCAGTTGGGGTTGAGCGTGCTGGTGCCCGATACGGCGCAGCGCGATCTCGTGCATCGGGTGATCTACGACGAGCTCTGCCAAGGGCAGTGTCTACCCGAGTCGCGCGCGGCTTTCCTGGCGGTCATTCAGGACTTGGCGACCGCAGGCGCGCAGGCGGTGATCCTGGGCTGCACGGAGATTGGTCTGCTGGTCACCGCTGCCGACAGCACGGTGCCGTTATTCGACACCGCGGCGATCCACGCAGAACACGCGGCCGACTGGTCGCTTGCCGTTTCCGGCTTCGCGCAGCCGCCAAGGCGCTCGCTTGAAAACATCGAAGGAGTTGCCAGTGGCCAACATTGAAGTGAAGGTGCCCGACATCGGCGGTTACGACGGCGTGCCGGTCATCGAACTGTTGGTCGCGGTCGGCGACACCGTGGCGAAGGACCAGGGCTTGGTCACGCTGGAATCGGACAAGGCGACGATGGAAGTGCCGGCGCCAGCGGCCGGCGTGATCAAGGAATTGAAGGTGAAGCTCGGCGACAAGGTGGCCGAAGGCGCGGTGATCGCGGTGTTGGCAACGACCGAGATGGCGGACGCGCCCGCTGAGAGGCCGACTCCGGCCGCGACCAAGGCGGCCACTGCGCCCTCCGCTTCCGCCACCCCAGCGCCGCCTGCCGAAGCCTCCCCGGTCGCACCGTCCGTAGCCGCGGGGACGCCCACTGGCCGCAAGGCCGATATCGAATGCCGCATGCTCGTGCTCGGCGCCGGTCCGGGCGGCTATACCGCGGCATTCCGTGCTGCCGACCTCGGCCTCGACACCGTGTTGGTCGAGCGATACCCGCAACTCGGCGGCGTCTGCCTCAACGTCGGTTGCATCCCGTCGAAGGCGTTGCTTCATGCGGCCGCGGTGATCGACGAAGCGGCGCATGCCAGCGACTACGGCATCGACTTCGGCGCGCCGAAGATCAGCCTCGACACGCTGCGCAGCTACAAGGACAAAGTGGTCGGCCAGTTGACCAAGGGCCTGACCGGCATGACCAAGCAGCGCAAGGTGCGCGTGGTCACCGGCATCGGCACGTTCTTGTCGCCACATGAAATCGAAGTGCAGGGCGACAACGGCAAGCAGTTGATCCGTTTCGAGCAGTGCATCATCGCCGCCGGTTCGCAGGCTGTGAAGCTGCCGGGCTTCCCGTGGGACGACGCGCGGGTGATGGATTCGACCGACGCGCTCGCGCTGGCCGACATTCCAAAGACATTGCTCGTCGTCGGCGGCGGCATCATCGGCCTGGAGATGGCGACGGTGTTCCGCGCGCTCGGCAGTGCCGTGACCGTGGTCGAGTTCATGGACCAGCTGATGCCCGGCACCGACGCCGACCTGGTCAAGCCGCTCGCCGATCGCCTCAAGAAGCAGGGCGTGACCGTGCACCTCAAGGTCAAGGCCAGTGGCACCGAGGTGCAGAAGAAGGGCCTCAAGGTCACCTTCGAGCCGGCGGTCGCGGGCGGCAGTGCGCCCGAGCCGCAGTTGTTCGATCGCGTACTCGTCGCCGTCGGGCGTTCGCCCAATGGCGGCAAACTCGGCGCCGACCAGGCTGGCGTCGAAGTTAGCGAGCGCGGCTTTATCGCGGTCGACCGGCAAATGCGCACGAACGTGCCGCATATCTTCGCGATTGGCGATCTCGTCGGTAACCCGATGCTCGCGCACAAGGCCACGCACGAAGGCAAGCTCGCGGCCGAAGTCGCCGCCGGGGAAAAGAAAGAGTGGGTCGCGCGCGTGATTCCGTCCGTGGCCTACACCGATCCGGAGATCGCGTGGGTCGGCGTCACCGAGACCGAGGCGAAGGCGAAGGGACTCAAGATCGGCGTCGGCAAATTCCCGTGGGCAGCAAGCGGTCGCGCGATCGGCATCGGCCGCACCGAAGGCTTCACCAAGCTGCTGTTCGACGAAGCCACGCATCGCATCGTCGGCGGTGGAATCGTCGGCGTGCATGCCGGGGACCTCATCAGCGAAGTCGCGCTCGCGATCGAAATGGGCTGCGAAGTCGCCGACATCGGCCACACCATCCACCCGCACCCGACCCTCAGCGAATCGGTCGGCATGGCCGCGGAAGTGTTCGACGACACGATCACCGACCTGTACCTGCCGAAGAAGAAATAGCGCCAGCGCGCAGGCCCGACAAGGCGAAGCCCCGGCGGATTCCGCCGGGGCTTCGAGACCGCCCGCTGCGGCTGGATCTGACGAGGAAGAGGCGCGGCGGGCGTTGCAGCAATGGACCGGGCTGCCTGGCAAAGGTTCCGCAGCGGCGCATTTGCGCCCGGGCGGATGGACCGCGTCGCTCAGGACTGTGAGCACCGCGGTTGCCCCCGCCACCGCCTCCCCCTATAATTCCGCGGCTTGATCGGGCGCTTTGCGCCTGCCTCATCCGTCGACGAGTCCCGCATGCACGATCCTGTTGCCGTGGGCCGCCGCACCGCGCACCGCGCGTTGGCCATTGCGGCCATCGCCGCAGCGCTGGTCGCGCTGGCCTTCTTTGTGCAGGGGCCGAAGCACGCGATGGCAGCAGCAGCCGGCGGCGGGATCATGGTGTTGGCTTACGCCTTGGCGGCCTTTGTGGCGCTGGGCGGGGGCATCCAGCCCGCCGGCGCAGCGTTTGCGCGGATGGTGTTCGGCACGCTGGCAAAATGGGCGGTCGTGATGGCTGGATTGGTTGTTGCGTTCGGGGTGTGGCGCTTGCCGCCGCTGCCGACGCTGGTGGGGCTGGTGGCCGCTGTGTTGGCCTACCTCTTGGCATTGAATTTCGGAAGGGCTAAAGCGTGAGCGCTGAAACAACCACGGGCGGCGGCTCGACCGAATACATCCAACACCATTTGCAGTTCCTGCAATGGCGTTTTGGTGACAACGCGTTCTGGACCATCAATCTCGACACGGTGTTCTTCACCGTGCTGCTGTCGGCGCTGTTTGTGGGCTTCTTCGTGCGCACCGCGCGCAAAGCCACTGTCGCGGTCCCCGGTAAGTTCCAGACGTTTGTCGAGATGGTCGTGACCACCGTCGACAGCCTCGTGCGCGAGACGTTCCACGGCCGCAGCAAGTTCATCGCCCCGCTGGCGATCACGATCTTTGTGCTCGTGTTCATGATGAATTTCCTGGACCTGCTGCCGATCGACCTGCTTCCCTGGCTGTGGGCCAGCGGCTACCAACTCAGCGGTCACGACGCATCGCACGCGTACCTGCGCTCGGTGCCCACCGCCGACCTCAACACCACCCTGGGCCTGGCGCTCGGCGTGTTTGCGACGATCCAGGTGTTTGGCATCAAGCACAAGGGTTTGGGCCTGTTCGTGAAAGAGGCGCTGACTGCGCCGTTCCACGCCCACAGCACCCCGATGGTCATTCTGCTGGCGCCGGTCAATCTGCTGCTGCGCCTGATCGAAGAACTGGTGCGGCCGGTGTCGTTGAGCCTGCGACTGTTCGGCAACATGTACGCCGGCGAATTGATCTTCATCCTGATCGCGGTCATGACCTTGAACGGCTCGCTGTCGTCCGGAATGACCTTGGCGATGGCGCCGGTGCAGTTCATCGCCGACTTCGCCTGGACCGCGTTCCACATCCTGATCATTACGCTGCAAGCCTTCATCTTCATGATGCTGACGATCGTCTACCTCAGCATGGCTGCAGAACGGCACTGACCCCCGGGTCACCGCCGAACGCTTTCAAGTTCGTTACACCGTTTTACATCGCCCTCTCAACCATTTAGTCCACGCGTCTAGTACGGAGCACACCATGGAAAATGCAGCCCTTATCGCCGAAGTGATGAAGTTCACCGTCATCGCGGTCAGCATCCTGATCGGTCTCGGCGCCCTCGGCACCGGCATCGGCTTCGCCATCCTCGGCGGCAAGTTCCTCGAAGGTTCGGCGCGTCAGCCTGAGCTGACCCCGATGCTGCAGACCAAGATGTTCATCGTCGCCGGCCTGCTCGACGCCGTGCCGATGATCGGCGTCGCGATCGCGCTGCTGCTGGTGTTCGCCAACCCGTTCCTCGCTCAGCTGGCCGGCTGATTGGTCTTCGCGTTACGTAACGCGGTCAGGCAATTTCCGGCGACGCAGGTCGCCGGTGTCAGGAGCACCTCATGATTCCCAATTTCACCCTGGTCATCCAAGGCATCGCGTTCTTCGCGGTGGCATGGATGGTCATGAAGTTCGGCTGGCCGCACATCATCGCGGCCATCGAAGAGCGTCAGCAGAAGATCGCTGAAGGCCTCGCCGCGGCCGATCGCAGCCAGAAGGATCTGGCGCAGACCCAGGAAAAGGTCAACGAGGCGTTGAAGGAAGCGCGGATCAAGGCCAACGAGATCATCGAGCAGGCGCACCATCGCGCCAACGCGATCGTCGACCAGGCCAAGACCGACGCGGTCGTCGAAGCCACGCGCCAAAAGGCGCTGGCCGATGCCGACATCCTGGCCTCGGCCAACCGTGCGCGCGAGGACCTGCGCAAGCAGGTGTCGCTGCTCGCGGTGAGCGGCGCCGAGAAGTTGCTCCGGCGCGAGATCGATGCCAACGCCCACAAGGTGTTGCTCGACGAGCTCGCGGCGCAGCTTTGAACCGTCGCGACTTTAATCGGATGCCCTCGCGATGAGCCAGAACCTGACCCTTGCCCGCCCGTACGCGCGCGCTGCGTTCGCCCTAGCCCACGACAGCGGCCAGTCCGCGGCGTGGTCGCAGGCGCTCGCGTTCGCCACCCGCGTTGCGGCAGACCCGCAGGCGCAAGCGCTGCTAGTTCATCCGCGCCTGCCGGTGGCCGACGCGATCGCGCTGCTCGCCCTCGACGGTGCCGACGAAGGCTTTACCCGCTTTCTCGGTCTGCTCGCCGACAACCGGCGCCTGCCGCTGCTGGCCGATATCACCGGCCTGTTTGAACAGCAGCGCGCCGAAGCCGATCGCGTGGTCAAGGCGCGGGTCACCGCGGCGAGCGCCCTGCCGGCCAGCGAGCTGGCAACGATCAAGGCAGCGCTGACCAAGCGTTTTGGCCGTGAGGTCCAGATCGAAACCGCGATCGACGAGTCGTTGATCGGTGGCGCGGTGATCGACGCCGATGACATCGTCATCGACGGCTCCTTGAAAGGCCAGCTTGCGCAGCTGCAGCACGCGCTCGCGAACTGACCGCGCTCCTAAAGACTTGCCTCCCAACACTTAAGTACTCGCAAATTCCGGCGGCAACGTCGGGCAAAGGGAAACCCCCATGCAAACCCAGCTCAACCCGTCCGAAATCAGCGAACTCATCAAGACCCGTATCGAGAAGGTCAAGCTGGCCGCCGAAGCGCGCAACGAAGGCACGGTCACGTCCGTGTCCGACGGCATCGTGCGCATCCACGGCCTGGCCGATGTGATGCAGGGCGAAATGATCGAGCTGCCGCTGGCCGCTAATGGAAGCGCCACGTTCGCACTCGCACTGAACCTCGAGCGCGACTCGGTCGGCGCCGTGGTCCTGGGCGACTACAAGCACCTGCGCGAAGGCGATGTCGCCAAGACCACTGCGCGCATCCTCGAAGTGCCGACCGGCCCCGAGCTGTGCGGGCGCGTGGTCAATGCGCTGGGTGAACCGATCGATGGCAAGGGCCCGATCGCGACCGCGCAGACCGCGCCGGTCGAGACCATCGCCCCGGGCGTGATCTGGCGCAAGTCGGTGTCGCAGCCGGTGCAGACCGGTTACAAGACCATCGACGCAATGATCCCGATCGGCCGCGGCCAGCGCGAGCTGATCATCGGCGACCGCCAGACCGGCAAGTCCGCGGTCGCGATCGACGCGATCATCAACCAGAAGACCACCGGCGTTAAGTGCATCTACGTCGCGATCGGGCAGAAAGCCAGCTCCGTTGCCAACGTCGTGCGCAAGCTCGAAGAGCACGGCGCGCTCGCCCACACGATCATCGTGGTGGCGACCGCGTCTGAGTCGGCCGCGATGCAGTACATCGCGCCGTACTCGGGCTGCACCATGGGCGAGTACTTCCGCGACCGCGGCGAAGACGCGCTGATCATCTACGACGACCTGTCCAAGCAGGCCGTCGCCTACCGCCAGATCTCGCTGCTGCTGCGCCGTCCGCCTGGCCGCGAAGCGTATCCGGGCGACGTGTTCTATCTGCACTCGCGTCTGCTCGAGCGCGCGGCGCGAGTGTCGGAAGACTACGTCGAGAAAGCCACCAATGGTGCTGTCAAGGGCAAGACCGGTTCGCTCACCGCGCTGCCCATCATCGAAACCCAGGCTGGCGACGTTTCGGCGTTCGTGCCGACCAACGTCATTTCCATCACCGACGGCCAGATCTTTCTAGAAACCGATTTGTTCAACGCCGGTGTGCGCCCGGCCATCAACGCCGGCCTGTCGGTGTCGCGCGTCGGTGGCGCCGCCCAGA
>JAYSZI010000058.1:0-17785 GCA_043738095.1 Lysobacter sp.
CCGGCCTCTTTCTTGAGCAACACCGGATTCTGATCGCCGCCGTGGTAGCCCGGCACCAGCGGCACGCCGGCCTGCTCCATCAGCTGCTTGGATTCGGATTTGAGGCCCATTGCCTTGATGGCGGACGCCGGCGGGCCGATGAACACCAGCCCGGCCTCGGCGCAGGCGCGGGCGAAGGCTTCGTTCTCGCTCAGGAAGCCGTAACCGGGATGGATGGCCTGGGCACCCGTGGCCTGGGCCGCCTCGATGATGCGTTCCCAGCGCAGGTAGCTGTCCCGGGGCGCGCTGCCGCCGACATGCACCGCCTCGTCGCAGGCACCCACGTGCTTGGCGTTCGCATCCGCATCGGAATACACGGCCACGGTCCGGATGGCCATGCGGTGCGCGGTGGCCGCCACCCGGCAGGCGATTTCGCCGCGGTTGGCGATCAGGATCTTCTCGAACATTTTGATTTCCCGATGGCGGCGTTTGAGTTGGAGGGGATGGGTTGGCCTTCTGAGCGCAACGCTCTCCAGATCACCTCCAACACACCCTCAATATCGTCTAAAAATTCGTTATTCCAGAACCGTAGTACCGAAAAAGCCGCTGCTCCAGAATGCTTGTTCTTCCTGCATCGTATCGCGTGGCTTCCACGTGCTGGCCGCCGTCAAGCTCGATGATCAGTTTTCGGTCCAGACAAGCGAAGGCGGCGATGGAATGGTCGAGCGGATGCTGGCGGGAAATTTGCAGTCATCGAGCTGCCGCCCCTTCAGGTGGCGCCACCGCTTTCGCTCCGCGTCGGTGGGCGCTGCGCGGAGTTTTCGTTGTCGCTGCTCTCCGATAGTTTTTTGGCTGGTCCGGCCCTGCATTCCTCGCCCCCACGTAAAACCCATCCCCTCCCAACCCTCCCTTTGAAGGGGAGGGCTTCACAGCCGCGCCCGTTCGAGTCATTCCGGCGAGTGGCAAACCGCTTCGATGTTGTGGCCGTCCAGATCGAGCACAAAGGCGCCGTAGTAATTCGGGTGATAGATCGGACGAAGACCAGGAGCGCCGTTGTCGCGCGCACCGGCGGCGAGGGCAGCGACGTGGAACGCGTCGACGTCGCGGCGCGAGCGCGCGACCAGCGCGATATGCAGCCCGCCATGGGCGCCCCCGCCCGTGCCAATCCAGAACGCAGGCTTGTCATTGGTGCCGAAGCCGGCGTGCCGCGCATCCGTACCGGTCATTTCTGGGGTCACGTCTATGACCAAGCCGTACCCTAGCGGCGCGAGCGCGTGCTGGTAAAACGTCTTGCTTGCTTGGAAGTCGGACACCTTGAAACCGATGTGATCAATCATGCCTTGGTCCTCAGAGTTGCCAATGGGGTTTGCGCTTGTCGAGGAATGCGCCGAGGCCTTCCTGACCCTCCGTCGACACGCGCAACTGCGCGATCAGCGCGGCGTTGTCGTGGTCGAGCTGGTCGCGGTTGTGCTCGGCGGCGACACGGCGCACCAACGTTTTTGCGTGCGCGGCGGTATTCGGGCCGGCCTTGAGCAGCAGGTCGATCTGCTGGCGCACAGCGTCGTCGAGTTGCGCTGCAGGCACGACCGCGTGGAGCAGGCCCATGGCCTGGGCTTGTGCGGCAGCGAAGGTCTCGCCCGTTGCGAACCAGCGTCGCGCCTGGCGCGCTCCGATCGCGTCGATGACGTAAGGCGAAATCACCGCCGGCAGTAGGCCGAGTTTGCTTTCGGTCAAGCCGAACTTCGCCTCCGGCGTGCCGATGGCGATATCGCAGCACGCCACCAGGCCCACGCCACCGCCGAACGCAGCGCCATGCACGCGCGCGATGGTCGGCTTGGGCAACTCATCGAGCGCGCGCATTAACCGCGCGAGCGCCATCGCATCGACGCGGTTTTCGCTCTCGCTCGCCGTGACCATGCCGCGCATCCAGTTCAAATCGGCGCCGGCGGAGAACGACGTGCCTTCGCCCTCAAGCACCACCACGCGGACGCTGTCGTCGGCAGCCACCGCAGCCAGCGCGTCGGTCAGCGCAGCGATGAGCACGGCATCGAAGGCGTTGTGAACCTCGGGACGATTCAACCGCAGGTGCGCCACGGCGCCTGCACGCAAGTTCAGCAAGGGGTGGGTCATGGGCCGCGCGGAGTATTAGGGAAGTCGATGATAGCCGCTGACCCGGACGGCCCGGGGCTTCGCGCTGCAGTGCCGGTGTTAGAATGAGAACAATTCCCATTTGTAGTGGCTGCCGATTCGTCATGGTGAGGCCTTGAAGCTGTCCGAACTCCCGCGCCGTATCGCGGCCACCGTGGAAGCGGTCGACGATCAAACGCCCAACGACGCGATCTCGCGGCGCCTGCGTGAGCTGGGCTTCGTCAGCGGCGAGCGGGTCGAAGTGCTGGCTGCAGGACCGGTGGGCGCGGAGCCATTGCTGGTGCAGATCGGTTACACCCGGTTCGCGCTGCGCCGGGCCGAAGCGGCGCGGGTGCATGTCAATGTCGACGTCCTTGCAGGTGCGCTCGCGTGAGCGACGCCGCTCCCGTCCGCTTGGCGCTGGTTGGCAGCCCGAACTGCGGCAAGACGGCGTTGTTTAACCTGCTTACCGGCAGTCGGCAGAAGGTTGCCAATTACGCCGGCGTCACCGTCGAGCGCAAGGAGGGCCGATTCCACGCGCCATCAGGCAAGCATTACGCGGTGCTGGATCTGCCCGGCGCCTACAGCTTCCACGCCGCCAGTCTTGACGAAGCGGTGACCCGCGACCTGTGCCGCGGCTTCTATCCGGGCGAGCCGGCGCCGGACGTGATCGTGTGCGTGGTCGATGCCACCAACCTGCGCTTGCATCTGCGCTTCGCGCTAGAGGTGCGCGAACTCGGCAAGCCGATGGTGCTCGCAGTCAACATGATGGACGCCGCCAAACGCCGCGGCATTGACATCGACCTGGCAGCACTGGAGCGCGAACTCGGCGTACCGGTGGTGGCGACGGTCGCCGTTCGCCGCCATGGCGCGCGTGAACTGGTAGCGAGTTTGGACCGCGTAACGGCCACGCCGCATGCGCCGCTACATCACCTCGGCACAGGCACGCAGATCGAGCCCGATGCGTTGCACGCCGAGACCCGCCGTCTGCTAGCGCTGGCCGTTGCAATGCCGCGCCGCACCGCTGCGATCGACGACGCCCTTGATCGCTGGCTGTTGCATCCGGTGCTCGGCCTGATGGTGCTCGCGGTAGTGATGTTCCTGATATTCCAGGCGGTATACGCGTGGGCGACGCCGCTGATGGACCTGATCGAGGCTGGTACCGGCGCGTTGGGGGGGCTGGTTGGCGCGGCGTTGCCGCCAGGCCCGCTGAACAGCCTGTTGGTCGACGGCATCATCGCCGGCTTGGGCGGGGTGATCGTGTTCCTGCCCCAGATCCTGATCCTGTTCGCCTTCATCCTTGCGCTCGAGGAGTCCGGCTATCTGCCGCGCGCGGCCTTCCTGCTCGATCGCATGATGGCGTCCGCGGGGCTCTCGGGGCGGTCATTTATTCCGCTGCTGTCGAGCTTCGCCTGCGCGATCCCCGGGATCATGGCCACGCGCTCGATCCCGGACCCGCGCGATCGCCTCGCCACAATCATGGTCGCGCCATTGATGACGTGCTCGGCGCGATTGCCGGTGTATGCGCTGCTGATCGGCGCGTTGATTCCGCAACAGCAGATGGGCGGCATCTTCAACCTGCAGGGGTTGGTTCTGTTTGCGCTGTACGCGGCGGGCATCCTTAGCGCGCTGCTGGTGTCGTGGGTGATGAAGAAATGGCGCCGCGACCGCGGCGAGCACCCGCTGCTGATGGAGCTGCCGTCGTACCGTCTGCCGCACCCGCGCGACCTGCTGCAGGGCTTGTGGGAGCGCGCCTGGATCTTCCTGCGCCGGGTCGGCGGCATCATCCTGGCGCTGACCGTGCTGCTGTGGTTCCTGCTGTCGTTCCCGGGCGCGCCTGAGGGTGCCACCGCCCCGGCGATCGACTACAGCTTCGCCGGTCGCATGGGCCACGCCATGACCGCGGTGTTCGCGCCGCTTGGCTTCAACTGGCAGATCTGCATCGCGTTGATCCCCGGTATGGCCGCGCGCGAGGTCGCCGTGTCATCGCTGGCGACGGTGTACGCGTTGTCGGCGGCCAACGATGCCGCCGCGACGACTGCGCTCACGCCGATCATCGCCGAGACCTGGTCGCTGGCCACCGCGTTGTCGTTGCTGGTGTGGTTTATCTACGCGCCGCAATGCCTGTCGACGCTGGCGACGATCAAGCGCGAAACGAACTCGTGGAAGCAGGTCGCGATCGCGACCGGGTACCTGTTCGCGCTGGCCTACCTGGCCTCGCTGCTCACTTACCAAATCGCGGTCGCGCTCGGAGCAGGCTGACATGGACGCCTGCCTGTTGCTGCAATACATAGTGATCGCGCTGGCAGTGCTGGGCAGCGCCGGCTACGTCGTCCAGCAGCAGTGGCCCGGCACGGTACGTCGGCTGCGCATCGCCTGTGCGCTAACGCTGTTGCGCGATGGGCGCCCACGGTGGCTGCAGAAACTTGGTCGTTGGATCGCGCCGGCGGCGCGGATCGGCGCCGGGGCGTGTGGCACTGGCTGCGGCGGTTGCGGGCCGGCGTCACCGCTTTAAGGTGACGCCGGCGACCGCGGGGTTCAACGCGGGCGCCCCTTATGGGGCACGGCGAATAGCTCAACTGCGAGAGTGAACGTGCGTTGTTCGTCCGGCTTCATCGCCCCGACGCCGACCACCTGGCGGGTGATCTCCTCACCACGCTCGTTGCGGATCGACAGCACTACCGAGTACTCCGCACTGCCGTCGGACGCCGGCTGTCGGATCGTGCCTTCGACCCGCAACGGCGTCGCCAGCGCGTTTTGCGCTGGCGCTGAGTCGAAGCGCAAGTGCCCACGGCACGCCGGGCAGACGCTCGCGCTTTCGAGAATCGTCGCCTTGCAGTGCGGACAGTTGCGGGTCGCGCCCGCGGTTCCTGAGCGCACGGCGCTCATGACTCGATGCTGGGCTCCGACTTGTTAGCGGAAGTCTTGCCGGCTTTCTCTTCCCAGCCGAAATCCATCTGCCCGCGCATGCGCGAGCCCGCTGCGACCGTCATCGTGCCGGCCTTGACGTCGCCGATCAGGACGCCCGAATCCAGCAACTCCACCCGCAGTGCGGCCTCGATATTGCCCTCGAGCTCGCCGGCGATGATCACCTTGCTCGCGCGCACGCCGCCGGTCAGCTTGGCGCCGACTTCGATCGTGAGGTTGCCCTGAACATTGACGTCGCCTTTGAAACGGCCGGCAATGCGCACATGACCCGAGCCCTCGATTTTGCCTTCGATGGTGATGTCGGAGGCGATCAGCGATTCCTTGACCTCGCGATCAGCGGCACGCGCGGGCGCGGCGGCCATCGGGGCTACACCACCGTTGGTGCTTGGGTGGATATCGGACAGCTCCGGCGGATCGAACCGCGCGGGCTCGGGGGCAGGCGTGGCGGGCTTGTTGGTCTGCTCTTTCCAGCTGATGGCCATGGTGGCGTCCTGCGATCGGGGGAATCTCCGAGGCTAGCACCGCTTCACGTCGTCTTGACGTACCGTCCATCGCGCTTCAGCTTCGGGACAGGCAGCACGCATTCATTCGTGACAGCGGTCACATCCGGAATACACCAAAGTGGGTGCCCGTGCGGCCGGGGGCGCTTTCGATTGGGGCATTTAGGCTCGCCGACAGGGCCAGCCCGAGCACCCGCCGGGTGTCGGCCGGGTCGATGATGCCGTCGTCCCACAATCGCGCGGTTGCGTAATAAGGGTTGCCCTGCGACTCGTATTGCTCGCGGATCGGGGCCTTGAACGCCTCCTCTTGCTCGGCGGTCCAGACCTGGCCAGCCGCCTCGATGCCATCGCGCTTGACTGTAGCCAGCACGCTGGCCGCTTGCTCTCCGCCCATCACGCTGATGCGCGCATTCGGCCACATCCACAGGAAGCGGGCACCGTAGGCGCGGCCGCACATCGCGTAGTTGCCCGCGCCGAAGCTGCCACCAATCACCACGGTGAATTTCGGCACGTGCGAACACGCCACCGCGGTCACCATCTTCGCGCCGTCCTTGGCGATGCCGGCGTTCTCGTATTTCTTGCCGACCATGAAGCCGGTGATGTTCTGCAGGAACACCAGCGGAATACCGCGCTGGTTGCACAGCTCGATGAAGTGCGCGCCCTTGAGCGCGCTTTCGGCGAACAGGATGCCGTTGTTGGCAACAATTCCGACCGGGTAGCCGTGGACATGGGCGAAGCCGGTGATCAGGGTCTTGCCATAGCGCGCCTTGAACTCGTGCAACTCGCTGCCATCGACCACGCGCGCGATCACCTCGCGGATGTCGAATGGGCGGCGGGTGTCCTTTGGCACGATGCCGTACAGCTCTTCAGCCCTGTACAGCGGTTCGCGCGGGGTTTGAACGGCGACCGGCAGGACCTTGCGCCGATTGAGATGCCCGACGATGTCGCGGGCGATCTGCAGCGCGTGCAGGTCGTCTTGGGCGAAGTGGTCGGCCACGCCCGAGACGCTGGTGTGGACGTCGGCCCCGCCGAGCGCCTCGGCATCGACGACTTCGCCGGTGGCGGCCTTCACCAACGGTGGACCGCCGAGGAAGATCGTGCCTTGGCCCTTAACGATGATCGACTCGTCGCACATGGCAGGGACGTAGGCGCCGCCGGCGGTGCAGCTGCCCATCACCACGGCGATTTGCGGGATATTGGCGGCACTGAGCTGCGCCTGGTTGTAGAAGATCCGGCCGAAGTGCTCGCGGTCCGGGAACACCTCATCCTGGAGTGGCAGGAACGCGCCGCCCGAGTCGACCAAATAGATGCACGGCAGGTGGTTTTCGCGGGCGATTTCCTGCGCCCGCAGGTGTTTCTTGACCGTCATCGGGAAATAGGTTCCGCCCTTGACGGTGGCGTCATTGGCGACGACCACGACCTCTTGGTCCAGCACCCGGCCGATGCCGCAGACCATGCCTGCGGCGGGTGCGGCATCGTCGTACATGCCCTCGGCAGCGAGTGGGGCGATCTCCAGGAACGGCGAGCCCGGGTCGAGCAGGGCAGTGATGCGGTCGCGCGCGAGCAACTTGCCGCGCTCGGTGTGCCGTGTGCGCGCCTTCTCACCGCCGCCGTTGGCGGCGTGCGCCAACCGCGCATCGAGTTCAGCGACCAGGGCGCGGTGGTAGGCGACGTTGTCCTGGAAATCCGCGGTGCGCGGGTCGAGCAGGGAAGTAAGCGCGGACATGGATTTCGGACACCCGAGAGGACGCGGCATCAAACCACAAAGGCTCGATGGGGCCAACCGTTGCGCAGGTTCGATGTCGACGCTGATGCGCGCAACCGCGTTGCGGCTGGTTGCAGACAGCAACAATTTCGCCCTCATCCCGTGAATATCGGGACCAGCACGTTTACTCTTAGGGCCAACGCGACGGATGATTCGTAGGGCTCGTATGGCCACCTAGCGACGAGGGTCGCGTTGGCGGATACCTACCCAAGAGAAAGGCCCGCTTGCGCGGGCCTTTCGGTATTGCTTGAAGTAAAAAAACTTACTTCTTGACTTCGTCGGCAGCGTTGTCGGCCTTGTCGGCGACGTTCTGCGCGGCGTTGGCAGTGTCCTGCGCAGCGTTGGCAGTAGCCTGGGCAGCGCTGGCAGCCGCTTCGTTCGCAGCAGCAGCAGCAGCGTCGGCAGCCTGGTCAACGTTGGCACCGACTTCGGCAGCGGCTTCGCCAGTGGCAGCGGCAGCGGCATCGACGTTGGCAGCAGCGGCATCGGCAACAGCGGCGCCGGCAGCTTCGTTGGCCGCAGCGGCTTCAGAAACTTCGGCCTGGGCGGTAGGGGTTTCGTTCTTGCAGGCCGACAGCGACAGGACGGCGGCAGCGAGGAGGACGCAAAGCTTGGTGTTCATGGGGGTCTCCGTAGGGGTTGTCTGAGAGAAGAAAACGATTGTCAGGCAACGCCAGTGCGCGCAGCTGTCCGGCTGTGCCGGCTTCTATCGTTCACTGACACATGGAAAAAGCCGCCGGCGGGCCGGCGGCTTCTCCAATTTTTCAATCAAAAACGAAGGCGATTACTTGCCGTCGTTGTTGACTTTGGCATCGGCCGAAGCAGCGGACTCTTCAGCCGAATCCTGGGCCTGCTCAGCAGCGTCAGCGGCCTGCTCGGCAGCGTCGGCAGCGTCGTCAGCCTTCACAGCCGAGCCAGCCGAGGCAGCAGCGTCGGCCGAGACAGCAGCGGCGTCAGCGGCCGAAGCGGCGGTATCAGCAGCAGCCTGGGCAGCGTCGGTAGCCATCGCGTCGCCGGTGGCGGCGGTGTTGTCGGCAGCCTGCTGGGCTTCGGTAGCGGCTTCGCTGGCTTCGGCAGCGGAGTCAGCAGCCTGCTGGGAGTTCGAGCAAGCAGCCAGGGCCAGGCCCATAGCCAGGGCGAGCAGCGCCTTGTTGATGATCATGATTCGGTATCCTCGTCGTTTAAGTTAGGCAACGCGCAAGAGCGCGCCGATAACATGATGACAAGCCGGTGACGTGTGTCAAGCGGCTGGCCGGTTTTTTTTCTTGAACGCGTTTTTAACGTCTTACAAAAGTTCCACTGCAATAGCGGTCGCTTCGCCCCCGCCGATGCACAAGGAAGCCACACCACGGGTGCCGCCTCGGCTGCGTAATGCACTAAGCAGCGTGACGACAAGGCGAGCGCCGCTGGCGCCGATCGGGTGGCCCAGCGCGCACGCGCCCCCGTTGACGTTGAGCTTGTCGTGGGTAATACCCAGGTCTTTCATCGGCGCCATGGCCACGCACGCAAACGCTTCGTTGACCTCGAACAGATCGACATCGGCTACCGACCAGCCCGCCTTTTTAAGCACGTTCTCGATCGCCTTGATCGGGGCGGTGGTGAACCACTCGGGCGCCTGGGCGTGCGTGGCATGGGCGACGATGCGCGCCAGCGGCGTGAGGCCGCGCTTGTCGGCCTCGTCGGCGGACATCAGCAACGTAGCGGCGGCACCGTCGGAAATCTTCGAGGAGGAGGCGGCGGTCAGCACACCGTCCTTGCCGAACGCGGCGCGCAGCGTGGGGATCTTGGCAAAGTCGACCTTGCCCGGCTCTTCGTCGCTGTCGACCACGACGTCGCCCTTGCGGCCCTTGACGGTGACCGCGACGATCTCGTCCTTGAACGCGCCGCTCGCCGTCGCGGCCTGTGCGCGTTGGTAGCTTGCCGTCGAATACGCATCTAGTGCCTCGCGGTCGAAGCCATACTTTTCGCACGCGATGTCGCCGAACACGCCCATGGCCTTGCCGTCGTACGGGTTGGTCAGGCCATCAAACGCCATGTGATCGAGCATTTCGGCCGCGCCGTAACGCACGCCGGTGCGCGAACCGTTGAGCAGGTGCGGGGCGTTGGTCATCGACTCCATGCCGCCGGCGACGATGACGGTGGCCGAGCCGGCCTTGATCAAGTCGTGGCCGAGCATGATCGCCTTCATACCCGATCCGCAGACCTTGTTGATGGTGGTGCAGGCGGTCGAGGCCGGCAGACCCGCGCCGAGCGCCGCTTGGCGCGCAGGCGCCTGACCGAGGCCGGCGGGCAGCACGCACCCCATGATCACTTCGTCGACCTGATCCGCAGGCAAGCCGGCATGGTCGAGCGCACCGGTGATCGCGGCGGTGCCCAAGGTCGTGGCTGGCACGCCCGTGAATTGTCCGAGGAAGGAGCCGATGGCGGTGCGCTTGGCACCCACGATGACGACGTCGCTCATGGCGATCTCCGAAGGGTTCGGCCGGCGCAGCGGCCGGAATTCCCGATTATGCGGGCGGATGCTGCGCTGCCGCAAATGGCGCAAGCTAGCAGCCGCTGATGGCTGCTAGCGTGCGGTTGTATGGCGGGAGGCTGGGGCGAAACCAGTTGGCCTATTGGCGGTGCTCGTCGGAAGGCGTGACAGCGCCCATGCGCGCGCCCGGGCCGAACGGAACTCTGCGATCACCGACCAATCGCGCGCGTGTGTCAGCACCTGGATCCCTGCAGGTGTCCGAGCGCGCGGAGCCCGCGTGGCGACCGTAGGGTAGGGAGGCAGGCCCCTTGCTCTGCTCGTGAGGCAACGGCGCGACATCGCCTAACAGAAAGCTACACGGGGGAGTGGTCGCGAAACAAAACCCCCACGGCGGGTCGCCCGTTGCGATTGGGGCGCGGGACGTCAGTGCTTGTCGTTGAACAGCTCCCGCCCGATCAACATGCGGCGTATCTCGTTGGTGCCAGCACCGATCGCGTACAGCTTGGCATCGCGCAGCAGGCGGCCGGCCGGGTACTCGTTGATGTAGCCATTGCCGCCGAGCGACTGGATCGCTTCCAAGCTCACTTGTACGGCCGCTTCAGACGCGTGCAGCAGACACGCGGCCGCATCGACGCGCGACTTGTGGCCCGCATCAAAGTCGCGCGCGACCTGATACGCGAACGCGCGGCTGGACTGTAAGGCCGTATACATGTCAGCGATCTTGCCCTGCATCAGGCCAAAGCACCCTATCGCTTGGTCGAACTGTTTGCGTTCGCGCACATAGGGCAGGGTGATGTCGAGCGCGGCCTGCATCAGCCCGAGCGGGCCGCCGGTCAGCACCAGACGCTCGGTATTGAGGCCGGACATCAGCACCTTGACGCCGTTGTTGACCTCGCCCAAGACATTCTCCGCCGGGATCTCGCAGTTCTCGAACACCAGCTCGCAGGTGTTGGAACCCCGCATGCCGAGCTTGTCGAGTTTCTGCGCCGTGCTGAAACCTTGCATGCCCTTTTCGACGATGAACGCCGTCATGCACTTGCTGCCGGCCTCCTTGCCGGCGGTGCGCATGTAGACGACCAGCACGTCGGCCTCGGGGCCGTTGGTGATCCACATCTTGTTGCCG
This sequence comes from Lysobacter sp., assembly GCA_043738095.1. Lineage (GTDB taxonomy): Bacteria > Pseudomonadota > Gammaproteobacteria > Xanthomonadales > Xanthomonadaceae > Lysobacter_K. The sequence goes on from JAYSZI010000058.1 coordinate 10,896, forward strand.
TTGGCGACCCAGACGTCGCCGCCCCCCGCGCTTGTACGAAGCTGGGCCCGGCAACTCATCGATCCAACCACGTCGGACCCGGCACCCGGTTCGCTCATCGCGAGCGCGCCCTTCCACTCGCCGCTGCACAGTTTGGGCAGGTACTTGCGGCGTTGCGCCTCGTTGCCGTTGGCGTAAAGGTTGTTGACGCACAAGTTGGAGTGCGCGCCGTACGACAGGCCGACTGAGCCCGATGCGCGCGAGATTTCTTCCATCGCGACCAAGTGCGCGAGGTAACCCAGATCGCTGCCGCCGTACTCGCCCGCCACGGTCAGGCCAAGCAGTCCCATCTCGCCGAGCTTGGGCCACAGGTCTTGAGGAAACACGTTGTCGTGGTCGATCTGCGCGGCGCGCGGCGCGATTTCGGCGTCGGCAAAGCGGCGCACGGCTTCGCGTAGCGCGTCGATTTCTTCACCAAGGGGAAAGGGGCGCATCAGAACTCCATTCGATATAGATGGTTCGAACCGGAGGCTCGAACGGGCTTGCAAAGCACGACGGGGCGCTCCGGCCCCGTCGTATCACGCTGTCATTATCGCGCCGTAGTCACTGCGCTGTCGCTAACGCGACGAAGATCTGCGGCGCAAAGGCTTGCGTCAGTGCCCACCGCGGATACGGCCTTGGAACCGCGGCGAACTGCGGCCCAGCGGCAGCTTGAGCCTGCCCATCAGCTGGATGCGCTCTTCGGCCATGCGATCGGCCGCCATGTAGGTCGGGATCGCATCGCGCTCGGCGATCTCGAAGATCCGCGTCAGGTTGTGGTAGATCGTCCGCATCATGCGCATCGCGCGCTCGCGGTTGTAGCCGGTGATCTCCAGCGCGACGTTCATCACGCCGCCGGCGTTCACCGCGTAATCGGGCGCGTACAAGATGCCGCGCTTCTGCACTTCATCGCCGATCGCATTGTTGGCGAGCTGGTTGTTGGCGGCGCCGCAGATGATCTTGCACTTCAGGCGCGGCAGGGTCTGCTCGTTGACGGTGCCACCGAGCGCACACGGCGAGTACACGTCGGCCTTGACGTCGTAAATCTCGTCCAGCCCGACCGCCTCAGCCCCGTATTCGGACACGGCCTTGTCGACCAGGGCCTTGTTGATGTCGGTGACGAAGATCTTGGCGCCGCGTTCCTTTAGCAGCTTCACGTACTCCATGCCGACGTGGCCCAGGCCCTGCACAGCGTAGGAATACTTACCAACTTCCTCGTCGCCAAAGCGCTTGTTGAGCGTCGCCATCAGGCCTTGCAGAGCGCCGTAGGCGGTGAACGGCGACGGATCGCCGGAGCCACCGTGCACCTGGTGCACGCCGGTGACGAACTCGGTCTCGCGGTACACGTATTCCATGTCGTTGACGTCGATGCCGACGTCCTCGGCGGTGATGTAGCGCCCGCCGAGAGATTGCACGAACTGGCCGAACGCGCGGAACAGCGCCTCGGATTTGTCCTTCGCCGGGTCGCCGATGATGACTGCCTTGCCGCCGCCGATATCCAGGCCCGCCACTGCGTTCTTGTAGGTCATGCCGCGGCTCAGGCGCAGCACGTCTTTGAGCGCGTCCGCCTCGGTCTGGTACGGCCACATGCGCGTACCGCCCAGGGCCGGGCCGAGCACCGTGTTGTGGATCGCGATGATGGCCTTCAGGCCAGCGTCCTTGTTGTGGCAGAACACGACCTGCTCGTGGCCGAAGGTGTCGAGGGTTTCGAAAATCATCGGGTGCTCCGCGTGGCGTGGTGAGCGCGCATAGCGCTGTACGCCAACAGTGTTAGGTAAGCCGTTGAATCGGAATGGATTTCCTCGTGCAGGGGGTCTGATCCGCCGCTGCAGGGGCGACAAGTCTAATGCAATCGCGCAATACGGACGTGTATGCGGCCAGGCTCTGGGGAAATGGCAGGAACCTGGTTATCAGCGCCCACCGGCGATCTTCATTGCGGTCGCGGAGACCCGCAGCGAAGCCGCTATGGTTGCGTTGGCATAGTGGCGGGGCGCACCGCGGGGCCCCTGGGGCGCTCAGTAATTACGGTAGGGCCGTTCACGCAGCCATAGCGTAGCCAGCCATTTTTCGCCTTGCGTCACTGGCAGCCCAGCGTGCAACGACTCGGGGTCGGGACGCCCATCGGCAAGCAGGTTGTCGAACACCACCGCGCGCCCCGGTACCGGTGCGACGCGCACGTCGGCGTGGGAAAACACGGTTTCGCCGCCAGCCTCGACCTCATTGAGGTACACGCAGATCGTACGCGTGCGGTTGCCGGCTTGCGGGACGTTTTCCATCACCGCGCTGGGTGGCAGGTAGTCGCGATGGGGGCGGTATTGTTCGCCGGGGCCATAGCGCAGCACTACGAGGTGTTCGGCCTGCACCAGCTCCGCCTGCGCCGCGCGCGCCAGACGCAGTTGCAGGACGCGCAGGGCGAGGTCTTCCACCACCGGATCGAAGCTCGCGTCGCTGCTCGTGCGCAGCTCAAGCTCGCGCGCTTCGCCGGTGAGGGGGTCGACCGCGCCTGAGCGGCGCAGGACCGGCTGTGCGCAGGCGACCAGCAGCCGGCATTCGTCGGCCGACAGCAACTGGTCGATCCGCATCACGTGCGGCCGCTGCGCCATTTCCACCATCGACGGGACCTGCAGAGCATCTTCCAGCGCCAGCGTGCCCGGTGGCAGGCAGCCAGATTCACCGAACGGCAGGACCCGCTGGGGAACCGCGGCAGTGATCGAAGGCAGCGTTGCGGCACCGTGCGCCTTCAATTGCGCGGCCAGTTGCTGCGCGGCCACGGGCTGCACGGCGCAGCCTTCGCCACGCAGCAATCGGGCAACGAGTAATTGCGCGGCTACCGCATCACCAAGGTTGCTGCCGCGCCTGAGCAGCTCTACGCACAATGCTTGGTCCACATCATCTGGGCGTCGGCCGAAATGCACCGCCGCGGCGCGGATCGCGGGCGGGTAGTTGGCATGCACCGCGGCGAGCATGCGTTGATTGATCTTGCCGTCGCGCGGCAGCACTACGCCACCGAGCCCGATCATCGCCAATAAATAGCCCGCGCTCACGCTGCCCGCGGTCTCGGCGCGCAGCAGCCATTCCACTGCGCGATGCGGATCGGGATCGCAGGCGATGCCATACAGCAGCATGCGGCCCAATTCGACCTGAGCGCCTACGTGATTTGCCTCGGCGCCACGGCCGTAAGAGGCCAACGCTTCTTCGTATTTGCCGTGAGCGATCAATGACTGGGCGAGCTTGAACGTCGCCTCTGGCACGCCACCGGCGGCATCGGCGCGCATCGCGCCCAGCGATTGTTCGAGTTCGGGGTCGGGCCCGTTGGAGGTCATCGCGGCAAGCCTAACCGACTGCGGCGACGGTCCAAACCGTCGCCGCAGTCGATCCGATCAGTGCGTGCCATCCGGGCGCGCGTGCGCGAGCCTTACCAATCGCGACCCTGCGGCGTGTAGTAGGCGCCCGACTAGTGGCCGCCGCGCTGGTAGTAGAAGCCGCCCGGCAGGGGCTGCAGTGGCGCATTGCGGTAAACGGGCCGGTCATAGCCGCGACCGTAGCCATGGTCATCGTAGCCATAGCCGTCATGGTCACCGTAGCCATAGCCATAGCCCTGCGCCCGGACGTACTGGCCCTGCACGAACACCCGGCCGCGGTAGGTCGACACCCAGTGCCCGGGCACCCAGACGTAACCCGCACCGTGGCCGCGGTCGTACCCGCCGCGGTAGTCGTCGCGGTAGTGACCACCGCCGTGATAGCCCCCGCGGTAATAGCGGCCGCCGTAACCGCGGTCGTACCCGCTGCCGTATCCACCGCCGTAGTAGCCCCCATACCTGCCGCCGTAATAACCACCACCGTGGTGCGGGGTGCCCACGCTGATACTGATGGAGCCGCCCGCTTGCGCAGCCGGGGATAGCAACGCGCCGAGTGCGGCAACGCCGATCACGGCTGAAACCAACAACGCGCGCAATGCCATGGAAGTTCTCCGTCAGTAGCCGGTGCAGATCGCCGGCCCCCATAAGATCGCACCAGTTGCCACCTTGTTGACGGCGCTCGTGTAGGCGTTCAGCACGCCGCCAGCTAGCTGAAGGCCGCTTCAGCCGCCGCGCTACAATCCGGCCATCCCGTTTTCCGTATTGAGTGCGCGCCATGAGCACCCCCGCCAGCAACGTCCCCGCCGCTACGATCGACACCCCGTCGGCTGAGCCCGCGCCCAGCAACAGCCCGCTGCGCTTCGTTACCGCCGCCAGCCTGTTCGACGGCCACGACGCCGCGATCAACATCATGCGGCGGCTGATCCAGTCGCAGGGCGCCGAAGTGGTGCACCTCGGCCACAACCGCTCGGTCGAGGACGTGGTGCGCGCCGCGCTGCAGGAAGACGCCGACGGCATCGCGCTGTCGAGCTACCAGGGCGGCCACGTCGAATACTTCAAATACATGGTCGACATGCTGCGCGAGCGCGGTGCCGGCCACATCAAGGTGTTCGGCGGCGGCGGCGGCACGATTACGCCCGAGGAGATCCGCGAGCTGCAGGCCTACGGCGTCGAGCGCATCTACCACCCGAATGACGGCATGCACATGGGCCTGGTTGCGATGATCGAGGACGTCGTGCGCCGTGCCACCAGCGCACGCAAGCCCGACGAGGCCGCGCCGCAGTCGGCCGACATCGACGACGAGATCAGCATCGGCCACATGCTCAGTGCGATCGAGGAAGGCCTGCTAGACGAGACCCAGCTCGCGCATCTGAGAAAGCAGTGGCAGCTCGCCGGTAGCAAGACCCCGGTGGTCGGCATCACCGGCACCGGCGGCGCGGGCAAGTCGTCGGTCACCGACGAACTGCTCAACCGCTTCCTCGCCAGCTTCCCGGACATGCGCCTGGCGGTGATCTCGGTCGACCCGACCCGCCGGCGCACCGGCGGCGCGCTGCTCGGCGACCGCATCCGCATGAACTCGCTGCGCAGCGACCGCGTCTACATGCGCTCCATGGCCACGCGCCGCCAGCACGCCGCCATCAACACCGTGCTCAAGGACTGCATCGGGTTTTTAAAGGGCCTGGGCTACGACCTGGTGATCGTCGAGACCGCGGGCATCGGCCAGAGCGACTCGGAGATCGTCGACCTCGTCGACTTCCCGATGTACGTGATGACCACCGACTTCGGCGCGCCGAGCCAGCTCGAGAAGATCGACATGCTCGATTACGCCGAGCTCGTCGTGCTGAACAAGTTCGACAAGCGCGGCGCCGAGGATGCGTTGAGGGACGTGCGCAAGCAGTGGAAGCGCAACCGCGTCGCGTTCCAGATGAAAGACGAGGACGTCCCGGTCTACCCGACCATCGCCAGCCAGTTCAACGACCCCGGCATCAGCTGGATGTTCGCGAACCTGTGCCGCCTGCTGCGCGACAAGCTGGGCCTGCCCGACGACAAGTGGCTGCCCGAAATCGACACCGCGCTCAAGGAGCCGCGTGCGACCGTGCTGATCCCCGGCGCGCGCGTGCGCTACCTCGCCGAGATCGCTGAGCAGGGTCGCGCGATCAACGCCGGCATCGACAAACAGGCCGAAGCCGCAAACCGCGCGCAGGCGTACTGGCTGTCGCTGCGGGACATTGGCGACACCGAGTTGCCGAAGCAGTTGAACCTCTACGACGTCGATGCTCTGCTTCCAGGTCGCACGAATCTGAGCCCGGTTCGTAGTGATCTCCAGTCCACTGGTGGTGCTCACCAAACCGTTGGCGGTGATCTCCACCCCGTTCGTGGTGAGCCTGTCGAACCACGTACGGGCCGCGACGCATCCGCCCATCCTTCGACGGGCTCAGGACGAACGGATTCTGATTCCGTCGCGGTGGGTGATCAATCGGTGGCCAACGCTGCAGCGCCAAACCTCGGCGTGGCGAAATCCGCAGTAGAAAAAAATGCCGTCCGTGGTGAGCTTGTCGAACCACAGCTCTCACCCGACCGCACGCTGCTGACCCTGCGCCAGCGCTACAACGACGCCGTGCACGCGCTCACCTCCGAATCCCTGAAGCTCCTGCGCGAGTGGCCGGCACGCCTGAAGTCGATCACCGACGAAGTCACCGAGTACGAAGTGCGCGGCAAGAAGATCCGGGTCGAGAACTACCGCGACTCGCTCAGCCACCAGAAGATCCCGAAGATCGCCGCGCCGACCTACAACAACTGGGGCGAGCTGCTGGTGTTCCTCGGCAAGGAAAATCTGCCGGGCTACTACCCGTACACCGGCGGCGTGTACCCGTACCGCCGCACCGGCGAGGACCCGATCCGCATGTTCGCCGGCGAGGGCACGCCGGAGCGCACCAACCGCCGCTTCCATTACCTCAGCGTCGGCCAGCCGGCCGCACGCCTGTCCACCGCGTTCGACAGCGTGACCCTGTACGGCGAAGACCCGGCCCCGCGCCCGGACATCTACGGCAAGATCGGCAACTCCGGCGTCAACATCCCCACCCTGGACGACATGAAGAAGCTGTACTCCGGCTTCGACCTGTGCGCGCCCAGCACCAGCGTGTCGATGACCATCAACGGCCCGGCGCCGATGATCCTGGCGATGTTCATGAACTGCGCCGTCGACCAGCAGGTGGAGAAATACCTGAAGGCCGACGACGCCCGCTGGGCCGCCGCGCAATCAAGGCTCGACGAACTGTTCGCTGGAAATGCACGACCGCAGTATTCCGGCGACCTGCCGCCGACCAACGACGGCCTGGGCCTTGGCCTGCTCGGTGTGTCCGGCGACCAACTGGTCGATGCCGACACCTACGCCCGCATCAAGGCGGGAACGCTGAAAACCGTGCGCGGCACCGTGCAGGCGGACATCCTGAAGGAAGACCAGGCCCAGAACACCTGCATCTTCAGCACCGAGTTCGCGCTGCGGATGATGGG
>JAYSZI010000059.1:0-6905 GCA_043738095.1 Lysobacter sp.
CGGATATAGGTCAGCTCATAGATGTCCTCGATCCCGCGCGAGGCCTTGAACACCAGCGCCTCGAAGCCCGGCGTGATAGGGGTTCCGAGTTCGACGCTCAGGGCCTTGGCGCGCGCGATCAGTTCCTGCGGATCTGAGATGTCCGCCGGTGTGATCTTATTCATTACTTCGGCTGCCGTATAGCCATGCATCCGTTCAGCGCCGACGTTGAAGATCTGGATCACGCCCTTGGCATCGGTGGCGATGCTGGAGAAATTGGCGCTGTTGAAGATCGCGCTCTGCAGCGCGCCGGCCTTGAGCAGTGCTTCTTCGGCTTGCTTGCGCGCGGTGTTGTCGGTGCCAATCAACAGGTAGCCGATGATGGCATCCCGGTCGTCGCGCAACGCGGTGACCGAGACCACTGCCGGGAAGCGGCTGCCATCCTTGCGGATGTACGTGAGCTCGTAAATGTCCTCGATCCCGCGCGAGGCCTTGAACACCAGTGCTTCGAAGCCGGGGGTGATCGGCGTGCCCAGTTCCAGGCTCAAGGCTTCGGCGCGCGCGATCACTTCCTGCGGGTCGGAGATGTCGGCCGGGGTGATCTTGTTCACCACCTCGGCGGCGGTGTAACCGAGCATGCGCTCGGCGCCGACGTTGAAGATCTGGATCACTCCTTCTTCATCGGTGGCGATGCTGGAGAAGTAGGCGCTGTTGAAGATCGCGTCCTGCAGCGCACCGGTTTTCAGCAGGGTCTTCTGGCGACGTATCTCCGTGCCATACGGGCCCGGTTGATTGCCCGTGGCACCCATTCCAGAAGCGGGATTCGACATAGGTTCCTTCTGCGCAGGCGGCGCCCAGGAGGGCGATGAGGTCTGCGCAAATCACAACCTACACCTCTGGGAAGCAGGTTCACAGCGCGTTCTAGATGAACGCGGCCGAGGAGGCGTATTAACCAAGTCGCGGCTGCTGGTGGCAAGTGCGCCCCGGGGTCTGTGATGCTGCCTCGCAGATCCCGCGCCGCTCATGCGCCGCACTGGCGATGCTGTTTGACGCCTGACCAGGCCGCGCAAGCATTGACAGTGCGAATCAATCCAAGCGCAGGCTTGCGTCGCCCGAGAACGTTTCGATCGAGACGGCTCCGTCGCCGCCGCCATAGCGGTGCTCGAAGTTGGAACCCGGGCCGTGCTTCGGACGGATGACGTTGGCGCCAGGTGCGCGCAGGTCGCCGCTGAAGCTCTCGCCGCGGACGCTGGCAGAGACGTTGCGTGGCAGGCTCAGATCGACATCGCCGCTGACCGATTCCAGGTTGATCCGACCGTTACCGGCGAGCGCCGCGCCGATGCGCATGTCGCCCGACACCGTGGCGCCCGAAAGCTCGCGCACCGCCGTGTCGCGCACGGCGATCTCGATGCTGCCAGATACAGTCTCGACCTTGATCTCGCTGCCGAGGCGACCGCGCAGCTGGACGTCGCCACTTACGCTTTCGATGCTGACGTTGGCGCGATTGAGGGTCAGGGTGAGATCACCGCTGACGCTGTCGATGCTCGCTTCACGCGGTGCAGCGGCAACCACAACATCACCGCTGACGCTATCGATAGAGAGTTCATGGGAGGCGACGCCGGACACGTCGACGTCGGCCGCGACCGAATCGATTTCCAGATCCGCCTGCAGCGGCACCATCAGGCGCAACTCGGTGGGCTCCGTCTTGTCGCCGCCGACCAGGAAGCCCAAGCCGCCGCCACGGCTGGGGTATTTGACCCGGATCACCAGGCGCCTACGATCGCCATCGATTTGGAGCTTTTCGACGCCTTTCCCCAGATTGCCCTCTAGCTTTACTTCGGGGCGGTCCCAGGCGCGCACTTCGATGCGGCCCTTCAGGTTCTCGATCTCGACCCGGCCACGCGGGTCCAGCGGCCGGCTCTCGTTGATCGGGGTTGCTGCCAGCACCGGGGCACTGGCGACGAGGGCCAGCAGCAGGAACGCAGGGCGGGAATAAGCAGGACGGAACATGGGTTTCTCCAAGGGATCAGCTGTAGGCCACGCGCTGCGCGAGGGCGAGACGGCGGGCATATGTACGGCGCAACTGCGCGAGCAGCAGGCGCGAATCGGGGGCTTGCGCGAGCGCGGATTGGATCAAGGCGGCATCGCGGTCGAGGGCGGCGAAGGTCGGCTGCAGCGATCCATGCGCCGATACGGGGGCGAGTTCGTGCACGGCCGCCTGGTACTGCCGGGTGAGGGCGTCGGCTTCGCGTTGCACCAGGGTTTCCGGCGATGCTGCCGTGGTGATCCCTGCGCCCTGCCACCAGCCAACCACACCGACCACCAGCAGCAGGCTCGCGGCCATCGCGATGGGTGCCAGCCAGGACGGGCGCCGCGATATGTGATTGCGGGCGGGCAGCGCCGATGCGATACCGGACCAAAGATCGCGCGTCGGGGCAGCATCGCGACGCATTGCGCGCAGCTGCCAGCGCAAGGTGTCATCGATGTCGCCGATCTGGCCGATGTCGTCGGGGGTGCTCATGCATGGTCTCCGAGCCGTGCGCGCAGCAAGCCGCGTGCACGGTGTAGTTGCGCCTTGGAACTGCCGACCGCCATGCCGAGTTCGGTGGCGATCTCCTCGTGTTTCCAGCCTTCAATGTCGTACAGCACCAGCACCGCGCGGGCGCGCGGCGGCAGGGTCGCGACAGCGCGCTCCAGGTCTATCGTCAGCGCGGTGAGGTGCCCGGCGGAATCCGCGCTGCCGATCAACTCGAACACGTCCTCGCCATCGTCCATCGCGGGTCGGCTGCGGCGCGAGCGCAGTTCCATCAACGCGGTGTTGACTGCAAGCCGGTGCAGCCAGGTCGAAAACGCCGATTCAAAGCGGAACGCCGGCAGCGCCTGCCACGCCCGCACGAACGCTTCTTGGGCCAGATCTTCGGCCCGGGCGCCATGGCCGCCCACCAGCCGCCCGATCACGCCCAGGACGCGGCCGACGTGACGGCGGTACAGCGTCTCGAACGCGCGCACATCGCCGCGCGCTGCAGAACCGACCAGGGCACGCTCGTCATCGACGGCGGGCGCATGGTCGGTTTCGGTAAAAGTGTCGGTCACAGCGGTGAGCATAGTCATTGGGATGCGACGCGGCGCAGTTCGGTTTAAGCCGCTGCGGCCCTCGTGCTTGCCAGTCACCATCACGCTGCGCCAAACCCCGTGCCGCCGGGCTTAGGGCAATCTAAAAAAACCAGTCTTTGCTCGTCATTCCTGCGGAAGCAGGAATCCAGTGTCTTTGGCTCACACGGGCTTGCGTCACTGGATTCCCGCGTCCGCGGGAATGACGATGTGAGGTATTCGGGTATTTGGGTATTCGGGCGTCCGGGTGTCGGAGGTGCCCTCAGTGGTTCTAAGCTTCGCCACGTGCGGAACACCCGCACTTTCATGCCCCGAACAACTGCTCCAGCACCGCATCGCCATAGCGCTCGAGCTTCGTGCTGCCAATGCCGGGGATGCGCGCAAGCTCGTCGAGATCGTCGGGCGCGGACTCGGCGATCGCGCGCAAGGTGGCGTCGTGGAAGATCACGTAGGCCGGCACGTTTTGTTCGCGCGCCATCGTCGCGCGCCATTCCCGCAACGCGTTGAAGCGCGCCAGCGGGACGGGGGCGAGGTCGGGCACGACCGCTGCTGCGGCACCGCGATCGCTACGGCGGCGGACGGGTTTGGCTTGCTCGGTGCGCAGCAGTAGCGTGCGCTCACCGCGCAGCACCGCGGCGCTGTCTGCGGTGAAGCACAACGCGCCGTGGCGCTCGACATCGGCTTCAAGCAGGCCGGTGGCCACCAGTTGCCGGAACACGCTGCTCCACTGCTTGGCGTCGAGATCGGCGCCAATTGCCCAGGTGCTGAGCTTGTCGTGGCCGAACTTGCGCACCTTCTCGGTGTCGCTGCCGCGCAACACGTCGATCACGTGGCCGGCGCCAAAACGCTGACCGGTGCGATAGACGCACGACAGCGCCTTGCGTGCGGCCTGAGTCCCATCCCAGCTCTGCGGCGGCTGCAGGCAGTTGTCGCAATTGCCGCAACCGCCGGCGTGGGTCTCGCCGAACCAGCCCAGCAGCGACTGCCGCCGACACCCAGTCGATTCGCAGTAACCCAGCAGCGCGTCGAGCTTGCGCAGCTCCAGTTGCTGGCGCTCCTCGCCGGCGTCGCCCTGCTTGATCATCGCGCGCAGGTTGACCATGTCGCCCAGGCCATAGCTGAGCCACGCCTCGGCCGGCTCACCATCGCGGCCGGCGCGGCCGGTTTCCTGGTAGTAGCCCTCGATCGACTTGGGCAGGTCGATGTGGGCGACGAAGCGCACGTCCGGTTTGTCGATGCCCATACCGAACGCGATCGTCGCCACCATCACCACGCCGTCTTCGCGCAGAAAGCGGCGCTGGTTGGCAGCGCGCGCGGCCGCGTCCATGCCGGCGTGGTAGGGCAGGGCGTCGATGCCGGCCGCGCGCAACTGCTCCGCGACGCTGTCGACGCGCTTGCGCGACAGCGCGTAGACGATGCCGCTGTGGCCACGGTGGGCGACGAGAAAATCCAGCAGCTGGCGCGCACCGCCGTCCTTATGCACGACCCGGTAGCGGATGTTCGGGCGGTCGAACGAGCTGACGAACTGGCGCGCGTCGTCGAGCGCCAAGCGTTCGGCGATCTCGCGCCGGGTTGGAGTGTCAGCGGTCGCGGTCAGCGCGACCCGAGGCACGTCCGGCCAGCGCTCATGCAGCACGGTGAGTTCGCGGTACTCACGGCGGAAGTCGTGGCCCCATTGGGAGACGCAATGGGCCTCGTCGATCGCGAATAGCGAGATGGTGGCGCGATCGAGCAGGGCCATGCAGCGCTGGGTCAGCAGCCGCTCGGGGGCGACGTAGAGCAGGTCGAGCTCGCCGGCAAGCAGCGCACGCTCGGTCTCGGCCGCGTCGGCCGCGCTCAGCGTGGAATTGAGGAACGCCGCGCGCACGCCAAGCTGGCGCATCGCTTCGACCTGGTCCTGCATCAGCGCGATCAGCGGCGAGATCACGATGCCGCAACCCTCGCGCAACAGCGCTGGCAACTGGTAGCACAGCGATTTGCCGCCGCCGGTCGGCATCAGCACCAGGGCGTCGCCGCCAGCCACCACGTGGTCGACAATCGCCGCCTGCGGGCCGCGGAACTGCTCGTAGCCGAAAACCTCGTGCAGGATGGTTTGGGATGCGGAGCGGGGCGGCAGCAAGATGGGGCGTATTGTCAGTGATCACCAACGGGGTTCTGCAAGCGTCACTAAAATGGCCCCAGCATGAAACCCATCCTCTACACCCGCGGCCAGCAACTGCCCGAACTCCTGGCGCGGCGCATCCTGGTGCTCGACGGGGCGATGGGCACCATGATCCAGCGCTTCAAGCTGACCGAAGCGGATTTCCGTGGAATCAGGAATGCCGGCACCGCTGGCGCCGTCGGGAGGTTCAAGGACCATCCCAAGGACGTGAAGAACAACGGCGAGTTGCTCAGCCTGACGCGGCCGGACGTGATCCGCGACATTCACGAGGGCTATCTCGCGGCCGGCGCCGACATCATCGAGACCAACACCTTCGGCGCCACCAGCATTGCACAGGATGATTACCAGCTCGGATCGCTGGCTCGCGAGATGAACCTGGAGTCGGCGAAGATTGCCCGGGCGGCCGCCGACAAGTTCGCCACTGCGGAGAAGCCGCGGTTCGTCGCCGGCGCCCTGGGCCCGACGCCCAAGACGGCCAGCATCAGCCCCGACGTCAACGACCCGGGCGCGCGAAACGTGGACTTCGAGACCCTGCGCGCTTCGTACTACCAGCAGGTGGAGGCGCTGGTCGAGGGTGGCAGCGACCTGCTGCTGGTGGAAACCATCTTCGACACGCTGAACGCCAAGGCGGCGCTGTTCGCCATCGACGAATACTTCGCCAAGTCCGGCGAGCGACTGCCGCTGGTCATCAGCGGCACCGTCACCGACGCCTCGGGCCGGATCCTGAGCGGCCAGACCGTGACGGCTTTCTGGTACAGCGTGCGCCATGCGCGGCCACTGGCTGTGGGGTTGAACTGTGCGCTCGGCGCGGCCCTGATGCGCCCCTACATCCAGGAGCTGCACCGGGTCGCCGGCGACACCTTCATCAGTTGCTATCCGAATGCGGGATTGCCCAATCCGATGAGCGAAACCGGCTTCGACGAAACACCGGAGGTGACGTCGCGGCTGCTGCGCGAATTCGCGGCCGAGGGGCTGGTCAATCTGGTCGGCGGCTGCTGCGGCACCACGCCCGCGCACATCGGCGCCATCCGGGACGCGGTCGAGCCGCTGGCGGCCCGCTCGCTGAAGCGGGAGTTCTTCTATAAGGAAGCGGCCTGAGCTGAGGCTGCGCCCATCGGGGATCAGGTTGCCAGCGGGGGGTAACCCGCCGGCGTCCTGTCCAGTCCGCAGGCGCCGGTAGGCGCATCCGTCTTGCACCAAGTATCGGGCGGGGGGCGCCGAAATTCCTGCCGATCTTGCGGAAGATAGCGACAACCAAGGGAAATCCTTCTGCGCAGGAGAAATTTCAGGATAATCCGTCGCCATGGACGCACTTGACCGGAAAATCCTTAAAGTCCTGCAGGGCGACGCCCGCGCCAGCCTGCAGCAGATCGGCCAGACCGTCGGCCTGAGCGCCTCGCCCTGCTGGGAACGGATCCGGAAGATGGAGCTGGCCGGCGTGATCGAGGGCTACACCGTTCGCCTGAACGCCCAGGCGCTGGACCTGGGCGATACCGTGCTGGTGCAGGTGACGCTGGACAGCCATTCGGACAACACGCTGGAAAAGTTTGGCGAGACGCTGGCCGCCATTCCGGAAGTGATCGAGGCCTACCTGGTGTCCGGCGAATACGACTATTTGCTGCGGATCGCGGTGCGCGACACCCGCGACTACGAG
>JAYSZI010000060.1:0-3448 GCA_043738095.1 Lysobacter sp.
ATGGATGCTGGTCGATTCCAGCGGCTCCATGAACCCGCTGGCGAGTCCGAGCGCCACCACGCACCAGGCCGGCTGGCAATGGCGCATCCCGTTGCAACACCGCATCGGCACCGGCCATGTCTACTGCAGCGACCACATCAGCGACGACGAGGCGCATGCGGTGCTCCGACATCGACGAATACAACTGCCTGGTGCAGTTCGAGTACCTGCGCGCACGCGACTTCATCGTGCTGCGCTACAAGGCCAACGAACGGACGGATTCGCCGTATTGGGTGCGCAACCGCGAGATGACGGTGCCCGATACGCTGCAGCAGAAGATGGACCTGTTCCGCAGCCATGGCCGCGTGTTCCGCGAGCACGAGGAACTGTTCACCGAGTCAAGCTGGGTCCAGGTGCTGCTCGGGCAGAACGTGATGCCGCGCTCGTACCATCCGATGGTCGACCTGCTCAGTGACGCCGAACTCGACCAGCTCGGCGCAGGCGTGCGCGGCGTGTTGCAGCGCGCGGCGGCGGCGATGCCGACACATGAGCAGTTCATCGCGAAGCATTGCGCGACGGGGTGAGCGCGCAATGTCCTCACGATCTCCCTCGATCAAGCGAATGAACCCCCTCCCCTTGAAGGGGAGGGAGAAGGGCAGTTCGTCGCCGCGCCCACTACACACGTTTCCCGATGAGGTCATCATGATCCTGCGTTTCCTCCTCGCGCTGCACCTGCCCTCGCTGGCGGCAGCAGCTCCCGTCACCGTCGCGACGATCGAATCGCCGGACAAGGTGCTGAGCGTCACGCTCGAACTCGACGACGGCCGCCTCGCCTATCGCATCGACCGCTTCGGCGAGCCGGTGGTGTCCTCGTCGCGCCTCGGCTTCCTGCTGCGCAGCGGGCGGCTGGAACGCAGCCTCGCGCTGGCGACGCATTCCACACGCGAGGTCGACGAGACCTGGGAGCAGCCGTGGGGCGAGAGCCGCTTCGTGCGCAACCACCACAACGAGCTGCGTGCGCGCTTCACCGAGACAATCCACCTCAAGCGCTCGTTCGACGTGGTATTTCGGGTATTCGACGACGGCGTCGGCTTCCGCTACGAATTTCCCGAACAGGTCCACCTCACCGACGTCATCATTGACGACGAGCTGACCGAGTTCGCGGTCGCGGCGCCCGCGACAGCGTGGTGGATCCCGGCCGGCGAATGGAACCGCTATGAGTACCTCTACAACAAGACGCCACTGACCCAGGTCAGCCAAGCGCACACGCCGATGACGATCCGCACCGACGACGGCTTGCATATCGCCTTCCACGAAGCGGCGCTGGTCGACTACGCGAGCATGTGGCTACGCCGGGCCGAGGGCCAACGCTTTCGCGCGCAGTTGTCGCCGGCATCGGAAGGCTGGAAGGTCCGCCGCACCGCGCCGTTCCACACGCCTTGGCGCACGATGCAGATCGCCGACAGCGCCGGCGGTCTGTACCAATCCAATTTGATCCTCAACCTCAACGAGCCTAACAAGCTCGGCGACGTCAGCTGGTTCAAACCGTCGAAGTACGTCGGCATCTGGTGGGAGTTGCACCTGGAGAACAGCAGTTGGGCCACCGGCAAGAAACACGGCGCGACCACGGCGAACACCAAGCGCCATATCGACTTCGCCGCCAAGCACGGCTTCCGCGGGGTGCTGGTCGAAGGCTGGAATCCCGGCTGGGACGGCAACTGGTTCGGCAACGGGTACGACTTCGACTTCACCCGCGCCACCGCCGATTTCGACCTCGAACAGCTTGCCGCGTACGCGAAGGCCAAGGGCGTGCATCTGGTCGGTCATCACGAGACCGGCTGCGCGGTGAGCCATTACGAGGCGCAGCTCGAGCCGGCATTCGCACTGTACGAGCGGCTCGGCATCGATGCAGTCAAGACCGGCTACGTCTGCGACGCCGGCCAGATCGAGCGCAAGGACGCCGACGGTGTGGTCAAGCGCGAATGGCACGACGGGCAATGGAACGCGCGCCACCACCTGCGGGTGGTCGAGGCGGCAGCGAAGCACCGCATCGCGGTCAACCCGCACGAGCCGATCAAGGACACCGGCTTGCGCCGCACGTACCCGAACTGGGTGTCGCGCGAGGGCGCGCGCGGCATGGAGTACGCCGCCTGGGGCAACCCGCCCAATCCTCCCGAGCACGAAGCGAACCTGGTGTTCACCCGCATGCTGTCCGGGCCGATGGACTTCACCCCTGGCATCCTGAGCCTGCAGGGCCGCGGCCAGGCAGTGCAGACCACGCTCGCCAAGCAGCTAGCGCTGTACGTCGTGC
Organism: Lysobacter sp.; assembly: GCA_043738095.1. Lineage (GTDB taxonomy): Bacteria > Pseudomonadota > Gammaproteobacteria > Xanthomonadales > Xanthomonadaceae > Lysobacter_K. The sequence continues at coordinate 2,291 of JAYSZI010000060.1, forward strand.
TGTACAGCCCGATCCAGATGGCGGCCGACCTGCCCGAGAACTACGAGAAACACCTCGCGGCATTCCAGTTCATCAAGGACGTGCCAGCCGATTGGGCCGACACCCGCGTGCTCAACGGCGAGGTTGGGGATTTCGTCACGATCGCGCGCAAGGACCGCAACAGCGACGACTGGTATCTGGGTAGCCTCACCGATGCGCGCGGACGCGTGCTGTCGGTATCGCTGGCCTTCCTCGAACCGGGCCGGACGTACGTCGCGCAGATCTACCGCGACGGCGACGCGGCGCACTGGAAGACCGCGCCGTTCGCGTTCCAGCGCGAGACGCGCGAGGTCACCAGCGCCGACACGCTCGCGCTGCGGCTCGCGGCCGGCGGTGGCCAGGCGATCCGCTTCGTGCCGAGGCGATCGAAGTCGACCACGCCATGAATCGTCGCACCCAACTTATGCAACTGCTGCTCGCCTGCGCCCTTAGCGGCTGCGTTCACAGTGGCAGTGCGATTTCGACGACCGCCCCGCCAGGCAATATCGGCGAAGGCGACGCGGGCAAAATCGTTGCCCCGACGGCGCTGGCGCAACTGCGCGTCGAAACGCTGAGCATCGAGGCGTCGGCTTTCGCGCCGGAGAAGGTATCTGTCGCGGTTCACTTGCCGCCCGGCTACGACCCGGCCGGCACCCTCACCTACCCGGTGCTGTACCTCAACGACGGCCAGGATGCGGACGCGGTGGCGCTGCAACCCACGCTCGCGCGGCTGTATGCGCAGGACGCGATCGCCCCGGTGATCGTGGTCGCGATCCGCATGCTGTCCGACCGCATGGGCACCTATGGCCTGTCCGATCGCACCGCTGGCCGCAGCCTGCCGGCCAGCACGCGCTACGGCATCGTCGGGGGGCGCGCCCACGAGTATTCGGAATGGGTCGCAAAGACGTTGGTGCCACACATCGACTCGCGCTACCGCACCGGCAATGCTTCCGAATCGCGCGCCGTGCTTGGCTGGTCGCTCGGCGCGCTGAACGCATTCAACCTGGGCTGGCAATACCCGGAACTGTTCGGCCGGGTCGGCGCGTTCTCGCCGTCATTCTGGCTGGCCTCCGACCGCCGCGACGCCGCTGCGGTGCAGCGCACGCGGCTGGCGCAAACCTTGGTCGACCGCAGCACGCC
>JAYSZI010000061.1:0-17694 GCA_043738095.1 Lysobacter sp.
TAACTTTCGATGCCGAGGTACCAGAGCCGGGCGCGCTCGGCCATTTCCTTGAGGGTCTTGACTCGATCCCGCAACGCAACGATCACATCGGCGGGTTCCGGCCCGGCTTCCGGATCGATTCCCGCTGCGCGCAAATGCCAGACGAAACACAGCGCCAGTTCCAGCGGATCGTCGGTCTTGAGGTAATGCTGATTGAGCCAGGCGAGCTTATCGAAGTCGAACCGCGAAGCGGCCTTGTTGACGTCGTCGACCTGGAACAAGGAGATCATCTGTTCGCGCGAGAATATTTCCTGATCGCCGTGCGACCACCCGAGCCGCACGATGTAGTTCAACAGCGCGTGCGGCAGATAACCGTCGTCGCGGTACTGCATAACGCTGACCGCGCCGTGGCGCTTGCTCAGCTTCGCGCCGTCCGCGCCATGGATCATCGGCAAGTGTGCAAATGCCGGCGGCGTCGCGCCGAGCGCGTGGTAGATATTGATCTGCCGCGGAGTGTTGTTGATGTGGTCGTCGCCGCGCACCACGTCGGTAATCTTCATGTCGATATCGTCGACCACGACCGCGAAGTTGTAGGTCGGAAAACCATCGGAACGGATCAGCACCAGGTCGTCGAGCTCGGTGTTGCTCCAGACGATGCGGCCCTTGACCTTGTCGTCGAACACCACGTCGCCGCTGAGCGGATTCTTGAAGCGGATGACCTTGTTCGGATCGTCGCGATCGGCCAAGCCAAGCTCACGCGAGCGGCCGTCGTAGCGCGGCTTGGTGCCGGCCGCCTGCGCCGCCTCGCGCATCGCGTCGATCTCTTCGCGGCTCTCATAGGCGTAGTACGCCTTGCCGGCCTGCACCAGCTCGCTCGCGACCTGGCGATAACGATCAAAGCGCGCGGTCTGGTAGATCGGGCCTTCGTCGTGATCCAGTCCGAGCCACGCCATGCCATCGAGAATCGCCTGCACCGCAGGCTGAGTGCTGCGTTCGCGGTCGGTGTCCTCGATGCGCAGCACGAACTGCCCGCCGCGACGACGCGCCTCCAGCCAGCAATACAGCGCGGTGCGCGCGCCGCCGATGTGCAGATAACCGGTGGGACTGGGGGCGAAGCGTGTGCGGCAGGTCATGCGGAGACTCTGGAACGGGATGATGGGTCGATTTTACCGGTTGAATGATCGCGTCTGTGATTTGCGACGCAGATCGCCCGATCGGGCTGTGCTGAGCAAGGCGTCGCCGTGCTGACGAGGCAACATCGTCCACTAGAATGTCGCCATGACCACGCTGTTCATCTCCGACCTCCATCTCGACGCCGAGCGTCCCGCGATCACCGAACTTTTCGGCCGCTTCCTGCACGACCAGGCGCGCGGCGCCGAGGCGCTGTACATCCTCGGCGACTTGTTCGAGGCCTGGGTCGGCGATGACGATCCGTCCGAGACGGGCGCTTTCGTCGCCGACGCTGTGCGCGCCGTGGTCGACAGCGGCACGCCGGTGTTCTTTATCTGCGGCAACCGCGACTTCCTGCTCGGGCAGGCTTACGCTCGCCGGGCGGGCATGGCGATCCTGCCCGACCCAGCCGTGGTGCTGCTGTACGGCCAACCGACCGTGCTGATGCACGGCGATACGCTGTGCACCGACGATCTCGCCTACCAGGCGTTCCGCACGCAAACGCGCCATCCGCATTGGCAAGCGCAGTTCCTTGCCCAGCCGCTGGCCGCGCGGCTGGCGTTTGCGCAACAAGCGCGCGCGGCGAGCAAGGCCCACCAGAGCGGGCTGCAGGATAAAGGCACGATGGAGTCGATCACCGACGTCGCGCCGATCACGGTCGCGGGCACCCTCGCCCGCTTCGGCATCGATACGCTGATCCACGGCCATACCCATCGGCCCGCAGTGCACGATCTGGATCTCGACGGCCGCCGTGGTCAGCGCATCGTGCTGGGCGACTGGTACGAACAAGGCTCGGTGCTGCGCGCCACGACACAGGGTTTGGAACTGGAGCAGTTGACTTGAGGATAATCAGTGCCGGCCCCGGCAATCCGCCGCATTGGCTTGCCGCGCTGGTGCTTGCGTCCGCCCTGGCCGCCTGCAGCACAACGCCGACCACTCGCCCCGCGCTTAAATCCGAGCCGACGGTCACGGCGCTCGCGCAGCAGATCACCGACTTCAGCAACGCCGACTTCGTTGGCACCGGCTCGAACCTCTATCGGTTTGTGTTGAACGACACCCAGACTGGCCAACCGGCCGCCAACCGTCGCTTCGCGCTGTCCCACAAACAGATCAACCTTGAGTTCGTTGCGGCCGAAAAGGACGTGTACCAAGGCGTTACCGACGGGCACGGCCGTACCCCGACTTTCGCCCTCTCCTATACCGCCGATGCGGCCGGCTGGGTGTTGCGGGAGCTCTTTGGCGAGGGCGACTTCGGTGAGCAAATGCAAATGACCAGCGAGTCGGACGAACCCCTGCCCGGCATGCACTACGCGCTGGTGATTTGCGGCGACTCGCCGCAGTTGTACCGCGGCGTGACCGATGCCAACGGGTTGACGGGATACGCGGCTTCACCCGCAGCAGCATCGGTTCTGCTATTTCTGGAAGCGGCGAAGTTTACGTCCGGCGATGAAGACGAACCCGCCACTATCAGCGACGCCGATGAAGCCAAATCGCGCTGCAGCGAGCCAAGCCGCTGATGACGACGCTGTCGCTGTCGCCGGCGACAGCTGACCGGATCAGTCGGCTCGGCGTTCCAGCGCCGCAATCTCTTCGGCATCAAAGCCCGCCAGCACGCGAGCCGGCAGGTTGAACGGTCCGTGCAGCACCGGGCCGGCATAGTCGGACAGGAGCTCCAGGAAGCGCGCTGCTGGCGCAACCCCGGCACGCGCGCAATACCAGCGAAACCAGTGCGAGCCCGCGGCAACATGCGCGATCTCTTCGCGCAGGATCACTTCAAGGATCGCGACCGTGGCCTCATCGCCCAGCGCGCGCAGCTTGGTGATCATCGCCGGCGTGACATCCAGCCCGCGCGCCTCCAGCACGCGGGGCACCAGCGCCATTCGGATCAGGCCGTCGTGCGCGGTCTTCTCCGCCATCTCCCACAAACCGTTGTGGGCGGCGAAATCGCCGTAGTCGAAACCCATCTGCTGCAGGCGCGCGCGCAGCATCGCGAAGTGCCGCGCCTCGTCACTGGCAACGCCCACCCAGTCGGCGTAATACGCGCGCGGCAAGCCGCGGAAGCGGTAGACCGCATCCCATGCGAGGTCTATCGCGTTGAACTCGATGTGCGCGATTGCGTGCACGAACGCGGCACGGCCCTCATTGGTGCCGAAGCCGCGCTTGGGAAGTTCGCGTGGGTGCACCAACACGGGCCGTTCGGGGCGACCGGGCATGCGGATGGGATCCGGCGGCGGCGCCTCGTCGGGCAGGGACAAATCACCGCGCGCAAACGCCTCGGCGGCAGCGAATGTCAGCGTGAGTTTGGTTTCAGGCGTCGCCGCGTCGAGGCACGCGCGCGCGGCGGCAAACAGTGACGCTGCCATCACCGGCTCAACCAGCGAGGCGCTTCTTCTTCGCCTCGTCCGAGCGCAGATGCTGGATGCGCTCGAAGTAGTCGTCTTCGATCCCGGTCACGTACTTGCCGTCGAAGCACGACGAATCGAAGTGCTCGATGCTGCGCTTGGGCCCGGACACTGCGGCTTCCAGATCGGAGAGGTCCTGGTAGATCAACCAGTCGCACGCCAGGAATGCCTGCACTTCCTCGTCGCTGCGACCGTGCGCCACGAGCTCTTCGACCGAAGGCATGTCGATGCCGTAGATATTCGGGAAACGCACCGGCGGCGCGGCCGAGGCGAGGTACACCTTGCGCGCACCGGCGTCGCGCGCCATCTGCACAATCTGCTTGGACGTGGTGCCGCGCACGATCGAATCGTCGACCAGCAGCACCACGCGGTTCTTGAATTCCAGCGGGATCGGATTGAGTTTTCGGCGCACCGACTTCGCGCGCTCGCCCTGCCCCGGCATGATGAAGGTGCGGCCGACGTAGCGATTCTTGATGAAACCTTCGCGGTACTTCACCCCGAGGGTGTTGGCAATTTCGAGCGCGGAGTCGCGCGAGGTGTCGGGGATCGGGATGACCACGTCGATGTCGTGGTCCGGGCGCAGGCGTTGGATCTTTTCGCCGAGTTTGACGCCCATGCGCATGCGCGCCTTGTGCACCGAGATGTCGTCCATCATCGAGTCGGGGCGCGCGAAGTACACGTACTCGAAGATGCACGGCGCGTGCTGGCGCGGCGGCGCGCACTGGCGCGTGTGCAGCTCGCCGCGCGCGGTGACCACGATGCCTTCGCCGGGCTGCACGTCGCGCAGGCGCTCGAAACCGAGCAGGTCGAGCGCGACCGATTCCGAGGCGATCGCGTACTCATCCTGGCCCGCGCTGGTGCGCTTGCCGAGCACTAACGGTCGGATGCCATTGGGATCGCGGAACGCGACTAAGCCCAGGCCGAGCACGGTCGCGACGACCGCGTAGCCGCCGACGCAGCGCCGGTGAACGCCTTCGATCGCCTTGAATGCGGCTTCCGGAACCAGCGTGCCGTGCTGGTCGAGCTCATGCGCGAACACGTTGAGCAACACTTCAGAGTCGGACTCGGTGTTGACGTTGCGGCGGTCCTGCTCGAACACCTCGCGGCGCAGCGCGTCGGTATTGATCAGGTTGCCGTTGTGCGCGAGCGCAATACCGAACGGGGAGTTGACGTAGAACGGCTGCGCCTCGTCTGAACCGGCGCTGCCAGCGGTCGGATAACGGCAATGACCGATGCCGATGCGGCCTTCGAGCAGCAGCATCGATGCCTCGTCGAAGACATCGCTGACCAGGCCATTGCCCTTGTGCACGCGTAGCTTGCGACCGTCGGCGGTGGCGATGCCGGCGGCGTCCTGACCGCGGTGCTGCAACACCGTCAAGCCATCGTAGAGCTGCGCTGCGACGTCGCGATTGCCGACGATACCGAGAATGCCGCACATGATTGAGTCCTGCCGTATTGGAAAAAAACGCGGCCTCAGCCGCCTATCGGCACCGGCAAGGCCACGCCTTGATCCGGTGACGGGTTGTCCGAAGCACGAGGTTCGGACCCTGCCAGCTCGCCGGTGAAATCCACCTGCGCCGCCACCCACTCCGGCAACCAGCCGCGCAGCCATTGCGCGCCTGGGACGAACACCGGCACTACCTGCGAGCCCTGCCACTCCGGATCGCGCGGCAGTGACGTCAAGCCCAGCAGCAACACCAACGCGCAGGCGACGAATCCGCCGCGCACCACGCCCAACGCCAACCCGAGCGTCCGATCCAGACCGGATAGCCCGATTGACTTCACCGCCTGCCGCACCAGCCATCCCACCAACCCCACCACCAGCAGCACGCCCATGAAGCTAAGCGCGTAGCCACCGAACATCTGCCCGGCACTGGGCTCACCGTCGCGCGCGAGCATCAGCGCTACATCGCCGCCGAAATGGAACGCCGCCCAGCCCGCAAGCACCCACGCCGCCAGCGACGCCGCAACACCGACGAAACCACGCATCAGCCCGAACAACGCCGACACCACGACGATCGCCAGCAACACCCAGTCGGTCGCGCTCATCGCGAACGTTTACGGATGCGACTGGACGATGCCGCTGACACCGAGCTTGGCCGACACCTGCGCCTTGAGCTGGTCGGCGTCGGCGCGATTGATTACCGGGCCGACCCGCACGCGGCTCAACATGCCCTTGTCGGTGCGCACGTCCTGCACGAACGCGCTGAAGCCAGCGGCGCGCGCCCGATCGCGCAGCTTGTTGGCCTCGGCGGCGCTGCCAAACGCGCCCAGCTGCACCGCGAAGCCGACGCCCGCGGCGGCTGGCTTGGTTGGCGCCACGGGCTTGGCCACCTCGACCGGTTTGATCGCGGTGGGGATCGCGGGTTTGGCGACGGCAGCGACCGGTTTGGTTTCGATGGGCTTGTTGGGCAGCGACGCTGGTTTGGTCGCCGGCTTGGTTTCGGGCAACGCCACCGGCTTCGACACCGACGGCGTGGGCGCGGCGATTGCGACCGAGGCACTGGGGGCTGGCACCGAGGCGCCGGCATTGAGCACGACCACCTTGGCGCTGACGTCGTCACGCACGTGTGCGGCGCGCAGGCGCGCGGCTTCGGCTTCGGCCTGGCTGGTGTACGGCCCGATGCGGACGCGGTGCAGGCTGCGACCGCCGCTGCCGGCGATGGGTTCCTGATAGCCGGGCAGCTGCGAAGACGTCAGCGCAGCCACCACGCGGGCCGCATCGGCGCTGCTGGCATAGCTGCCAAAACTGACCGCGTAATCCCCACCGGCGGTGGCGGCCGGCATCATGCCGCCGTTGCTGGGGGCACTCACGGCATTGGCTGGCGTGGTGGTGTCTACCGTCGGCAAGGCACCCGAGTTCCCGACCTGCGAATCCATCCCGAGCGCCCCGCCGCTAGGCGTAGCCCCGGGTGTGACCAGCGGCAACTCGCGGGTTTCGTACCCGCCCTGCGGCGCGTCTGGCAGGTCCAGGGTCACATTGGAGATCCCGCTTTCGGGCGCCGGGCCCTTGATCAGCATCGGCAGGAAGATCACCGCCAACGCCACCAACACCAACGCGCCGATCAGTCGCTGTTTCAGGGCAGGTTCCATCGGATCTCGCAAAAACTCAGGCGGATTGCCGCGCGAATTATAGCGCGCCGCGCCAATCCCTCCGCCGCGGATAACCTTGACGCGCCATAGCGCGCCGGGACATTCAGGCGGCTGCTGGGCCGCACGCAACGGTTCAGTCGGCGGCAAGCCGCCGTAGCGCGTCCGCCGCGGTGTGGAACGAGCCAAACACGAGGATCCGGTCGCCCGGCCGCGCCCCGGCGCGGACCGCCGCCAGCGCGTGCCCGACGTCGGCATGACGCGTGCCTTGGCCGGCAGACGTACCCGCCAGCCGCTCGGCGAATGTGGCCACGTCGACGCCACGCGGGACGTGCTCGGCCAAGCCTGCCAAATGCCAGCAGGTGATGCCGGCTGCCATGGCCTCTACTACGCCAATGACATCCTTGTCGCCGAGCGCGGCGTACACCGCATGGGTATCACCCGCGGCCGGCGCCGCGTTCAGCCACGCGGCCAGTTGCCGCGCTGCCTGCGGGTTGTGGCCGACGTCGACCACGATCTCCACGCCATCGCGCTCGAAACGCTGCAACCGTCCGGGAACGTGGGCAGCCACGATGCCCCGGGCGACAGCTTCCTGCGCCAAGTCCACATCCAGCGCACGCAGCGCCGCGATCGCGACCGCGGCATTGCGCAGCTGCACCGGCGCGATCAGCCGCGGCAGCGGCAACAACCACTCGCAACCGACCTCCCGCCAGCGCCAGTGCTGCGCATCGACCGGCTCGAAGAAGAAATCGCAACCCGCGCGCACCGCCGATGCGCCGATTGCGTAGGCATGGCCGAGCACGCTCGACGGCGGATCGTCGTCGCCGAGCACCAGTGGTTTCCACGCGCGCGCGATGCCGGCCTTCTCGAAACCGATCGTCTCGCGGTCGTTGCCGAGGTAGTCCTGATGATCGAGGTCGACCGTGGTGATCACGGCCACGTCGGGATCGATGATATTGGTCGCATCGAGCCGACCGCCGAGGCCGACTTCGAGGATCGCAAGGTTTAGGTTGGCGCGCCCGAACAGCCACAGTGCGGCCAGCGTGCCGTATTCGAAATAGGTCAATGGGATCGCGCGATCGTCCGCGCCCAACTGCTGGACGCGCGCAGCTTCGATCACTTCAAACGCCGTGATCAGGTCGGCGTCGCTGGCATCGATGCCGCCGATCCGCACGCGCTCGTTGTAGCGCAGCAGGTGTGGCGAAGTGTAGGCGCCGACGGTCATTCCCGCCGCGCGCGCGATCGCCTCGATAAAGGCCACCGTCGAACCCTTGCCGTTCGTGCCGCCTACGGTGATGACATGGTGCCCGGGCCGCTGCAATCCGAGCCGCTGCGCAACTACGCGTACGCGCTCCAGGCCCATGTCGATCGACTTGGGGTGCAGTCTTTCCATGTACGTCAGCCAATCGGCGAGCGAGCGTGTCATGGCGGCATTATCCCGCGTGCATACAGGCGACGTCATCCGCGCGTATGAAATGCACGGTGCATACTCGTTGCCCTCGCGTTTTGTCTACACCCCGCCCATGCAGCTCCGTCCTGCCGTCTTCGTCGTTATCGCGTTCGCATTGTCCGTACTCGGCACGCAAACACGCGCCGCCGGGTCCCCGCGCTGGCAGGCGGGCTACCAGACGATCGATGTCGGTAAGAACGCAGACAGCCGGCTGGAACATATAGCGGTGTGGTATCCCACGGGGGAGCGCGAGCAGCGATTTCGCACCGGACCATTCGCCATGCAAGTGGCTGCTAAAGCCCCCGCGGCTGCGGGACGATTTCCGGTAATTGGGCTCTCTCACGGCGCCTTTGGTCATCCCATCAACCACCGCGACCTCGCGATCGCCCTCGCGCGCGCTGGCTACATCGTGGTCGCACCGCAGCATGACGTCGCAGCCGATGCCGCCGGGTTCGGCGATGTGCGCCAACGCGAGGGGCGCCCCGCGGAACTGCTGCTTGCCTTGCGCACAGTGCGTTCGCATCGCGCCTTCGCATCGCACTTCGATGCGGGCCGGATCGGCGCGATCGGCTACTCCGCCGGTGGCTACGCGGTGCTCGCGGCAATACACGCCCGATCGAGCTGGCGTGACGCGGTGGGCCATTGTCTGCGGCACTTCATTTCCGATCGCCGCTTCTGCTTCGGTGGGGGCGGCGGGCAAGACCGGCAGCCCGGCACCGGGCGTGCATCGATAGCGGCGACGCCTCGGTCCGTGTCGTCGCCGACCGCGCTGCGCATCCGTGCGGCCGTGTTGCTGGCACCCGTCGCGGCCGTGTTCAGCACAGCGGGACTGACGCAGGTGCGTGCCCCCGTCCGCATCTACAGCGCCGACAACGACGAAAAACTCAACAGCCGCCTTCATGGCGATTGGCTCTACGCCACGCTCAAGGCGCAGGGGACCCCGGCCGAACGGATCCGCACGCAAGGCGGTCATTACATTTTCATGTCGCCGTTCCCGGACGCAATCAAGACCCAGGTGGGCGCGGCGGCGCAGGACGCGCCGGGCTTCAATCGCCCCGCGTTCCAGCAACGTCTTGCGCGCGAAACGATTGCCTTTTTCACCCGCACCCTGCCCCGCTAAAGCGCCCGATGCACCGCCTCGCCAAACAACGCGGTGTGGTGGCTGCAGTCATTAAGGCGCACGACGTCCAGCTGATCGACGTCCGGGCCTTCGAGCAAATTCAGCGTGGTCGGGGCCTGGCGGAACGTCCACAGCTTTGCCAGCGGAATGCCAAGGATTCGGCACAACAACACGCGATTAACTGCATCGTGCGCGACCACCAGCAGCGTGTCGTCGTCACCGAGATCCGCGGCTGCGCGCGCGAATGCGGGCCAGGCGCGGTCGAACACGTGCTGCAGCGATTCGCCTTCAGGCATCAACACTTCGTGCGGGCTGTCGCGCCACGCTCGCAGGCGATCGCCGTCGCGCTCGCGGATCTCGCTGGCGAGCAGGCCTTCCCAGGTGCCGTGGGCGATTTCCATCAGTCCTGGATCGAGCGTGAGCGGCAAGTCGCGTTCGCCTAATGCGAGCTCAGCAGTGTGGCACGCGCGTTGCAACGGCGAGGCGACCGCGCGCGTGATCGGCACTTCGCGCAGGCGTGCACCCAGCGCGCGCGCCTGCGCCTCGCCGAGCGGCGACAGTGGGATGTCTTCCTGGCCCTGGTAGCGGCCTTCGGCGTTCCACGGGGTTTCGCCGTGGCGGGCGAGCAAGATGCGCATGGCGTCAGACCTGCTGCAGCGACAGTATGCCGGGGGTCGCGCGCAACGTGGCGAGCTGGTCGTCGTCGACTTCGCGATCGACCGTGATCGCCGCACGCGCCTGGCCATCACCGGCCGCGCCGAGGGCGAAGTTGACGATGTTGATGCCGGCCGCGCCGAGCTGCGAACCGACCGTGCCGATCATGCCGGGACGGTCCTCATTGCGCAGCAGCAGCACATGCGCCTGCGGGTCGAACTCGATCTCGACGCCGTCCAGGCGCACCACGCGCGGGCCGCGGTGCAGGGTCGCTTCGATCTCGCGGCTGCGGTCTTCGCCTTCGACTTTCAGGCGCAGCAGGCGATCGAAACCGTCGCCGTCGCCGCCCAGGGTCTCGGCCACGGTCAGCCCGCGCAATTCGGCTTCCTGCAGCGCGTTCACCGGCGTCACCCGGCCAGATGCGGGGCCGAGCAACGCCGCGACCAGGGTGCGCGTGAGCGGACGCGTGTCGAGGCCAGCGGTGCGCCCGGCGTAGGTGATGTGCAAGCGCGTCGGCGCTGGAACCAGTCGCCCGGCGAGGCGCCCCAGCGACGACATCAGCGGCATCCACGGCCCGACCTCGCGCGCGGCTTCGGCGGTCAGCGGCGGCAAGTTGACGCAGCCGGCGACGGCGCCGGTGTTGACGAAATCGATGATCTGTCGCGCCAGGATCGTGCTCACGGCCTGCTGCGCCTCGCTGGTCGATGCGCCCAAATGCGGGGTCAGGATCAGCTTCGGGTTTGCCCGCAGCAATGAGTCGGCGGGCAGCGGCTCGGTGACGAAAGTGTCCAGCGCAGCGCCGCCGAGGTGGTCTTCTTCGAGCAGCCGCAACAGCGCCACTTCGTCGACCAAGCCACCGCGCGCGGCATTGACGATGTACGAGCCTTTTTTCATCGAGCGCATGCGCGCTTCCGACAATAAGTTCGTTGTTTCCTTGGTGCGAGGGATATGCAACGTGATGATGTCGGCCCACGCCAGCAGTTCGTCGAAGGTCTTGAGCGGCACGCTGCCCTTGCCGGCCGCGGCAGCGGGCAGGAACGGATCGAACGCAGCGACTTCCATGCCGATGCCCTGCGCCTTGCGCGCAACGGTGCCGCCGATGCGGCCCAGGCCGATCACGCCGAGACGCTTGCCTTCGAGCTCGAAGCCGGTCAACCCAGCCTTCGGCCACTGCCCGGCCTTCATGCCCGCATCGGCGCGCGGGATATGACGTGCAAGCGCGAACAGCAACGAAATCGCGTGCTCAGCCGCGGCCAGCGTGTTGCCGTCGGGCGCGTTCATCACGGCGATGCCGCGCGCGGTCGCGGCCTCGACATCGATCGTGTCGACGCCGGCGCCGGCACGGCCGATCACGCGCAAGTGTTTCGCCGCGACCAGCGCCTCGGCCGGCACCGCGGTGGCCGAGCGCACCAGCACCGCGTCGACGTCGGCCAGCGCTTGCGCCAGCACCGCGGGGTCCTTGATCGGGTCGGACACGGCAACGTCCCATCCCGCTTCGCGGAACAGGGCCAAACCGTCTTCGTGGATGCCGTCGCAGGCCAAAACTTTCATCGCAAGCTCCTTGGTGAGGGGGAGCGCGGAAAGCCTTGCGAGCCGGACTTGCGTGGAGCGCCGCTGGGGAAGCGGGCCGCGTGGGCGGCGGTGGTGCGGGTGGTGCTTCGGAGACGGGGCCGGCTGGCATGGGAATCCGCGAACGCTTGCAGCCTAGCAGACGGGCGCTGGCGTGCAACCCGGAGCAAGATGGGTCCTTGTGCTGCGGAGCCTGTTCGACATGTGCTGCGGTCCGGGGCTGCCCGGCAGTCACTGTGACGCCGCGCTGGCCCCGGGCCGGAGGGTGCGACACCATGGCGGCCGCATCCCCAAATGGAACAAAGCATGGCGAAGCAAATCAAAGGCGAATTCGACGTCAAACGCAGTGCGCAGCCCGCTTGCGACCTGGGCGACGGCGTGGAGGCGGGACACTTCCGCTTCGACAAGCGTTTCCATGGCGACCTCGACGCGATCAGCGTGGTGCACATGCTGGCGATCGGGACCGAGGTGGAGGGGTCGGCCGCGTATGTCGCGCTAGAGCGACTGACCGCGACGCTGCAGGGCCGAACCGGCACGTTCTGCATGCAGCACAGCGGCACCATGACGCGCGGCGCGCCGACGTTGGCGCTGACGGTGGTGCCGGACTCGGGCACCGGGGAATTGCAGGGGTTGTCGGGCTCGATGGCGATCGACATCGTCGACGGCAAGCATTTCTACATGTTCGATTACGAGCTCGCAGCGCACACGTAATCTGCGTTCCGTTGCTGGAATGGCGAGGGTGCGCGCAGGTGCCGGGCACGATGATCCTAGCTCGCGCGGCCTACCTTCCAAGGTGCCTCCCCGGACGTCCGCCCAACGGGGCCATCCATCGCTGGACCTCCTTCAGGGCGCAGACAGTGGGAATGGAAACAGCCCCTAGTGCAGCACAGAAGTCCGGCCTTAGCCGCCGCCAGAGCGCAACGACTGAAGCTGTAGCGCACCCACCTTGCTACGGCGCCGCGCGCGCAACTCAACGAATGGCAATCGCCACTCACACGCGCGTTAGCCCAAAACAAACGCCGGCCGATGCCCGACCGGCGTCCCCTCAGTCTTCTCGCAACGCCCTCATCGTTTCGGCGCGACGCCCATTTCCGCCAACAGCTGCGGCGCCGGAAACACTTCCTGCATGATCCAGCGCATGTAGCGCTGATCGACCGCGATCATCCGGCTCATGGCCGGGTCGAACACCCAATTGCTGCTTACCGACTCCCAGTTCATGTCGAACGCCAGACCGACCAGCTTGCCGCGCGCATCGAGCACGGGTGAGCCGGAATTGCCGCCGGTAATGTCGAGGTCGGACAGAAAGTTGACCGGCACGGTGCCAAGCCGCTTGTCGGCCAGGCCGCCATAGCGTTTGGCACTGACCGCAGCGAGCAACGTCGGTGGTGCGTCGAACGGTTCGGCGCCAGCCTTGGCCGCGACTTCCTCAAGCTTGGTGAACGGCAGTTGCTTGCTGCCATCGGTCTTGGTGTAGCCAGTGACTTTGCCGAAGGTGATGCGCAGCGACGAGTTCGCGTCGGGATAGACGAATTGGCCCTTGCTCTTTCTGTAGTCGGCCAACGCCTGCAGGTACAGCGGACGCGCGAGTAGCGCATCGCCGGCGCGGGTCTTGCCTTCCTGCTCGAGCTTGAGCACGGTCGGCATGATCGCGACCGCGAACTGCACCGCCGGATCTTTGCTGGCTTCGAACGCAGCGCGATCGGCGTTGAGCAACGCCATGCGCTTGTCGCTCTTGCGCAGTTCGGTCTTGCCGAGCTTGTCGAGAGCGCGTTTGATCGCCTTCTCGTTGTCCCCCTTGCTGAAATCCGCGCCGAGCCACTGGTCAACCGCGGCCACGCGCTGCGAGGCGGGCAACTTGCTGTATTCGCGCAGCCAGTAAGCCTGCAGCTCACGATCCATTCTCGGGTCGTAGCGGCGCTCCATCTGTTTGAGGCCGCCTTCGATCGTTGGCAAATCGCGCTGCTGATAGCCCTGTTCGCGCTGGGCGTCGGGCTTCGCGCGTTCGATCGCCAGGCGGTACAACTGCGTGGCCGCGCCGATCGCGCCGACACTGCGCAAATGGCTGAATACCAGGTCGCGTTCGCGATTCGCGCGCGCTTGTTCGCCCAGCTGCTGCAAGCGCGCATGTGCTGCGATCGCGGGCTCGCCCTTGCTGCCCTGCTTGCCCAGCCACGCAAGCACCGCCGCTTCGTCGGTCTGCTTGGTGCTGGCCGCGCCGGTGCGCCGGAAGCCGTCAAGTTGGCCGTCGTAATTCTTCATCGCGTTCTGCCAACCGCGCACGGTGCTGGCGTACTTCACGGCAATGTCGGAATTGTTCTTGCTGGTGTTTTCGACCAGCGACACCAGCTGCTTGTAGTGACCGCCGACGGTCGGGTACGTCCAGTTGGCGGTGGCATCGAACTCGCTGGCCAGCGCGTAACGGCTAGTGGTGCCCGGGTAGCCGGCAACCATCACGAAGTCACCCGCACCGAGCGGCTGGTCGGCGAGTTTCAGGAAGTGCTTCGGTCGGAATGGGACATTGTCCGCGGCGAATGCGGCAGGCTTGCCGTCCTTACCGACATAAGCGCGGTAGAACGCAAAGTCACCGGTATGACGCGGCCACATCCAGTTGTCGACCTCGCCGCCGTAGTTACCGATGCTGCTCGGCGGCGCGTAAACCAGGCGCACGTCCTTGATCTCGAGCGTGCGGAACAGGCGGTAGGTGTTACCGCCGGCAAAGCTGTAGATGCGGCAGCGGTAGCCGGCCTCGAGCTCGCATTGCGCGACCAGCTGCTTTTCCGATGTCTCTAGCGCATGGGTGCGCGCGAGCGCATCGGGCGCAGCGCCGATCGCCGCATTGATCTGCTTGGTCACGTCCTGAATCGAATCCAGCGCGTAGATGCGCGCGTTGGGTCCGGCGGACACTTCCGCCGCCGTTGTGGCGGCGTTGATGCCGTCGCGCATCAGATTCTTATCGGGGGTCGAATTGAGTTGGATCGCGCCGTACGCACAGTGGTGGTTAGTGACGACCAGGCCGTGGGGTGAGACGAAGCTCGCGGTGCAACCACCTAGCGACACCACCGCGCCCATCGGATCGCCGGTGAGGTTGGCCAGCTGCTTTGGGCTCATTTTCAGGCCGGCCTTTTTTAGCGGACCGGCGATTTCCGGCAACTGCTGCGGCACCCACATGCCCTCGCCAGCGACAGCGACAGCGACAGCGGTAAGGCCGGCCATGGCGATGGCGACGGCCAGGACTGAATAGCGCATGCGTAACTCCTTGCGAAGGGCAATAGTCCGAGTCTAGCCCGGCGGTGTGAGACGAATAGATGAGCAAAGGACGGACGAACCGTCACTCGATTGGCAAGTTCATTTCGCGGAGCAGATGCGGCGCGGGATACACCTTCGCCATCAACCAGCGCATGTAGCGCGCGTCGACGTGAATCGCGCGCTTGTAGCGCAGATCGAACATCCAGCTGGCGCTTACCGCTTCCCAGTTGCTGTCGAAATTCAGACCGATCAGACGCCCGCGTGCATCGAGCACCGGCGAGCCGGAGTTGCCGCCAGTGGTGTCGAGGTTGGTCATGAAGTCGACCGTCTGCGTTTTCAGGCTGGGCTCGGCGGTGCTGCCGAAATCACCCTTCGCGATCGCGTCGCGCAGCGATTGCGGGGCATCAAACGGTGCCTGCCCGGTGTGCTTTTCGACAATGCCCTGCACCGTCGTCAGCGGCCGGTAGCTGACACCGTCGCGCGGCTCCAATGCTGTGATGCGGCCGTAGCTCACTCGCAGCGTGGAGTTCGCGTCCGGGTACACGGCCCGGCCCTGCGACTGGCGGAAACCGATCAGCGCGCGCATGTAGGCCGGACGCAAACGCAGCAGTTCGCCGTCGCGGGCCTTGGCCTCGTCCTCGAGTCGGATCAATGCCGGCGTCAGCACCGCGGCCGCCTTGAGCAGCGTATCGGTGGACGACGCCAGTTCGCTGACGCTGGCTTCCATCACCCGCAACCGCTCAGTCTCGTCGCCCAATTTTGTGCCCGCATACAACGCATCGAGCTTGCTCTGCGATTGCGCCGGGGTAGTACCGAACACCGTGTCGAACTCGGCAACATGCTGCGCCGGTGGCAAGGACTGGTACTGGCGCAGCAGGTCGCTGAGCAGCGCTTTCTCGACGGCCGGCGCGTACCGACGCTGCACCTGCTTGAGTTGGCCGGTGAGCAGCGTCTCGTCGCGCTGCTGGTAACCGGACTCGCGCAGCGCATCGGGCTTGCCGCGCTCCAGTGCGAGACGCTGCACGGTCAGCGCCGCACGCAGCAGTTGCGACTGCGAGCGGATCGCGCCGAGCAGTTGGTCGCGTTCGCGCATCGCCGTGGCGGTGTCAAGAATCCGTTGCGCGGCAGTAATGTCGGCCTGGATGGCCTGGGCATCGGCGTGCTTGCCTAACCACGCGAGCATTGCGGCTTCGTCCTGGCGCCGCACGTCCACCGCATCGCTGCGGCGCAGCCCGTCGAGTTCGCCCTGTGCGCGCTTGAGGTTGTTCTTGAGGCTTGCAACCTGCGCGGCATACAGCACCTTTGCGGCATCGTTCGGCGCGGCGGTTTCAATCGTCTTTATCATGCCGTCGAGTAGCGCAACACGTGCCGGTAGTTGCCAGTCGATTTGATTCGCGAACTCAGACGCCATCCGATGCCGGAACGTCGTCCCGGGATAGCCGGCCAGCATGGCGTAATCGCCTTGTTTGACGTGCTCAGTCGACACTTGCAGATGTGCCGGCGGCGCGTAGGGCACGTTGCCGATGGCGTAGTCGGCCGGCTTGCCGTCCTTGCCGACGTAGGCGCGCAGCAGGGTGAAGTCGCCGCTGTGGCGCGGCCACATGAAATTGTCGATCTCGTCGCCGTAGTTGCCGATCGCGTCGGGCGGCGCGTACACGAGGCGGATGTCGCGCAGCTCGAGCTGGCGGATCAGATAGAAGTCGGTGCCGTAGTACATATTGGCGACGCTGCAACGCGTGCCGACCTCCTTTTCGCATTCGGCGACGACGGCTTTGGTCGCGCTGTCCACGGCATCAAAGTAGTCCTTGCCCTGCTTGCCACGCGCGCCGGCGAGGATGCGGTCCGTAACCGCGTCGAACCCCGTCGTCACCAGCACGCGATAGTCGGGATTGGCCGGCAGTTCCGCGGCGCGGTCGTCGGCGATGAATCCATTGGCGATGAGATCGCGGTCACGGCCGTCAGCGGACTTGCCGCTGTTGTACTGGATCACGCCGAACGCGACGTGGTGGTTGGTCAGCACCAGTCCGTCCTTCGACACGAAGGCTCCCGTGGCGCCACCGACCTTCACCACGGCGCTCATCGGCGGGCTGGCAAGTCCGGCCAGCCCCGCGGGATCACCCTTGTATCCGGCAGCGCGCAATTGCGCCGCGATATCTGGAAGCTGCGACGGCATCCACATGCCTTCGTCGGCATGGGCGCTGGCGATGCACAGCGTCAAGGTCAGGGCGAGGCAAGGTGTCCGCATCGTAGTTCCGGCAGTTTTCTGGGGTCCGGCGACGATAGGCGATGCGCCTGCCAATGGGCAAACCGCGCCGAGGGCCCATTCACCCTCGGCGTATAATTCCGGCCTCTTTCACGCCATCGCGGACTCCCTGCCATGACGCAAACCATGAAGGCGCTGGTCAAGCGCGAACCCGGCAAGGGCATCTGGATGGAACAGGTGCCGGTGCCGGTGCCCGGTCCCAACGAAGTGCTGATCAAGCTGGAGAAGACCGCGATCTGCGGCACCGACCTGCACATCTATCTGTGGGACGAGTGGAGCCAGCGCACGATCAAGCCCGGGCTGGTCATCGGGCACGAGTTCGTCGGCCGCATCGTCGAGCTCGGCCCGGGCGTGACCGGCTACCGGCTCGGCGACCGGGTGTCGGCCGAAGGCCATATCGTCTGCGGGCATTGCCGCAACTGCCGCGGCGGTCGCCCGCACCTGTGTCCGAACACGGTCGGCATCGGGGTTCACCGCGACGGTGCGTTCGCCGAATACATCGCGATGCCGGCCTCGAACCTGTGGCCAATCCCCGACCAGATCCCGAGCGAGCTCGCCGCGTTCTTCGATCCCTATGGAAACGCCGCGCATTGCGCGCTCGAATTCGACGTGATCGGGGAAGACGTGCTGATCACGGGCGCTGGCCCGATCGGCATCATCGCCGCCGGCATCTGCAAGCACATCGGGGCGCGCAACGTGGTGGTGACCGATGTCAACGATTATCGCCTGAAATTGGCGGCCGACATGGGCG
>JAYSZI010000062.1:0-82605 GCA_043738095.1 Lysobacter sp.
ATGATGGACAGTGACCCGCCGGACCATACCCGGCTGCGGTCGTTGGTGGGCAAGGTGTTCACGCCGCGCTCGATCGCCGCGCTGGAGCCAATGGTGACCCGGCATGTCGACGAGGCGCTGGACCGCATCGCCGATGCCGGCTCGGTCAACCTGATCGATGCACTCGCGTTCCCGCTCCCGTTCGCGGTGATCTCGGCGATGCTCGGCATGCCGGATACCGATCACAAACAGGTGCTCGAGTTGACCGAAACGCTGGTTGTTGCGCTGGAACCGGTTGGCGATCCCGAGGTGATGAAGGCGATCGTCCGGGCCGAGATCGCGCTCTCCGGCATGATGCGTGACGTCATCGCGTGGAAGCGTAACAACCCGGGCGACGACCTGCTGACCGCGATGATCCAGGCAGAGCAGGACGGCGACCTGCTCTCCGACGACGAGCTGGTGGCCCAGGTCCTGCTGCTCTACGTCGCCGGCCACCATACGACCGTCAACCTGATCGGCAACGGGGTCACCGCGCTGCTGCGCCACCCCGACCAGCATGCGCTGCTGCGGTCGAACCCGGACCTCATCGGCAACGCGGTCGAGGAGATGCTCCGCTACGACAGTCCCATCCACCAGACCCGCCGGATCACGCTCGCCCCGTACCAGATCGGGGGCCATGAGATCCCGGCCGGCGCCATGATGATCGCCTGCCTCGGCTCGGCCAACCGGGACGAGCGGGCCTTTGGCCCGGACGCCGACGTGCTGAGGCTCGACCGCGAACAGGCCCGCCAGCACGTGTCGTTCGGCGCCGGCGCGCACCACTGCCTCGGCTCAGCGCTCGGCCGTCTGGAGGGTCGGGTGGCGATCAGCAGGCTGGTCAGCAGGTTCCCCAAGCTGGAGTTGTCTGGTCCGGTGCGCTGGAATGGCCGGATCAACCTGCGCGGCGCGACGGAGATCCCGGTCAGCGTGTAGGCACGTGCCCGACTGGTCGCAAGGGGCGAAGACCTCGTCGACGTCGGGCAACTCCCGCATTCGCCGGGTCCGCATCATCCCACGCCCCCGACCTCGCGCCGGACAGAACCCTCTGGTTCGGCGTCGTAGGCGCACGTCAAAAAAGATAGGGAATCGCCACCTGGTGGCTGCCGAGTTAAGGGCCGTCGCGGCCGCGGATCGGGTAGCGCACGAGGCCGAGCGCCTTCAGGGCAAGGCAGAGATCGAGATCTCGGAAGTCTTTGCGTCAAGCGGATCGACGAGCGCAGGCGCGCTTCCTGCAGGCCGCGACACGGGACAACACCCGTATCCTGTTGCACGCCGGAAAACTTCAACTGCGACGGAAGGTTAGCTGCCTTTTGGCTTTTTTTATTTTACTTACGCGAATCCCTGCCGACCCCTCAGCACGCCTGCCCGATGGATCAGAAGATTGATAGCGCGGTCATGTTGCTGAAGCGTGCCAACGCCGCAGTGCCGGCCGATGAGTTGCCCTTTGCATTCAGTGAAGGCGACCAAACCGCCACGGCGAGCTGGTGGGGCACGATCGCAACGATGCCGCCGCCGACCCCGCTCTTGGCCGGCAACCCGACGTGGCACGCAAAATCGCCAGCTGCGTCGTAGGTGCCGCAGCTCAACATTAGTGCGTTGACACATCTAGTTTGTTCGCGTGTCAGAACCGTTTCGTCCGTCCCAGGGCAGACGCCGCCATTGGCGAGATACAGAAAGCTCCGTGCCAGGTCTGTACAGCTCATCGCGAGCGAGCATTGGTAGAAATAGAAATCCAGGACGCGCGCAACCGGGTTGTATAGATTGCCGAAGCTCCGCATAAAGTGGGCAAGCGCAGAATTGCGATCACCGTGCTCGCGCTCGGATCGCGCGACTTCCGCGTCGTCGTGCAGCATGGGATTGCCCGCGCGGCGGCGCACAAAGTCAAGCAACTGTGCGCGCGGATGCATCAGCATGGACAACACTACGTCGGCCACGACGTGCGCGCCGGCATTGATGAATGGATTGCGGGGGATACCGTTCTCGAGTTCGAGCTGCACCAGCGAATTGAACGCGTTGCCCGATGGCTCTCGTCCCACGCGTTTCCACAAGAGCTCCTCGCTGGTTCTCATTGCAAGAGTCAGCGTGTACACCTTGGAGAGACTTTGAATCGAGAACGCTTCATTGGCGTCGCCCGCGCTAAAAATTTGACCATCGAGCGTGGCCACGGCCATCCCGAGTTTTTCCCGCGGCACCCCGGCAAGCCGTGGGATGTAGTCGGCGACCTTTCCAGCTGCGCACAGTGGTTTCACCTCGTCGAGGATTTCTTGCAGGATCGAGCGGTAATCGAGCATGGACGCGGGCTCCTTTGCAATCGGACGTAGCTGTGCGACCAGAGAACTTAGCCTGAACGTAGGGGATGGCCGAATTGGCTACCTGGAGAGGAGTTGCGGTGTTGCGTTCGGGTTGCGACCCGTAACTCACCGCACGAACCTGATGCCCAACCAAGCGTGCCACCAGCAAAAAAACCCCAGCTCGAGCCGGGGGAATAGGGGGAGCTACGCTCTGCTCTTCGTCAGAAGCGCTGGCTAGATTACGAAACGCCGGCAGGGATCCCGAACTTACTCAGATATCGCACGGCCGGTAGCATGCCGGGCCCCGGATTCGAAACAAGACACCACGCGTGAGAGTGGCGAGAAACCCTTTCACCGCAAGTAGGCCGTCCATGGCCTGCAGAACCTTTGAAGGTTCCAGATCAACTGGCAACAAGACAGCGAAGAACCATCAGAACGTGACGCTCCAGCTGTCGATCTTGCCGGTGTCGTTGGTGGCGTTGTCGTTGACGCGCAGCTTCCAGGTGCCGTTCAACGCCTCGGTCGACAGGTTCAGCGTCACCGTCTTGTTGATGTTGTCAGCGCTGGAGCCGGTGCGGTTGTGGATGTTGTAGAGCGAACCGTCCGGGGCGACCAGATCGACCTTCAAGTCGCCTTGATAGGTGTGCACGATCGCCACCGTTACCGACGCAGTGCTCGGTGCGTTGCCGCTGCGGCCTGACACCGTGATCGGACTGTCGACTGTGGCGTTGTCGCTGATCGTGTAGTCCGCGGTGTTGGTGTAGGTCTGCGAGCCGCCACCGCCAGTGGTGTAGCTGCCGGTGAGGCTCAGGCCCGAGAACGCGCTGTAGCCCTTCACCAGCACGTGGTACGTGCCCGCTTGCGCGGTGGCAATGTTGCAGGTCTCGGCATTGGTGCTGCCTTCGGACTTACAGTCATTGCTGGTGGTGCTCGGCGCACTGCCAAACTTCACGTACAGATCGGCGTCGCCGGTACCGCCGGAGGTGACGAACTTCAGGCCGCTCGCACCGCTCGGTACTGCCAGGGTGTAACGCAGTTCCGCCCCCGCTGCACCCGACTGCCCGGTCTTGGCTACACCATTGGTCAGGACGCTCTCGCCGCCACCGCCGCCGACCGTGACCGATGCGGTCTTGGTGTTGGTGGCGCCGCCGTTGTCGGTGACCGTCAGCTTGACGCTGTAGGTTCCCGCCGCGGAGTAGGTCTTGCTCGGGTTGGTTGCGGTAGAAGTGGTGCTGTCGCCAAAGTCCCAGCTACGCGAAGCGATGGAGCCATCGCTGTCGGTGGAGCTGTCGGTGAAGCTCACCGTCAGGCCGCTGACGCTGGAAGTGAAGTTCGCAACCGGTGCTGCGTTGCCGCCACCTGGGCAATCCGCGCCCACCGCCAAGAACGCCGCGGCGACGTCCGCCACGCTGTACCCGAGGTCGGTCGCGCCCGTTTCCACGCCGCATACGCCCTGGTGGAACCCGGTGCTTGCCGTCCAGTAATCGCGGTTAGCGCGGGCAAACACCAGGAATGCCTTCTTGGTGTCCCACCCGGTCTTCTTGGCGAGCGTGTAAAACGCCTTGTTGTAGACGCCGGACGAGTGGTGCACGTCCATGCCGCTGGTGTAGTTGCTGACATGACCGATAGATCTGCCGTCGCGGGTGGGGTCGTCCATGTAACGCATCGCACCGCTACCCTTCTTGATGTCGGCGCCCATCATGAAGTCGTTGCTGCCGCGCATGAAGAACTCGGACGCTTCGCCAGCGATGTCGGAATAGGCCTCGTTAATGCCGCCGGACTGGTTGGAATAGGTCAGGTTGGACTGCTGCGAGGTGTACCCGTGCGAAACCTCGTGGCCAACCACGTCGAGGCTGACCAGCGGGTGATAGTTGCTGGCGCCATCGCCGAACTGCATCTCGCTTCCGGTCCAATAGGCGTTTTCATGATTGGTGCCGTAGTGCACGCCCATCTTCAGCTGGAAGCTCAGCACCGGAGCGCTCAGCCAGTCGGCATACATGTTGTAAACGACGTTGCCAAAGAAGTGCGCATCATTGATCGGCGAGTAGGCGCCGTTGATGGCCTTGAACGTGTTGCGTGAGCAGGTGAACGTGAACGTCGATTTGCCGCTGCTGCTGGTCGCGCCGGCGAGATTGATCGACTTGACGTTGGGGGTTTCCATGCCGCAGGTGGTGCCGCTTTGCGTGACCTGCAGCTTGCCGTAGTCGGTGCCGTACTCGTATTGCCCGATCCGTTCGTTGCCGCCCGGGCCAGTGGCTTCGGCGCTGTTGAGGCCATCCCACTGCTTGAGGACGCGCCCGTTGTTGGCGTCGATGATCAGGTGCGGCCGCGTCGGCGCGCCGCCGCCTGGCACGTCGGCGTAATAGTCCACAAAGTAGGCCAAAAACGCCCGGTTGCTGTCGTCGACGTAGATCACCAGCTCCGACTTCTCGTTGCGCACTAGTGCGCGGCCACCGAGGGTGGCGCGCTTTGCGATGGCTAGCGCCTGTGCGCTGTTCAACTTCACTGCTACCGACGGCAACTCACTATCCAGCCCGCCCACCATCTGGCCAAACAAAGCGCGTACGTTGCCGTTCGCATCTTCGCTGACGATGACGTGCTCCCCGAATACGGGAATGCCGCGGAAGGTCTGCTGATAGCGCATGTTGCGCACGCCGTTAGGCAGCGTATTGCGCTTCTGCAAAAGCAGATTCGAGTCCGAACTTAATCCGAGCATCTGCGCATGCCGGGCATGCTCGTAAGCACCGACACCGGACTGCGCTGTTGCGGTTTTTGCACGCACGTTCACGTCGGCGGGATCCAGCCTATGGAGATCGACTCGGCTGGCTGCGGTTGCCACACCAGAGGCCGAAAGCATGAAGGTGATGCCTATCAAGATGTGTCTGTATAAAATTCGATTCACTGTAGGTCCTTCAACAGAATTGTGTAATTACGGATTCGCGGCTGCGATCGGGGCTATTGCGTGGTCGATTTGATGCTCGGCGCGCCTAGAAGAAGGCGCATGTGTACGACATCTGCCCGCGCCAAAAGAAATGGTCCCGGCGATTCCGCCGGGACCACGTCGCTTCTGGACGAGACGTTAGAACGTGACGCTCCAGCTATCGATCTTGCCGGTGTCGTTGGCGGCGTTATCGTTGACGCGCAGCTTCCAGGTGCCGTTCAACGCCTCGGTCGACAAGTTCAGCGTCACCGTCTTGTTGATGTTGTCAGCGCTGGAGCCGGTGCGGTTGTGGATGTTGTAGAGCGAACCGTCCGGGGCAACCAGGTCTACCTTCAGGTCGCCTTGGTAGGTGTGCACGATCGCCACCGTCACCGACGCAGTACTCGGTGCGTTGCCGGTGCGGCTGGCCACCGTGATCGGGCTGTCGACCGTGGCGTTGTCGCTGATCGCGTAGTCCGTGCCGTTGCTGTAGGTCTGAGCGCCACCACCACCGCCGGTGGTGTAGCTACCGGTGAGGCTCAACCCCGAGAACGCGCTGTAGCCCAGCACTAGCACGTGGTAGGTACCTGTTTGCGCCGTGGCAATGTTGCAGGTCTCGGCATTGGTGCTGCCTTCGGACTTGCAATCATTGCTGGTGGCGCTCGGCGCGCTGCCGAACTTCACGTACAAGTCGGCGTCACCGGTACCGCCGGAGGTGACGAACTTCAGGCCGCTGGCGCCACTCGGTACCGCCAGGGTGTAGCGCAATTCCGCACCCGTTGCGCCCGACAAGCCGGTGACAGCCGTGCCGTTGGTGAGCGTGCCCGTTGTCGGCGGAGGCGGCGGGGGTCCACCAACTGCTGCCTTGGCATTGACGATGCCCGCCCCACAACCGCCGGAGCAGCTACCGGGCAGGGCGCGTGCGGTGTCCTTGAGGGTGGTTTCAATCTGCGCCGGCGTCCTTGGCGAGCTGCCCGCAGCCGCCTGCATCAACGCCACCACACCCGCCACGTGGGGTGAAGCCATCGATGTACCGTTCATGGTGGAATAGCTTTCCGACCCCTGTGCTTGGGTACCAGTGTTGATGGTCGACCAGATGCCGGAGCCCGGCGCCGAGACGTCGATGCCAGCGCCATAGTTGGAGAAGCTCGATCGCGCACCCTGGCGGTCGGTCGATGCTACGGCGATCACGTTGTTGCAGTTGGCTGGGTTGAAGCCTGAGACGTCGGCGTTGCTGTTTCCGGCGGCGATCACCACCGTGGTGCCGCGCTGGACCGCACCATTAATAGCGGTCTGGTAGGTGCTCGAACAGCTGCCCCCGCCGCCAAGGCTCAAGTTGATGACTTCGGCCGCGTTGTTGTTGGCGGGCACGCCGCTGACGCTGCCACCCGACGCCCAGATGATCGCGTCGGCGATGTCCGAGGTCCAACCGCCGCACCTGCCGAGCACGCGTACCGGCATCACTTTGGCCCCATACGCGACGCCGGCCACACCTTTGCTGTTGTTGGTGACCGCGCCGACGGTGCCGGCCACGTGGGTGCCGTGCCAGCTGGAGTTGCGCGACGGCGGCGCTGGTGATGGACCGCAAGCGGAATTGGTGTGCCAGTCGCCCGGATCGTTCGGGTTCGAATCGCGTCCGTCACCATCCTGTGCCGTATCGATATCGGCGATGAAGTCGTAACCGGCGACGATATTGCCGTCCAGATCGCTGTGCGGGGTGATGCCCGTATCGATCACGGCAACCACCACACCGCTACCGGTGGTGACATCCCAGGCCTCGTTGGCCTTGATGCCACCGGTGGCCTCGTAGTAGTGCCACTGATCGGTGTATTTGGTGTCGTTCGGCGTTGCCACCGGGTACATGCGCTGATCGATCTCGACGTACTCGACGTTGGGATCGGCCGCCAGCTGACGCATCAGCGATTCGGCTTCCGCGCGGTCCAGCTTGCGCCCGACCTTTACCACGTCCGCGCCCACGGCTAAGCGACGCAGGGATTGCAGCGACACGGCCTTGCCATCGACCGTCGGCAGCGCTCGGGCGGCGGCATCGAGTGACTGCCTCAGCGAAGCAGCGCTGGCGCGGGCCTCGGTGCCAGCGCGATATTTGACAATGAAGCGATCATGGACCGGTGCGGACTGCAGGCCACTTAAGTCCAGGCGTCCAGCCGCAGCCGCTGATGGCGCGGCTAGAACCAGGGCCGTGGCGGCGGCAAGCACGGAGATACGTAGCGAAGAAGAATAGAGATTCACTGAGCATTACCCTCGTTGTATGACGAACATGCCGCAGGCGTGCGGCCCCGGAAAACAATTCGTTGCCCCCGACGCATGGATCGCATGCGCCGCGCAGTTCCTTTCAGATCGGGCCTGTCCCCTGTTCACCTGCCTGAGCTTCCGGTAAAGGATTCGGAAGGCAGACCGCCGCACCCCTAAGTCATAGGCTTGGCGCGCCTCCGATATAGATGACAAAACGGTGGCAAAGCTTCTTCGCTGGGCTCAATTTTTTCTCAATTGCCCGCAAAGACGCGGTGCGAACCGCTGTGATACGCAGTAACGACAAAGCAGCCGTTGTTGCGTGACGTTGTCCCCTCTCATTGCGGCGGCTTGCTAGCGAAATGCGCATACGGCTGCGTACGTAATAGCCCCATTCTTTATGGTGCTAACCAAGCCTTTCGCGGACCGATGCACTCACCGCATTTCAGTGCGAAGATCGGGCCATGCGCAGTCCCGGTGCATGACTGGCCGATAGCGCTCCTGCCTCAAAGGGGCATGCACGTGACCGTATCGATGACCGACCCATCGGCCGTTTGGCCGACCGGGACGCGGCACCTGCGCATCGGCGATGTCCGCATCGACCTGTGCTATCGGCGTGTGCTGCGTCCTGACACGGAAGTCGAACTGCCGCATCGCATGTTCGAACTGCTCCTGTTGTTTGCGGCCGAACCTCACGTGCTGCATATGCGCGCCGACCTGTTTCGGCGCGTCTGGCCCGGTGTGATCGTTGAGGACGCGAACCTTTCGCAAAGCGTGTGGATGCTGCGCAGGGCACTGGGTCATGGCCGCAAGGGGTGGATTCGCACGGTCGCGAAGAATGGTTACGTGTTTGAACCGCCGACCCCGGTGGAGGTAATCCATGATCTCGGTCCGGATCCGATCGAGGAGGACACGCCACTGTCCCCTGGCAAACCCGAGAGCGCGCCGGTTGCCCCGGAGCGTTCGCAAACCAGAATCCGCCGATGGCCGTTTAACGTTGCTGCCGCCGTTTGCGCGGTTCTCCTGGTGGGGAGCGTCTTCTTCACGGCTGCCAACAAGCCTTCTGCTGCGCTTGCTCCGACGCCAGCTCCCGCGTCCGTGACCCTCATCGAAGTCGACGATCCAGGCGTCGCTGCACAAGCGCGCCTGCCAGCATCACTGTTGCATGCCTGGCTGGAGTGGAAATTGTCGGCGTTGCCCGAAGTGACGGTGTTGCCCCAGGCGCACGTCGCTGCGGACGCCTCGGCGCAGGCCTCGAACGTGATGGTGCTGCTTGTATCCGGGCCACTGCCCGACGATCCGACGCGGATCTTCCTTCAGGCGCGTTTTGAGAATGCCAGCGGACCCCATCGCATCCAGATGGAGGGCAGGCCCGCCGAGTTCGCGACGCTGGTCGATACGGTTTCCCAACGCGTCATGCGTGAGTTAGTGCCCACACGTGCGCAACAGCCATGGCCGGCGCTCAAGGTGGATCCAGCGACCGCGCGACGGTATGTGGACCTGTTGCGCGCACGGCAAAAACGCGATTGGGTAGAGACCGTAAAGATAGGCAAGGAGCTCGCCTCGCGCGCGCCACAGTTCGCGCTGGCGCGTCTGCACCTGGCACAGGCCCTGGCCACGCTTGGACAGCTCCCGGCTGCGCAGGAACACATGGCCGCCGCGAGGTCGCTACTGCAACCGCTGCCGCCCGACGTAGCGGCGGTGATCACTGCCCAGCAACTTGCGCTCTCACCGCAGCACGAAGCCACGGCATCCGCCTACGCGCAGCTTTCGACCCAGCACCCGGCTCAAGCGGCTTTCGCTTTGCAACATGCGCGCGCGCTGGGGCGTACCGGTCGCTTTGCCGATGCGCTTGCGCTGCTGTCGACCCCGCTGTGGCAGCGACCCCAGCCTATCGCTACCCAGGTATCCCGATTGATTAATCGCTCGGGTCTGCAGCTGGCGCTGGGCGATCATGCCGCTGCGCGTGTCAGCGCGAGAGAAGCCGATCGACTGGCTAAGGTGGCAGGCGAGGGCTGGGAATACGAGCGCGGATTCGCCCTTCTAGCCTTGGCGCAAGCCGATGCGTATGCGGCCGGAGGCAGTCGTAGCTCACCATTCTTTGAGCAGGCTGCACTGCACTTCGAGTCGGCCGGCGATACGTTTTCCGCGTTGCGTGCGCGGTTCCTTGGCGAGACTGTCGGACCGCGCACGGGTCCCTTGGTGTACCTCGACGCGTGGCTGGCCCAGGCGCGCGCCGCCGGACAACGCCAGCTTGAGCTGAGTGCATTGCGCTCCGCCGCGTTTCAACACTATCGCGCAGGCGACATCGTCCAATACCGCGTGCGGCTTCGACAGGCGGTGGCGGTCGCAGACGCCATGGATGACGACTGGGGGCATGCGGCGCTCGGCACGGATCTGCTGAACGAGGATTTTTCGCGCGGCGATTTTGCCAGCGTAGACCGACGTTTATCGCGGTTGGAGCGCAATGGCGTACAAGGCGAACTAGCACTGTGGGCCAAGCAATTCGCTGCTTTGGTCGCAATGGACCGCGGCCTCTACACCGAGGCGTCCGCTGCGGTTGAGCGCGGGCACAAGCAGGCGGGCGCAGGACGCCGAGAAAGCGAGGCGGCCCCCGGCGCAGCCGGAATGTTCGCCTGCACGCGAGCCTATCTTTCGCTGGTGGAGGGCAAGCTCGAGCAAGCCAGGGCGCAGTACGTATTGTGTGACGCGGCGGCGCAGGGAAATGGTCCCTTCGTCCAACTGGGTGTCGCGGAAATCGATCTCTTGAGCGGTGATCGCGATAAGGCGGTACGTGCGATGCGAGGCGTACGCGCGCAGCTGCCCAAAGTCGCCATCGCGCCGTCACGATGGGGGCTGATCATCGATCTGGCTGCGTTGCTCACGCGCACAGGCGACACCGTAGCGGCAGCGGAGCTATACGACGACGTGCTGCCCTTGGTAAAGGCGACGCAATATCGGCGGTTGGAAGCCTTCGCCCGAGTTGGCATGGCCGAGAACGCGATGGCGCGCGGCGACCTATCCGCTGCAGTCAGCCAGGTGGAGGCAGCGCGGCCACTGTTGGCGCGTGACAATTGGAATCCCGGATACCGCTTGAAGTTGCTCGATGTGGCCATCGCGCGCGAGCGCGGCGATTTGCAGTCGGCAGAGAACCTGCTGATCGCATCGCATCACGATGCCCATCGGCATGGCGATGTCGTCGCACAAGCCCTAACTCACAGTTGGATGTCGCCGTTGACGAGCGCGGTTGAGTGCTCTGATACGGGGCGCACCGCGCTGGTCGCGCGTACCGGTCTGCGTGGCGCTACGCTGGAATGGCTGAGTCCGGGCGGCGTCGCACTCGCGGCTGCGCCCGCGGCGGAATCGCTCCGCTGACGCAGGGACTGCGCGAGCATGACGCGCAGAACAACAGGTGTGCACACAGGCTTGGGTCGCTCGTCTTTAGCACGCTGTTTAATGCGCGCAACGTAAAGAATCCACTATGCACGGAGCGTCGCGCGCGACCGGGCGCTGTCGGCACTCGACCGCTAGCATCCGCCGATAAGCCAATCGCGCGCCGTCAGTCGCGGGTGACGGCGTGAATCAATCGCGCAGCCCTACGACGTGGCAGCGGTCCTGCATCTGTTCAATCACCACCGCAGTTGCGGCTTGCGTGGACAGGGTCGGCCGGTCCCCAGCAAGGTCCGCGGTCAGCGCACCGGCTGTGAGCGCGTTGCCTACTGCTTGTTCGACGCACAGTGCCTCCGCCTCAAGCCCGAGCGAGCACCGTAATAGCAGTGCCGCGCTGAGAATTGTCGCGTATGGGTTGGCTATGCCGCGGCCTGCGATATCGGGAGCCGAGCCGTGGATGGGTTCGTACAGGCCCACCCGGCCGTCGCCAAGCGAGGCCGACGGCAGCAGGCCAAGTGAACCGGCCAGCATCGACGCCTCGTCGGTGAGGATGTCGCCGAACATGTTCTCGGTGACAATCACATCGAACTCGCGTGGTCTGGCAAGAAGATGCATCGCCATGGAGTCGACGAGCTGGTGCTCCAGGGTGATCTCGGGGAACTCCTCGCGCGCGACGCGGGTGGCGACCTCGCGCCACAGCCGGGATGTTTCCAGCACGTTCGCCTTGTCTACCGAGACGACGTGGCCGCGTCGCTTGCGGGCGAGTTCGCAGGCGCGCCGTACCACGCGTTCGATCTCGGTGTCGTTGTACTCGCATAGATCACTGGCGCGGCCAGCGCTGCGCTGTTTCTCACCGAAGTAAATGCCGCCGGTGAGCTCGCGCACGACGATAAGGTCCACCCCAACCAGCAGATGCGACTTGATCGGCGAGGCACCGAGCGCAGCTGGATGCGGTTTTACCGGGCGCAGATTGGCGTACAAGCCCAGCGCCTTGCGCAGTGCCAGCAAGCCTTGCTCGGGACGCGCCGAGGCCTTCGGGTCGGACCACTTCGGCCCTCCCACCGCGCCAAGCAGGATCGCATCGGCCTTGCGACAAGCCATCAGTGTTTCCTGGGGCAGCGGCTCGCCGGTCGCATCGATTGCAGTGCCGCCGATCAAATGCTCGCGGAATGAAAACGTATGGCCGTAGCGCTCGCCCACTGCGCGCAGAGCCTGCACGCCCGAACGGATGACCTCCGGCCCGATCCCGTCACCCGGCAGAACGACGATCTCAGCGTGCATGTTGCAGGTCCCTGTCGCGATTGGACTGCGATCGGGCGGCCTCAAAGTGCGAGATCGCCTGGTGTTGCTTGAGCAGGTAGCCGAGTTGATCGACGCCCTCAAGTAGGCATGTGTGCGCAAACGCGTCCAGCGGAAACGCGATCTGGCGACCGTCTGGAAGCGTCACGCGACGTGCGCCGACATCGACGTGTAGTTCGATGCCCGGGCACGCCAGCAGTTCGTCGACCACGGCTTCATCGAGCACGATCGGCAGCAGACCATTCTTGAGCGCATTGCTGCGGAAGATGTCGGCGATCTCTGCGCTGATCACCGCACGCAGGCCGAGGTCGACCAACGCCCACGGCGCGTGCTCGCGCGAGGAACCGCAGCCGAAGTTACGGCCCGCGACGAGGATTCGCGCGTTCACGTTCTGTGCTTGGTTGAATGGGAAGGCGAGGTTGGCGGACCCATCCGGCAACCAGCGCCAGTCATTGAACGCGTACTTTCCCAGCCCTTTGCGCTCGGTGGTGGTCAGAAAGCGCGCCGGAATTATTTGGTCGGTGTCGATGTTGCGCTCGCGCAGCACTACGGTGCGCGAGGTGAGATGCTTGAACGGTTGCATCAGAACAACTCCTGGAGGTGTGTGGTTGCATGCGTCTTTCCCGTGACAGCGGGAAGCCAATATCTGCCTAACAAGAAGCAAGGCGCTGGCTGCCGCTTCTGCGGAAAAGACGAACAAAGGTTCCGCGAGTGGCTGCGGACGTCACGCGGCTTCCGGTTCGACTAATTCGACGTGCTTGCCAAGAAATGTGCGCGGATCGGTGATCTCACCAGTAACGGCGCAAACCGCAGCAGTCAGGGGCGATGCCAGCACGGTGCGCGCACCCTGGCCCTGGCGTCCCTCGAAGTTGCGGTTGCTGGTCGATACCGCCAGCTGACCGGGGCCAACCAGGTCTCCATTCATCGCGATGCACATCGAGCAGCCCGGCCCACGCCACTCGCCGCCCGCCGCGAGCACGATCGCGTCGATGCCTTCGGCTTCGGCGTCGCGCTTGATCTTCTCGGAGCCCGGCACCACCAGCATGCGCACGCGCGGGTGTACCCGGCGGCCACGCATTACCTCGGCTACCTGGCGTAGATCGCTCAGGCGCGAGTTGGTGCAGCTGCCTACAAACACGACGTCGATGGGGCGCCCGGCCAACGCCGCGTCTGCGTCCCAGCCCATGTAGTCGCAGGCTTTGGCATCGTCGTTGTTCGTGGCGGCGGGCACGCGCGCGGAGATCGCGACCACCTGGCCCGGATGCGTGCCCCAGGAAATCGTAGGCTCGACATCGCCCGCGTCAATGTGCACCTCGCGATCGAAGTGTGCGCCGTCGTCGCTGTGGAACCCCCGCCAGCGTCCGTACGCACGTGCGAACGCATCACCGTGCGGCGCGCGCTGTGTGTGCGCGAGGTACTCAAACGTGGTCGTATCGGGCGCGATGAGACCCGCGCGTGCCCCGGCTTCGATCGACATGTTGCAGACGGTCATGCGCTCATCCATCGACAGCGAGCGAATGGTTGAGCCGCGATACTCGATGACGTAGCCGGTGCCGCCGTTGACGCCGATCACGCCAATGACGTGCAGGATCAGGTCCTTCGCTGTAACGCCAGGGCCGAGTTCGCCTTCGATAGTGATCGCTAGCGTCTTTGGCTTGCGCTGCAGCAGGCATTGCGTGGCCAACACATGGGTAACCTCGCTGGTGCCGATGCCAAATGCGAGCGCGCCGAAAGCACCATGCGTCGCGGTGTGGCTATCGCCGCAAACAATCGTCATTCCGGGCTGGGTCAGGCCAAGCTCGGGCCCGATCACGTGCACGATGCCACGGTGCACGCTGTCGAAATCGAACAGTTCTATATGGTGTCGCTCACAATTCTCACGCAGTCGGGTGACCTGCGCGCGCGCCTCGTCGTTGGCGTAAGGCAGCGTGCCCAGAGCGTCTGCGGGCAACGTCGGGGTGGCATGGTCGAGCGTGCCCTTGGTCCGATCGGGGCAACGCACGCGCAGGCCACGCTCGTCGAGCTCGGCGAAAGCTTGTGGCGTGGTTACTTCGTGAATCAGGTGCAGGTCGATGTAGAGCACCGCCGGCGTCGCTTCGGTTTCGGGGGTGACAATGTGGGCGTCCCACAGTTTGTCGAGCAGGGTTCTGGGTTTCATCGTGGGGGCTCCGTTCGTAGGGCAGGTGTCGACTCGCCGTTACGCGTATAGGGCTATTTGGTGAACGGGTGATTACGGTTGGGTGGCTTACGGCCCAGGACCTGCCTTAGGCGCCCACCACCTCGCGTTGCGGCTGGCGCGTTCGCAGCACACGGTTGGCAATATCAAGCCAGGCCATGGCGCTGGCTTCGAGGATGTCGGTGCTGGTGCCTGAGCCGGTCACTTCGATGCCGTCGATGCGCGCGGTGATACTTGCCTGGCCCTGGGCGTCCTCGCCGGTGGTCACGCTCGACACCTGATAGCTGTCGATGTCCAGTTGCATGCCGGTGGCGCGCGCCAGTGCGGCGAACAACGCGTGCACCGGCCCATCGCCAACGGCGGCTTCGCTGATGGCGAAGCCGTCGGCACCGAGCAATTGCACACTCGCGGTGGGCAGGCTGTTATCGGCAATCCCGGTGCTGATGTGCGCGCGCACCAGCCGATGGCCGTGCGTGGCTCGGGCATCGGCGCCGAGCACGAGCGCCTCTAGGTCGGCGTCGAATACTTCACGCTTCTTCTCAGCCAGCGCCTTGAAACCGCCAAACACGGCATTGAGCTTGGCCTCGTCGAGCGCGAAGCCAATTGTGCGTAGCCGGGCATTGAGTGCGGCGCGTCCGCTGTGGCGCCCGAGCACCATCTGCGATTGCGCCCAGCCGACGTCCTCCGGCCGCATGATCTCGTAAGTACCGCGGTGCTTGAGCATCCCGTGCTGATGAATGCCTGCTTCATGCGCAAATGCGTTCTGGCCGACGATGGCCTTGTTGCGCTGCACGCTCATGCCGGTAATGCGCGATAGCAGGCGCGAGGTAGGCACCAACCGTCGCGTATCGATGCGCGTACTCGCGCCGAAATACTCACCGCGCACGCGCAGCGCCATCACGAGTTCCTCCAGCGCGCAATTGCCCGCGCGCTCGCCGATGCCGTTGATCGTGCACTCGACTTGGCGCGCGCCGCCCTCGATCGCGGCCAGACTGTTCGCCACCGCCAAGCCGAGGTCGTTGTGGCAATGGGCGCTGAATATCGCCCGATCGGCGTCACGCACATTGCGTCGAAGATGCTCGAACAGCGCGCGGATTTCGCTCGGCGTGGTGTATCCGACGGTATCGGGCACGTTGATGGTGCGCGCGCCGGCGGCGATAGCGGCGCTGAACACTTCGACGAGGAAATCGGGTTCGGTACGCAGCGCGTCCTCGGCCGAGAACTCGACGTCATCGACGTAACTGCGCGCCAGCTCCACGCCCATTACCGCGCGCTCCAGCACCTGCGCGCGGTTCAGTCCGAGCTTGTGCTCGCGGTGCAACGGGCTGGTTGAAATGAAGACGTGAATACGCGGCCGGTGCGCGCCGCTGAGGGCGTGCGCGCATGCTTCGATGTCGCCGACATGGCAACGCGCAAGAGTGGCAACGACAGATGATTTGACTTCGCAAGCGATCGCACGCGTCGCTTCTATGTCCGCATTCGAGCTGGCAGGAAAGCCCGCCTCGATCACGTCGACGCCAAGATCCGCCAACGCATGTGCGAGGCGCAGCTTCTGCGGCGCGGTCATGCTGCAACCAGGCGACTGCTCACCGTCGCGCAGGCTGGTGTCGAAAATACGGACGTGGTCCTGGGGCTGGTGGCCGCTCATGCGTGTCTTTCCTTGAGAGGTATGCGCGCCGCTGCTGCGACGACGGTGTCAGTGAATTTGGGAGCACGTAGGAATGGCACGATGGCAATGTCCGGAGCAGGGACCGCGCGCGTGCGCTGGCGCGGCCGACGCGGTGCACGCGGGCGCACGTCGGAGAGCAATTGGGCGAGCAAGGCGGCGTCGATATTGCCGCCGGACACCACCGCGCATTTACGCCTGCTGGCGATGCGGCGGCCTGCCGCGAGTGCCAGAGCGCCCGCACCCTCGGCAATGACGTGCTCCTCGAGCGCGAGGCGTACCAGGGTTTCGCGCAGCTCGGCCTCGCGCACGATCACGATGTCGTCGAGCAGGTCGCGCAGCACGCGCTGGGTCAGGGCACCTGGCTGCTTCACCCGCACGCCGTCGGCCAGGGTTGCGGCTGGCTCGATCTGCGCGTGATCGCCGCGCAGTGCGCGCGCCATCGAGTCGACGCCCTCGACCTGTGCGCCGACGATGCGTACGCCCTGCAACTTCAGCGCTAGGGCGACGCCAGCAGCAAGCCCGCCACCACCGATCGGCACCAACACCACGTCCGGCGCGAGCGCAGCGATCTCCAATCCGACCGTGCCTTGGCCAGCAATCACGTCAGGGTCGTCAAACGCCGACAACAAACGGTAGCCGTGCTGCTCGGCAAGCTCCGCGGCGAACCCCTTGGCCTCATCAAAGCTGTCGCCATGCAGGCGCACGGCAGCACCCCAATGGGCGACGCCGGCGACCTTGTTTTGTGGCGCCGTCCGCGGCATCACCGTGATCACCGGCATGCGCAGGCGATAGCCGGCCCATGCCAGACCATGCGCGTGATTGCCGGCCGAGGCGGCAATTACCGGCCGCAGGTCGCCGCGCTCGCGCGCTGCCAGCAACGCGTTCATGGCGCCACGTACCTTGTAAGAGCCGGTGCGTTGCAGGTTCTCCAGCTTCAGCCAACAACCGAAGCGCTCGGCAAAGTGCAGAGGCGTCGCGGCGAGATGCGGGCGCAGCCGTGCTTGTGCCGCAAGGACGTCGGCCGCGGTGACAACGGCAGCATCCGACCGAAAGTCAGACATACGTCAGCCACGCGTGGTATCGCGGGTCTTCGCCGCGAACGACGCGCTGGTACAGCTGCGCGATTTCGCCACCGACGGCGTTGCCGACGAAGCGGCGGCCATCAAGCGCATCAATCGGCGTGACCTCTGCGGCAGTGCCGCAGACGAACACCTCATCTGCGTCGGTCAGCTCATCGAGCGTGACGGCGCGCGACTGCGCACCGGTCAGCCCGATCAGGGTGTCGCGAGTGATGCCGGGCAGGGCGTCGGCATGTTCGACCGCGACAACGCAATCGTCCTTCACCATGAACACGTTGGCACCGGTGCACTCGACGACATAACCGTGCTCGTCGACGAACAACGCTTCGTCAAAACCACGTGCCTTGGCCTCGCGTTTGGCCAAGATCGAGTTGACGTAGGCGCCGCACAGTTTGAGCGGCGGCAGCGAGGTGGCTGGATTGCGCCGCCACGAAGACACCCCAAGCTTCACCTCGCCACGGTCCAGGTGCACGCCGGTCGGGAAAGTGGCGACCATTAGGTGATTGCTAAGCGCCGCTACATCAAGGCCGATCGAACCCGTGCCGCACCATGCTAGGGGGCGGACGTAAGCGTCACGTTGGCTGTTAGCTCGCAGGACTGCCAACGTCGCAGTGGTCGCTTCGGCGACGTCGAAAGCGATTCCGAGAGCTTGAGCACCCTTGTGCATGCGTTCCAAATGCTCAGGCAGTCGAAACACTGCAGCACCACCGTCGGCAATCGCGTAGCTGCGGATGCCCTCGAACACACCGCTGCCGTAATGCAATGCGTGCGTGGTCAGTGGCGCGCATGGCGCGTCGGCAGCGATCAGCGAGCCGTCGAACCACAGCCGAGCCGTCGCTTCCTCCGACACGCCGGACGGGACGCCGACTGGCTTTTCCTGCCGATTGCCTTTAGCCGATCTAACGGTCAGCGGCATGGCGACACCTCGACGGCGAGGCAGTCGTACGACTTTTCCAGCTGCGCCCGTAGCGTTTCGCAAGGACGTTCGCCTTCAACCGTTAGGCGCAAATGCCAGCGGTCGCCGTCGGTCTGGGTTTCGCCGTCGACACGCACGGGCTTGAAGCCGCGGCGTTCGGCGGCACCGAGCACGCGCACCAAGGCACCCTCGGCGCTACGTAGGGTGAGATCAAGTCGGTAGCGTTGCATCAGCGTCCTCGCAGTCCAAGAGCATGGGGTCGGTCATCATTTGGGCGTTGTTGCGGTTGGGTGGCACCAGCGGCCACACGTTCGCAGTGGTGTCGATGGCCACGTGCAACAGCGCGGGGCCCGGTCTGGCGAGCAAGCGTTGCAATGCGCCCTCGCTGGCGTCGGCCCGATCGAGATAGAACGACGGAACGCCGAACGAGGCAGCGAGCGCGACGAAGTCGGGGTTGTCCGACAGGTCGGTCTCGGAATAGCGCTGCTCGAAGAACAGTTCCTGCCACTGCCGCACCATCCCTAATCGCTGGTTGTCCAGCAGCACGATCTTTATCGGCAGGCTGTAGCGACCGATCGTCGCGAGCTCCTGCACGTTCATCAGGAACGAGCCGTCACCGCTGACGCACACCACCAGCGCTTCGGGATTGGCTAGCTGCGCGCCGATCGCAGCGGGCAGACCGAAGCCCATCGCGCCGAGCGAACCGCTGGTCAGATGTTTGCGCGGATCGTTGAAGCGCCAGTGCTGGGCGACCCACATCTGGTGCTGACCGACGTCGCACGACACGACTGCTTCGGGGGCGAGCTCGGACAGGCGTTTGAGCAGCGCTGGCGCATAGACCTTGTGACCGGGCGCGTCATAGCGTGCGGCGTGGCGCTGCTTTCGCTCCTGACAAGTGGCACGCCAAACAGCACACTCCGGCAACGCAGCGGACAGCGCGTTGAGGCTGCTGCGCAGGTCGCCGAGCACCGGCGCATCGGCGCGGCGCAGCTTGTTGAGTTCGGCGCGGTCCACATCCAGATGTACGACTTTCGCTTTCGGCGCGAACTCAGAAAGCTTGCCGGTGGCGCGATCGTCGAAACGCGCACCGACAACCACGAGCAGGTCGGCTTCCTGCACGGCCAGATTCGCTTCGCGCGTGCCGTGCATGCCGAGCATGCCGAGGTTGAGCGGATGCGCAGCCGGCAACGCGCCGATGCCGCGCATTGTCAGCACGGTGGGCACTTGCACCGCGCCGACGAAGGCGCGGAACTCAGCGACCGCGTCGCCCAGTGCGATGCCGCCTCCGCCGTACACCAACGGCTTGCGCGCCTTGGACAGCAGTTCAAGTGCGGCGACCATCGACGACCAAATCGCGCGTGGCACTGGGTCTACCGGTGCTGGCTCGTGCATTTGCAGGTGCGAGGCGTCGGCGGTCTGCACGTTCTTGGGAAGATCGATCAGCACCGGCCCCGGTCGACCGGAACGTGCGAGACGAAATGCCTCGCGCAACATCGTCGGCAGTTCGTCAGCACTACGCGGCAGAAAGCTGTGTTTGACGATGGGCATCGTCATGCCGAACACGTCGATTTCCTGAAAGGCGTCCGTGCCCATGAGCGTGGTGGGCACCTGCCCGGTGATCACAACCATCGGCACCGAATCGAGCATCGCGTCGGCGATGCCAGTGACCAGATTCGATGCGCCAGGACCGGAGGTGGCGACGCACACGCCAACGCGACCGCTGGCACGCGCGTAGCCGTTGGCGGCGAACGCAGCGCCTTGTTCGTGCCGAACCAGGATATGCCTCAGGTCCGACCCGTAAAGCGCGTCGTAGAACGGCATGATCGCGCCGCCGGGATAGCCGAACAGCGTGTCGACGCCTTCCGCGGCCAGTGCACTCACCAGCCACTGTGATGCGTTCATGCAGTGGCCTGCTCGGGTCTGGGAGTGGCAGCGGTGGATGCGGTCTGTGATGCGGCTGCCGGTGCGATCGCCGGCGCCGTTGACAGCCACGCCATCGTCGCGCGTAGCTTCTTGCCGGTGGCTTCGATCGGATGCTCGAGGTCGGCCTGCTTGAGCGCCTTGTACTGCGCGTTGCCGGACTGATACTCGGCGATCCACTGGCGCGCAAAGGTGCCGTCCTGGATCTCGGCGAGGATCCGCTTCATCTGCGCCTTGGTGTGGTCGTCGACCACGTAGGGGCCACGCGTCAGCGCGCCGTACTGCGCGGTTTCGCTGATGAACTCGTGCATGCGGGTGATGCCGCCTTCGTAGAACAGATCCACGATCAGCTTCAGCTCGTGCAGGCATTCGTAATAAGCGACTTCAGGCTGGTAGCCGGCTTCGACCAGTGTTTCCCAACCCGCCTGCACCAACTTGGTCGCGCCGCCGCAGAGCACCGCCTGCTCGCCGAACAGGTCAGTCTCGGTTTCTTCTTTGAACGTCGTCTTGATGGCGTTCTGACGCGCGCCACCGATGCCGGCGCAATAAGTTAGTGCGAGCTGCTCGGCCTTGCCGCTGGTGTCCTGATGGACCGCGTAGACCGACGGCACGCCGCGGCCAATCTCGTACTCGCGCCGCACCAGCGCGCCGGGACCTTTCGGTGCCACCAGGATGACGTCGAGGTCAGCGCGCGGCGCGATCTGGCCGTAGTGCACATTGAAACCATGCGCGAACAGCAGGCACGCGCCTTGTGGCAAGTGCGGTTCAAGTACGTCTTTGTAGAGCTGGGCCTGGACCATGTCCGGAGTCAGCACGGCGACGAGTTCGGCGCCAGCCACGGCTTCGGTTGGCGTTTTTACGGTGAAGCCATCGGCCTTGGCCTTGCACTCGGTCGGGCCGCCCGGGCGCAGACCGACGGTGACATCAAAGCCGGAGTCGCGCAGGTTCAGCGCGTGTGCGCGGCCTTGACTGCCGTAGCCGACGACGGCGACGCGGGGGAGGGCGGGTGAGGTGTTTTCGGTAGCGGTGGTGGTCATTGGTACTTCCTTGGATGAGAGGGGGGACTAGGGCACGGGAAATTGGAAACGCTCACGCTCCGATGCCTGTCATCCGGGGCGAAGCGAGGGATCTGCTGTTTCCGCCGATGCTTCGGCAAGCAAATTCATCACTTCGCTAGGCATGACGTCGGTAGTCGGAATGACATCAATGTGGATTGCGGGACGACGCGCTTGTGCGGAAATGTCGGCGTCGAGCGGGCCTGGCGCGGTGACCGCGCCGCGCGATGCCGAGCGGACCAGCTGCATGTACTTGGCGAGCACACCGGTGGTCACGCGCGGCGCAATCTGTACAGCCTCGCGAGTGGCTAGCTCGGCATCGACATCGAGCCGGCGCGCACTGACGTCGATGCGCACGCGATCGCCGTCGCGCAGCTTCGCGATGGCGCCGCCGCGCGCCGCTTCGGGCGATACGTGGCCGACCATGAAACCGTGGGTCGCGCCGCTGAAGCGGCCGTCGGTGACAAGCGCGACATCGTTGCTGAGCCCTTGACCGACCAGCGCCGCAGTGACCGCGAGCATCTCGCGCATGCCAGGGCCACCGGCGGGGCCTTCAAAGCGGATCACCACGACATCGCCAACGTTGATCGCGTGGTTCTGCACCGCAGCGAATGCGGCCTCTTCCGAATCGAACACGCGCGCGGGTCCCTCGAAGTACTCGCGACCGTGGCCGGCGAGCTTGACGATGCATCCCTCTGGCGCGAGGTCGCCGTAGAGGATCGAGTAGCCACCGCGCGGCTTGATCGGGTTGGCAACCGTGCGGACCACGTCCTGCGGGCCCGGAGCAGGAAGCGCGTCCAGCTCTTCGAAGAACGAACGGCCCGTGACTGTGGCGATGTCCTCAATCAGACCTGCTGACCGTAGTTCATCCGCGACCAACGCAGTGCCACCAAACGTGAACATCTCCGCCGCGGTGTAGCGACCGCCGGGCTTGAGATCAGCGATCACTGGTGTGCACGCTGCCGCGAGCTCGAACTCATCGAGGTCGAACGCGACACCAGCCTCGTGCGCGATCGCAAGCAGATGCAGCACCGCATTGGTCGAGCCGGCGGTGGCTGAAACCGCGCGGGCCGCATTACGCAGTGCGGCGACAGTGAGCAGCTCGCGCGGCGTCGGTCCCCCGTGGCGCAGTTGCTGCATCACGAGCTCGCCGCAAGTGCGCGCAGCGGCGGGCTTGTCGGCGTGAATCGCCGGGATATCGTTGAGCTGCAGCGGCGATAGGCCGAGGAAGGTAAGCACCATCGCCATCGTGTTAGCGGTGAACTGGCCACCACACGCGCCGGCGCCAGGGCAGGCCCGTGACTCGACGTGGTGCAACTCGGCGTCGTCGATGCGCCCGGCCGAATGCGCGCCGACGGCCTCGAACACGTCCTGCACGGTTACTGCTTTCGACGTGCCGTCTTTGGCGTGGCACTGCCCCGGCATGATCGTGCCGCCGTAGAGGATCACGGTGGGGATATCGAGGCGCGCCGCTGCCATGGCAGCAGCAGGCAGCGTCTTGTCGCAGCCGACCAAGAGCACCATGGCGTCGAGGCAGTGGCCGCTGACCGCCAGCTCTATCGAATCAGCGATCGTCTCGCGCGAGGCGAGCGACGCGCGCATGCCGTCCGTTCCCATCGCGATGCCGTCGGTAACGGCAATGGTGTTGAACTCCACGGGCGTACCGCCGCCGGCCTGCACGCCGGCGCGCACGTGTTGCGCGAGGTCGCGTAGTGTCAGGTTGCACGGCGAGACGTCGGTCCAGGTGTGCACGACGGCGACCAGGGGTTTCGCGATGTCCACATCGTCGAGTCCGGTCGCACGCAGCATGGCGCGGGCCGGAGCGCGGGCGGGGCCTAGCTTGATGGCATTGCTTCTCACGAACACGAGCTCCTTGCGATGTCGGTAAAGACATTGCTGTCGAAATCAGGAAACCCGGGCCGCAAAAACAAAAACCCCGCGCCTTTTCGGGCGCGGGGTTTTGGTTTTTGCAACCTGGGTTTTGTGTGAACTGCTACTTACACATACCCGAACCCCGCGCCTTGTAGGACGGTAATAAGGCTAATAAATACGAGTACGAGGGCGAGGCCAAGCGCGACACGCAGCGACTCCGGCATGCCGGTCGGCATGTCCTGGAGCATCTGCGGGGGGTTGTTGCGCTGCGTCATGCGGCTGAGAAAAACATAGCCTGAGGCAGAATGTCAACCCCTAATCGATGCAGCGTTTTCCGTCGCCTCTGCTTGGATGCGCTCGTGCCAGGTCAATTCGTGGTGCCGCGGGGTCCTTCCACGCTTCCTACGAGTTGCAATCGTCCCTCGATCAACAGCCCTTCGGCGTCATCCCGCAAATCCTGCAGCAATGTGTCGAGGTTGGTGAGACGGGTAGGGCGGAAAGCCGCCCAGCCGTTACGGCCGTGCGCCTTTACGTAGTAAAGCGCTTGGTCCGACAGCTCCACCATGGTTTCCCAACTCGCCTGCACGTCTTGATTGCGAAACAGCGGGTACTCCGAAAGGCCTACGGAGCACGTCACTCGCAACACCAGGCCGCCATCAATCTCGAACGAATGCGCGGCAATGGTTGAGCACAATCGCTCGCCGAGCAGGGCGAGGTTGCGAGACGGGGTCGGTCGAAACACCAGCAGGAATTCTTCACCGCCCCAGCGCACGACGTAGTCCCCAGTGCGCACGAGCGCCGTAAGGAGCTGGGCAAACTGTGTCAACACACGGTCACCGGCCATGTGGCCATGTTCGTCGTTGACTGACTTGAAGTGGTCGATGTCCACCAAGGCGAACACCATGACTTCGTCGACATAGTCACCTTGCGCGGCGCGCCGATCATAGAACGCAAGGTCGGCGGGAATCTGGCGGGTCAGATAACGTCGGTTGCGCAAGCCGGTGAGCGGGTCAGTGTGGCTTGCCTCCTCGAGGCCGCGGCTGGCTTCCTCAAGCTCCCGGTTGGCGATCTCGAGCGCTTCGGTACGCTGATGCACCAGCGATTCCAACGCGAGTTGCCGCAGGCGGTACCGATGCCGTTGGAAGCGATAGCCAGCAAAGACGAGGGTCACTAACAGCAGCCCCAGCAACGCAATGAACCACGCCGTTTCGTGGAAGCGCGGCTTGATGGAGAAGGGCAGGCGCGCCGTTGCGGTCCCGGGCACTCCAGCGTTGTTGCTGCCGCGCACCTCGAAGGTGTACGCCCCTGGTGGCAGATTGGTATAGGTCGCGTTGCGCTGAAGCGCGTCGCCTTGGCGCCATCCTCGATCGTAGCCGCGAAGACGGTACTGCACGCCGATACTTTTTGGCTCTTGGAAACTCAGCACGGTGTACTCAAACGAAAGATCGCGTGCATCCTCTGGCAACTCGTTAGCAGCTATCGCTTGCGCTGGGCGCCACTGATCGCGCACCTGCACACGCTCGATCACGGCATTGGGTGGCACCGAATTCTTGACGATGGAAGGGATATCCAAGGTCACAATGCCGTCGCGAGAGGGCAGCCATAGCGAGTTGCCGCGCAGCAGTCCCTTGGAATTGCCGGCGCCGCTGCAGCAGTAGCCCTGCTGGCCGCTTCTCGGGTCGCCGCGTACGTTGAGCAGCATCTCGCCGCGGACGCGTGGCTGCCGGCCCGAAGCCAACGCAGTGAGATCGGCGACGGGTACCCGAGAGATACCCAGTGATCCTGCCGACCACAGATATCCATCATGTTCGGCTAGATAGAACGGCGAATTGGCGGGCACGCCTTGGGCCTCACTGAGCTCGTACCAACGCCCACCCTGGGCGAAAAAGGTCCGCTCGGGCAGGGTGCCGATCACGATGCGACCGTCATGAAGCTGCGTGATTGCAGTGACATCCAACCCCGGGGGCAATCCCGTATCGAGACCAGCCGGGA
Organism: Lysobacter sp.; assembly: GCA_043738095.1. GTDB lineage: Bacteria > Pseudomonadota > Gammaproteobacteria > Xanthomonadales > Xanthomonadaceae > Lysobacter_K. The sequence goes on from JAYSZI010000062.1 coordinate 24,848, forward strand.
AGAACTTGTCGCCGCGCATCTCGAACAAGCCGCTTTGCGTACCAACCCGCATCCGTCCATCGCGCGCCTGGTGAAAATAACGCGTACGCGGATCAGCTAGTCCATCGGCCTGGTCATAGCGACGCAGTCGATCGCCGCGCAAGCGATACAGGCCTTCGGACGTAGGAATCCAAAGCTCGCCGCCTGCGCCGCGGATAAACCCGTAGATTTGTGCCGTCGCTAGCGGCGCGAACAGCGCCGGTTGTTGCACCATGCCTGCCTTGTCGCCCGTATGGTGGATCACCGCAAGACCGCGCCGAGTGCCGATCCAAAGCCGGTCGGCCTCCGCCAGCAAGTTGTAGCCATGAGGATGGGGTAACGCATCACCGCGAGCTACCAGCTTGAAGCGCCCGTCCTCGAACACACTTACGCCGTTATTGCCGCCTACCCAAACGCGGCGCCCGTCGGGATCGGCTGACAGCGACCAGACGAAGCGATCGTTTAGACCCTCGGGCGTGCTGAAGCGATGCGTCCAACTGTCGTGAAGCCGAATCAATCCGTCGGCGAGACTCCCAAACCACAAGCTGCCTTCGCGATCTTCAAATCCCGCGCGCAACCCTGGAATGCCGCCCGGACCTGTGGCATCAATGAACTCCGTCATGCGGCGATCGCGAATCCGGGCCAAGCCGAGATCGCCGCCCGCCCACAAGCTGCCTTGGCTGTCGGCATAGAGCAGATCGACTGGCGTGCGCTTGAGCGGCGGAGCAGCGTCGGAGCGCTGCCAACCATCAGCGCCGTAGGAAAAAAGCCCGAGAGTGGTAGCCGCCCAAAGTTGTCCTTGGGTGTCGACGAGCCGATTGACTGCTGCGGTTTGCGCCTCGGCGGGAAGGGGTTGCGCATGCCAGCGATGTCTGTCGAAGCGATGGACGCCGCCACGCGTACCAACTAGCAAGCCATCGCTACGGGCAAGCAGGGACTGCGCTAGCGCTGGAGAGCCGGGAACAGCGTGGAGCCGTCCTGCTTGCGCGCGAAAAACGCCGCTCGCAGTCGCAACCCACATTTGCCCTGTCGAATCCTCCGCGAATGCGGTGACATCGAGCGCTGGCCAGCGTTGCTGATCGACCGCCGGCACCGGCGTAAATCGCCGACCGTCATACACCGCCGCGCCGCGGTAGGTCCCGATCCAGAGCGTGCCGTCGCGTGCTCGGAGCAGGGCGCCCACAAGGCCGGCTGGGATCGCGTTTGCCTCCTCAGGCATCTTGTGGACAAAGCGCACGCCATCGAATCGCGCAACGCCCGATTGCGTACCCACCCAGATGTAGCCATCGCGATCCTGAGCAATGCTCAGCGCACTCACTTGCGGCAGACCGTCCCGCACCGTCCAATTGTCGCGAACGTAGTTATGAAACGCTTTGTCAGGCTTGAGCGCGCCGCTGACACCTGGCAAGGCGAGCAACAACATCGCAAGCAGGTACCCCGGGATGCGCATCGCTGCTTAGCCTCGCTACACGCCGCTACATCTGACCATATCACCGACGCCGTGGCGGCTCGTCACCAGACCGTTGCCCCTACGGCAGCCCATGCTCCAGCAGTGCCCTAAAAGTAGGTGGCACTTCCTTCAGGAAGCCAAATTCTCTGTGTCGCTCGCCCGGGTGATGAGCTTGGTTCGAGCGCGGTTTTCCCTGACCTTCGTTCCTTGGCGCTTCAGGCCTTAGCAAAGTGGGACGTATGGTAGCGGCCGCAGCGGAGCGGGAAGGTCTACCAGATTGCGTATACCGATACTGCTGACCACCCCATCGCTCAACACACCCGGGGCGGTGATCTCGCCACCCGCTCCGGGGCCACTCATCTTGAGCGGCATATGATTCTGACGATCGGTACGGATCTCGATGTGATTCTGCCCAGGCTCCAGCTGCGCAAACGCTGAACGTGCAGGCAAGCACGTTCGTGGCTTAGTCGATGTGCACAGGCAGCTAGTACGACGCGCGGGGCTCAAGGCCTCTCAGGTCTACCAGTGGGAGCGTCGCAAGGCTGAGCCTACCTCCGCAGTGCTCCTATCTTCAAATGAAGCCAGCATTGCGGGCGCTAGTGAAGTCAGTACAGCCATCTCTGCAGCATCGACCACGTGGCGGCGCAAGTCAGCCCAGCAGGCGCGGGTTCGGTAGGTTCCACGTCGGTACCCACGCCGCGAACGCTGGCTGCCAGCATCGCAATGGCAACGGCTAACTGGGCGGAGTGGCTGATGTTCCCGTGCACGCCGGAGGGCCAGACCGGCTCACGGTGACTGCCGATACAGATTTCGAGATCGGTGATTTCAAGCGCGCAAAGCGCGGCGCGGGCAGCTCGCCAACCGTGGAGGAACTCGGCCTGTCGCTTGGGCACCGAGTTTCGAACCGATTTTGGGAAGGTGATTCGCGCTTCAGCGAACGCATCGTAGGAAAACCCGTGGGACTCGAAGGGCACGCCGAACGCTCGCCGGCCCGCCAGCGAGAACCGTCTCGGCACGGACAGCAGGCAACGCGCAGAGCACTAGCCTGCGGGACGCGGTGCCCGCTTGAGGTTTCCAGGGCTCATCCGCTCGGTGCCGACACCCGCGGCTTCGTCGCCGGGCGGCCGGTTGCACTGACTATGCATGCTTGGGGACTGCCGACGCCTACGTCGCCGATCGAGCCTATCGGCCCGCTCGAATAGTCGTCGACGAGGCGCCGGCTACGCGGCAGAAAGTTGGCTCGATAGAACCGACTGAAGCGCGCGATGCGGCGCCCTCGATCCGTGAGAACCAGACAGCCCGATTCGCGAGTTACTGTGCCCGACGCTAGCTGTTCGGTCAGGCGGACGTCGGCAACCCGTTGCTCGCGCAGGTAGTCAGTCGCTATTACACCTTCGATCGCACCAACCGGGATGGCGCCGCCGCGTTGTTCGATTTTCTCAAGTAGATAAATCGACAGGGAACGGTCGATGACGGTGGGGACCGAGATGGCGAAAACGTAACCGCACATGAGCCAGACGACTGCAAGCTGCGCTCGTTCGAACGCATTGAGCGGAGCCAGCAGGCGGGTTGCCTGCATCGCTGCGCCGGTCGCCGCCGCTGCCACGGCGGCGTCGAGCAACGCACCGTAGAACACGACGTCGACCGAAAACAATCGCGCGTGTGCGACATTGACCACCGCCAGCAGTAGCCCGTAGACCAGCAGTGAAAACGCTGCGCGAGCAGATTTCGACGAGGTTGTCGCGTCGGCCTGCTTCACTGCTGGCGGACCCGATGCGCCCGAGGCGGGAATCACGGACATTGGATGTCTCAATAATTGAATAGGTAACTAAGCTTGATAAAGAACTGTCGGCCGGTATGCAGGTCGAGCTTGCGGGTACGCTCCAAAAGTCGAGGATCACCGAACAATTGCAGGTTTTCCTGGCGATCGGTGTAGCCGACGTACAGCGAGGTACCCGGCTTGAGCAGGTAGCTCACGAGGACATCGCTGGTAAGTCGCTTGCTGCGTTCAAGTGCAACCAGGCCGCTGTCCGGCTCCAAGCCCGCGTAATCGAAGATCACGTGCGCAGCCAGGAAGCGGTTGAACTGGTAGTTGATCTTGGTGCGCGACAAGGTGCTGCGGAAGATGTTGGCCCCGCCGGAACGGCCGGCAACGGGATTGCGGGTGCGTAGCTCGTCCCAGATGAAGTTCTGGTCGATGCGCAGCTGCGCAGCCGGGCTCACGGTGAAATCGACCGACAGCTGGCGGCCATCGGCGAGGAACGGTGCGAGCCCACCGGCGGGTATGTAGTTGACTGCGGTGCCCACCGTCGCTTTCGCGCCGATCGTCAGCCACTTCCACCACTCGGTGCGGGCGGACAGCGAGTAGCCCTGCTTGCGGAAGTCCAGATCTGCATAACGTTCGTACGACTCGAGCCAATGCCCTTCGAACGTCGTCTGGCGCAGTCCGCTGACACCGAAGCCGAGGTCGACCGACCAGTCCTGCAGGTCGCCGTCCTGATTCCAGGTGCGGTATGCAGTGACACTCGGACCGGCGTCAATCAGCCACTTGGCTTCCGGAAACTGCCGCACGTAACGCGCGTACTGGTAGATCTGGCGGATGTCGACACGCGGCACGAAACCGAGGTCAGCTTCGAAGTCCTCCGAGACGTCCAGGTACTCGCCGGTGTATGAGAAGTTGCGCCCGCCGCGCACCGCCTGCGCGAACATCAGGCGACCGTCGCGCTCTGCACCTGCGTCGCGCGTGCGGCTCTCGACGACTTGCCCACTGGCCGTCCAGTTGTCGTCAATGCCGATGCGCGTGTCGACGCCGGCGATGGTGTTCTCGTGGTCGCCAAACCGTCGGTGCGTGGTCAGCACGCCGACGTTGGAGTGCGTGCCGAAATCGCGCTGCACGCGCGCCACACCGATGCGCGCGGATTCCCCGGCATCCGGATGCCCCGGCGGCAGCACGAGCCCCGGGGCCTCGTCGTCGATCGCGAGCCCACCCACTGCCCAACGACCCAGGCGACCGGTGAGGCGCGCACCGATCTCAGGGTCGATGATGCGGCGGGAGAAAAACAGATTGACCGGAGTGCCGAAGAAGCCGGCGTTCTCTAGAAAGAACGGACGCTTTTCCGGAAAAAGCACCTCGAAGCGCCGGTTGACGATGGACTGCGGGACGTCGGACTCGACTTCGCTGAAATCCGGGTTGTAGGTCAGGTCAAGTGCCAGTGCGTCCTTGAACACGATTTTCGCATCGAGGCCGGCTTCCGCCTTGCGGCTGCGCTCCATACGGCCGACGCCGTTCTCGTCGACGTGCAGCGTGCGCGCGTCTCGATACGAAACGTGCGGAATGATCTGGACATTGCGACCCGGCGAAATCTCTTCTTCGATTACGGCGGTGGCGAACTGAGGTACGAATCCTTCCTTACGCTGAGTGATGTAGGGCCAGTACCCGAATTCGTTGGTGCGCGGCACGATGCGGTTGAGCGCAATGCCCCAGTTCTGCGTGGCTCCCTTCTCGAAGCGAAGGCTCTTGAAGGGGATCTGGATTGTCACGACATAACCGTCCTTGGTGATGCGACCGTCCGTCGTCCACTGGGTGTCGAAGTTGAAGTCGTAGCCCAAGCCCTCTGTGACCTTGCTGTCCATCTGCACGCCGTACGGATTCACCGAGAACACGAAGGCCCGCTGCTTGTCATGAAACGTGTCGAGGAAGAGCTGCACACCTTCGTCGCCGAAAAAATTGTCGCGACGCGTGATGCGTGCGCGCAGCTGGGCTGGGTCGTCCTTGCAGACGAACACCACATACAGATTGGCGTCGTCATGCGAGACATAGGCGCGTGTCTCCACCGACATAGGGTCGCCATCGCCAGGACGGTTCTGGCGGAAGTCGGTCACCACGGCACCGGCGCTGGCCGGAACCGCGTCGATGTACTCCTCGAGCCGGGGTGGATGGGCGGTGCGCGGGATGCGCAGTATGTCTTCGGCCCACGCGGGCAATGCAGCCCCCAGCAGGAGGGGGAGAAGAAGTCGGGCAAGGGGCGTACGCCGCATCAGGAACGGTCCTTGGAGAGGGAATAGACGAGGGATGGGGAAGACGGAACGCGCAGTTGCGCGACTCCAGCATCGGAGGTGAGGTGCGTGGTGCCCGCTGGGCGCCGGAGCAATACCCACAGGCAGAGCCCGGTCGCGACGATCTGACTCGTTGTCGAGATGGCGAGGCGACCCAGTTCGTCGGGCAGCGGCATGCCGCTGAAAGGAATCGCGGTCGCCAGCACGCACCAGCCGCCCACCGTCAATGCAGCAAGCCGGTTGTTGAACGACCCGGCGCGCGCGATGGCAGCGGCGGCGACGATGGCCCACAGACACAGAGGTGCGAAGAGGCCGTTGTGGTCGGGAACGAAGGGGCTGCGGAACGCCGCGAGAGTGAGAAGGGCGAGCCAGGCCCCCGCCTGTTCCGCACGCCCCATCCGCGGGGTGCGCGCCGCCGCAAGGGCCGCGAGCGCGATAACCACGAGCGTCCAGCCCCAGGCGACGCTTCCCTGCAGATCCCAGGACATGCCCGGTACACCGATCATGCGCAGCTTCAGCACAAGCGCTGGGATCGAGCTGTTGATGGCGACGACTGCACCGAGGCCTTCGAACTCGAGGAATGCCCAAGCTTCGCCGCTTAAGATGCGGGGCATTTCATAGTTGAGAAACGCGTCGAAGGGCGCGCGGCCCATCCAGGCCAAGGCGAGAACGGTGTAGAGCAAAGTGAAGGCGAACGTCCACGCTGCATCGCGCCAGCGTCGTGCGCACAGTAGGTAGACCCCGAGCAGGCCCGGGAACAGCTTGAAGACCGCGAAGCCCAGCAACGCCCCACCGGCAGCGGCGCGGCCGCGCTGGAACAGCAACATGGCGAGCACCGACATCGCAACGGCCGCCAGCTGGAAATTGCCCAGTTGCAGGGTCAGCAGCGTCGGTGAGCCTAGCCACACCGCGGGAATCAGCAGGGCCGCGGTGCGACCGGCGCGACCACCAACCCAGCCACACACGGCGAGCAACGTGCCGAGCACCAGCGCGGCCTCGATGGAGAACCACAGGGCCCGCAGGCTTTCAAACGTTCCACCCAGCGCCAATCCAAGACGCGGCAGCAGCAGGAACTGTGGGAAGTACATGAATTCGTCGAGCTTGAACCGGCCTTCGTGACCCATGTAATGCGCGGTGTCGTAAAGGTTCGGCGCACCGTCGCGTGAAAGTGTCGCCGCCTTCCACAGCGCGGAAAAGCAGCTGTGATTGGAATAGAAGGCGTCGAACCAGAACGCCGAGGCCATATCGAGCGTGGGATCGGCCATGTAGAGCGCGACGCCTGCGGAGCGGGCGAGGGCTGCCAGTGCGACCAAGCCCCAGACCGCGCACCAAGCCGGGTGCCGTTGCAGGGCGCCATCCCAGTCGCCGGGTATCCGCGCCGCTACGGGCCGCAGCGAAAGCAGCGCAATGGCACCAGCGATCAGGAAAGCAGCGAGGGGCGCGACGCCGAACGCAGCCAGCGCTGTAGCCGCAATCGGCGCCAGCAGTCCGGCCGCCACCACGGCGAGCGCCCAGCGTTCCGCAGGAAGAGAAAGGGTGCTGCGCATGGCATGTCCTGGGTGATTATTGAGGGCGGAGCGGGACATCAGGCGTGCGCCGCCTCGCGAGTCGGCAAGCCATTGACGCGGCCCGAGAACAGATGCCGGCGGAGCTCCTGGAAATCGTCGAACGTCGCGTCCGGCTGCTCTTCAGAGGACGCCGGACGCCGTTTTCCATTGGCGCGCCAGAGCGTGGTGATGCCGAATCGGCTCGCGCCGACCACGTCTGCCTTGAGGTCGTCACCGATCATCCAGACCGCTTCGGGATCGATGCCGAGTTTGTCGATTGCCAGGCGGAACGGTAGGGCGTGCGGCTTGTCCGCGCCGGCCTCCTCGGAGGTGACGACATAGTCGAAGCAGTCATCCAAGCCGAAATAGATGATTTTTCGAAATTGGATCTGCGAGGTGAGGTCCGTGATGATCGCGGTGCCGATACCGTGGCTGCGCAGTTCCAGAAGAAATTCGCGCACTCCCGCGAATAGCTCACAGTGCGCAAGGAAGGTCCGCCAATACGTCTGCTCAAGGTCGAGCGTGATGACCAGTTGTGTCTTGCGCCCCAGCAGCTCGATGCCGCGCTGGAAATACAACAGGCGGCTGTGCGAACTGGCAGTCTTGCCCAGTTGCTGCTTGACCTCGGCGCGCGCCTGCGCAAACGCGCCCCGCACTGAGTCGACACTTACGCCAAGCAAGCGTGAGGCCTTCGTTTCTGTTGCCTCGGTCGCCATTGCGTGCGGATGCTCATACGCATACAGAGTGTTGTCGGTGTCGAAGATGATCGCCCGTGGCGCATGGCGAAGCTTTTTGGGTCGATGGATATGAAGGCTCATGGGGGCGGGTCACGCTTGGAGGCGGCTCTTGAGGGCTTCCTGGATCTGTACAAGCACCAGCAGCTGCATAACGCCGCTGACGCCGTCTTCCCACAGGGGTGTGATGTCGAACATCTCGTGGAGGTCGGGCACAAGCTTGCGGGCGGCCAGGTCGACGTCCTCGGCGACCACGTCGCCCTCGATCGTCATTTCCACATCGCCGGCGTCGCCAACGGTTTGCAGGTCCAAGTGCAGGCCGCACACGCCAATCAGGATGCGCGCCACGCGTTCATGCGAGGCGCTGGCGCGGATGAGCGCAACCAGCTTCAGCCGAACGCCGTTTGGCGCGGGGGAATGCAGCTGTGCCGCGTTGACTGGCATCAGCCGTAGAACCAGCGAGGCGTGCGCCTTCTGCGGATGGATATGGCGATCTGCGTCCAGCGCGCGACGCTCGATAGCCTGTAGCACCTGCGGCATGCCGTGACCGCGCTCATGTACATCCCGCTGGATCTTCCAGGCGCGGCGCAGGCCCTCGTCAATGTCCAGGAACACGCCGACGTCGAATCTTCGCCGCAGGCGTTCGGCGTGCAGCGCATGAAGGCCCGACGCGATCACGACGTCGTTCTTGCCGAGCAGGGTAGGGCTTAGAAACCGACCCGCCGTATGGTCATAACGCCGGCAAACAATCGCCTTGCCGTCGGTGAGCGCAAGTACATCCTGATTGAACCGGTGCAGGTCATTCGCCCGCGGGTCGAGATGGGTGAGGCCTTTCCACATCGGTGCGAAGCGATCCCAGACGTGGTAATCGTCCCCGGATACATGCACGACCGAATGCTCGCCAAAAATCCCCGCGATCGCACGGCTGAGCGTGTCCTTGCCAGCACCGGAATCGCCCGCGATACCAATGACAACCGGCTTCTGGGCAATGCGGTAGTAGTCGTTCCGCGATACGCGTTCGCGCAGCATCTGCGTGACCAACACCACGCCTGATGCTGCGATCAGCGTAAACCCGAGCGAGCGCAGATGCGGGGTCATCCAAGGCCGCCACGCGGCAAGCGCAGCGCCCGGATCGAGCCCCAGATCGGGCATGGACGCGCCGGGGGAAATCACAAGATGCAACCCGAGCACCAGCGCCGTAAATGACCCGGTAAGCAACAACGTGGCCCGCTCTTCTTGCAACTGATGCGCGACCAGGAACGGCACGAGCCACAGGTACCAACCGGGTGGCGCCGGTGTGGCGAGGACGAGCACGAAAAAGCTCAGCCCGATCGTCGCCATCAACAGCTCGAAGCTGATCCGCCGGAGGCGCCAGACGCCGTACACCGCGAGCACGTAGAGAAGCGGTGTCAGGTAGAGCGAAAGATGGGTCCCGACCGGGATCGCGAGGTCGAACAGGCGCCCAGATTCCTGCGTACCGAGCACCATCTGTCGGAACCCAGGGGATAGCAGCCACGGCGCTTGCACCGCGGCCAGCACACCGAAGAACCACAGCGCGAACGGCCGAATCAGCGACCGTAAGCGTTTGTTGCGCCAAAGGTAGATGCCCATGAACGGCACCGCGAGCACCATGCTCAGTTTCGCAGCGATCGCAATCGCCAGTGCGCCTCCGCTAGCCTCTGGTCGGTAACGCCGGATCAAGTGCAACGCAAGCAACAGTAGTGCGACGGGCACGATGTCGGTCTGCCCATTCCAGTACGTCACGTACAACACGATCGGCGACCACCAGTACAGCCACAGCAGCGCTCGGGGCCGCTGCGGGAACAGCTGTGACAACAGCAACAGGGTGCTGAAGTCTGCCGCCAGCAATCCGAGTCGAAAGCCGATGCCAGTGAACCGCGGATTGTCGGTAAGCGCAGATGCCAGCCAGCCGACCAGCGTCATTGGCGCGTGTGCGAAAAACATCGCCGGGCCGTACGGATACGCGGCCGGCGAACCGCCGTCGCTGATGAAGGTGGACCACGGGTCGAGCGCACGCGTATCGATCGCATGGCGCAGGAACGCGACGAACCATTCCTCCTGGATGACCGGTACGAGCAGCGCGACGAGCGCGATCCGGAGCGCGAGGCCACCACGGAAAACGGGGTCCCTAAGGAGCGCGCGAAGCGTCATGCCCACAGCTCGGGCACCTTTGTGCAGACCGCGTCGACAACGATCTCCCGCGCCTTCAATAGCTCGCGCATTTCGGGCACTTCACTAACCGGGTCACGCCCCTGCAATTCGGGGGAAACGAGACACAGGGAAAATCCAGCCGCGCGCAGTCTCGCCGCCGATGCGGTCTCGAGCGGGAACTTCGTGAAACAGTCCACCCAGACCCATCGAGCCATGCCCGCCAGGCTCAGTGCGGTGTCGACCGATTCGAACTCCGATACACGCACCGCACAGCGTGCTTCGCCTCGCTGTACCGTGCGCATCAGAAATGGGAACGACTGGTCAAGAAAAAACCACTCGTCGATGCCGTGCTCGGCCATCAGCGCTTCGAGACGCTCTTCGAGCCCCTCTTCCTTGACGTTGAGGATGAGCAGGCCATGACGATAATGGCGCAGCCAGTCTTCGAAGCGCTCGCCGCGCGCGAAGGGGTCGTGGTGCACGACGAGCTCGCCGCCGTCGCTGCGGATGTCCACCTCGACGCCCAGTGCGGCCGAGGTCTCCTGCAATTCCTGCGCGGTGTTGCGTCGGTGCCGGACGATCCTCACGCTGACGCCCTCAGCTCGCGGCGCAAACGCAGACTGAAGGCCATCGTCCGGCGGATGAATCGAACCTTGGCGCGCCAGTTGACGTTCCAGTGCGAGGTTCCGTGCGCGCGTTCACCAAAGCGCACGGGAAAGCGCCGCACGGGCAGGCCCACTTCTAACGCGTGGTGATAGGCGTACAGGTCGAGTGAGAAGTCATCCGGCGGGCTGCGCCAGCTTTCGAAGAAGCGCCTCGGAAAGAGCGTTGGCTGTGCGTTGATGTCACGCAGCGTTCGACCGAGCAGCAGGCTTTCAAATGCGGACATACCCATGGTGAACACCACATCGGCCAGGGGGCGGCCGTAGCGGCGTCCCTTTACGAAGACGGGATCGGCGCCGCGGCGCGCGAGCTCGAGGCCGCGCAGCGCGTCGGCCGGGTCGGTCTGCATATCCGCGTGTGTCCAGCCGATTACCCGTCCGCGCGCGACGTCGAGCCCGGCGCGTATGCCGAACCCGTAACCGCGGTTCTGCCCGACGCGAACACTGCGGATGCGTGAACCCTGCAGCAGCCGTTCAAGCACCGCGGGAGTGTCGTCGGTGGAGCCGTTGTCGACGAGGATCGCCTCGACGTCCTCGTCGATGAACGTCTCTTCCAGTCGCGCCACCAGCAGAGGCAGATTGCGCGCCTCGTTGTAGCAGGGGATCACGAGGGAGAGGGCGGGTTCGCCCGCGACTTCCGGGCCTCCGAAACTGCCGACGGGCGCACAGCGTGTGTCGGTGAAAACGAGCCACTTCAACCCGATGAAATTCATCACCGTCGACACGGCGGTCGCCGCCAGGAACGCGATTGAAACGGCGCTCGGATCCTCGGTGAGGAGAGTCAGGACTGCCGCGTTTACGATCACATTCGCTGTGAGCCCGCCAGCGTAGACGAGCAGGTAGCGACCGAGCTCGGCGGGGTGCCAGCCGCTGGACACGCGGAACGTGAAAAGCCGGTTGGTGATGTAGCCGAACGCCGCTCCCGCAACGAATCCGCACGCCTTGGCCGTAGCCGTATCGAGCGCGCCAAGGAGCAGTCTGTAGACGAGATAGTCGACAAGAACGCCTGCGGTGCCGACGACGACAAACCGGGCGACCTGGCCGCCGAGTCCGCCGCTGGCCGACGCCGTCATGTTCACGCCATAGCCTCGGAGCGATCTGCGACAGGTGCGCGGGCCTCAAGCGTCGCCGGAACGAAGCGCGAGTCGGCCTCGGTTCGGTAAGGATGCGATGTCCAGCGATGGAAGCAGGCCTGCCAGTAATTGAACGTGCGTAGGTCGTCTGGCGTGCCCCAGCACAGGTAGTGGTCGACCTCGAAAATGCGGCAGCGCAAGCCAAGCGCCAGGGCATCCTCGATGCAGCTGTCGACGTAGTACTCGCCATTGACGCACCCGCCGCGCGCGATCAGCGACTGCGCAGCGGCGACGAAGTCGGCGCCACGCTTGAAGGTGAAGGTGCCGATGACCAGCGGGTCCGTCGCAGGATCGCCTAGCGGCTGCTTGACCGACATGCCGGTCACCCAGTCACCTTCTGTGCGAACCCATCCGAAGTGCTCCGGGCGTCGGATCGCACCGGGATACCCGCGTGCTACCCAGACGATGACGTCTACGTCGGGGTCGTCGATCAGCACCTGCAGCGCGCGCTCGTCGTACAACGAGCCGTTGTCGCATGCGCCAATGGTCAGGCTAGCGCTCAAGTCCAGCACCGCCATTCCCAGCAGGCATGAACGTGCCTGGCCATCCGTGACCTCGGGCAACGTGACCCTCAGGCAGCCGGGTACGAGCACATCGAGGGCGAACTCGACGACGTCCAGTCCCGGCAGGTCGGCGCGCACCACAAAACAATGCAGGTCAGCCATCGGCAGATCTCTCACCGCCTGCGCCACCATCGGCTGTCCCGACACGGGAATGAGCGGCTTTGGGAGGGCATAGCCGTCTTGCGCGAAGCGGCTCCCTAGCCCGGCCATCGGGACGAGCACTGCGCCGCGCTGACGCGCCGTCGAGCGAGGCCCCCGGGTGCCGATCACACGAAACACATCGGACCAGTACCGGTAGTCGGCGAGATCCTCGGGCGTTCCCCACTGCATGAAATGCTCAAGCTCGTAGACCGCGATCTGGCGGCGGTCCTCCAGCAGTGGACGGTAGGCAAGGCTGGCGTAGAACTCGCCATTGAGTTGCAGATCCGCGCGCGCGAGCGTGCGTTCAAAGGCCTCGCGCATCAGCGCGGCCGTTGCGAAGTAGTAGGTGCCGCTCGAGGCGTACTCGCGCTCGGGGTGGTCGGTATATGGCTGCTTTTCCTGGATCGCGACTACACGTCCGTTTTCGGTACGGACGTAGGCGTAGTTCGTGGAACCCAGCATGTGCGGGTGGAAACCCGTGTAGCAGGGAATGGCGCCTTCGACTCCGGTGTCGGCCACGAATCGCTTGAAGCCCTCGTAATCCCACACGCACGCGAAATCGCAGTAGTTAACGATCGCAGGGCGCGCCGGGTCCAGCAGGTCAAACGCCTGGGCCACCGCATGGACCGGCCCGAGTTTGTGCGGCTCGATACCGAGGACGCGACCGGTTGGACAGAGCGCGCGCAGGGTCTCTTCGAGGCGGAATTCCTTGCTCTGCAAGTGCTCGCGATTGCAGACGAAGACGAAGTCGGATTCGCCGGGGAACAGGTCCACGACGTGGCCGATGATCGGCTTTCCCTCGACCTCGATCAGTGGCTTCGGGACGCGGTAACCGGCGCGCCGGAAGCGTTCCCCGTACCCCGACATCGGAACGATGATCTGCATGCGCTGCGCGTCGCTGGCCATGGTCAGGCAGGCACCGCGGCGCGCTGCTTCGCGCGTCGGTACGCCTCGGCGTCCCAGGTGGTGAGTGCTTCGACTTCTTCGGCCGGTAGCGGCATCAGCACGTCGTCGGCGCGTAACCGCAGGCCGAGCATCGCCAGGCATTCGAGCATCGCTGCTGCGCCGGTCGACATGTCTGGCGACACCAGTACGCCTGCGCCCGGCACCAGCGCGAACGTCACTTCCGCGCTGCATTCACTCCTGTGTCTTGCGAGCGCCGCAGAGAGGGCTTCGCCAGACTCGAGCACCAGCGCCCTGGATCCAAGAAAAACGGCGTGATCCGGATACAGCGGTGGCGCGCAGGCCGCCCGGAGCGCGACTGGATCCGTCGCAAGGCCGTGAACCGGCGCTTCCGACTCGATCCGCCATCCGATGTCGTTGGCATGTTCAAGCGCGATAACGTCGGCAGCAGGTGCGACCCGCGCGGGCACTTGCAATCTTCTCTCGACGTCGCGAACGAGAGTCTCTACCTCTCGCGCGTTGGCGCCGGCTACGACGAGGCCATGGTTGGCGAGCACCAGCACAGCCGGAGTGGCCGGGCCCCGTGCCAGAGCGTCAGAGATGGCTGCCGTCAGCGGTTGACCCGGGCGCGCATACGGCACCCAGGCCCACGGCAGGCCCGCAAGCCGATCGGCAAGGCGCGCGCTGCCGTCGCGGGTGACCGCGTAGGCCAGCGTAGAAACGCAATGCACATGTGCGACACAGCGCTGCGGCATCAGCGCATGCAGGGCGGTCTCGATCGAAGGCCGCTGATTGGCGGGCGCCATGGCGGAGAGCCGAGCTTCGGCGTCATCGCGACCGAGTGCGTCACGGACCTGGTGCAGATCGAGGGCCACGAACACCTCGTCGCGGTCCGCATGGGCGAGCCATGTGCCCGAAGCCTTCACCCAGAGAACGTTGTCCGCCTTGAGCGACGTATTGCCGCCCCCCCCCTGCACGAGCAAGGGATCGGCCCCGAGCAGGAGCGAAAGCGCAACCAGTTCCGCTGGCGGGCGGTTCTTCAATGACACCGTCATCGTTGGGTCCTTCCAAACAGGTGTGAGCAGCGACGTCCCTCATGTCGCGCTGGAAGCATAGTGTATTTTTCTGGCATTGGTGCCACACTCGAAAGACTCGCTGGGCGGACCTGAAACCCGTACGGCAGCGCCACGGCGGTCTCTCCGGCGACGTGCGTGAGATTGCAGTGTGAGCAGGGAAGCGCGCCGTAGTGCGGCGTAGTGCATACAAGGACGTTCCGCTGATGACTGACTTCGAGCAGCGCGTTGCGCATCTTTCTCCGGCCAAGCGCGAGCTCCTTCGCAGGCTCGCAGGGGAGAAACGAGCGCAGTCCAGCCGCATTAAGCGGCGTGACCGACCCGCTCGCATCCCTCTCACATTTGGACAGCGCCGCCTGTGGTTTCTCGACCGCATGTCACCCGGCGTGCCGGCCTACAACGTGCCGGCCGCGCTTTGGCTCCGCGGTCCGCTCGATCGCCACCACTTGCGCAGCGTGGTCCAGGCGCTGCTTGATCGGTACGAAACACTGCGTACGCGCTTCGCACACCACGACGGCGAGCCTTGGCAAGAGATCGTCGAAGGCGTGACCGTACCCTGGCGCGAACTCACGGCGACGGGGCAGGGGGAAGAGGCCGTGTCGTGTGCGCTTGAACTCATGCGCGCGGAGATTGCGCGGCCGTTCGATCTCGAACGCGACGCGATGATCCGCGCCGCGCTCATACGTGTCTCGGACGACCTCCACCTGTTCGTGCTGAGCTGGCACCACATCGCGATCGACGGCACCTCGCGTAACGCCTTGCTCGCGGAGCTTCAGAAGAACTACAACCGTCTGTGCGCGGGGGAAGGTCCGGATACCGTGGCTCCGGACCTGCAGTTGGCCGACTACGCGCTCTGGCAACACGAGACGTTCGGCGGCGAAGGACTCGATACGCAACTCGCCTACTGGCACGACACGCTCGATGCGGCGCCGGCAGTGATCGACTGGCCGTCGGACCGGCCGCGTCTCCCGTATCCGAGCGGGAACGGTGCGGTTTTGCGCGTCGCGGTGCCGCCCGGTATCGCTGCGGCAGTGGAAGCCTTCGCTAAGGCGACGACGAGCACGCCGTCCATGTTGTATCTAGCGGCCTACCAAGCGGTCATTGGTCGCTACACGGGCAAGCAGGACGTTGTCGTCAGCATGGGTTCGGCGGGGCGGGGGCGGGCAGAACTCGAACCGCTTGTGGGATTCCTCGTGAACACCGTCCCGGTGCGTGCTCGCTGGGAGCGGACGACATCATTTCGTGCACTGCTGGAATCGTGTCGGGAAAGTGTGCTGGGTGCGCTTCACCATGCGGACGCGCCGCTGGATCGCATCCTCGACGTGGCCCGTGCGTCGCGTTCGGCGGGGGTCGCCGCGTTCGCGCAGGCGATGTTCTTCTACCAGAGCTATCCGCGCGCGCACTTGGCGATGACAGGGCTCGAGGTGGAAAACTTATCGGATGCTTGTCTCTCGACCGGCACTGCGAAGGCTGACCTTAGCCTCCTGATGGATGCGTCTGAGCTGGTTTTCGAATACTCAACCGACCTCTTTGATGCCGATCGCATCGAGCGTATGGGCGGGCATCTGTTGACGCTGCTGGCGGCGGGCATCGAGAGGCCAGAGACGCCGGTTTCGCGGCTGCCGCTGCTTACCCAAGATGAAACCTCGCAGTTGACCCGGTGGAACTCGACCCAGCGTCCTCTGCCAACCCCCGCCACCATCGAGATCCTGGTGTCGCGTCAGGTCGCGGCGACGCCCGCGGCAACTGCGATCCGCTTCGGAACGAGAGCGATCAGCTACGACGAACTCGATCGACGCTCGGATGTGCTCGCCGAAGAACTCCGCGGTCATGGGGTCAGGGGCGGCGTGCTCGTCGGGTTGTACGTGGACCGCACGCCCGAAATGGTGGTGGGACTGCTCGGCATCCTGAAGGCCGGCGGGGCCTACGTGCCGATGGACCCCGCCTATCCGAAAGAACGCCTCGACTACATGCTCGAGGTCTCCCTGGCCGGCGTGGTCGTGACGCAGGCTGGCCTGGCACACAACTTCGCTTCCGGCGTCGCGGCGGTAGTCGTAGATGCGGCGAGCGAATTGCCGCACACCCGATTACACCCACCGGCGTACGACGCGACGCCCGACGACCCGGCCTATGTGATCTTCACCTCAGGCAGCACAGGGCGCCCGAAAGGCGTTGAGATTTCGCGGCGTTCCGCGGTCAACCTGCTGCAATCGGTCGCGCGTGCCCCCGGTGTGACCGGGACCGACCGTGTCTGCGCGATCAGCACGCTGTCGTTCGACATCGCTCTGTTCGAGCTGGTGCTGCCGCTTACGGTGGGTGCAACTATCCTGCTCATTGACCGGGACACTGCCCGAGATGGGCGCGCGTTGCGGCGGCGCATTGAGTCGGACGCGCCGACAGTCATACAGGCGACGCCGGCGACGTGGCGCATGCTGCTCGAAGCGGGCTGGCGCGGCGGGCCGGCGCTCCGACTGATCTCCACCGGCGAGGCCTTGCCACGGGAATTGGCGAAGCGCCTTGCGCCGTGTGGTGGCGAGCTGTGGAACCTTTATGGGCCGACGGAAACGACGGTCTATTCGGCACTCACGCGCGTGGACGCCGGCGATGGCCCGGTGCTCGTCGGCCGTCCCGTCGACAACACGCAGATCCACATCGTGGACCTCGAACTGCAGCTGGTGCCGGTCGGCATACCGGGCGAATTGCTGATCGGCGGGCTTGGGCTAGCGACCGCGTACCGGGGTAGGCCAGATCTCACCGCCGAGAAATTCATTCCGGACACCTTGGGCGGCACACCGGGGCAACGCTTGTACCGCACCGGAGACCTCGCTTCGTGGCGGCCCGATGGGACGATCGAAGTGGTCGGACGCATTGACCATCAAATCAAGCTTCGCGGCTTCCGGATCGAGCTGGGCGAGATCGAGACGGTGTTGTCACGGCATCCGGCCGTGTCGCAGGCGGTGGTGTATTGCCGTGAAGACCAGCCCGGAGACCGCCGACTGGTGGCCTACGTCACGACGCGTGCGGACACCTCCGCTGACGCGCTGCGCGAACACCTCCAGGCGGCGCTCCCGGATTACATGGTGCCTAGTGCGTACGTAATGCTCGAGCAGTTTGCACTGACGCCAAACGGCAAGGTGGATCGAAAGGCGCTTCCGCCGCCCCTGAGCGTGGCGACAGGCTCGTCCGAAATCATGCATCCCCGGACGCCGGAAGAGCAGGAACTGTGCATGCTGTGGCGGCAGGTGCTCAACCTTGAGCATGTGGGACCGCGCTCAAATTTCTTTGATCTGGGCGGTCATTCGTTATTGGCAACCCAGCTGTTGTCGCGGATCGCGCAGACGTTCGCCGTCGACCTCCCGCTGCGAGCCCTTTTTGAGTCGCCAACATTGGAAGGTCTCGCCGCGCGCGTAGCAGCCGAACGCGACCTGATGCCGCTGGGCGATCTCGATGCCCTGCTCACTGAGCTCGAGGGCCTGAGCGACGACGACGCCAGGCGCCTGACTTCTGGAGAGCGCGCATGACGGATCTTGCACAACGGCTTGCGGGCCTTTCGCCCGAAAAGCGCGCCTTGTTGATGCAGCAACTTGGCCGGCAGTCCACTAGGCCGCCAGCTAGCACCCTCGTCGGCCGAGAGCGGCCGTCACGGTTGCCGCTCTCCTCCGCGCAGCAGCGCCTCTGGGTTCTCGACCAGTTGGATCCGGGAGCAGCGACGTACAACGTAACGCTCAGCCTCTGGCTCGATGGACCGCTCGACCGCGACACGCTCGTAGGCGTGCTGGGGGAAATCGTCGGTCGCCATGAGAGCTTGCGAACGGTGTTCTGCAGCGACGCTGAAGGCCCCTTCCAAAAAATTCTTGCACCGGCGCCTTTCGACCTCGTCTGTCATGACGTTTCCGACGCGACAGGTTCGGCGGCCGAAACCAAGGCGTTCGACCTCGCGCGCCTTGAAGCGGCGCGTCCGTTTTCCCTGTCCGACGGACCCGTGTTCCGAGCCGAGTTGATGCGGCTCAGCGCGCACCGACACCTGCTGGTGCTCAACGCTCACCACATCGCAGTCGACGGCTGGTCGCTCTCCATCCTGAATACCGAACTGCGCCAGCTGTACGACGCGTTCCTCGCCGAGCAACCGTCGCCCCTGCAGCCGCTCACCGTGCAGTACGCGGACTACGCACTGTGGCAACGCGAAGAACTAGAAAGCCCAGCGATGGCGCGCCAGCTCAGCTACTGGAGCGAACACCTCGCCGGACTGCTTCCTGTGCTGGACCTGCCGGGTGACCGTGCGCGCCCGCCCGTGCAGAGCCATCGTGGCGCGACGCTGCGTTTTGCACTCGAGCCCGCTGTGTTCGAGGGAATGCGACAACTCGCACGCAGCAGCGGCGCCACGCCATTCATGGTGCTGCTGGCGGCGTATTCGGTTGTACTGATGCGCCACTGCGGTCAAGACGACCTTGTCATCGGGGCCGGCGTCGCAAACCGCCGGCGCCAGGAGCTGGAATCGGTGGTCGGTTTCTTCGTGAACACGCTGGCCCTGCGGGTCGATGTGAGCGGCAACCCGTCGTTTCGGGATCTGCTAGCGCGCGTGCGCGAAGTCACGCTGGGTGGCTACTCGAATCAGGACATTCCGGTGGAGCGCGTCATGGAGGTGCTCGAGCTGGAACGCACGATGAGCTACTCGCCGTTGTTCCAGACGATGGTTTTCTACCAGAACTTCCCCTCGGCCCACACCGCCCCTTCGGGGCTGCGGCAGTCACCCGTGCATTTCGACCAGATCAACGGCGGCACCTCGCGTTGCGATCTGAGCGTGTTCGCTTCAGAGCAAGAGGGTTCACTGTCCCTCTTTCTTGAATACGCAACCGACCTGTTTGATGCGGACACCATCGTTCGCCTCGCCGCACACGTGCAGGAGTTGCTGCGGAATTGCGTGGCCCAGCCCGATGCGCGCATCGGCGAGCTCGAAATCCTCACGCCAGACGAGAAGCTCGACCTTCTGCAAAGGTGGAATGACACGGCACGCGCTGCCGACGGGGCTTCGACAGTCGACCAATGCCTGCTGGAGCAATGCGCTCGCACGCCGGAAGCGATCGCGGTGGAGCAGGGGGACGAGCGTCTGACGTATGGGGCGCTGGACGAGGCATCAGCCGCGCTCACAGCACACCTGCGCGCGCTGGGCGTCGGATGCGGCGCGCGCGTTGGTCTGATGGTGGAGCGCACGCCGCGCATGCTGGTCGGCATGCTGGGGATCCTGCGCGCCGGCGCGGCCTACGTGCCGCTCGACCCCGCGTACCCGCATGAGCGGCTTGCGTGGATGCTCGAGGACGCCGAAGTAGCAGCGGTGGTCAGCGATCGGGCGTCGGTGGATCGTCTCCCCAACGTCGCCGCACCCCTGGTGCTGATCGACGAGCTGACTCCGCCGTGTGCGAACGCGGACGGAGCGATTGACGGCCCAGGGCCGGACGACATTGCCTACGTCATCTTTACTTCGGGCTCGACCGGGCGCCCCAAGGGGGTTGCCGTCCCGCACCGCGCTGTCGTCAACTTCCTGCGTTCGATGGCAACCCGACCGGGCCTGTGCGCCCACGACGTGGTCTGCGCTGTCACCACGCTGTCATTCGATATCGCGGTACTCGAACTCCTGCTTCCGCTGTCGGTGGGCGCACGCGTGGCGCTCACTGACCGCGTAACAGTCAGCGACGGCGCCGCCCTTGCCGCGCACCTCGACGCCTGCGGCGCGACCGTCATGCAGGCGACTCCCGCGACATGGCGCCTCCTCATCGGTGCCGGCTGGGCAGGCAGGCCGGGCCTGCGCATTCTGTGCGGCGGAGAAGCGCTGACACGCGACCTGGCCGATGCATTGCTCGTGCGCGGTGCCGAAGTCTGGAACCTCTACGGCCCCACCGAAACCACCGTCTGGTCGTGCGTCGAAGAGGTAAAGGCTGGCGACGGTCCGATCTCGATCGGCCGGCCGATCGACAACACGCGTGTACACATTGCCGATCGCCGATCGCAGCTCGCCCCGGTCGGCGTTCCGGGTGAACTCCTGATCGGTGGCGACGGCGTGGCCCTGGGATACATCGGCCGTGCGGACCTGACGGCGGAGCGCTTCATTGCCGATCCGTGGGGACCTCCCGGCGCGCGGCTCTACCGCACGGGCGACTTGGCGCGGTGGCGCGCCGATGGTCGGCTCGAAGTGGTCGGCCGCCTCGACTACCAGATCAAGCTTCGCGGCTATCGCATCGAACTCGGTGAAATCGAGTCGGTACTGGTATCGACGCCGGGTATTCGTCAGGCGATCGTCGTGTGCCGTGAAGACCGCGCCGGCGACCGACGCCTCGTCGCTTATGTCACTGGGGATTCACTCCCGACGGTCGAATCGCTCCAAGCCGCCGCGCGTGCTCGCCTGCCCGAGTATATGGTGCCGTCCGCCTACGTCCGCCTGGATGCGTTTCCGCTGACGCCGAACGGGAAGGTCGACCGCAAGCTCCTTCCCGCACCAGAGCGCGAGCGTGTAGTGGCCGCGGCATCGACGCCGCGCACTGCGGACGAAGCAACCCTCGCTTCGCTGTGGGCGGAGGTGCTCGGCGTGGCGGCGGTCGGAATCCACGACGACTTCTTCGCCCTCGGTGGCCATTCGCTTCTGGCGACGCAGCTGCTCACCCGCATCCAATCGGCGTTCGGCGAGGAGCTGACTCTGCGCATGGTGTTCGACGCCCCGACGGTGGCCCAGTTCGCGGAACGAGTGCTCGCGTCGCGCGTGGAAACCATCGATGCGGACGCACTAGCTGGCATGCTCGATCAGCTCGAAGGCCTTTCCGAAGATGACATCCAGGCGCTGCTGGCCGGGGAAGGGCAGACGGCGTGAGCGGGCATCCGGACCAGACAGGCGCCGCAGCGCGCGTTGCGCGCCTGACCCCGCAGCAGCGCGAGCTGCTGCTGCGCCGTCTGCGCGAATCAGCTCCCGAAGTGGCGTCGGTGGAATCAATTCCGCGTCGATCAGACCCCGGCGCAGCGGTCGCGCTTTCACCAGCACAGCGCCGACTCTGGTTCTTCGAGCGCCTCCAGCCGGGCACCGGCGCGTACAACCTCTATGCGCACACGCGTTTGCGCGGACCGTTGGACGTGGACGCCGTCCGTGCGTCGATTGTGGAGCTGGCCGCCCGGCACGACGCGCTGCGCATGGTGTTCTCAGAAGAATCTGGCGAGCCGCGTTTGCGCGTACTCGATTCCGTCGAGATCCGCATTGCGGAGACGGATTTGTCCGATCAGCCGGCGCCGGCACGCGAGCAGGTGCTCGCGAAGTTGCTGGAAACCGAGACGGCATTTGCGTTTGACCTCTCGCGCGCGCTGTTTCGTGCAGGGCTGGTCAAGCTTGCAGACGACGACCACGCACTGACGCTCGTCGTCCACCACATCGTTTCCGATGCCTGGTCCTGCGGACGGCTGCTCGAGGAATTCAGCGCGCTCTACCGGGCGCGCACCGGAGGGGTCCGGACTAACCTGCCCGCGCTACCCGTTACGTATGCCGACGCGGTCGCTTGGCAGGCCGAGCGTGCCGCCGGCGATGGCTTCACCGCGAGCCTGCACTTCTGGAAGGAGGCGCTCGACGGCACGACCGGCATTCTCGATATGCCAACTGATCGCCCTCGAGCCCCAACGGCGACGGGGCAGGGTGCGCGCCTGCGGTTCGGCCTGGACGCGACCGTCAGGCGGCGAATGGCCGAGCTCGCCGTCACTGAGCGGGCAACGCCCTTCATGGCGTGGCTCGCCCTGTTCCAGATGCTGTTGGCACGGCAATGCGGGCAGGATGACGTAGTTGTGGGTACGCCCGTCGCAAATCGCGGCCGGCCTGAACTCGAACCGCTGGTTGGCCTGTTTGTAAACACCCTCCCGCTGCGGGGTCGATTCGAAGATGACCCCTCATTCCGGACCGTGCTCGCCCGCACGCGTTCGCACTGCATGGACGCACTCGAAAACGCCGAGGTGCCATTGGAGCGCATCGTCGATGCCCTTCGGGTAGAGCGTGTTCCCGGTCGCTCCCCGCTCGTGCAGACGATGTTTCTGATGCAGGACAGCGGCGCGCCTATGGATCTGCCCGGCATCGAAGCCGAATGGCTCGAACCCGAGCTACGCACCGCACGCTTCGAGGTCACGCTGTCGCTGACGGATACGGCCGCAGGATTCGACGCGGTGTTTGATTACGCGACCGATCTCTTCGACGCCGCTACGATGGTGCGCTTCGCACGGCAACTGCAGACGCTCGCGCAAGACGCGCTGGACCGACCCGACACGACCATGTCCCGGCTTCAGCTTCTGGATGGCGAAGCGGTCGCGGAAATTCTCTACTTGGGCGATGGCGGTCCGGCCACGGGTGAAATGCGAGGCCTGTTCGATCTCGTGGCCGCCCAAGCGGACAGGACGCCCGATGCCATCGCACTAGCGGACGGCACCCGCGAACTCAGCTACGCCTCGATGGTTTCCCAGGTGCATGTGCTGGCGGCGCGGTTACAGGCGGCCGGCGTAGTCCGTGGCGACCGCGTCGCGATCCTTGCAGACCGCTCAATAGAGGCCGTGCTAGCGGTGCTCGCTATCCTCGCCGCCGGTGGCGCCTATATTCCCGTCGATCCTGGGCAGCCAGACGACCGCGTGCGGTACGTGCTGTCTGACGCGGACGTCTCTGTCCTCATCGCTCCTCCGTCGATGCAGGCCCACGCAATGGCCTTCAGATCGCACGTTGCGGTCGTCGACAGCACCGGGCCGTCCGGCGCTGTCCCGTTCGAGCCCGTGGACGTGGCGCTCTCCGACGCCGCCTACGTGATCTACACCTCCGGCTCCACCGGCACCCCGAAGGGCGTGGTGATCGAACATGCATCCGCGGCGAACCTCGTGGCGGGCTTCCTTGCACACCACGAATTTGCCGGCAAGCGCCTGCTGATGATTCCACCGCTGATCTTCGACGCATCGGTCGGCGATCTTTTCCCGGTGTTGGCCTGCGGCGCGACACTTGTGCTGCATCCGGATCCCGCGATGCTCGGAGCGCGCGAGCTGCGCGAGTTCTGCAAAGCGCTCGCGATCAATGCGATCGATGCGCCGGCCGCGTTGTGGCGTCGCTGGGTCGAGGCAGGTGCGTTCGATCCGGATGCTGCAGGCGACGCACCGTACATCGAGCTGATGATGATCGGCGGTGAGTCTGTTCCGCAGGCGCTGGCGCGGCATTTCGTCAAAGCCTCGGGCGGTCGCGCGACGCTGGTCAATCACTACGGACCCACCGAAGCGTCGGTCTGCGCCACCATCCATGCGATCCGCGCCGGCGATACGGATGAGGCGCACGAACTGCCCATCGGCAGGCCATTGCCCGGGGTGGGCGTCTACATCGTCGATCGCAACGGCAGCCTCGCACCCCGTGGGGTACTGGGCGAACTCTGCATCGGCGGAGCGGGCGTTGCGCGCGGTTACCTTGGTCAACCGGAGCTGACCCGGGAGCGGTTCATCCCGGATCCGTTCGCTTCCATAGGCGACGCGCGCCTGTATAAAACCGGCGACCTTGCGCGTTGGGATTCAGCGGGGCGTTTGCAGTTCGCGGGCCGCAGTGACCACCAAGCCAAGCTTCGCGGGCTCCGCGTCGAACTCGGCGAAATCGAGGCTGCACTCGCTTCCCACCCGGGCGTCTCCGCGGCCGTGGCTCTTGTGCGCGAAGATCGCCCCGGTGATCGGCGGCTAGTCGCCTACATCGTGGGCGACGCGCGGGCTGACGACACCTCCCTGCGCGCAAACCTGGCTGCGCACCTGCCCGAAGCGCTACTCCCCTCGGCGTATGTGCTGCTGGGGGCGCTGCCGCTGACACCCAACGGCAAGGTCGACCGCAAGGCCCTGCCGGCACCGGCAAGCATCGATACCGGACGTTCGCTTCGCGCCCCATCCACCCCGACGGAGGCGGCCGTCCTCGCGGTGTGGCAGGAGGTCCTTGGCCGGGCCGCGATCGGCGTTGACGACGATTTCTTCGCCGCTGGCGGGGACTCGCTCCTGACCCTCCCGCTCGTCTTCGGCCTGCACACTGCGCTGGGAGTCGACGTGCCGCTGTCAGCGGTGTTCGCGACGCCAACGATCGCCGGTCTTGCACGCGACATCGACGCGCGTCGCGAAGGAACGGCGCCGCCGGTGCTCGACCTTAGCAGCCTCGTCGTGCTCCCCGACACGATACATGCGGCGCACGCGCAACCTGCCCGGGCTGATCGGGGTTCGCCCCGGTCAGCCCTGGTCACGGGCGCTACAGGCTTCCTCGGCGCCTACCTTGTCCGCGAGCTGCTCGACTCAACGGACGCCGAGGTTGTCTGCCTCGTACGTGCCTCGAACGCGGTCGACGGCGTGGCCCGGATCCGGAGCAACCTGGCGGCCTATGGGCTGTGGAATGACTCCGATGCTGCCCGCCTTATAGCCATTTGTGGCGACCTCGCCGAGCCTTCACTGGGCCTGCAACCGGTGGAATTCGACGACCTCGGGCAGCGCCTCGATGTCATTTTCCACAACGGCGGACAGGTCAACTTCCTCGCTCCGTACCAGCATCTGCAGGCCGCCAACGTGGCCGGTACCCGTGAGGTTTTGCGCCTCGCGACAACTGGCCCGCTGAAGCCCGTGCATCTGGTTTCGACGCTGGGGGTCTACCTCACCGACGAGTACCTTGAGCGCGAGGTGCACGAGGACGACGCACCGCCCGGTCCGGACGGTCAACACGGCGGCTACAACCAGAGCAAGTGGGTCAGCGAACAACTCGCTCTGCTCGCCCGCGAGCGCGGAGTTCCAGTCGCGGTCTACCGCCCCGCACGGATCACCGCCGACAGCCGGACCGGCGCCAGCAACGTGGGCGACTACTTCAACGCCTGGCTCAAGGGCTGCGTCCAGCTCGGCATCGCGCCGGATCTGCCGGACGAGGCTTTCGACATGGCGCCTGTGGACTACGTCGGTCGCGCCATCGTGCGCCTGGCCCTCGGCGGCGGCGACGCGAACGGAAATTTCCACTTCTTCAACAACCATCGCCTGCCGATCCGCGACGCGATCGCGGTTCTGCGAGCCGAGGGCTTCGCAATCACGGAAGTACCGTACCCGCAGTGGCGCGCTGCGCTGCTGGAGGCCGCGAGCAAGTCAGGTGAGAACGCCCTGGCGCCGTTCGCCGGGCTCTTCCCGGAGCGACCGGATGCACGCGAGCCGCATTTTGATTGCACCCGCACCGAACAGGCCGCGCAGGCGCAAGGGCTCGCTATGCCACCTGCGGATCGCGCATTGTTCGCCACTGGTGTGAGGTTCCTGAAGGTGCGCGGTGCGATGCCTGCGATCGACAGGGTCGAGGCCTGACCATGTTGGGGCTGCGTGACTTCCTGCTGGTGTGGTCCGGGCAGCTGATCTCCGGCGTGGGCTCGAGGGTGACGTCGTTCGCGCTCGGGCTGTGGGTGCTGCAGACCACCGGCTCGACCACGCGCTTCGCCTTCGTGTTCGTCGCAATGGCGGTGCCGGCGCTGCTCATCGCACCGCTCGCGGGAGCGCTCGTCGACCGCTGGGACCGCCGCCGCACGATGATCGCCTGCGAGGCCATCTCTATGACGGTGATGCTCGCCATGGCCCTGCTGCTGTGGGCGGATGCGTTGTCGATGTGGCACGTCTATGCCGGCGTCGGAATCACCGCGGTCGCCAACGCGTTCCTGCAGCCGGCGTACGCAGCTAGCGTGCCGCTACTCGCTTCGCCCGAACGGCTCACCCGCGTCAACGGTCTGGTGCAGACAGGCACCGCTGTCGCTCAGGTTGGCGGTCCGCTGCTCGCCGGTGTCCTGGTCAGCGCTATTTCCATGCAGGGCGTGCTGCTGGTGGACGCCGCGACATTCGGGCTCGGCGTGCTGGCACTCGCCGCGGCGCGCATTCCACGCCCGCGTCGCTCTGCGCCCAGCGCGGAAACCAGTCTGTGGCAAGAGGCGGAGGAGGGGTTCCGCTACGTGCGCGAGCGTCCAGGGCTGCTGGGCCTTCTGCTCGTGTTCGGCGTCACCAACTTTCTCTTCGGCATTGCCAGCATCGCGATCACGCCGCTGGTGCTGTCCATGGCCACACCGGCCCAGCTCGGCCTGCAGATGGCGATCGGCGGATGCGGCCTGCTTTTGGGGGGGGTGCTGATGAGCCTCTGGCACGGGCCCGCGCGCCGGATCGACGGGGTCCTCCTGGGTTCGCTCGGCGCAGGAGTGATGCTCGCAGCGCATGGCCTGCAACCCTCGTTCTACCTGCTCGCGGCGGCGGGTTTCGCGTTCTTCCTGATGATCCCGCTGATCCACGCCTGCAATGCCTCACTGTGGCAGACGAAAGTGCCCGGCGATCTGCAGGGCAGGTGCTTCGCAATCCAGCGCGTGCTTGCCGAATCAGCAATGCCGATCGGCTTCTGCCTCGCGGGACCTCTGGCCGAGCGCGTGTTCGAGCCGTGGCTCATGCCAGGCGGGGCGCTCGCCGCAAGCGTCGGTGCCCTGATCGGCACCGGCGCAGGGCGGGGCATCGCCCTAATGTTCATCGTGCTCGGCGCGCTGATGGTGCTGGTCTCGACCGGCGCCTATGCAGTCCGGGCCATCAGGTGCGTCGAGACCGACCTGGCAGACGCCACGGTGGTGGCCGACGACAACCTCCCTTGCGCCGCATAACTTAAGGAACCGCTATGCAGGACGTAGACATCGATCTGGGGCCGTACCGAGTGGTGCTGAACCACGAGGAACAGTACTCGATCCTGCCAATCAGCCAACCGGTGCCCGCGGGTTGGCGCCCCGCGGACTGCGAGGGCGCGGAGGAGGTCTGCCTCGCGCACATCCGCGAGGTGTGGACCGACATGCGACCGCTCAGCGCGCGCGTTACCGCGGCCAGCTGAGTCCGAAACAGAGCAGAGCAAGGGATAGCCATGACTCCAGACAACGACAGCCTCGGCACAACCGAAATCGACGGCATTGCCGTCGGGCGACGCTCGCAAGCCGAATGCCAGGGCCCCGCCGCCCGCGGTAACCTGCTTCGCGCTTCACACGTCGAACAGGACATGCCCGACTCCGCACTCGCCGTGACCGTGCGATGGGTGAGGGACTTCCTTGCGCGCCCCCATCCACACGTAGGCCGTGCAGGACCCGTGTGCCCGTTCACACCGACCGCGCTCGCGCTCGACACAATTTGGCTTACTGAAGTCTCAGAGACCAAGGTGGACCGCGCCGCCGTGGAGGCCCTCATCGCCGACTATCGCGACCTGTTTCTGGAACTAGACCCGCGCTCTGGGCAGGCTGCACTCAGCAAGACGATCCTCGTTGTCTTTCCCAATCTTGGAGAGCAAGGCGCCCGTGTCGTCGATGAAGTGCAGGCGGCCCAGAAAGCGCCCTTCGTCGAAGCAGGCCTGATGCTGGGCGAGTTCCACGCCGCCAACGAGAGTCCAGGGCTTCGCAATCCCGACTTCCGCCCCTTGCGCAGCCCGGTCCCGATGCTCGCAATCCGGCACATGGTCGAAACGGACTTGCCGTTCCTGCGGCGCGATATTGATGCGCCTGAAGTGCGCACGAAGTTCCTGCGTGCCTATCTGCGCCGCCTCGGCAGTAGCGTTCGCCGGAGCAACTTCGATCAGGCGATCGCTGCGCTTGTCGATGCGGAGCTACAGGTCGCCCGCATACGCGCGGAGCGGCACGCAGGGGACGTGGCGTGAGCGTTCGTTCAATTGAGCAGCAGCCTGTGGACGCGGAGCGGATCGCCATCGTCGGCGGCGGCTTGTCGGCCTCGCTTCTGGCCCTCAATCTTGCCGCTCGCGGAAACGCGGTGGACGTCTACGAGCGTCGTGCCGATCCACGAACCAGCGCGTTCGACGGGGGCCGATCCATCAACCTCGGGCTCTCGAAACGCGGAATCCAGGCGCTCGAGCAAGCCGGCCTGCTGGACGAGGTATTGCGCCGCGCGGTCACCATGCGTGGGCGGGTCATCCACGCGCCGGACGGCAGCACACGTTTCCAGCCCTATGGGAAAGGGGGCGGTGAGGTTCTCCATTCCATCGACCGCAATGAGCTCAACAAGCTTCTGCTTGAGCGAGCCGCCGCGCATTCAACGGTGCAGCTGCATTTCGAGCACCGACTTAAAGCGGTCGACAAGTCGGCGCGCGAACTTACATTCGAAACGCCGTCTGGCGAACTGCGCACCAAGCCGAAATGGGTAGCCGGCGCGGATGGCGCCTTCTCCCGCGTCCGTCAGCAGATGCATCGTGGGGAACGTGCGGATTTCCATCAGGAATACCTGGAATGGGGCTACAAGGAGCTGACCCTCGCAGCGGCTCCGGGTGGTTCTTCAGTCATCGACCTGGAGGCCCTCCACGTCTGGCCGAGGCGACACTGTCTGTTCGTATCCCACCCCAACCGTGACGGGTCGCACACGCTGACCCTGTTCCTGCCGTTCGAGGGGGAAGACAGCTTCGCGACAACACAATCGGCCGAGGACGTACAACGTCTGTTCGAGCGCTACTTCCCTGATCTCGTGCCGCTATTGCCCGGACTGGTGCCGGAATGGATGAAGCACGAGGTCGGCTCCTTGGTCACTATCCGGACGGCCCCTTGGCGTCATGGCGATTGGATGGTCCTCCTTGGTGATGCCTGCCACGCTGTGTATCCGTTTTATGGGCAGGGGATGAACTCGGCGTTCGAGGACTGTTCCGCATTGCTTGCCGCGATGGACGCTCATCCGCAGGATCGCGACGCGGCATTCGCGCTGTATGAAATGTCCCGCCGGCCGCATACCGACACGCTGGCCGAGCTATCCAAAGCCAACTTCGTGGAACTGCGCCAGCGCGTGCAGTCGATGTGGTTTGTCGCACGTAAGCGGTTGGACGTAAGCCTCAACCGCATATTGCCCCATGCGTATTTGCCGCTGTATACGATGATCGCGCATACGACGATGCCATATGGCGACGCGCTCGCGCGGGCGCGCCGGCAGGACCGGGTGCTTGCTTGGGCATCGGCCGGCATTGCAGCGACTGCAGGTGTCGGGCTGTGGGTAGCGGTTGGATAAGCCACTGCGGGTTCTTGAAAGGCTTTTTTAAAACGATGGAGTGGCCAATTGTCTGCGACTCCAGCAGGCCCAGCACGCTGCTAGCGCCCCGTCCGAGTACGAGCGTGTCAATCTGGGTGTTGCCCGCTTTCCTTCGCGAGACGGAGTGGTTCGCTTGGGATGCGGTCTGGGAAGAGATCGAACGCTTCAAGTGGACTATTGATGCTGCCTAGATTTATTAAAAAATTGCGGCGATTTGTAAATTTACATTTTCATGTAAATCGCTGTAAGTCCCCCGTTTATGGGATGGGCAGCCTGGGTTCGGCTGAACGAATGCGACGAGCTTTCGGGCTAGCTGACCTTGTTCCGTCTGCGTGGAATTTGAGATCAGAGCAACTCACAAGGGCTGAGTCCTGCGGAACGTGTGCGTTTGCAGAGCTAGCCACGCCGAGGGAGACACCAAAGCGCGATGCGCACTTGCGCATGCGAAGGTGCAGCTAAATGAAGTTATATGAAAACGTTGTCATCGGTAACTTTCTCTATGCGTTGGGTTACAACGTTCGGGCGCATTGGGGCGCAAACACCCTTCCTTCGATAGTCAGTCTATTACAGCAAACGCCAACTGATTCGCAGTTGGCAGACGTTCTTATCGAACAACCAGGTGTGATGTTCCTGCTGGAGTTCAAGCAGTCAAACAATAGGTCTGGAAAAGAGAAGGCCAAGCGGCTATTGCTACAAAGAGCAGTAAGTAAGGAGGCGAAGTGGGTAGGGGAGCTATCTCGGGACGTTCATTTTCATGTGGAAACCTCAGCAGCGTCTGGTCGACTTGACTCGAAGGTGCTCCCATATCTGGACGCGGAGCTTAGCTACGGTGGCGACTCACTTGAAGTGTTCGTCCAAAAAGTAACCCGTAGCATGCCCGCTGTGCCGGGCAAGTGGTCGGAGGATAGACTTCGTTTCTACCTTTCCAAGGTTGCTGATTGCGCGCTCGAAGACGTCTCTGGCGGGGGTGGACTACTGTGCAAGGTCGATGCGACCGGCTGTCTCACCTTTGCCGAATTGATCGATCTTCGGCAGCTGCGGCTACAGCATTCCCAGTACATCCAACAGTGGCGTGATCAGGCCGCGCTCTCGCGTCGGTTGCAGCGACAAGCCGCACAAGTGTTGCGGAGAATGAATCGTTCGAATGAAGCTGACCTGGAAATATCTCGGTGATGCCTGATCAAGACACATTGATGAAGCGGCGGCATCAGCTCTACGACGACGTAGGTATGGCGCTCGCATTGGCACTTGAGCATCAAGAGCAAGCCGAGACCATGCTTCGGGAACTCCGTACGTCGTTGACTCGCCTATCGCAGGAGACCGATCGTGTCGCGCCTGCTGCTAGGCAAGCCGTCACCAGTAGCTTGGACGGTGCGGCTCAGGAAGCTGCAAGATTGCTTTCCAGGCATTTTCAGGAGGCGAACCGACAGGCAAACAGCGCCGCCGAGCGCTACGAGCGCGCCGCCAAATCGCAGCCTATACAGGGTGCCATTCTGGTCGTCGGCAGCCTGGCGGTATTGGTGTTCGGGTTAGTAGCCTTGGGGGAGATGGCGTTGCCCACTCAGACCGAGATCGCCGCGTTGCGATCCGAGCGCGCCGACTTGGTCCGAGACATAGCCAACCTAGAGTCGGCGGGTGCGCGAGCACACTTGACTACTTGCGTCACTCCCAGGGGGCACAAGAAGCCTTGCGTGAGGGTGGATGACTCCATGCGGTTCTACGCGGGAGGTCACACGTATCGCATCATAGCGCCCAAGTCGCGCTAGGCCGCCGAGGCTGTCGAGGGACAGGCCCGACGAGGATCTCGCTAGCTGGCCTCGAAACAGGATATTTCCACGATCAGATAGTTCAGGGCGCGATCGGCTGGAAACATGAAATCCTCCCGCTGCAGCCGAAAGAACCGGTGGAAGCGTTTGTCGACAGGCAGCTTGAAAAAATCCACAAGACAGGAATGGATCGTGTCGGACACGCTGGCGCGGATCGGATCCAGCGTCTCGGCAAGGCCATAGATTTTGATTTGGGTCATGGTCGCTGTGGGTGAGGGCGCTGCCTGATGCAAGGTCAGTGCGTGTCCGGGCCGGTTCTCCGATGGGCTCGGAGCTCAGCAGAAAAAAGCGATCGCTCGAAGAACTTATGAATCGCGTTGTGGATAATGTTGGCAGCAAATAAGTCAATGACATCTCACCAATAGGGAAGCCGGCCAGCGCCGGAGTTTCTATTGCGTCGTATCGCTTCTTATTTCTTTGGTGCTGGCTTGAACACCTCACGAAACGCCTTGATGGCGGCAGGATGATAAATGCTGCTATGCGTTTCTTCGGGCATCGCGACGTGGCGCAGCGTTAAGCCAGGCACAGATTTCTTCTGAAGCGTAGCGGCGAAACGCGCGGAAATTTCCGCAATATCTTTTTGACTGCTAGTAACGAAATATAGAGTTTTTCCGCTATCGTATTTTTTCGGTAGGTGCGAATCAAGTTTTCCCACCAGATGCTGACTGTTCCACCACAAGCTCGGATCAAACGCGAGATAGCTATCGAATAAATCCGGCTCCAGTAAAAATGTCTCCACCACAAACAGGCCGGCCAAGGACTCACCGACAATCGCGGTTTCATTTGTCGTGAGGTATCGCTGTTTCACTTCTGGCATCAGTTCATTGCGGATGAATTCGCGGAAGGCTTTTGATTCGCCGACTTTCGGGGCGATTTTTTTATCCTCGGGGTCTTCGGTCAGCCCGGTCAGATCGCGACGACGCTGGGTGTTCTCGATACCAACCAGCAGAAAGGGACGCATCGTGCCGTTGCCGACCGAGACCTGGATTAAGCCTGCTACATGCAGGAAATCTTCGGTAAGTCCGCCGTCCGGCATGTACAACACCGGCAAAGGGGTGTCTTCAGGCTCACCGTAGGGATGCGTGGCGTAAATATTGATGCGCCGGGTTTCACCGAGAATTTTCGATTCGATCGTAAAGGTTTCACCGATGGCGAGCGGCTTGGCTTCGGTGGCACGGACTACATTCGATGTTAAAAAAAGACTTAGGGTGAGAAAAATCGGCAAGCAGCGAATCATCGATATCTTTCCTTTCTAATTTGATGTTTTTACACCGGTGACAAATGTACACATCGATGTTCGCCGGGGCTGTCGGCATCAGCATGGCCCAACGCAACTCACGCGCGTCGGGTGCAGCATTCCAAGCGCGCCGGCCGGCGGGGACTTGCGCAGGAATCCTGGTTCATCGCACTTCTTCCTTAAAGCGGGTAGGCAGGGTCGCTGCCGTCGACAGGCTAATTACGCGTCGATGTGACTTGGACATTCTGGGGGGAGTAAGTGCGGCGCGGCGTGGCGCATCACCCTGACGCCGCGTTAGGGGCGCTCGTCCTGATCAGCCGAACGGCGCTAGCAGCGAGACGGCGGGTTGCGTGAACCACGCGGCGCCCTGCTCGGTGACGTGGAAATGGTCTTCCAGGCGAATGCCGAATCGCCCTGGGATCACGATCATCGGTTCGTCGCTGAAACACATCCCCGGCGCGAGCGGCGTGTGATCGCCACGCACCAGGTAGGCGGGCTCGTGAACGGCTAGGCCGATGCCATGGCCGGTGCGATGCGGCAGCCCGGGAAGGGCGTAGTCGGGACCGAAGCCTGCGCGTTCGAGCACGCGGCGTGCAGTCGCATCGATGAACTCGCACGCCACGCCGGGGCGTACGGCGTCGAAAGCCGCCTGCTGTGCGTCGCGTTCCAGATTCCAGACGCTGATCTGCTCCGCGGTCGGCGTGCCGAATACATAAGTGCGGGTGATGTCGGAGTTGTAGCCGTCGACCTGGCAACCGGTGTCGATCAGCACGAGATCACCGGGAGCCAGTCGTTGCTCACCGGGTACGCCGTGCGGATACGCCGTCGCGTGCGCGAACTGCACCGCACAGAACGTGCTGCCGCCGTCGGCGCCCAAGGCGCGATGGGCTTCGTCGATAAATCGCCGGACCTGGGTCGTAGTAATTCCGGGCGCGAGAATCGCGGCGGCGCGGCGGTGCACCTCTAGGGTCATCGCCATCGCCTGCCGAATCAGTGCGAGCTCGGCTGGGGATTTGATCATCCGACACGTGTCGGTCACCGTCGCGGCGCTGGCGAACGCGACGCCTGGGCACGCATCGCGCAGGCCTTCGACAACAAAGAGCGGCGCCTGCGGGTCCAGCGCAACGACTTTGGCTTGATCCTCATGCAAGGCATCGGCGACGAGCCAATAGGGATTCTCATGCTCGTGCCAAGCGCGAATCTGCGCGTCGATGCCGAGGCCGGCCTCAAGCGAGCCGAGTTCGAAATGCGGACACACGATCACCGGCGTGCCGGTGCGGCGTAGCACCATGGCGACCAGACGCTCGGTCGCCGTCCATGGCAAACCGGTGAAGTAGCGAAGGTTCGCCCCGGCGATGACGATGAGTGCGTCGGCCCCGACCTGGGTCATCAATGCGCGCGCCCGCGCCAGGCGCTGCGCACGCTCGCTGCCGGAGATCGCGGCCACGCGATCCGACCACGGGGCGAGCTGCGCCAGTTCCTGTTGCGCGGTCGAACCGCCGATGCCGTGCGTCATGTCCGGGATGCCCTTGTAGTGGAATGGAAGCGTTGGAGGTCGAAGGCGGCCATCGAAACCGGTGGTGTATCGCCGCTGGCCAACGCAGCCACGGCCTCGGCGGTGATCGGTGCTAGCGTCAAGCCAAGGTGTTGGTGGCCGAAGGCGTAGAGCAGGTTCGAGGCGGCGGGGCTGCGCCCGATGGCTGGTAGGTAGTCGGGCAGCGTCGGCCGCGAGCCAAACCATTGGCGGCCGTCGCCTGAAGTTGGCAATCCCAGTTCGGCGACGTGACGGCGCAGTGCCGCCCACTTGCGCGGATCGGGTGGCGCATGCGGTTGCGCGAATTCGACGAAGCTCGCCGCGCGGAGTCCATCGCGGAGGCGAGTGACGATCATCGATCGGTCTTCGAATACCACCGGCGCGCTGGTTGTCGGCCATTCGTGCGTCGGCCAGTGCACGTGGTAGCCGCGCTCGGCGATCAACGGCGGCCGCGGACCCACCGTTGCCATCAGTGTGCCGGAGTGCACTCCAGCCGCTACCAGGACGATGTCGGCGCTGGACCGATCACCTCGGGCCAGTAGCGCCTCGGCACGCCCGCCTTTCACGTGGAGCGATGTCGCGCGGTCCTCGATACAGACGCCGCCGTTTGCTGCAAAGGCTCGCCGCAAGGCCAGCAGCATCTGCGGCAAATCAACGATCTGGCCAGTGCCCGTGAACCGGATACCGCCGGCGGGTCGGTGCCGCAGCAGCCCAGTGAAGCCATCGAGCTCGGCGGGGTCGAGGCCACGCAATGTTGCCGTGCCGATGTCAACGGCGCTCCACGCCGCGATTCCACGTTCGGCACTGCGAGGTGACTCCCAAAGCACCACATGGCCGTCCTCGGCGAGCAGATCGGGACGGCCGACATCGCGAACCAATGCACGCCAGGATGGAATGGCGCTTTCAAGCAACCCGCGCAAAGCAACGGAGCCTTCGCGAAATCGTCCCGGCGCTGCGGCGCGAACGAAGTGCGTCAACCACGGTGTAAAGCCGCCCGGCGCACGCACATCCAGCGCACCGCCAAAACCGAACCAGCGTCGCGGGGCGCTACGAATCGTGTTCCATGAAGCCAGCGGTGCGCACTGTTCAATCGCGATATGGCCGGCATTGCCCAACGAGGCACTGGCAGTGTCCATCGGGTCGACCAGGGTCGTATGCATCCCGCGCTGGCGCAGGCGTAGCGCGCAGGCCAGGCCGACCACGCCTCCGCCGATTACCAGTGCTGACTCCGCCTTTCCGACGCGCATTCGCCGCTTTCCCCAGAAAGATATGCTCCAATAGACGTATATCGTATACAGTATCTGTACGATTTCAACTGGAGCAGCAAATGGCGTCTTTGTCCTGTCAGTGGTCTGGCGTGATCCCCGCAGCCACGACTCAATTCGCCGCGGACTTGTCCGTGGACATCCCCGCGACCCAGCAGGTCCAGCACGCCCTGATTCGCGATGGGGTGCACGGCTTGATCGTCATCGGCACGGTCGGCGAGAACAATTCGCTCGATGCCGACGAGAAGCTCGGGGTAGTGGCGGCCGCCGCCGAGGTGGCTAACGGCAAGGTGCCGGTGATCGCCGGGGTGTCCGAGCTGACAACGGACCGGGCGATCGAATTTGCGCGTAATGCCGAGCGCGCCGGCGCTACCGGACTTATGGTGTTGCCGGCCATGGTCTACGTACCATGTGAAGCTGAACTGCTGGCGCACTTTCGCGCCGTAGCGCAGAGCACCGCGTTGCCGGTGATGCTCTACAACAATCCGCCGGCGTACCGCGTCAGCGTGACCATGGCGACCCTGGCCGGTTTGGTCGACGTGCCCAACGTGGTGGCGATTAAGGAAAGCGCGCCCGATCCACGCCGCTTCACTGATCTGTATAACGCTTTCGGCGACCGCTACGCGCTGTTTGCCGGCCTCGACGATGTCGCACTGGAGGGCCTGTTGCTCGGCGCCCGGGGCTGGGTGTCGGGCTTGACCAATGCGTTTCCGCAGGAGTCGCTGGCCTTGTGGAACGCGCTGAAGCGCGGCGACCTCACGCACGCCCTAACTATCTATCGTTGGTTCATGCCGCTGCTGCACCTGGATGCCGACCACGATCTGGTGCAGTCGATCAAACTTGCTGAAGCGATCATGGGGCGCGGATCTGAGCGCGTGCGCATGCCACGCCTGCCGCTGGCCGGAGCACGTCGCGCGCAGGTGACGCAGATGGTGGAAACGGCGGCCGCTACTCGCCCGACACTCGTTGCCGCCGCGGCCTGAGGTTCGCGCCATGCGCCATACCTTCTTCTGCATCGACGGCCATACTGCGGGCAACCCGGTGCGCCTGGTCAGCGGTGGAGCGCCGCGGCTGGCCGGCGCCTCGATGAGCGAGCGGCGCCAGGACTTCCTAGCCCGTTACGACTGGATCCGCACCGGTCTGTTATTCGAGCCGCGTGGCCACGACATGATGTCGGGCGGCTTCCTCTATCCGCCCACACGTGAGGACGCCGACATCGGCGTGCTGTTCATCGAGACCAGCGGCTGCCTGCCGATGTGTGGTCACGGCACGATCGGCATCATCACCTTCGGCCTGGAGCACGGGCTGATCCAGCCGCGCGAACCCGGACGCCTGAAGGTCG
This sequence comes from Lysobacter sp., assembly GCA_043738095.1. Lineage (GTDB taxonomy): Bacteria > Pseudomonadota > Gammaproteobacteria > Xanthomonadales > Xanthomonadaceae > Lysobacter_K. The sequence goes on from JAYSZI010000062.1 coordinate 61,561, forward strand.
AAGTCCCGGCGGGGCTGATCGATATCGACTACGTGGAGGACGCCGGGTACGTGCGCTCGGTGCGCATCCGCAACGTGCCGAGCTATCTCGCCGCAGAAGACGTGCACATCGATGTGCCGGGCTTCGGCGCGCTAATCGTCGACGTGGCCTACGGCGGCAACTATTACGCCATCGTCGAGCCACAGGGCCCATACCAGGGTTTGGACGCACTCGGCGCGGCGCGCATCATCGAGCTGAGCGGCATGGTGCGGCGCTTGGTCCGCGAAGCCATCGAACCGGTGCACCCGCTCGATCCGACCATCCGCGGCGTCAGCCATGTGCTGTGGGCGGATGCACCGAAGGGCGAGGGTGCAGACGCGCGCAATGCGGTGTTCTACGGCGAACGCGCCATCGACCGCAGTCCTTGTGGCACGGGGACCTCAGCGCGTATGGCGCACTTGGTTGCGAAAGGCCGGCTGCATGTGGGCGACCACTTCGTCCACGAGAGCTACATCGGCAGCCGCTTCGTCGGCCGCGTCGAGGGCTCTACTACCTTGGGTACGCACGCAGCGATCGTGCCTTCGATCGAAGGCTCCGCCACCGCCACTGGTTTCAATCAGATATGGATCGACGAGGCCGACGCGTTCTGGCGCGGCTTTGTGGTGACCTGAGAGCACACCCATGTACGAGACACTCACCCTTTCTCATCACGTGGCCGGCCAGGCGATCGCCGACGCGGCCGTGCTCGAGCAGCGCAACCCCGCATTCCCGGACGACCTACTCATCCGTATCCCGGAGGCTGGCCCCACCATGGTGGCGCAGGCCGCAAAGGCGGCGCAGGACGCCCTTGCGCCGTTTGCGGCAGCTGGTATCGAAGCGCGATCTGATGCGCTGTCGAAGATCGGCCACGCGATCGCCGCCAACGTCGCCGAGTTCGCGCTTTTGATCGCGCGCGAAACCGGCAAGACCGTGCGGGATGCCCGCGGCGAAACCCTCCGCGCTGCACGCATCTTCGAGTTCTTTGCGGGTGAAGCCCTGCGCAACGCCGGCGAGCGTTTCGAATCGACGCGGCCGGGCGCGATGGTGGAGGTCATGCACGCGCCGGTCGGTGTCGTGGGGCTCATCACGCCGTGGAACTTCCCGATTGCGATCCCCGCCTGGAAGATCGCGCCCGCGCTCGCATTTGGCAACACGGTCGTGTGGAAACCTTCGGAGGTGTCGTCCGCCATCGCAGCGATGCTGATGCGGATCATCGCCGACGCGGGCCTGCCTGCCGGCTGCGTCAACATGGTGCTGGGTGCCGGTGTCGCCGGCGAGGCGATCTGTGCCGAACCCGTGTTCGATGCGGTGTCGTTCACCGGTTCCGAAATGGTGGGCCGGCGTGTGCGCGAAATCGTGTCGGCGCGCGGCGCACGGGTGCAGCTAGAGATGGGCGGGGTCAACGGCCTGATCGTGCTGGCCGACGCCGACCTCGACATCGCCGTCGAGTGCGCGGTGAACGGCGCCTTTTTCGCTGCCGGTCAGCGGTGCACGGCCACATCGCGGATCATCGTCGAGGAGCGGATCGCCGATCGTTTCGTCGTGTCGCTCAAGGCGCGCGTCGCCAGGCTCTTGATCGGTGACCCGCGCGAAGCAGCCACCGACATCGGTCCGCTCGCCTCGCCGCGACAGAAGCAGCGCGTGTTGCAACAGGTAGCGATGGTGCGTGGCACCGGGCTCGTCGCTGCGTTCGGCACCGAACCCGATCCGCGCGACTGCTACTTCGCGCCGACCCTTTTCGACCGTGTCGAATCCGACAGCCTGCTCGCGCATGAGGAAATCTTCGGGCCAGTGGCAGGCCTGTTCCGAGCCGACAGTTTCGACGCCGCGATGGCACTGCTGAACGACTCACGCTATGGCCTGTCCGCCGGCCTTTGCACGCGCTCGCTGAAGCATGCCGAGATCTTCAAGCGCGACGCACGCGCCGGCATGCTGATGATCAATCTGCCCACCGCCGGCGTCGACCACCACGCCCCGTTTGGCGGAGCCGGTGCGTCCAGCTACGGTCCGCGCGAGCAGGGCAGGGCCGCCCGGTCGTTCTACACCGCGATGCGAACCACGTACCTGAGTCCCGGCTAGACTGGTCGCATGAGCATCGACACCCGATCACTGTCGGACCAAGCCTTCGACGTAATCCGCGAGCGGATCTTGTCGACCCAGATTCCGCCGCTCGCGCCGATTCGGCAGGAGGCGCTCGCCGAGGAACTCGGGATCAGCAAGATTCCGCTGCGCGAGGCGCTAGGCCGATTGGAGCAGCACGGTCTGTTGAGCTCGAATCCCAATCGCGGCTTCTTTGTGCCGGCACTGACTACCGTCGAAGCGGAGGAAGTGTTCGCGCTGCGTCTGAAGATCGAGCCCGAGGCCGCCGTCGCCGCGAGCCTTGATGCCAACGAGGCTGAGCGCGAAGCAGCCGAAGCGGCGCTGGCGTCTTTGGAGGCAGCGGCCCACGCCGGTGCTCCCGCGGCCGTTTCATACAACCGCGCATTTCATCTGGCGCTGGTCCGGCCCGGCGGACGCTTGGTGACCACGCAATTGGTCGAGCGCCTGCACGTGCTGGCCGAGCGCTACGTACGCAAACACCTGGAGCCCGAAGGCCGCGAGGCCCGCGCCGACAGCGAGCATCGCGCGATGCTGAAAGCGTGGCTGGCACGTGATGCCGCCCGCATCACCACGCTCGTGTCGCAGCACATCGCCTTGACACTGGAGGACCTGCGGCTGCAGTTGCACGTAGACGACACAAAGTCCGCGCTCGCTCGGCCTGCACGCGTCGCGCCATCGCCAAAACTCAAGCGGAAGCGCGCCGCTCGGTTGAAATAGACCACAGTCCGTTCCTGTCGGTTGTCGACGCAAACGCGGCATCCACCGCTACGTTGACGCGACGTTTTGTGCAGTGAGTCGCCCCATGGTGGGTGGGCTGCATCAAGCCACAGTTCCCGGCAGCGACGACGCGTGTACGGCAATGCAGACCTATCGCTCGCGGCGAGGCCAAGCGTGTCGCTGCGCTCAGTCACAGCGACCAGGTAGGGTGCAGTCCGACTGCACTGCTTGCGTTCGCAGGTATTGCTCGAGTTCATGCACCCGCAACGGCGCGCTGTACCAGAAGCCCTGCGCTTCGTCGCAACCCATGGCCGTGAGCCTCTGGTGCTGCAGCGAGGTCTCTACGCCTTCCGCCACCACGCTGAGTTCCAGGTTGTGCGCCATGGCAATGATTGCGGCGCACAAGGTATCGGCACTTTCGCGCACCCCGACGTCAACGATGAAGGCTTTGTCGATCTTGAGCTTGTTCATCGGCAGATGCGACAGATGCGCGAATGAAGAGTAACCGGTGCCAAAGTCGTCGATCGACAGCCCAAGGCCCAACGCCCTGAGTTCGCGCAAGGCGGCGCCCATCTGCTCGGCGTTCTCCATCACCGCGGTTTCGGTGACCTCGAGCTCGAGCGTGTCGCGGGGAACTTCATACTCGTTGATGAGCTGCGCCAGCCGCTCAGACAGATCACCATGGATGAGCTGGTGCACCGAAATGTTGATGGCCAACGGGAGCAGGGGCCATCCTTCGAGGCGCCAGGTCCGCATCTGTTCGCAAACCTGCTGCGCCAGCCACAGCCCCACGGTTGCGATCATGCCGGTGTCTTCGAGAATCGGGATGAACTCGATCGGATCGACAGCGCCGTGCTCGACACTCTGCCAGCGCAGCAGCACTTCGGCGCCGCAGACTCGCCCGCTGGCCATCGCGATCTTCGGCTGGAAAACGTGGTGGAACTCGCCGTTGTCGAGAGCGTGGCGCAAGCTTGTTTCCAGGGCCAGCCTACGCGTGACCTGGGCGGTCATTTCCGGGCGGAAGAAGCGGTATGCGTTGCGTCCGCTGTTCTTGGCGTAGTACATCGCGGAATCGGCGTACTGAGTCAGCGACGTACCATCGCGTGCGTCCGCCGGGCTGAGACTGATGCCGATCGAGAGCGTGACGACGACGTCGGAACCCTCGACGTGCAGCGGCGTCGCGAACGCATCGAGCAGACTCTTCGCGACCGTCGCTGCTTCGGGTTCGTGCTTGAGCGGCAAGAACACGGTGAACTCGTCCCCGCCCAGGCGCGCCAGACTGGCCGAGGCTGGAATGGCGTCGCGCAGGCGCTGCGCCGCCGCTACCAACACCCGGTCGCCGAACCGGTGGCCTAGCGAATCGTTGATGTTCTTGAAGCGATCGAGGTCAATAAAAAATAGTGCCAGGGGCGCGTTGTCGGCATCGACCAGCGCAGTCGTCAGCTCCCCGTTGAAATGTGTACGGTTTGGAAGACCGGTGAGAACGTCGTAGTTAGCGAGCCGCCACAACTCGGCGACGTGCCTGGCCTCGTGCACGCGCCGGCGCCGATATGCAGCCGCGAGCAACCCGAACGCAAGGAGCGCTGCGCCCGCGTACAGCGTGTATGCCGTGCCGCTGCGCCACGGCGGCGGCGACACGCGCAGAGGTACCGACACGGCCACCGGCAACCACTCGCCATTGCGTCCCATCTGCCGTACGTCGAAGCGATAGGTACCTGGCGGTAGGGGGTCGTAGCCGACCGCGAGGCTTGGCGGCAGGTCCTGCCATTTCGATTCGAGGCCGCTCAACCGATACGACAAACGGCGATTGTCACCGAAAGCGGCGATCTGGAAACGCGCGCGCGCCTGGGTATAGCTCGTGCTCAAGGCGTCGACCTCGCGCCCGCGCAGATTGACGTGCGTGGTACCGCCGAGCTGATAGCTGCTCAGCATCAGCGGTACGGGCTCGGCCGTGTCGAGCCGCTCCGGGTGGATGCGCAGCAGGCCGGCAAAGGTGCCGAAGTACAGGCTGCCGTCGCTGGCCGTATGCGCCGACTGCTTGTTAATGGTGCTATCGGGTAGGCCATCGGCGGGCAAGAAGGCGCGGAAACGGTCGCGTTCGGCCTCGCGGCTCGCGATACCGCGACTGGTACCCACCCAGAGCGCGCCGCGCGCGTCCGCGCCGATGGCGTATACGCTTTGATCCGGAAGGCCTTCGGACACGCCGTAACGACGAAAACGCAACCTGCCATTGGCATTGCTGACGACCCTGTTGAGGCCCGCCTGGGTTCCAATCCAGGTCGTGCCCGCACGATCGACATAGATCGCTATGACCATGTCGTCCGACAGCGTGGTGGGATCGGCGGCGTCGTGTGTGTAGTTCACGCCGCGATTGGTGTCCGGATCAAAGCGCACTAGTCCGTGCGAGGTGCCCACCCAGAGCTGCCCATTGCCCGCGTCCGCGATCTCGTGGGTGCCGCTGGCGAAGAGCTTACCGGGGTGCACGGTCGGGTCGAGCAGGCGGAGACTTGGCTCTTGCGCGGTCATCACGGCCAGTCCACGCCGCGTCGCCACCCACACCCGCCCACGACGATCGAGCAGAACGTCGCTCAGGTAAGGCGGTGGCAGAACGCTACCGTCGCTGGCGCGCAGCGGGTAAAGGGTGGCGCGACCCGTGCCCGGATGCCAGTGCATAAGCCCCAGGAACGATGCCGGCAGCCAGTAACCGCCTCCGCCGTCCGGCGCGATCGAATGGATGTTCAGGGTGGGGGCGGGAAACGCGAAAGCGCGATCCAGGTCAGCGCTGCGATCCTCCAATTTGCCAGTGCGCGGATCGAGGATGCCGATGCTACCGCCGCAGAGCGCGACGAGCAGGCGACCGTCCGGTAGTTCGCTCACGGCGCAAAAGCTGTTGCTGCGACCGGGCGGTGCGCTGTAGCGCTCGACACCCTGCTGCGCCACGCGCAGGCGATTCGCACCTTCGCGCATCAAACCAACCCACAAGTTATCGCGTTGATCCAGGGCCAACGCACTGACCCGGTCGGATTTCAAGCTGTACGGATCGTCGGGATGGTGTCGGTAGACGACGGCGCGCCGGCTTTTTGGATCGAAGCGCACCAGACCCTCGCGCAGAATTCCCCCGAACCACAGTGTGCCGTCGCTGTTGACGACCAACTCGCTAATGCGATCGTGTGCGAGCCCTATGGGCAGCTCGGTGCGTTCGGTCACGCCGCTGTCGAGATCATGACGGAACAGGCCGTGACTGGTCGCCAACCACAGCTGCCGCCGCCACGGCGCGATCGCAATCACCACAGTGGGTTGCGCGGTGGGCAGCGAGAACTTGAACGCGCTTCGGGTGGGCTTGTCTAGCTCGAGCGCGAATACGCGTGCGGTGCTACCGATCAGCAATTGGCGTGCGTCAACGCTCAACGCTAGCGCAGTAACCCATGGATCACCGCTATCGGGCAGGTCCACCGGGATGGGCGCGCGCATGCCGGGGTCGAGCCGGAACAGGCCCACATCCGTGCCGATCCAAAGCCGGTCGCGCGGATCGGCAAGCAGTCGCAAACCGGCGCCAGGACGGCGGCCGTCTTTGCGGATGAGGGGGTAATCGTTGAACGTCCCGCTCTTGGCGTCGAGGCGCTGCAGCACGCCGCTAGGACTCAGGATCCAGATGGCGTCGCCGGTATCAGCCATCGCGGCGTTGCGACGACTGCTCAGGGTGTTGGGACGGCCCGGCTGACGATCAAAGGTCTGGACGTGCAAGCCGTCGTAGCGGTGCACACCACTATCGCCCCAGAACCAGACAAAGCCGTGCCGATCGACGAGCACGCCAAATATCGTGCTGCTGGTCAGACCCTGTGCGGGGCCGACCGACTCGAACGTAGGCGCGCCAGCGGGGGCGGCTAACCGTGCGATGTCGTCGGCAGGTAACGTGGCGCCGCGGGAGCCTCGCGGCGTGGCGAGCATCGTCGCGGCCGTCGCTAATGCGAGAATCACCAACAGCACAGGCCGCATGACTTAACCCCTTGCACTGCCACGGGCGCGACACCTGCACGGGTGCCGGAACTGCTCCCGCGGCGCTTTCGATCTTGCCGGATTTCGCGTGGCGGCGCACGCTGCGATGGCCTCGTTTGGAACTTCATCCGAAAGGGCCCCGCGTGGTTGTGCAGTCCCGCTCGGCGTATCAGAACAGGTACAGCCCGGTCATCTTGCCGAAGCGTTCAAACGCCGCAGCCTGGCAACCCCTCGAAGGCTGGCCGAGTCCCAAGATACGCTGACTCATGGAACATCTGCGCACCTCTTGCCAGCACTCAAGCGGTCGGCAAAAACACTTTCATCAGTGCTGTTCGATCGGTCCCGCCTGCCTGGACGATTCACGTGATCGCATTGCCACCTTTGGGAAGATGTCTTAGACAAGGACGATGGCGCTCGACGAGGTACGACGCCAAAGTCGGGTCGAGGTCGAGATCATCACAACGCTGTTGCGTCGGGCCGAATCAAGAACGCGACGCCGCCCTGGGTCGGGATGCCCACATGCGATTTACATTTTCGCCTTTTGTCCCTCGGACACCGACTTTTTGGTTGATCCTTGCCAAGGATTGGCGATTCCTGCGCTCCAACGGACCTTCCGGGGCGAAATTCGGCGACTTCCACAGGCCTTCGTCCGGAGAGGTGACCAGGCTCCGCCGGCGGGTGCCCGGGGTGGCCCATGCGGCGTCAATTCCCCCGTTTACTGTGAAGTACTTACGTTGACTTCGTGCTTTTCGGGATCGACGCTGTCAGGGGCACCCGTGCCGGCAGGGGAGTTGTTGGCACGCGGTCTACTAAACGGCGAGCGACTCGGCGCTAACGACGTCGCGCGGTCGACATGCAACAGCGAAGGGGGAGGAGCGAATGCCCAACGATCTGGGCGACGACAAGAACCCGGGACCGCCGGTTTCCGATGGTGCCACCCCCGGCGTTGCGGCGTACTGGAACAAGCCGCTCCACGAACTGGGGCGCGTCGAGGTGGAGCCGAGCACCCCGGAATGGGCCGAGCGCCACCGGATCTATTCGCTGCTCACGATGGCGCCGATCTATCACTATTGGAACGGCAACAAGTCCGGCGCGGAGGGAAGTTATCCCTGGCGCGAATCGCAGAAGATCAGCGACGGACGCTATCGCGGCGACCGGCAATTCGGTGGGCGAGCGCCGCCAACAACGATGACGATGCGTTTGCCGATGAGGAAGAGCGGGCCGCGGCGGCGCGCAAGAAGCGCAGCGCTGCGGCCAAGGCGCGTAAGAAGGCGGTAGGGTGACTGCGACGGTGAACGGAGAACGAAGTGAGTGAGATCAACATTCCTCGCGACGAGCAGGAGTACCTGCGAGCCGTTGACGTGCGGGCGTTGGACAAGACGATCAGCGAGTGCCTGGACATGCGGCGCCTGGGCTCGGAGTTGCGGGCATTCCGGCTGGACAGTTGTGGGGCGTACGTTTCTGCCAAGCTTCGGACGTTCGAGACCGCGCTGTCTGAGTACGCCGGCGCGAAGGCGGCAAAGAAGCTAGCAGACACCGAGACCCGCGCCCGACGCGCCGGCAGTGCGCTGGAGAACGCTGTTCGGCTGATGCAGCATCGTATCGATACGCAAGAGCAGGAAAGGCAACTGTTCTTCGTCGACGACCACGTCATACCGCCTAGTCGCTTCAGCAAGCAGTTGACCGTGCCCGTGAGCTACCGTTGGCGCCCCACGATCGAGGCCGAATGGACTCACGTGAGCATTACGTTTTCCCACGTCCATGACCCGCGGCCGGACCACACCGTCCGACCTCCCAAGCGCAAGCCGAGTGCAAGCCAACAGGAAAGGGACCTGCAGGATGAGCTTTGGCAGCAATGGGACCACCTGAAGAGCTTGGGGCTCAATTCGCTAGTCGAGTATTTCCGGGAGGGCCGCGAGGGGACAGCGATTCCGAAGGCGTTCCAGGCGAGAGCTGACGCCTTTGACCGTCTCAACAACTTCAGTTGTAGGTTCTGGCTCGAGCCTGAAAAGACGAAAATCTAGCGTCACGGTGGAGAGTCCTAGCCGTCGGCAAATGGAGGCGCAATGATTCGGAACGATGCAATGGCGGCCCGCAGGCAGCGCGGAACGCTCAAGAGCGCGGCGATAGCCGTTCTGGCGTTGGCGTGCGGACACGCTGCCGCTCAGACACCGGCGCCGAGCGCCTCTTGTTTTGAAACGGCTCCGATTGAGTCTCGCCCAACCGCGCCGACGCCGAATCCGGCGTCGGACCTTGCACGCTGGGACCCGCCGAAGCGCCCCGCGGATCAAACCGCCGCGACGCGGACCTTGCGCGGCTTGAACACCTGCACGCTCGAGCTTTACCGGGAGGCACACGCAGCCGTTGTCGAGCAGACCGACACGCTGGTCGTGGTCCGGGACAGCGGCGCGTCGCTGTTCCTCGACGGGCAGCTCGTCGAGACCAAGCGAATTCTCCACGGGAGCTACTTCGATCTTCGCTACGCCTCACACGTCCCGCTGGCGATCTACGTCACCTTGTCTCACCTCCCAGAGGGGCGCATCGACCCGGAGCTGACGCGGCGCCTGACGGTCTACGCCGCCAAGATCCGGGACGCTAAACCTACGATCGACGCTGTGGCCTTTACACCAGAGCAGAAGGCACGACAGCACCGTTTGCTCGATGCTTCGTTGGCGTTCCTGGATAAGGTCGTCCAGGCGGCACAGCTGGAATCCGAGGCCTTGTTGACCTATTCGCGCAGCGTGGCCGTCGACCTGGAGCGCAACATTCGCGACGCCGGGCGGGGTCAGGTGGATGGGCTGCACGCGGCCATCCTGGACTGGCGCAAGAACCGGCTGACCGACGCGCAGTGGTGCGACATGCGCTTCGTGGTGCGAGTCCGGCAGCAGGCACGCTACGGCTACGGCGGGGTTCAGTACCTGGCCGGGCTGATGCGTGATTCGGGCGACGGTCGCGGCTACCTCGGCGAGTCCGAGCACGTGATCGTGCGCGAGGTGAGCTCGGACGACGTCGACCCGCCGTGGGATCCCGATTTCGACCTGCTGGCGACGATTGACCTGGACGCCCAGGCGAGCGAGGCCATCTTCGGAGATCGCGATCGCCTGACCGTCGACGTCGCCGCCGACGGTGCCCGCGACCGCGTGCGCGAGTTGGATTTCTCCGAGTTGAACCGGGCGGTGTGCTACCCGTGATCCAGTTGAGCCGTGCGGTCGCGTCCGCGATGGACGCCCGTCCTCAATTCAGCAGGTTGGTGACCTTCGCGTTGAGCGCGGCGATGCGCCGCGAGACCGAGGCGTGGCCGCGCAGGCCTTGCCCGAGCGCAGGGCCACGACGAGACGAGGCGCCTCTCTTTCTGATCGAGCACGGCGATCACGTCGCGGAACAGCACCTGCTGTTACGGCTCGTTGGGCTCCAAGGGTAGGCGGGGGCATCGTCGATGGTTTCCACCAGGTCGACCTTCAGCTTCCTGCGCTCAGCCGGGCTTCCTTCTAGAGCTAGCTGCCTAGCTACGGGGCGCCCACGCGCAACCGGGGCATGTTTTCTCTTGAATTCTCGTGCGCCGCAAGTGATTGAGCTGCGGAATTTGTGGCAGCTTCTTGGCAAGAGCGTCGACATGGCGGCAGGTTGGCGGCGGATCTCTGAGTTGGGGGCGTTTGTTGGGCGCTAGAAGGTGGTTTGTTCACCGCTGCGGGGGGCACTTCCTCGTCAACAGACAGTCGAGCAAACGCCGCTGTTTGAGGACAACAAACCGCCCCAAACGTAAGTTGTTGAAATGGCGCGCGTCACGCGCATTATTGAGGCGATATCTTGGGCGCATCCGCGCCCAACAATCTGTCCCAACCTCGTAGCGCTGGCGACAAACACCCCAAGTCGACGCATCTGCGAACAATCCGCCCCCATCTCAGCCCCTTCGAACCGCCGCCGCAGCCGCCGCCAGCGGACACGACTACTAGGCGCACCCACTTGAGTGCGCCTCCGGTCATCGCCGAGCGAACCCCGAAAGCGTCGGGCGCTTGGTCATCGCTCGGTGGTCGCATCGTGTCATTTGCCGTCGACGCGAACGGAGTGCCGACCCCGGATGGTAATGCGCGCTTCCCGTATTACCCCAGTGGCACGCGCTTACGGCGAGGGGCCAGCGGTGACGCCAGTTGTGCTCACGCCCGGGTGGGGCTTTCTGCCGGGCAAGCATCCACAAGGCGTGCGCTGGGAACATCCGCGTCGTGGCCTGCTGCCGCCGTCGGACTTCATCAGCATCTGCGAGGAAAGCGGGCTGATCGTCGAGCTCGGCCGTCGCGTGCTGCGCGAAGCCGCGCGTCACCATGCGTTACTCGTCGCGCAGGGGCTCGGCCATGTGCGGCTGTCCGTCAATGTCTCCGCGATGCAGTTCGCGCACGGCCTGCTCGACGACGTGAAGCGTGTCATCGACGAATTCCAGCTGCCCAAGGGCGCGCCCGAACTCGAACTCACCGAGAGCGTGATCCTAGGCGACCCCGACCGCGCCGCGAAGGTGATGGCATCGCTCGCGGATCTGGGCGTCACCATCGCTATCGACGATTTCGGTGTGGGCTATTCAAGCCTGTCGTATCTCAAGCGTCTGCCGATCCATCGCCTGAAGATCGACCGCTCCTTCGTCAATGATCTTGAATCCGATGCGAGTGACCGTTCGATCTGCGAAGCGGTGATCGCGCTTGCGCATACGTTGCGGTTGGGCGTTGTGGCTGAAGGCGTCGAGTCCACGCTCCAGCGCGACTGGTTGTGCGAAAGCGGTGCGGGGGAGTTGCAGGGGTACTTGTTTGCGAAGCCCGTGTCGTTAGACGCGGCGGTGCTCGTCGAGCCTGGAGTCAGATCACCCGCAACGTGATCGCCTTCAACACCGCGCAGGTGCGGTAGCGGGTGTCGAGGGTTTGGCTCCAAGTCGGCGATGCATCCATTTTACCCCGTCATTGCAATGCGGCTCGCCGCTCTGCACAATCTAACGTCCCGCTGGGGAGCGCGCATACGGGGTTTCATGAAGGCTGCAATGGACTGCTGGTACGAACCGGGCGAGGCTTTGCCTTCGCCTCCACGCTTCCAAACCTCCACACCTCCGCGCTCAGGCGCCCCCCTCGCCTTGGATGCTGCAGACGTTGCGCCGATATCGGGCAACCGCAGCCGTGTGCCCGGAAAATGGTGCGCGCGCCTCGCCCGGCTTGTACTCACGCGGGTGCTGCTGGCCCAATCTTCCGCCGCGCTCGCGAATCGCAGGGCTGACGCGATCGTGCTGGAGACCGCTCCGGAGTGGGCCCAAGTTGCGCTGCGGCGCATGTGGACTTCGTTGTTCCTCGTTCGCGGAACGAACAGCCTGAGAGGGTATGCATGAAGCTGTCGCCGCAAGGAGCTGCCAACGCTCTTATCGTTCTCACCCTCTCTACCGCAGCGGTTTGGCCGCAGCGAGCAAGCGGACAGTCGGCTGTAAGTCAGGCGTGTTTGGCGGCACCTGCGTGCTTGCAGATCCAGGTAGGGCCCGGCAACCGGTGATCGTGCAGCTAGCCGCTGTTAGCCGTAACGCCAGAATTCAATCTCACAGCTTGGAAGTGTCCCCATGATGCGCTCGGCATACTTGTTCGCGTTCGCGCTGATGTCTGCGGTATCGCTTGGGCTTGAGGCGAGCCCCGCCGCTGGCGGCAATTCGGCGCTCGGGCCGGACGTCGTCGGTAGCCGCATGTCGACCTACGTCGGCAATCCGATCAACGTCGCAACGGGCAACAAGTACCAGGCTGAGTCGGATCTTTCGATCTCGTCGCTGCTCGAGTTCACGCGTCACTACAACAGCCAGCAGCCTCTTTCGGGCGCGATCGGTCCTTACTGGACGCACAGCTACTCCAGCCGCGCCACCACCGGCACGCTCGGCGACGGCACGCAATTCGTCGACATGCTGCGCCCTACTGGGCGCCAGCTGCGCTATCGCCTGGTGAGCGGCGCGTGGGTCGGCGATCCCAACATCGCGCAGACGGTTGTGGCGCTCACTGATGCCAACGGCACCCAGACGGGCTGGGAATGGCGTGACCTTTCTGCCAAGAGCTTCGAACAGTTCGACATGACCGGACGCCTGGTGAAGATCGTTCAGCAGGATGGCCGTTTCGCGACGGTCTCGTACAACACGGCCGGCCAGCTCGAACGCGTGCAGCAGGACGACGGCCGGGCTCTGACGTTCAATCACGATGACGCGGGCCGCATCGGGCGCGTCGTCGCGCCTGATGGTCAGGAAACGATCTTCGACTACGACAGCTCGACCCGGCTGTCGGGCGTGCTCTACCCGGGCGGCGCGACGAAGACCTATATCTACAACGAGTCGGCCCATACTGCAGGAACGAACCAGCCGAACTCCCTGACCGGAATCGTCCACGACGGCGTTCGCTTCGCCTCGTACAGCTACGACACGCAGGGCAGGGCCGTATCGACCGAGCACGCGGGAGGCGTCAACAAGTTCACCGTCCTGCGCAATGCCGACGGCAGCGCGACGGTCACCACGCCGACCGGCTCCAAGGAGCAGCGCCAGTTCGTCACCCATTTCGATACGCCTACGGCGCAGTCGGTGACCCGCAGCTGCACGGACAACTGCGCCGCGCCGTCGACGGCTTATCAGTACGACGCGAACGGCTTCGTCAAGCAGACAGTCGAAGCGGGCGTGACGACCAACCGCACCAACGACGCGCAGGGCAGGGCGACGCATCGCGTCGAAGCGGTCGGCACCCCGCAGCAGCGCACCATACAGACCGACTGGAGCCCGGCGTTCGGTGTCCCCACCGAGCGGCGTACGTACAACACGGCCGGCACCTTGGTGCAGATGGTCACGTGGACGCTCAACAGCCGTGGCCAGGTACGGATCTCCACGATCACCGACCCTGTGCTGGCCATCTCGCGCACGGCGACCAACACGTACTGCGAGCAGGGGGACGTCGACATAGGCACGTGCCCGCGCGTTGGCCTGCTCACCAAAGTCGACGGCGCCCGCACCGACCTGGAGGCGCTTGGAGACGTCACGACCTTCGCTTATCGCATGGCGGATGCGTCCGGCTGCGACACCGCACCCGCGACCTGCGCCTATCGCAAGGGCGACCTGTGGAAGGCCACCAACGCCAAGCAGCAGAGCACCGAGACGCTCTCTTATGACGGTGCCGGCCGGCCGCTGTCGGTGAAGGACGCCAATGGCGTGGTAACCGACATGGAGTACACCGCGCGGGGTTGGCTCAAGGCCACTAAGCTGCGCGGCGCCAACGCGACGTCCGAAGCGGACGATGCCATTACCCGCATGGACTACTGGCCCACCGGCTTGGTCAAGCGGGTCACGCAGGCCGACGACAGCTACACCGCTTTTGAGTACGACGCCGCTCACCGGCTGACCGGGATCAGCAACAACGCCGGCGAGCGCATCGACTACGTGCTCGATGCCGCGGGCAATCGGGAGCGAGAAGACACCACGGACGCGCAGGGCAATCTCAAGCGCACGCTGTCGCGCGTGTACAACCAGCTGGGTCAGCTGCAGGTGGCCAAGGACGCCTTCAGCCATGCGACGTCGATGACCTTCGACGCGCAGGGCAACACCGACACCGTCACGGACGCGAAGTCCCGCGTCACCGACAACGACTACGACCCGCTGGGCCGGCTCAAGCAGACTCTGCAGGACACGGCCGGCATCAACGCGAAGACCAGCTTCGGCTACGACGCGCTGGACAACCTGCGCACGGTGGCCGATCCCAAGAACCTGACCACGAGCTACACCTATAACGGCCTGGGTGATCTCACGAAGCTGGTCAGTCCGGACACCGGCACCACCGATTACACCTACGACAGCGCCGGCAACCTCAAGACCAAGCAGGACGCCCGCGGCGCGAGCTTCAAGGCGACCTACGCCTACGACGTGCTGAACCGCGTGACCGGCATCAGCTACGCGACCACCACGCCCAATCTCAACGTCACCTATTCCTACGACGCGGTAAACATCGTGTGCGTCGCCGGGGAGACGTTCGCACTGGGCCGCATGACGCGGATGGTCGACGGCAGCGGCAATACCCAGTACTGCTACGACCGCTTCGGCCGCATGGTCCGCAAGGTGCAGACCACCAACGGCAAGGAATTCGCCACCGCCTACCAGTACGCGGTCAACGGCCACCTACTGGTGATGACCTATCCGAGCGGCCTTCGCGTCAACTACGACTACAACGCGGCGGGCCAACCGCGCAGCGTGAAGGTCACGCGGCCCGGGCAGCTGCCGGAAACGCTGGTCAGCGATGTCCGGTACCTGCCGTTCGGCCCCGTCTCCCAGCTGACCTACGGCGAGGGAGTGCCCCGCGTGCTCACCCGCCAGCACGACAAAAACTACCGCCCGATGGTGGTGCAGGATGATTCCGGAATCGGCCTGAAAGACCTGCTGGGCTGGGACGAGGTCGGTAACCTGATGTCGCTGGCTGACTCTTCGACGACGCCGTTGTCGACGCCGCTCGCCACCTACAAGTACGACAGCCTGGGCCGCCTGAAAGGTCGGTACGCCCCTGAGGACAGCACGCAGTCCAGCCCGTTGCAGGCCTACACCTACGACCCGACCGGCAACCGCACCTCGTTCGGCGAGATGCGGCCCGGGCCGGGCAGCCAGCCGGGCCCGGACGGTCCGCCGGTGCTTGCGACGAGTCCCTATACCTACAACCCCGACACACACCGGTTGATGGCCGTTGGTGGACTGTCACGTGGCTACGATGAAGCCGGAAACCTAACGCGCTTGGGCAGCGCAACGGACCCGGGCGGCGTCACCCGTTCGTTCTTCTACGGCGCCCACAACCGAATGAGTTGGACGTCCGGTGCCAATGGGTCGATGAACTACGCCTACAACGGCAAGGGCGAGCAGGTCCGTCGCTACGCTACGGGCACATCCACTCAGCAGACCTACCAGCTGTATGACGAAGCGGGTCGCTGGATCGGCGAGTACGACGTCGCGGGAACCGCGAAGCAGGAGTTCATTTGGCTGGCCGACCTTCCCGTAGGCATGGTCGCTTCGCCGCAGAACGGTGCAGATATCTACGATCCAGGTCCGGAGCCCGACCCCGGTCCGGGGGATCCGATGCCGCCCGATTCCACGTCCAGCATGGGCGCGACGCAGGAGATGGAAAGCCCGGTGCCGAGGCTCTACTTCATCGAGGCCGACCATCTCGGCACCCCGCGCGTCGTGATCGATCCGCAGAGAAACAAGGCGATATGGCGCTGGGATTTGACCGGCGAAGCTTTTGGGAGCAGCCCGCCGAACGAGGATGCGGATGGGGACGGTACGGCGTTTGTGTTTGATATGCGGTTTCCGGGGCAGCGGTTTGATGCTGCTAGCGGGTTGAATTACAACTACTTCCGGGATTACGAAGCCGCGACCGGACGCTACGTGGAGAGCGACCCGATTGGGCAGAATGGGGGAGTATCGACATATTCTTACGCGAACGCAGTTCCACTTCAAAAGGTGGATCCCCGGGGACTCATCTCGTTCGGTCCGACTTGCACCCAAAGTCAGCGGCTCGCAATCAGCTCGGAGATTGTGCAGCTTGCGAAAGAGATAGAAGACAAGGCGAACAAGCGGTGCAAGGACGATCGCTGCAACATGAGCTATGCGGCGGAGGCGCTGAGGACGCTAATGGCCACGATGTTCTCCTGCGATTATGGCGATCGCTGCGCGGTGGCAACCAAGCCGAATATCGTCTACTTGTATCCGCAAGTGATAGGTGCGCCGGACTCAGCCGAGATCTCTAGCCCGAAGCAGTGCGGATGTTTTCGCTCCCTGCTCTTTCACGAAGCACTTCACTACGTGATTGGCGGAATCAAGTTTGATGAGCGCATTCGTCGTGAGACGCAAAAGTGTGTGTCATGTGGCTCAAGCTGGTGATCTCGGCGCTTCTGATGAGGGCGCTGATGCTGGGCGTCTTCGCGTCGGGCTTCGTTGGCGGATGCGACCGGGAGCTATCGCCCCCGGTTGCAAGCCTGCCGCCACCGCCGCCGATTCAGGAATTTTTGAAGTTTCGCGGGTGCAAGGCTCAACCCGTCCGGGCGCTCAATCGACGTGAGCAGTGTCTCTTTGGGCGATACAAAGAGCGTTGCCTGCCCCAGGACGATTGTGTTGTTCAATGCCTGGCGAGCGAAGAAAGTCAGCGCATTCTTGACGGCTGTGAACATTTGTGTGCGTTCGCCGCTGGGAATCGGGTTTCGCCGCCCGCAGAGATCGCTCGATGTCTCGAGCAGTCGTAATGGAGCATCTCCCGAATCACTGTGGAAACGAGTGGGGCGGAGCTGCGCCAAAAAAAGGAGTGGTTTCATTCCGCCGACAGTCGTGGTCTGTCGCTGGGCCGAAGCCTGACTGCCCGTCACGGCAGGAGATTAGTCTCGGTTTTCCAAACAGGGCGGGCGCGTCGAAGTGGCCTCTTGGACACCGGCCCGCCGAGGTGAAACTCATCGCGGGAGTGAACGGTTCGGCGGGCTTTTTGGAGGGGGCGGAGCCGTCGAGCCGGCCCGACGACCGCTGGCTAGCCCGCGCTGCGACCAATGCGGCTACCAGCGGCAGACCGCGCACACTGCGCCACGCAGTGATCGAGCGGAGCAAGTGCCACAGGCTACCAAGCGGCGAGCCTGCTGAGCGGTTGCTGCTGGCAACCCCCTTATTGCTAGCCGACGTGCAGCGTCCCAGCCTCATCGCGACTATCGACTCCGTGGGTCTGTAACCGTCCCCTCTATCCAACCTGGTAAACCAATGAACCACCTAATCCAACTGAAGTCGTTGCTAGGACCTAGTTGTAGGCCCGGGGTCCTAGCTGCAACATTTGCCCTTGCAGTTGCTGCCTTGCCGCTGTCGCCCGCCCACGCGGTTGATCAGTCGCAATGCAAAGAGAACGGCGGTCCATACTGGTGCGGCCCTGCGACCCCGACCGCGTGGACAGTCACATCCGAAATCGGATTTGACCGCGCCGATCTACGCGACTGGCGCGCCGACTGTCGTGGCCGTGGTGGCACCGTTGGCGACGCAAATGGCGACGGCGTCCTGGACTGCACCGGCGCCGCGGCTTGGACGGAAGGGAACGTCCTTTCAATGTCACGCAGCGTCGCCGCGGCCTGGTTCGGGACGTGCGGGCTCGACGGCTTCGAGACCGACAGCGGATGGGTCGTCGAGATGAAGTACAAAGCCGGGGTGTTGATCTCGGTGTACCGGCAGATGCAGTTCCGGGGCAAGGATCCCGGGTACGGCTCGTCTGGCTACACGTGCAGCGCCGGCGAGCCCTACATGGCACCGATGACCGGGCATAAGCGCCGGGACGCCGTTTGTTTGCCGGGCAGTGAACCGTTGTTTTCAGGCGGCGTGCAAACAGGCTGCGCTTCACTGAGATCCCCAAAGCCACTTGGCGACTGCGAGGATTCCTGCAGCACTTCTGTCGGCGGTTAAGTTGTTCGGCTCGCGAAACGCGCCTAGCGAAAAGGAGGTCAGGTTTCATTTGACCCCTTCTGCCGCGTCCAACGCCTGGTGCAAGCCGACTGGGAGCTGCACGCTCGGTCGACAATCCGGACTGGAAGTAGGAGAGGACTCACCCCGACGCTAGCGACTGATCTACGGACTTTGCGATGAAATGGAGTAAGGCCACGCTTCAATGCTGCTTGGCCTTGCTAGCTTTTTGCGCCGCCGATAAAGCATTTGCCGCGTGCGGGTCCGAGCGCGTCAGCTACATCACTGCACCGCCAGACGGTGCCGCCCACTTAAAAAATTGAAATCTGAGCAACTCACAAGAGCTGAGTGCTTCAGAATTTGGCGTGGGGCGAGCCTTTGCATCTTTAGCGGCGCCGTGGGAGACAGGTGCCTGCGCCCCAATAGATAGCCGCGACAGATAGTAATTTCTCCGTACAGGCCGTCCTGGGCCACAAATTTCTACGGCTGTCCGCCAGCGTCAAACTTATCTACCTCCTAATAGCAGAGTTTTTGCGTCTAGCAGGCAGAACTTTCTGGAGAGAACACTAGCAACGCCGCGGGAGACACATCAAAAGTTGTTACTTTCTCCGGATCGGCATCCTGCTGCCACTTGTAACGTGAGTACTGATCGGCAAGTAACAGATAGAGTGATCCCGGCTGGAGCGTGCGGACCCATTGCACCACGGCAGCACACTTTGCCCGCCACTTCGCATAATGCCTATTATGTAACCACACATCGTGGAAACGCATTGCTGAGATTGACAAAAGCTGCCTACCACGTAGCGCCCTCCTAAGCGCCGCATTCCAATCCTGTGTGTTGTTGCGAAGTGACGGCGTGGTCTGGCCGCCACGCCTCGTCATGATTGGCACGTGCCGCAGCAGCTGGCGTCGTTTGCGGCCGGCGCACTCGCAGACCCGGCGACCTTGTAGCCCTCGGACTCGATCACCGCTTGGACGCGCGCAAAATCGTCCACGCCCTCAACGTCGACCGTCCCGGCAGCGAGGTCCACTCGCGCGGTTCCGCCTAGCGTAGCGACCGCCCGCGTGATCGAGCGTTCGCAGTGGCCGCAGGTCATCCCTTCGACATTGAGCTTCATCGTTGTTCTCCAGTCCCCGGCCGATGCCGGTATGCCCAGGCTCGGGCCTGACCCCATGGGAAGGTCAACGCCGTGCCGGGCGCTTGGAAGCGGGCGTTCTGGGACTCAAAGCGACCTCTTGACCTTCCCATAATGGCAACGTCCAGCCTGCACGTCTGATTCCGAGGAGGTGCACCATGAATGCCTTGACCCCTACCGCGCCGATGTCTACGCCCGACGCTACGCCAGCGCTGCGGATCCCGATCGACGGCATGACCTGTGTCGCGTGCGTCGGGCGGGTGGAGCGTGCCCTCGCCCGCGTTCCCGGCGTGGACCGCGCCCACGTGAACCTGGTGACCGAGATGGCCGACGTGATTGCACGAGAACCGTTGGACATCGCCGCAGTGGCAAAGGCCGTCGAGGACGCGGGTTACAGCATCGGCACGCGGACCGTTGACCTCGCGATCGGCGGAATGACGTGCGCGACGTGCGTCGTCAGGGTCGAACGCGCCCTCAAGCGCGTCCCGGGCGTCTTCGACGCGACCGTCAACCTGGCGACTGAGAGGGCTTCCGTGACTGCGGCGGCGACCGTGGGCGATGAGGCGTTAATCATGGCGGTAACCGATGCCGGATACGCAGCCAAGGCCTCGGCCCCGGGCTACGCAGGCACTATCGATGCGCCGCAGACCGGTCCCAAGGGCGGCATGAGCCGCGAGGCGCGCCACCTGCTGATCGCAGCAGTGCTGTCGCTGCCGCTCGTGCTGCCCATGGTCGGCCTGTTGTGGGGCGAGCACTGGATGTTGCCCGGCTGGTTCCAGTGGGCGCTGGCGACTCCGGTGCAGTTCTGGATTGGTGCGCGCTTCTACCGCGCGGCGTGGAAGGCGGTGCGCGCCGGCACGGGCAACATGGATCTTCTGGTCGCGCTCGGCACGAGCGCAGGCTATGGGTTGAGCGTCTATCAGTTACTCCAACCGGCCCTGCACCACGCGGCCCGCCCGCTGTACTTCGAAGCCTCGGCGGTGATCATCACTTTGGTCCTGTTGGGCAAGTTCCTGGAGGCGCGGGCCAAGCGCCAGACGACGGAGGCGATTCGTGCCCTGCAGGCGCTGCGTCCGGGCACGGCGCGCGTGCGGCGCGCGGGCGTCGATGTCGACGTTCTGATCGCCGAGGTCCGCATCGGCGACGTCGTGGTTGTCCGGCCCGGCGAACGCTTCCCGGTTGATGGACGCATCGCTGAAGGTCGCACCCATGCTGATGAGTCCCTCATTACCGGCGAGTCCCTTCCCGTGGCCAAGCAAGCGGGTGACCGCGTTACCGGGGGCGCCGTAAACGGTGAAGGCTTGGTCCTTGTCGAGACGCTTGCCGTCGGCGCCGAATCCGCGCTCGCCCGCATCATCCGCATGGTCGAGGACGCACAGGCTAAGAAAGCTCCTATCCAGCAGGTGGTCGACCGGGTCAGCGCTGTCTTCGTTCCAGTCGTGATCGCGATAGCGCTGCTCACCCTGCTCGGCTGGGGACTCGCCGCGGGCGACTGGACACAAGCGATCCTCCACGCTGTCGCGGTGCTCGTCATCGCATGCCCATGCGCCCTGGGCCTGGCCACGCCGACCGCGATCATGGCCGGCACCGGGGTGGCCGCGCGTGCGGGCATCCTGATCAAGGATGCGGAAGCTCTGG
>JAYSZI010000063.1:0-17477 GCA_043738095.1 Lysobacter sp.
GCGGCCGACATCCTCACCGACCAGTTGTCGGTGTTCGGCGATTTCACCCACCGCGACCGCGGTGCGGCGAAGCCGGCCACCAGCGGCGTCGACCCGATCCTGCTGCGCCCGATCGACGACCTTGAACTGACCGTGCGTTCGGCCAACTGCCTCAAGGCCGAGAGCATCTACTACGTCGGCGATCTGATCCAGAAGACCGAAGTCGAACTGCTCAAGACTCCGAACCTTGGCAAGAAGTCGCTCACCGAGATCAAGGAAGTGCTGGCACAGCGCGGTCTTTCGCTCGGCATGAAGCTCGAAAACTGGCCGCCCGCCGGCATCGCATCTCACGGCATGATGGGCTGAGCAGCGGCTTGCCGCTGCGATAATAGAACCTAGGAAACACGACCATGCGCCACCAAAAAGCCGGACGCAAATTCAACCGTACTAGTGCCCATCGCGATGCGATGTTCACCAATATGGCTGCGTCCCTCATCAAGCACGGATTGATCCGTACCACCCTGCCCAAGGCCAAGGAACTGCGACGCGTCGCGGAACCGTTGATCACGCTGGCCAAGACCGATGGAGTGGCCAACCGCCGCCTCGCGTTCTCGCGCCTGCGTGACAAGGAAGCCGTCGGCACGTTGTTCGTCGAACTGGGTCCGCGCTATGTCGCGCGTCCGGGCGGCTACCTGCGCATCCTCAAGTGCGGTTTCCGCGCTGGCGACAATGCGCCGATGGCCTACGTTGAGCTGGTGGATCGTCCGCAAGCTGCTGCTGCAGAGTAATCAGGCGGTTCGCAATCCGCTGAAGCGATACGCGCTGGACAGCTCATCGTCCAACGTTGCAAGAGCCCCGGCCTCGTGCCGGGGTTTTTTGCATTGCGGCAACGGTTACTGCCGCAACCGATATTAATGCTTGTACTCGCTCGCAAGAGATGCAAGCCACGCTTTGCCGCTTGGGTTTGCACGGCCTTCGCTAGCCTTTAAGGTGTGTTCTATGAATCCTTTCCGCGCGTCGTTTCGCACCCAATTTTTGCTCGGCTTCACGGCTTGTGTCGGCCTGCTTGCCTACGCGTTCTATGCGCAGTTGCACGGCGGGCTTGACCCGTGCCCGCTGTGCATCTTTCAGCGCGTTGCGTTCGCTGCGCTGGGGCTGGTGTTTCTGATCGGTGGTCTGCATGCACCCTTCGCCCGGGCGCGGGCTGCGTATGGTGTACTGGCCGTGCTCGCTGCCGGCGTTGGCGGGGCAATTTCGGCCAGGCATGTCTGGTTGCAGAATTTGCCACCTGACCAAGTGCCGACCTGCGGGCCGGGCTTGGACTACATGCTCGAGGCCATGCCAATCAGCGGGGTGATTCGCAAGGTGCTGACGGGATCGGGTGAATGCGCGAAGGTCGACTGGAACTTTCTCGGTCTGTCGATGCCGGCATGGACGCTGACGTGCTTTGTCGGACTGGCCTTGTGGGCCGCGTTTGCCGCCTCTCGTCGCGCCTGATCGGAGATGACCATGTCCCGACACCACGATCTTAACGCCGGCCCTCTGCCGGTCGACTGGACGCCCGAGTCCTGGCGCAAGCGTCAAGCGCTGCAACTGCCGCAGTACCCCGATCAGGAGGACCTTGCTTCGACACTGGACGAGCTGCGTGAGCTGCCGCCATTGGTGACCTCGTGGGAAATCCTCGCGCTCAAGCAACAACTGGCCGAAGCGCAGGAAGGCAAGCGCTTCTTGCTGCAGGGCGGCGACTGCGCCGAGAGCTTCGGCGAATGCTCGTCGGAAGTGATCTCCAACCGGCTGAAAGTCTTGTTGCAGATGAGCCTGGTGCTGGTGCACGGCATGCGCAAGCCGGTGGTGCGGGTCGGGCGTTTCGCCGGGCAATACGCCAAGCCTCGCTCGGCCGATACCGAGACGATCGGCGGCGTCACGTTACCGAGCTACCGCGGCGACATGGTCAACGCCCCGGCCTTCACCGAGCAGGCACGGCGCCCGGATCCACGGCGGATGATCAAGGGTCACGCACGTTCGGCGATGACGATGAACTTCGTACGCGCGCTGATCGATGGCGGTTTCGCCGACTTGCATCACCCCGAATACTGGAATCTGACCTGGGTCGGCCACTCGCCGCTCGCTGACGAGTATCGGCGCATGGTCGACGCCATCGGCGATGCGGTGCATTTCATGGAGACGCTGTCTGGCGAGGAAGTGCACAACCTCAATCGCGTCGACTTCTACACCTCGCACGAAGCGTTGTTGCTGCCGTACGAAGCGTCGATGAGTCGGCAAGTGCCGCGTCATTGGGGCTGGTTCAACCTCAGCACGCATTATCCGTGGATCGGCATGCGCACCGCTGCAGTGGATGGCGCGCACGTCGAGTATTTCCGGGGCATCCGCAATCCGATCGCGCTCAAAGTCGGGCCGTCCGTCACGCCGGAACAGCTGTTGCGGGTGATCGATGCGCTCAACCCTGAGGACGAGCCGGGCCGCCTGACGTTCATCCACCGCATGGGCGCAAAACACATTGCCGACAAGCTGCCGACGCTGCTCGACGCGGTTCGCCGCGACGGTCGTCGCGTGCTGTGGGTCTGCGACCCGATGCACGGCAATACCGAGTCGACCGCGAACGGCTACAAGACGCGCCGCTTTGCCAACATCGGCAGTGAACTCGAGCAGGCGTTCGAACTGCACGCGGCCGCGGGAACGCGCCTGGGTGGCGTGCATCTGGAGCTGACGGGCGAAGACATCACCGAGTGCATGGGCGGCGCGCGCGAGCTGACCGAGACCGACCTCGAGCGCGCATACACCTCGCATGTCGACCCGCGTCTGAATTACGAACAGGCACTGGAAGTGGCGATGCTGATCGTGCGCAAGCACGGGCAGATCGCCGCGCAAGCTTAGGTCGTGGGCGACTGTAGGCGGTTCAAGCTGCGCAACAAGAAGGCTTGAGCTAAGGGGCTCCGAACGAGCCAAGCGTCCGACACACGCAGCGGCGCTGGGCGTTGATTCCATTCATGGTTCGACAAGCTCACCACGAACGGAGTCAACTTGTTCAGGGACCTCCCCTAACCCATCAACGCAAGCAACCGCAGTGCCGCTTAGGTCTGCGGTTTGGGTCTGGATTAAGTCTGATATAGAGCGTCGGTCACGTTGCGCGACCGACGCCGCGGAACGATCGATCAGCCGCGCGAGGCGCGCTTGCGATCGCTCTCGGTCAGGTGCTTCTTGCGCAAGCGAATTTCCTTCGGGGTAACTTCGACCAACTCGTCGTCCTCGATGAAATCCAGCGCCTGTTCCAGCGTGTACTTGATCGCCGGGGTCAGCTTGATCGCGTCATCCTTGCCCGAGGCGCGCATGTTGGTCAGCGGCTTGGTCTTGATGGCGTTAACCGTGAGGTCGTTGTCTTTCGAGTGGATGCCGATCAACTGGCCTTCGTACACGTTGTCGCCTTCGGCAGCGAACAGCTTGCCACGCTCTTCCAGCGGGCCCAGCGAGTAGGCCGGCGTGGCGCCCGGAGCGTTGGCGATCATCACGCCGTTCTGGCGCTTGGCAATGACGCCGACTTCCCTCGGGCCGTAGTGATCGAACACGTGGAACAGCAGCCCGGAACCCTGGGTGAGCGTCCTGAACTCGTTCTGGAAGCCGATCAGGCCACGGGCCGGGATCATGTAATCCAGACGCACCCGTCCCTTGCCGTCGGACTCCATGTTCTTGAGCTGGCCCTTGCGCACGCCGAGCTTCTCCATGACGCCGCCCTGGTGCTGGTCTTCAATGTCGACCACGAGCTGCTCGACCGGCTCCATCTGCTTGCCGTCGACTTCCTTGATGATGACTTCCGGGCGCGACACGGCGAGCTCGAAACCCTCGCGGCGCATGTTCTCGATCAGCACCGACAGGTGCAGCTCGCCACGGCCGGAGACCAGGAACTTGTCCGGGTCCGAGCCTTCCTCAACCTTCAGTGCCACGTTGTGCAAGGTCTCGCGTTCCAGACGCTCGCGAACCTGGCGGCTGGTGAGGAACTTGCCGCCGCTGTGCTCCTTGCTGCCGGCGAACGGCGAGTTGTTGACCTGGAACGTCATCGAGATGGTCGGTTCATCGACGGTCAGGGCTTCCAGCGCTTCGGGGGTGTCAAGCGCGCAGATCGTGTCGGAGATGCTGAGCTCGGCGACGCCGGAGATGGCGATGATGTCGCCCGCCTCGGCTTCGGCGACTTCGACGCGCTCCAGGCCCATGAAGCCGAGCACCTGCAGCACCTTGCCCTGACGCTTCTTGCCGTGGCGGTCGACGACGCTGACCGGCATATTGGTGCGGACCTTGCCGCGCTGGATCCGGCCGACGCCGATCAGGCCGACGAAGTTGTTGTAGTCGAGCTGGCTGATGCGCATCTGGAACGGGCCGTCCGGATCCACCGTCGGCGCCGGCACGTGCTGCATGATCGCCTCGTACAGCGGGGTCATGTCGCCGTCGCGGGCTTCGTTGCTCAGGCTGGCATAGCCGTGCAGCGCCGAGGCATAGACGATCGGGAAGTCCAGCTGCTCATTGGTCGCGCCGAGCTTGTCGAACAGATCGAACACCTGGTCGATAACCCAATCCGGGCGCGCGCCGGGGCGGTCGATCTTGTTGACCACGACGATCGGGTTGAAGCCCATCGCGAACGCCTTCTGGGTCACGAAGCGCGTCTGCGGCATCGGGCCGTCCATCGCGTCGACCAGGATCAGCACCGAGTCCACCATCGACAGCACGCGTTCGACCTCGCCACCGAAGTCGGCGTGGCCTGGGGTGTCGACGATGTTGATGCGGTTGCCCTGCCAGTTGATGGCGGTGTTCTTGGACAGGATCGTGATGCCACGTTCCTTTTCCTGATCGTTGCTGTCCATCATCCGCTCGGTGGTCACCGTGCGTTCGTTGAACGTCCCCGACTGCTTGAGCAGGCAGTCGACGAGGGTGGTCTTGCCGTGGTCGACGTGGGCGACGATGGCGATATTGCGCAGGCGTTCAATAGACATGCGGATAGCCCGGTGAGGGGCAGCGGGCAGCGAAGGAAGCCGATAAGTATAACGACTACGGATGACCGTTGCCCGTTCAGGTCAGTCAGCTGCGCTATCCTTGGGCGCTGCGTCCATCGTCCCCATTCATGGACGCGGACGTCCTTCCCCGTTTTGGAGCCGCACCATGAGCCTGATCGCCCACTTTGAAACCGACCGCGGCCCGATCCGTATCGAGCTGGCCGCCGACAAAGCGCCACTGACTGTCGCCAACTTCGTCAACCTCGCCCAGCGCGGTTACTACGACGGCCTGAACTTTCACCGCGTGCTCAACGATTTCATGATCCAGGGCGGCTGCCCGCAGGGCTCGGGCACCGGCGGTCCCGGCTACCGTTTCGAGGACGAGACCAAGGGGGGCCTCAGCCACGAGCGCGGCGTGCTGTCGATGGCCAACGCCGGACCGGGCACCAACGGCAGCCAGTTCTTCGTCACCCACGTGGCGTGCCCATGGCTTGATGGCAAGCACACTGTGTTTGGAAAAGTGCTCGAAGGCATGGACGTGGTCGACAGCGTGCGCCAGGGCGACTTGATCAAGTCGCTCAAGATCGAAGGCGACGCCGCCGCGGTGCTCGCCGCCAAGGCCGACCGCATCGCCGATTGGAACAAGACGCTAGACGAAAACGCACGCCCGTAACCACGGCATTCCACCGACGCCCGCCTGGGTATGTATCCGGGCGGGCGTTTGCATGTCTGCGTCTTGGATTTGCAGGAGCGCCGGCAAGGTGGCGCGGGCTGCGGCGTGCTGGCCGGCTTGCGTGCTACCATTTTGCGGCTCGATTTTCGCCCGTTTATCCGGCCGTTCTGGCCCCTTCCCGTCGATTCCCCGAGGATGTTGCGATGCCGTTGCTCGCCCGCCGGATCGGTCGCGCCAAACCCAGCGCGATCATGCAGGTTGCAGAAAAAGCCAAGCGGCTCAAAGCCGAAGGCCGCGACATCATCAGCTTTTCGATTGGGGTGCCGAACTTCCTGCCCGGCGAGCACGTCTACGCCGCCGCGCGCGATGCGCTGTCCAAGGACAGCGGCCAGTACGGCAGCAACCGCGGCGCGGACGCGATGATCGATGCGTTTATCGAGCATATCGGCAAGATCGGCCTGACCGGCTACGGCCGCGTCAACTGCGCCACCGGCGTCGGCGCCAAGCACGTGATCTACAACCTCGCTGAAGCATTGCTCGACGAGGGCGACACCATCGTGTTCCCGACGCCGTACTGGACCAGCTACGTCGACATCGCCGAAATCGTCAATGCCAAGATCGAGCTGATGCCGTGCCCGGCCGAGCAGGACTACAAGCTCACCCCCGCGCAACTCGATGTCGCACTGGCAAAGAAACCGCGCGTGTTCCTCTTCAACAACCCGTCGAATCCGACCGGCATGGTCTATTCGAAGGACGAGATCACTGCGCTCGCCGACGTGCTGGTGAAGTATCCCGATACCTGGGTGATCACCGACGACATCTACAACCGCATGGTGTTTGACGGCATCGGTTATCACAACTTTTTGCACGCGCGTCCCGAGTTGCGCGACCGCGTAATTTTCCTGGACTCGCTGTCTAAGACGTATGGCATGCCGGGATGGCGCGTAGGTTTTATGGCTGGCCCGGAGATCGTCGCGCAGGCGATCGTGACGATGAATTCCAACCACATCACCAATCTGCCCGAAGTGGTCAGCGCCTCCGCGGTCGCCGCGTTATGCGGGCCGCAGGACATCCCGATCGCCAAGTGCGCTGAGTTCCAGGCCAAGCGCGACCAGGTCATGGATGTGATGAACAGCATTCCCGGCCTAGTCTGCCCGCGGCCGCAAGGCGCGTTCTACGTGTTCCCCGACATCAGCGTCGCGTTCGGCAAGACCCACGGGCCGAGCGGTCTGGCGATCAGCAGCGACGTTGATTTCTGCGCCGCGTTGCTAGAAGCCAAGGGCGTGGCCTGCGTGCCAGGTTCGGCGTTCGGCGAGCCGCGCGCGTTGCGCATCAGTTACACCTGCCCGACGCCGCAACTCGCGCCTGGGCTGCAGCGGTTCCAGGAATTCTTCGCGGAACTGGTCTGAGCGGAGTTCCGGATGCGTGCTCTCACCTTGCTGTTTGCGCTGGGCGTCGCCGGCGGCGTCTATGCGCTCGCGACCGGCCAAGTGTTCGACTCAGCGCAGTCCCGCGGCGCGCCTGAACTCAAGCCCGACGATCCGCGCCTGCTCACCGGCGATAAAAAAATAGTGATGCTGGCAGCCGAATGGTGTGGCTACTGCCGCAAACAGCAACGCGATTTTGAGATGGCCAAGGTGCGCTACCGCGTGCTTGACGTCGACACGCCCGAGGGCGACCGCGCGGCGCAGGCGCTCGGGTTGAGCGGCGTGCCGATCACGGTGCTCGGTCAGAACGTCGTGGCCGGTTACGACACCGCACAACTGCAAAGCCATCTGAAGCCTCTGGGTTACGACGTTTATTGACTGCAATGTCCTTGCAAAGCACAAAAGGAAGCTCGAAATGAAGACCCCCGTACGCGTTGCCGTCACCGGTGCTGCCGGCCAGATCGGATACTCGCTGCTGTTCCGGATCGCGTCCGGCGAGATGCTCGGTAAAGACCAGCCGGTCATCCTGCAGTTGCTTGAGCTGCCGATGGAAAAGGCCCAGGCCGCCCTCAAGGGCGTGATGATGGAACTTGAGGACTGCGCGTTTCCGCTGCTGGCCGGCATCGTCGGTACCGATGATGCGGAAGTTGCGTTCAAGGACGCCGACATCGCGATGCTGGTCGGCGCGCGTCCGCGCGGCCCGGGCATGGAGCGCAAGGATCTGCTGCTCGAGAACGCCAAGATATTCACCGCGCAAGGCGCGGCGCTCAACAAGGTGGCCTCGCGCGACGTCAAGGTGCTGGTGGTCGGCAATCCGGCCAATACCAATGCGTACATCGCGATGAAGTCGGCCAAGGACCTGCCGGCGAAGAACTTCACCGCGATGCTGCGTCTGGACCACAACCGTGCGCTGAGCCAGCTCGCGTCCAAGGCCGGCGTCGCCGTCGGCGACATCGACAACCTGATCGTCTGGGGCAACCACAGCCCGACGATGTACCCGGACTACCGCTTCGCCACCGTCAACGGCCAGTCGCTGAAGGACAAGATCGACGACGCCGACTGGAACGCGAACACGTTCATTCCGCAGGTGGGCAAGCGCGGCGCGGCGATCATCGAGGCGCGCGGACTGTCTTCGGCTGCGTCCGCTGCCAACGCTGCGATTGACCACATCCGCGACTGGGTGCTCGGCAGCAGCGGCAAGTGGGTGACGATGGGCGTGCCGTCCGACGGCAACTACGGTATCCCCGAAGGCGTGATGTACGGCGTGCCGGTAACGACTGAGAACGGCGAGTACACGCGCATCGCGGGTCTTGAGGTCGACGCGTTCAGCCGTGCCGCGATGGACAAGACCTTGGCCGAGCTCGAAGAAGAGCGCGCCGGCGTGGCGCACCTGTTGGGCTGATGCTCCCAACGGGGAGGGAGGCGAAGGGGCGCCAGCCCCGTGCTTCCTTCATATGGTCCGCGACCATCGCGGACACGTCTTAATCGCAGCACGAGGTACGCCATGACCCAACTCACTCCGGGCGCGAAGTTCCGCGCCGCCGTCCAAGCCGAGAATCCGCTGCAGGTCGTCGGCACGATCACCGCCTTTGCGGCGCTCATGGCCAAGCGCAGCGGCTTCCAGGCGATCTACCTCTCCGGCGGCGGCGTCGCGGCAAATTCGTTGGGCATGCCCGACCTGGGCATCAGCACGATGGAAGACGTGCTGACCGACATCCGTCGCATCACCGACGTCTGTGATCTGCCGCTACTGGTCGACATCGACACCGGCTGGGGTGGCGCATTCAACATCGCCCGTACCGTGCGCTCGTTGAGCAAGGCCGGCGCAGCTGCGGTGCATATCGAGGACCAGGTGGGGGCCAAGCGTTGCGGCCATCGTCCTGGCAAGGCGTTGGTGTCGAAGACTGAGATGGTCGATCGCATCAAGTCGGCAGTCGATGCCCGCACCGACGCGGATTTCGTGATCATGGCGCGCACCGACGCGGTAGCGGTCGAGGGCATCGAGGCGGCGATTGAGCGCGCGATTGCTTGCGTCGACGCCGGCGCTGACATGATCTTCCCCGAAGCGATCTACACGCTCGCCCAGTACCGCCAGTTCAAGGACGCGGTGAAGGTGCCGATCCTGGCGAACATCACTGAGTTTGGGCAGACGCCGTTGTTCACTACCGACGAGCTGAAATCCGCGGGCGTCGACATCGTGCTGTATTGCTGCGGCGCCTACCGCGCAATGAACAAGGGCGCGCAGACGTTCTACGAAACCGTGCGTCGTGAGGGTACACAGAAGTCGGTGGTGCCGATCATGCAGACGCGGGCTGAGCTGTACGATTTTCTCGACTATCACCGCTACGAGCAGAAGCTCGACGAGTTGTTCGCCCAAGGCGAGGAGTGAAGGTGGTCACAGGCGCGGACTCGTCTCTGGCCGCGCGCGCGCGCGGTCGGCCGACGGAGCGAACAGACTCCCGCGGTGCGAGCCCCCTGTTCCGTTCTCCGCCGGCGCGTTCGGATGCCTGTCCGACAGCGGTGGGAGCGCACGGATCTCCACTCGTAGTCGGTGCGACTCGCCGGTCGCCCTGCAGGCCTATAAGCCGCCTTGTTTTCATCAACGAAGGTGCGCGTTGAACGCGGACACCCCGGAAAGATTTTCGTTAGGCTCGCCGCGATCAGAGCGCGGGTCAATCGCCCCATTGCCAGGAGAGTTCCAATGACCGATTCCGCCACCCAGGCCCCGCCCAAGGTCAAGAAGTCCGTAGCGCTCAGCGGCACCGCTGCCGGGAACACCGCGCTGTGCACGGTCGGTCGCAGCGGCAACGACCTGCACTACCGCGGCTACGATATCCACGACCTTGCGACCAAATCCACGTTCGAGGAAGTCGCGCACTTGCTCGTGCACGGCGCGTTGCCAACCCAAGCGCAACTCGGCGCGTACAAGACAAAGCTCAAGCGCCTGCGCGGTCTGCCGGTGATCGTCAGCGAAGCCTTGGAACTGGTGCCCGCCAACGCCCACCCGATGGATGTGCTGCGTACCGGCTGCTCGGTGCTGGGCACGGTGCTACCTGAGCGCGAGGGCCATCCCGCATCGGAAGCACGTGACATCGCCGACAAATTGATCGCCAGCTTTGGCTCGATGTTGTTGTACTGGTGGCACTTCACCCGCAACGGCCGACGCATCGATGTGGAAACCGACGACGACACGCTCGCCGCACACTTTCTCCACCTCCTGCATGGGCAGCCGGCGAGCGCGCTGCATATTGACTCGCTCGACAAGTCGCTGATCCTGTACGCCGAGCACGAGTTCAACGCGTCGACGTTCGCCGCGCGTGTGATCGCCGGCACTGGCTCTGACCTACACTCGTGCTTGACTGGCGCGATCGGCGCGTTGCGCGGGCCCAAGCATGGCGGCGCAAATGAAGTGGCGATGGACATCATTTCGCGCTACGCGACGCCC
The DNA here is from genome assembly GCA_043738095.1 of Lysobacter sp. Taxonomy (GTDB): domain Bacteria; phylum Pseudomonadota; class Gammaproteobacteria; order Xanthomonadales; family Xanthomonadaceae; genus Lysobacter_K. The sequence continues at coordinate 10,525 of JAYSZI010000063.1, forward strand.
GACGAGGCCGAGGCGGACATCCGCGCGCGGATGGAGCGCAAGGAGATCGTCATCGGCTTCGGCCATCCGGTGTACACCGTGTCCGATCCGCGCAATCCGATCATCAAGGCGATCTCGCGCAAGTTGTGCAGCGATGGTGGCAATCAGGTGCTGTTCGACGTCAGCGAGCGCATTGAGACACTGATGATGGACAGCAAGAAGATGTTCCCGAACCTCGATTGGTACAGCGCGTCCGCCTATCACCTGATGGGCATTCCGACGCCGCTGTTTACGCCCCTGTTTGTCATTGCGCGCACGACGGGATGGAGCGCGCACGTGATCGAGCAACGCGAGGACGGCAAGATCATCCGCCCAAGCGCGACCTATATCGGCCCGGACGACCGCGCCTACGTGCCGATCGAGAAGCGCTGACACCGTTGAGCAACGAGATGTACCAGCATTGGGACGCCAACGTGCTGGTCGTGCTGGCCAGCGCGATGGCGGTGTGTGCGGTGGTACTGGTGCATTACGAAGGCCTGAGCCTGCTGTCGAAGTGGCTGGTGCGGCTGCATGAAAGTAAGCGTCGACGGAAAGTGCTCTACGGAATCTTCGGCGTATTGACGCTGCACGTGGCGGAGATTTGGGTCTTCGGCCTCACGGCATGGGGTCTTCTGCACTTTCCCAACACCGGCGGAGTGGCCGGCGTGCACACGCTGAGCCTGCTGGACGCGGTGTACCTGGCGGCGACGACGTACACCACGCTGGGTTTTGGTGACCTCGCGCCGGTGGGGCCGATCCGTTTCATGGCGAGCACGATGGCCTTGACCGGGTTCGTGCTGATCGCGTGGTCGGCCTCGTTCACGTTCCTGGAAATGAGCCGCGACTGGCGCGAACGCGAAGAGTGATTGCCGGAGGCGCGTGTGCATGGACAGCGCTGGATACCAACCTGAAAAAAGGCCGCATTGCGCGGCCTTTTTTGCGACAGCTCGTTACCGGTTAGGCGAGGCCTTCGTCCTTCAGTACGGTCTGCACCGCGGCATCGGCCTCGATGTGCCGGAAGAAGCGCTCGAGATTGTCGAGACCCGACAGGTCGACTGCGTTGCCCTTGGCCCAGCGCGTGACTACGTAGAGATAGGGGTCTGCGATCGAGCGACTGCCGGTGATCCAGTCCTTGCCCGCAAGCTGGGCATCCGCGCGTTCAAACAAACCGCGCAGCTTGGTGCGGGCGGCCGCCTTGGTTTTTTCGATGACGGCGGCGTCTTCGAGATAGGCGGTGGAGCCGAACAGCGGGTGGAATGCGGGGTGGATGTCGGAGTTTGCGAACGCCAGCCACTTGGTGACCTCGGCCCGGCCCTTGGTGGTGCCGTCGCCACCGAGTTTGGCTTCAGGGAAGCTGTCGGCAAGGTAGTTCAGGATCGCCGCGTTCTGGGTCAGCACCCAGTCGCCGTCCTGCAGCGCCGGCACCGCGCCGGCCGGGTTGATCTTCAGGTACTCGGGCGTCTGGCGCTGTTCGCGCGAGAGTTTCGCGGTTTCGTACGGCTGGCCAATCCATTCCAGGGCGATGTGGTCGGCGAGCGAGCAGGCACCGGGGGAGTAATAGAGCTTCATGCAAAATCCTTTGCGATCGAGTGGGGAGGGAAGGGCACTATGGCCGTCCGCGCTCCGGGTCCTCAACCGCACGCCTGCAACGATCTGTTACATCTTTTACGACTTGCGCGGCTTCAGCGACTGCACGCGCAGGAACGTGTGGTCGCCGATCGTGGCGACCTGGTACGCATTGCGCCATGACGGACTCGCGATCGCGTGCGCCATGAAATGGCTCGCGCCTGGCACGATTTCCTTGCGCTCGCCCGGCGGCAGCGCCCAATTGTGTTCGGCGTCGAGCGCGATCGTCACCGACGCGGCCCAGGCTTCGGTGTTGCTCAGACGGGTGCCAGGCGACACCAGCGACGGGGCAAACTGCTTGCGGGCGGTGACCACGTCGCAGACCGTATCGCCCCAAAGGCCGCTATCGCGGCGGCGTAGGGCGACTTCGGCCACTGCCTTCTGGCCACGGACCGATTGGTCGCGGGCTTCGAGATAGACGGTGGTGCTCAGGCACAGCGAATCGGCAGTCTGTGGCGGCAGTACCGACGCCAACCACATGATCCAAGCCAGTTTCATAACGAACTCCTTGCTGCGTTGCGCCGGACCGCAGCAAGGCGTCCACCCTCTGGGGGCGGAAACCGCAACGCGGATAGGCATGGCGTATTGGGGAGGGCGGCGGCCGCATTTCTAATGGACGCGACTGAAGTCGCGTGCGGCGCGCTTTGCCCCGTCACCGGTCCCGTGCAGAGCGCGCGGGGCGGTGTGGGTTCCGCCAAGCTGGGCGGAAAAGTTGGCGCACGGTACCGGCGCTTGGATAAACGTCGCGTGAACGCGAATCGTTAAGTTGCGGATTTAATTGGATTTTCGTTCAGGACCGCAGCTGCAAGGCCCGTGCGTGCTGGCGCTGCGGTGACTTGGGCGCGCTCACGGCGCCGCTGCTAGAGCACTGCCGCCAGCCGCGACGCCTGGTCAATCGCGCGCTTCGCGTCCAGTTCCTGGGCTACGTAGGCGCCGCCGATCACGTGGACCATCGCCGTCCCCCCTGCTAGCTCAGCAGTGAGCGGCTTGAACGGCTCCTGCCCGGCGCAGATGACCACGTGGTCGACCGGCAAGGTCAGTTCCGCGCCCGCGATACGGACGTGCAGGCCGTCGTCGTCGACCCCGAGGTACTCGACCCCGCCAAGCATCTGCACGCGCTTGGCCTTCAGCGTCGCGCGATGGATCCAGCCGGTGGTCTTGCCGAGTCCCGCGCCGGGCCGGCCGGGGCTGCGCTGCAACAGCCAGACATCGCGCACCGGCGGCTCCGGCCGCGCCGGCGCCAGGCCGCCGCGGTTGCCCGTGTAGTCGAGGTCGACCCCCCATTCGGCGCGCCACTGGGCGGCGTCGAGTTCCGGCCTGCCGGCACCGTCTCCTTGCGCGGCATGTACGAGAAATTCCGCGACATCGAAACCGATGCCACCCGCGCCGATGATCGCGACCTTGCGCCCGGGCACGACCCGGCCGGTCAATACATCGAGATAGCTCACGACCTTGGCATGGTCGGCCCCGGGGAAAGCCACCCGCCGCGGGACGATGCCGGTGGCGAGCACGACATGGTCGTAGCCGGCCAGCGCGGCGGCGTCGGCGCGGGTGTTCAAGCGCTGCTCGACCCCATGCAGATCGAGCTGGCGCGCGAAGTAACGCAAGGTCTCATGGAACTCTTCCTTGCCGGGGATGCGCTTGGCGAGGTTGAACTGACCGCCGATCTCACTTGCGGCATCGAACAGCGTGACGCGATGCCCGCGCTGGGCCGCGACTGTGGCGCAGGCCATGCCAGCGGGCCCCGCGCCCACCACGGCGATGCGCTTGGGCGCAGCGGTCGGTGCATAGACGAGCTCAGTTTCGGCGCAGGCGCGCGGGTTGACCAGGCAACTCGCACGCTTGTTGGCAAACACATGATCCAGACAGGCCTGGTTGCAGGCGATGCAGGTGTTGATCTCGTCCGCGCGCGCATCGCGGGCCTTCGCGACCCACGCCGGGTCGGCCAGTAGTGGCCGCGCCATCGAGACCATGTCCGCCTCCCCCGCGGCGAGAATGCGCTCGGCGACGTCGGGCATGTTGATGCGGTTGGTCGTGATCAGCGGCAGCGCGACTTCGGGCTTGAGTCGCGCGGTGATGCCGGTGAACGCGCCGCGCGGCACCGAGGTCGCGATCGTCGGCACGCGTGCCTCATGCCAGCCGATGCCGGTGTTGATCAGGGTGGCGCCGGCGGCCTCGACCGCCTTGGCCTGCAGCACCACTTCATCCCAGGCCAGGCCGTCATCGACCAGGTCGATCATCGACAGTCGATAGATAAGAATGAAGTCCGGCCCGCACGCCTCGCGGATACGCCGCACGATCTCGACGGCGAAGCGCATGCGCTTGCCGGCGTCCCCACCGAACGCGTCGCTACGCTTATTAGTGCGGGGCGTCGTGAACTGGTTGAGCAGGTAGCCTTCCGAGCCCATCACCTCGACGCCGTCGTAACCGGCGTCGCGGGCGAGGCTGGCGGAGTTCACGAACGCCTGGATCTGGCGCTCGATGCCGCGGGCCGACAGCGCGCGCGGCGTGAACGGATTGATCGGCGCCTTGAGCTTGCTCGGCGCGACCTGCAGCGGGTGATAGCCGTAGCGGCCCGCATGCAGGATCTGCAGGCAGATGCGGCTGCCATGCGCATGCACCGCCTGGGTGACCTGCCGATGTTTACGCACCTCCCACGGCCAGCTCAACTTGCTGCCGAACGGTTTCAGCCAGCCGCTGATGCTCGGCGCGAACCCGCCCGTCACGATCAGGCCGACACCGCCGGCGGCACGCTCGCCGAAGTAGGCGGCCAGCTTTGGGAAGTCGGCTGTTTTGTCCTCGAGCCCGGTATGCATCGAGCCCATCAGCACGCGGTTGGGCAACGTGCAAAAGCCGAGGTCGAGCGGCGCGAACAGGTGCGGATAGCGCGGGTGGGATGCGGCCGTCATCGAAAGTACGCTGGCGTATGGATGCGGAACGATGCCGGGAAAGCCGGCGCGTTACAACCCAGGGACGGGAATCAGACGATGCCTGCGACGGTCACCCGAACGCAAATGCATCCAGCGCCAGCGAGCCCATCTCGTGCGAGCGATGGATCGTGCGCACCATGGCCGCCTCGCCAGCGGCGCCGAGCGCGATAAACAACGGCATCAGATGCTCGGTGGTGGGGTGCGCACGGTGCGCATGCGGCGCCAGTTCCTGCCAAGCGAGCAGGGCTGACAGGTCACCGCTGCCGAGCTTGTCGTGCATCCAGGCGCTGAACGCAGCCGTCCACGCCGGCAGTGGCGCGTCTGGGCATTGCCAGTCCAAGTCGCCCAGGTTGTGCACGAAGCCGCCGGAACCAATCACCAGCACGCCCTCATCGCGAAGCCCGGCCAGCGCCCGACCGACTTGATAGTGCTGCGACGCACTGGCATCGGGCATCACCGACAACGGCACCACCGGGATGTCGGCCTCCGGGTACATGCGCCGCAACGGTACCCAGACGCCGTGATCCAGGCCATGGCCCGGACGGACCCGCGCGGGCATGCCGGCGTCGCCCAGGCGCGCGGCGATGTCGTCGGCCAGCGCGGTCAGGCCGGGCGCGGGGTAGTGCAGTCGGTACAACGGCGCTGGAAAGCCGCCGAAGTCGTGCACCGTGGGCGGCTGCGGGTGGCCGCCGAGCGTCGGCCGATCGGTCATGAAATGGGCCGAAGCTACGACCATCGCGCGCGGTCGCGGCAGTGCGTCGCCGAGCCCGTCGAGAAAGCGACCCGCTGCGGAGGGCTCGATCGCGAGCATTGGCGAGCCATGCGAGAGGAACAGGGTGGGAAAACGGGTCGGCGTGTCCATGCCAGCAAGATGATCCTGCGACTGGCGGATTCCAAGCGCGAAACGCACACCGCAGCGTTGCGCTGGCGGCGTTGCGGCAACGGATCGGTGGGATAGAGACCCTGGGCCGCGTCAACGCGCCGCGCTCTGGCAAAATAGCCGGCTTCCTCCGCCAGCAGACCACCCATGGCCCACTTCGATATCCGTTCCACCGCCCGTCCAAACCCCGATCAGCCGATGGTGGACATCGCCGACTACGTCGTCGACTACCAAATCGACTCCAAGGACGCGTTCGACACTGCGCGCTACATGCTGCTCGACTCGCTGGCGTGCGCGGCAATGGCGATGGACCACAAGGAGTGCGTCAAGCACCTCGGTCCGCTGGTTCCGGGCGCGGAGATGAAGGGCGGCGCGCGGGTGCCATACACCTCGTTCGAGCTGGACCCGGTGCAGGCCGCGTACAACATCGGCGTGCAGATCCGCTGGTTGGACTTCAACGACACCTGGCTGGCGGCCGAGTGGGGCCATCCGTCGGACAACCTGGGCGGCATCCTGGCGGTCTGCGACTGGCGCAACCGCACCGGCCAGGCCAAGCACACCGTGCGCGACGTGCTCGCGGCGATGATCCAGGCGCACGAGATCCAGGGCGTCCTCGCCCTGCGCAACGCCTTCAACCGGCGCGGTCTCGACCACGTGATCCTGGTCAAGGTCGCGTCGACGGCGGTGGTGACGCGCCTGCTGGGCGGGACGCGCGACCAGGTCGTCGACGCGGTGTCGCAGGCGTGGGTCGACGGGCACGCGCTGCGCACCTACCGCCACGCGCCGAACACCGGCTCGCGCAAGAGCTGGGCCGCGGGCGACGCGACCTCGCGCGCCGTGCGCCTGGCGCTGATCACCATGCGCGGCGAGATGGGCCTGCCGTCGGCGCTGACCGCGCCGCGTTGGGGATTCCAGGACGCGCTGTTCGCCGGCAAGCCGGTCGAGCGCGAGCGGCCGTTCGCCTCGTACGTCATGGAGCACGTGCTCTTCAAGATCTCGTACCCGGCCGAGTTCCACGCCCAGACCGCGGTCGAGGCCGCGCTGACGCTGCGTCCCGCGCTGAAGGGTCGCCTGGACAAGATCGCCGCGATCCGCCTGTGGACCCACGAATCGGCCATGCGCATCATCTGCAAGGACGGTCCGCTCGACAATCCGGCCGATCGCGACCACTGCCTGCAGTACATGGTCGCGGTGGCGCTCTCGGAGGGTGGGCTGGTCGCCGGCCACTACGAGGACGACTTCCACCGCGCGCACCCCGCGATCGATCGCCTGCGCGCGCTGATGACCGTCGTCGAGGAGCCCGCCTACAGCCGCGACTACCTCGACCCCGAGCGCCGGTCGATCGCCAACGCCATCCAGATCGTCTTCGCCGACGGCACGACCACCGAGCGCGTCGCGGTCGAGTACCCGGTCGGCCACCGCCGCCGGCGCGCCGAGGGCCTGCCGCTGCTGGAGGCGAAGCTGGCCGCCAGCCTGCGCTCGGCGCTGCCGACCGAGCG
>JAYSZI010000064.1:0-81103 GCA_043738095.1 Lysobacter sp.
TTTGGCAAACGCCTGCAGCTCGGTCAGACGCTGCACGTCCAGATGCTGCGTGAAGTTGGCACCCCTGAAACTCGCCACCGCCGGCCGCGGGAAATCCAGTGGCAACTGGTGCACCGGCGCCAGACCTTCCAGTTCCTGTTTCCAGAACGCGAGCTTGCGTGCCAGCAGATCCCCTTGTAGCTGCTCCCGTTGCCATATGGCGAAATCCGAATACTGCAATTCCAGCGGCGCCAGCGGTGAATCTTTGCCCTGGTCATAGGCCCGATACAGTGCGCCCAACTCCTCCGTCAGCACCGCGATCGACCACCCGTCGCAAGCGATGTGATGCACAGTAAGCAGGAGAAAGTGACAATCGTCGCGCAGGCGGAGCAGCTTCCCTCTCAGCATCAGATCGGTGCTCAAGTCGAAACCGGCGCTGATTTCGTCCCTGATGGCTGCTTCCAGGTCCACTTGTTGTCGAGAATCCTCTGCGCCGCCGAGATCCAGGAATGTAAGCGGGAGCTTCTCGACGTTCTGCACGACAGGCCGCGCGCCCTCGTCGCCATCGGTGACGAAAACGGTTCTTAGTACCGTGTGGCGCAGCACAATGGTGTCGAGCGCCCGTCCCAGCGCAGCCGCATTCAAGGCTCCGCTCAGTTTGACGATCACTGGAATGTTGTACTGATTCTGGCCGGGCGAGATCTGGTCAAGCAGCCACAGCCGGTTCTGCGCAAAAGACAAACATTGCGTTGCTGCAGCCCCACTGCTGGAGTAAATACTGGAGAACGCGTGCTTGCGCTCTTTGCCCTGCCGTTCGGCAATCGCCTGCCTCAGGCGCGCCCTTTTCTCTTCGACCGATGCCATCTGCACACTTTCCACGACTAGTACTCCTCTCCAGCAAGCTCGGCGAGATGCTGATCCAGCTCTTCCTCCGACAGATGATCGATGTCGTTCAGGAGATGCTGATAACCCAACAGGTTCGTGATGAGGCTTGCCTGCTCCCTGATCGTCTGGGCTTGGAACAGCGTCTTTATGGAAAGCTCGACCGCGAATTCCCGGTAGATCTCGGCAAGCAGTCGGGTTGCCAGCAGCGACTGTCCGCCGACATCGAAGAAGCTCGAAACCACACTGATGCTCGTCAACCCGAGCAATCTCTCCCAGATGGCGCTCACGCGTGTCTCTATCTCGCCTTCCGGCGGCACGATATCGGACGCCACGAACTGGGAAAAGTCGGGTTCTGGCAAGCTCTTGCGATCAATCTTGCCGTTGCTGCTCAGCGGCAGAGCATCAATCGGCATAAAACACGCCGGAACCATGTACTCGGGCAGTTGCGATAGCACGTACCGACGCAACTCGAATGCGATTCCCTCCACTTCTGCGGGCTGTGCCGAAGTGACATAGGCAACCAGCCGGCTGGGCGAGCCTGTCGCAACCACCACCGCTTCTTTGACTAGATCGTGATTGCGAAGACAGGACTCGATTTCGCCAAGCTCGATGCGGAAACCGCGGATTTTGACCTGATTATCTAAGCGGCCCAGAAACTCCATGTTCCCGGGTAGCCCCTCCTGAGTCGGGAGGATTCGACCCAGATCGCCCGTCCTGTACATGGTGGCATTCAAGGCGCCGTGGTACGGATTCTCGACGTAGGACACTGCGGTCTTATCTGGGTCATTGAGATAGCCTTTGGCGACACCGACGCCGCCGATATACAGCTCGCCGGCAACGCCGAGCGGAACCGGACGACGGTACTGGTCCAACACGTAGAAGGTGTTGTTGTCGAGTGGGCGGCCGTAGGGCACGCTTTGCAGGTGACTGACATCCTCGACGACGGGATGATAGTTGGACCAGACCGTCCCTTCGGTGGCACCGCCCAGACCGATCACCGAGAGTCTTGGGAAGTATCTCTGGGCTTTCTTCGGCAACGAAGTGGGGATCCAGTCCCCGCTCACGAAGGCCAGGCGCAGACTGTTTTGTTGCACCTGCATGCTCATGAGATCGAAATAGTCGACCAGCATGTTCAGCGTGCTGGGCACAGAATCCCAGAACGTGACCCCATGATCTTCGATCAGCGAAAGCAATCGCTTCGGATCGAGTTCGTCGCCGGCAGCGGAAATGACTAGTTTCGCGCCCGTCGCCAGAGACCCAAAAATATCGTAGACCGACAGATCGAATCCGACCGAAGTAATACACAAGACGGTGTCGTCGTTGCCGACGTCGAAACGCCGATTCACCAGCGTTACCAAGTTCACCGCCGAATGATGGGCAATCACCACCCCTTTAGGTTCGCCGGTTGAGCCGGAGGTAAAGATGACGTAAGCGTTTTCCGTCGAATCTTTGTCGAGACCGGGATTCTGCCGGGAGTGCGGCGACCGCAGAGCCTCCTCTAGCGGCAACGCTCCGAGAAAATCACTGCAGTTGTGCTTATCCGCCAATATCCAGCGAATACCGGCTTTATCGATGATGCGCCGCCTACGATCGAGGGGATAGCTTGGGTCGAGCGGAACGTAGGCTGCACCGGCCTTCAAGATGGCCATCAAACCGATCACCATCTCAACCGATCGTTCGACGCACAGCGCCACCAGATCGTCGTTGCGAACGCCGTGAGCGAGCAAGTAGTGCGCCGCCTTATTCGACTGTTCGTTCAATTCTCGATAGGTCACGCAGGTGTCGCCGCAAACGACCGCAATGGCATCCGGGCTTTTGTCAGCTTGTTGTTCGAACAACTGGTGCAAGCACAAATCGGCGGGATAGTCGGCGCGGGTCTCGTTCCAATCGATAGTGATCCGTCGCAGTTCCTCGGGGCTTAGTAGCTCGAGCTTCCCTATCGATGTTTCCGGGGCGGTGATTGCGCTGTCCAATAGGCTCTCGAAATGACAAGCCATGCGAACAATGGTGTTCTCATCGAATAGCTCCGTGGCGTATTCCCAGTTGAGCTCGATGCCCTCAGCCGTTTCAATGATGTTGAGCGTGATGTCGTACTTCGCCTGCGGATTGCCATGATTGACTTGTGTTGCCACAAGTCCGGGCATGTCCACGGAAACGCGATTGTTGTTCTGGTAGGCCAGCATGACCTGGAACAGCGGAGCGTGATTCAGGCTTCGCTCCGGGTTGAGTTCGTCCACCAATCGCTCGAACGGTACCTGCTGATGCTCGTAGGCCCTCAACAGACGTTGCTTGGTACGCTCCAGGAAAGTAGAGAAGCTCTCGTCGTTGGACAGTTCGCTGCGCAATACGATTGTGCTGGCAAAGAAGCCAACCAACGGCAGCACTTCGGTCTGCTCGCGATTGGCGACCGGGCAGCCGATGGCAATGTCCGTCTCACCGGAGTAGCGACTCAACAGGCAGGCAAAGGCGGCACTGACCACCATGAAGAAGGTGACGTCATTTTCCTGGGCGAAGCGTTGGATCCGTATAACGCTGTTGGCTTGCAGATGCCGAACGACATAGTCGCCGGCGAAGGTCCGTTGCATCCGCCGCGGCCTGTCCAGCGGCAGATTGTGCACGGCAGGAATTCCGGAAAGCTCTTGTTTCCAGAACTCCACTTGCCGATCGAGAGCAGGCCCCTGCAACCACCTTCGCTGCCAATGGGCGTAGTCGGAGTACTGCACTGCAAGCGGCGGCAGTGGGTTCTCGGCTCCGGAGGACTTGGCGGCGTAGAGTGCCGAGAGTTCGCTAACGATGACGCCCATGGACCAGCCGTCGTAGGCGATGTGATGCAGCGTCACGAGCAAACAGTGGTGCCGATCGTGCATTTTCAGTAGTGCGGCTCGGAACATCCTGTCGCTGGCGAGCGAAAAGGTTTGTGCAGCCTGCGCCCTGGTAATTTCAGCGAGCCGCCGCTTCTGGTCATCAAAAGCGGAAATATCGATGCATGCAAGGTCCAGCGGACCCGTCTGATTGACGACCTGCCAAACCGATCCGTCATCCCTCTTGGCATACGTGGTCCGCAGCACCTCATGCCGTTCCAGGATGGCGTTCAGCGCGTACCGTAACGCCTCGATGTCGAGCGTGCCTTCCAGCGTCAGCACTGAGGTCATGTTGTACTGAGTGCTTCCAGGTTCGATCTGATCGAGCAGCCACAGCCTTTGTTGAGCGAATGAGAGCGGGTGTTCGGTGGCGTTTTCGCGACGGACCAGCGCCGGGGCACCGTTACCGGCCGACGACTGCACAAGCGGCGCCAGTTGCCGGATCGTCTGCTTCTCGAAAACCGATTTGACGCTGATATCGGCGCCCCAGTGAGAGTTCACCCATGCCACGAGGCGAGTGACGAGCAGAGAATGTCCGCCCAGCTCAAAGAAATTATCGGTCACCCCCACTCGCTCGCTGCCGAGCAATTCCTGCCAATAGCCGCACAACGCCTGCTCAATCTCTGAAGCCGGCGCCACATACTCCGCCTCGCTCAGCTCGACCGCACGTCCTTCTAGCCCTCTGCGGTCAACCTTGCCGTTCGCAGTCAGCGGAATCTCATCCAGTACCTTGAAAAACTGCGGCACCATGTACGAGGGAAGTTTGCGGATCAGTGCCGCCTTCGCTTCGGCTATAAACGGCTCCGATCCCGCATCCCGCACCACCAACGGCGATAGTTGCAGCCACGCCACCAAACCCTGATTGACGCCCTCGGATTTCCGCACCGTCACGATCGCGTCATCGATACCCTCGATTTCCGCCAAGCACGCTTCAACCTCCCCCAGTTCGATGCGATGACCTCTTATCTTGACCTGGTCGTCAATGCGACCCAGGAATTCGAGCTCGCCACCGGGCAAGTATCGGACCCGGTCGCCCGTGCGATACAAACGACGAATGTCACCCGCCCCGTCGATGTCGATCGAGACGAACTTCGCCTCGCTCAGTTCCTCTTGTCCAAGATAGCCGCTCGCCACTCCCCGGCCGCCGACGCACAGTTCCCCAGGCACGCCGATTGCACAGACCCTGCCCTGCTTGTCGAGCACGTAAACTTCCGCATGCGGCAGTGCGCGACCGATGATGGAGCGTGTGTGCTCGGCGGAAAAATCAGTGACGGGGTGGTACGTCGACAGAATCGTCGCCTCGGTGGGACCGTACAGCTCCGTGATATGCGCGCTCGGAAAAGCGGCTTTGATGTCGACGATCAGACGCCGCGGCACCCGGTCACCGCCCACGAACACCTGCCGGATACGACTCGGTGCAGACTCCGGATGGTGACGAAGGTATTGGATCAACTCCGACATCAGTGCAGGAACGGCATGCAGCACGGTGCAATCCGCCAGCGCCGAGGTCAGCGATTGCATGTCGAGCTGTGCTTCCTTCGTCAGCATGAGGCTCCGCCCGCCGGCGACCAAAGGCAGCAACAGTTCGAACAGCGAGATGTCGAAGGAATAGGACGCAAGCGCTCCCATGACATCCGTTGCGCCAACCTCAAACGTCGTCCGCGCGCCCTCAAGCAACGCGGCGAGATTGCCATGGCTGACGATCACGCCTTTCGGATTCCCCGTGGAACCCGACGTGTAGATCACATAACAGCGATCATCTTCTACAAGCTCGACTTCGGGTCGAGACCGCGCCTGGTTCGTCGCCTCGGACATGATCCGATCCAGCGAAACCACGTTCGGATGTAGGTTTCCTACGATGTCGGCGCCATACCGGTCGGTAATGACGAGATCCAGCTTCGCGTCGCCCACGATGTAGGCGATGCGTTCGCGAGGGTACTCGGGATCCAAAGGCACATAGACACCGCCGGCTTTCAGTGTGGCCAGCAAACCGATCGGCAGGCTGAGCCCGCGTTTCATGCACAAGCCGACCGTGGAACCCTTACGACACCCCGAGACCAGCAAATAGTGCGCAACCTGGTTAGATTGCTCGTCCAACTCTCGGTAACTTAGTGTCTGCCGTTCGAATTCGATGGCGACCGCATCGGGAGTCCGAGCCACCTGCTCGAGGAACATTGGCAAGAACAGGAGCGGCCGCAGCGTTCCGGGTGTCGACGGCTGCGCCCAGGAAAGCAATAATTCCTTGTCCTGCCTGGAGGGGAGGAATAGATCGTCAAGCGCGGCGTCGGGGTGTTCGATGGCATTCGCCAGCAGAGACTCGAACTGCACCGCAAAGTTTTCGATCGTTTCGTCGGCGAACAGATCCTCTGCATACTCCCAGGCCAGCGTGAGGCCCTCGTCATTCTCATTGACGTTCAGCAACAGGTCGTACTTCGCACCGGAGACGTTCTGTTCCATCGGCCGGAACGTCAGTCCGGGAAGATCGAACATGCTCGCTTCGTTGTTCTGCAGTACTAGCATGATCTGGAACAAAGGACTGTAGCTCAGGCTTCTTGCCGGCTGCAGCTCGTCGACCAGTTTGTCGAACGGGAGCTGCTGGTATTCATAAGCTTCGAGAAGCCGCATCTTGCTCTGTTGCAACAACTGCTTGAACGTCAGCTGCTCCGCCAGATCCAAGCGCAACACCAGTGTGTTGATGAAGAAACCGACCAGCGGTGTGAGCTCAACGCTCTCGCGGTTTGCGATCGGCGTTCCGAATACGATGTCCTGCTCGCCGGACCAGCGCGCAATCAACGCCGCATAGGCCGCGCTCAACAGCATGAATAGCGTGGCATCGCTCTCTCGTGCAATGCGATGGAGTCGAGCGGCAAACGGCTTGGGTAGTTTCCTGACGACATGGCCTGCGCGGCGGCTCGGTTGCGACGGTCTGGCCTTGTCCAAAGGCAGACCGTGCAAGGCAGGGATGCCCTGCAAGCGCTGCTTCCAATAAGCCAGGTGGCTGTCGAGCACCGCGCCGGTCATCCAGGATTTCTGCCAAGCGGCAAAGTCGACGTAGTCGATCTCAAGTGCCGGCAGCGGATTGGCCTTGCCGCTGACGAACGCGGCATACAACGCGGACGCCTCATTGGTCATAACACCGATGGACCAGCCGTCGGAGGCGATGTGGTGCATCGTCACCAACAGCGTGTGCGATCGCTCGCCCTGCTTGAGCAGGGTGGCGCGCATCATCAAGTCATGGGTCAAGTCGAAAGCGGCGGAGCCTTCTTCGCGGGCCAGTCTGGCGATCTCGCGGGCGCAACTCTCCTCGGGCAGGTCGGTGAGATCGACGAAGGCCAGCGGCAGTCGGGATGCATCGAGCACGGCCTGATATGGTTCTCCAGCCTCATCGCTGCGATAAACCGTGCGCAATGTCTTGTGCCGGGTCAGCAGGGTATCCAGGACATGCTGCATCGCCTCCCGGTCTAGCTCGCCGTCCAGAGTCATGACCGCGGGCATGTTGTACTCCGAGGAGCCCGGCTCGATCTGCGTCAGTAGCCATAGGCGTTGCTGCGTAAAAGACAACGCCGGTCTTTCCGTATGCGCCCGCTTGGTTATCGGCGGTATATCCGTCCGCCCGGTCGCCGCGATCAAGGCCAGCTGCATGCGAACCGTTTGGTTCTCAAATACGCTCCGAACCTGAAAATCGATACGCCATTGCGCACGAATCTCCAGCGCGAGCCGGGTAGCAAGCAGAGAATGCCCCCCAATATCGAAGAAGTTGTCGTCCAGGCCGACACGCTCGACATTCAGCAATCTCCGCCAAATATCGCAAAGTAGAATCTCCTGCTCCGTCACCGGAGCGACGTACTCTGCGGCGGATTGGCTGGAGAAGTCCGGCGCCGGCAGCGACTTTCGGTCTATCTTGCCGTTGGTGTTGAGTGGCAGCGACTTAAGGAAGACATATGCGGAGGGCTGCATGTATTCCGGCAATCGTTGCCTCATGAACTCCTTGATTTCGACTGCCGGGAGCACATCGTCCGCTACCAGGTACGCCGCCAGTTGTTGGTATGTTTCGTTAAGAACCACCGCAGCTTCCACGATGGCGGGGTGCTTCAGCAGCTCCGCTTCGATCTCGCCAGGTTCGATCCGGAATCCACGCAGTTTTATCTGGGTGTCGCAGCGGCCCAGGTACTGAATTTCGCCATTGTCGCGCCAGCGAACACGATCTCCGGTGCGATACATGCGCGCGTCTGATTCGACGGCAAAAGGATCTTTGATGAAGCGCTCGCGACTCAACTCGTCGAGGTTCAGATAACCCCGGGCAAGGCCGATGCCACCGACATAGAGTTCGCCGGCAACTCCCACCGGTGCTAGACGATGGTTGTCGTCCAGTACGTAGCAGCGAACGTTGGAGATGGGTTTTCCGATCGACGGAATGTCGTCCCATTCTTCAGGGCTGTCCTCCAACACTTTGGAGGTGCAGACGTGGGTTTCCGACGGGCCAAAATGATTGACCAGCCGGACATGTGGGTGCCTGCGGAAGAACTCGCGGATCTCTTCGGTGACCAGTAGTCGTTCGGCGGTGGAGATCAGCACCGATAACTTGTCGAAGCGCAGATCGTTGACATTGGCGTAGTGGGTCAGCGCCTGCAGCATGGAATAGGGAAGATTGGCAACCGAGATATCACGCTCGTCTATGATCTGAGCTAGGCGGCCCACATCGATTCTGTCTTCATCCGATATCAGGCAAAGCTTGCCGCCACCGAGTAGTGCCAGAAAAGTATCGGTGAAGCTCATATCGAAGCCGATCGATGCAAATTGCAGGACCGAATGCTGACCGTCTAAGTCGCGACAATCGCGCTTCATCGCCGCGATTAGATTCACCAAAGGCAGGTGAGGCATCCCGATAAGCTTGGGTTCTCCGGTCGACCCAGACGTTGACAGAACATAGGCCAATTGCTCAGAGGAAAATGCAACCTGCGGGTTCGCTGACGATTCGAACTGCATCCTGGCCCGCACGTTGTGTGCATCGAGATTCAGGTGCGCTGTCTGTGCGTGCTCGATTCGGCTATCGGTTTCGCCACTAGTGATGACGAGCATGGGACGGCACGCGTCCAGCCGATTCCGAATGATCGAATCCGGGTAGGTCGGATCCAGTGGCAAGTAGGCGCCACCTGCTTTGAGAATAGCCATCATCGCAACGATCATGGCCGGCGAACGAGGCACACAAAGCCCGACGACGCTGTCTGCGGTCACGCCGCGGTCGATCAGTAGGTGGGCGAGACGATTCGCTTCAGCGTTTAAACGTTCGTAAGTCAGGCTTTCGACGCCCAAGACCACAGCCGGCGAACCGGGGCACGACTGCACCCGTTGCTCGAACAGTTCATGCAAAGACGAATGGACAGGCAGCTCGGCCGACGTATCGTTCCACACCTGCAGCAGGTTGTGCTTCTGCGATTCGGTATGCAGCGCAATATCGTCGACGACGACCTGGGGATCGGCAGCGATCTCGCGCAGCAGCAACACAAAATGCTCGGCCATTCGCACAATCGTCGACTGGTCGAAGAGATCCGTGGCGTATTCCCAGTCGACCGAGTAGCCATCGTCGGCAAGGTTGATCAGTAAGGTCAGATCGAACTTCGAGGTTCCGTTGGCTCGATTGTCGACGCCGAGACGGAGACCCGGCAGGTTGAGTTGGGCCTGGCGATTGTTCTGCAAGACCAGCATCACCTGGAACAAGGCATTGCTGCTGAGCGAACGCTCAGGCTTGATGGCGTCCACCAGCACTTCAAATGGCAACTGCTGGTTTCTGTAAGCCGCCAACAGATAATTCTTACTCTGCTGCAAGACTTCGTCGTAACGGCAGTTCCGCTCGAACTCCGAGCGCAAAACCAGGGTGTTGGCGAAAAAGCCCACCAAAGATTCCAACTCCGGTGTGTTCCGGTTGGCGATGGGTGTGCCGATAACGATGTCGCTTTCGTGGGAGTAGCGATGCAGCAGGCTTGCCAGCGCTGAGTGCAACACCATAAATAGTGTGGCGTTCTTGGCCTTCGCCAGGGCATTCAGCTCATCGGCGAGACCACGATCAATGTATTGCCGGTATTGCGTCCCGAGAAAGCTTTGGCGTGCCGGTCGCGGCCGATCCAGCGGGAGATTGTGACTGTCCGGAATGCCGTCGAGCGTGCCCTTCCAGAACGCCAACATGCGTGATGCGTCTTCGCTTGACAACCACTCGCGCTGCCATTGTGCGAAGTCGGCATACTGCACTTTGAGTTGCGGCAGCGGAATCTCCTGGCCGCTCACTCGATTGGTGTACAAGCAGCTCAGCTCGTAAGTCAGAACCCACAACGATCCGCCGTCCGAGGCGATGTGATGGATGCAGATCGCCAGCAAATGGGTGGTGTCATCCAGCTTGATGAGGTTGACACGAAGCATCAAATCCTGACCAAGGTCAAAACCCTGGTTGGATAATGCTTGGATGGCCTGGTGCACCGCTTTGGTCTTGGCTTCTCCCGTCAGCGCGGTGAAGTCGAGCAGTGGAACGACGGCCTCGACGTTTTCCTCGATAACCTGGTACACGCCTGCCTCGTCCTTGCAGTATCGCGTGCGCAGAATTTCATGACGCCGAACGATGGTTTGGATAGCGTCCCGTAACGCCTCTACATCGAGTTCTCCCTCAAGACGAAGGACTACGGGCACGTTGTACTCGCTGCCCATTGACGACATCTGGTCGATAACCCAAAGCGCCTCTTGGCTCGAACTGAGCGGCAGTCGGCCGTTCCGCGCAACAGATTGAATCGACTCGGCGGGAGTGAATGCTTGCTCGTCCTCCTGTTTTTTGAGGAGTTCGATTACCTGCCCCCTATTCTCCAATAGACGCGATTTCAACTCCGGAGTCATCGCTCCTTTCGGAGCCTTGAACTTCAACTCTCCACCTTCCTGCCAAATGCGGATACCGCGCTTCCGGAGTTGGGCGAGTAGTTCAAAGATGCTCACAGAGTGCCCTCCTCACATAATTCGGCGTCTTCAAGGGCACCGTCGCGTCCCGATGCCAGCCACATCTTCGTGTCGAGCATGTCGGCCAGTTGCGCGATGGTGGGCAACTCGAGCAAGTCCGCCAACGGAATTTCCCACGGGAACTGGGAACGCAGCTTCACGGCTAGCGCCGCCGCCAGCAGGGAGTTCCCCCCGAGATCGAAGAAATTATCGTGTATGCCGATCTGCTTGATGCCCAGGATTTCGCGCCAGTGCGCGAGCAGTAGTTTCTGCGACTCGGTTGCGGCCTCGACATACGCTGTGGAAGTGTCCACGCGCTCGGAATACTGAAGGACATCGTCCGATGCCCTGTTTTCACCTGTGCTCCGAAGCCCAAGGGCAGGCACCCGTATGCCAAAGCCAGTCTTGCTAGAGCATTCCTTGCTCAATTGCCTCACTTGCTCGGAGAATTCCAGCAATTGACCGAGTTGGCGCGTCCGGGTCTCGAGATCGTCCGAGAAGGCGCTGCAATCGATCTCTAATGGCAGGAATCCCTTATCGAATTCCTTCCCGGTGCCTACAATGTCTGCGAGCTCGCTCGAGTCGTGCACCAGCACGTCCGGCTTGTCACTCACCCCGTTGGCCTTCTCTTCGATCCAGAAGCGCTGACGTTCGAAGGGATAAGTGGGAAGCACAACACGAATTCGGCGCGTGCCCGCATAGAATCTGCTCCAGTCGGGATCGACACCGGCCAGCCAGAGTTGCGCCAGAGTTTCGGTCATGTGCCGGTAGCCGGCATCACTGCGTTTTGCTGATGGCATCGAACTCAGCGTCGTCAGTTCTCTTGCGCGCGTTTGTTTCGCCAACTGGCACAAGACCTGAGCCGGCCCGACTTCCAACAGCAAGCGCTGGTCATCCTCCGCCATTTTTTCCATACCGCGAGCAAACAGCACCGGCGCGCGCAACTGCTGCGCCCAATATTGCGGATCGCAAGCTTGTTCGGCGCTGATCCAATCGCCAGACACGTTTGAGATGAAAGGGATGGTTGGAGCAGAAAACGCAACGGTCGAAAGGATTTCGAGATAAGGAGCGAGCGCCTGTTCCATCAGGCCGGAATGGAAGGCATGGGATGTGTGCAGCCTGGAGTGCTGGATGCTCCTGCCGTCGAGCTGTGTTTCCAACGCCTTGATGGCCGCATGAGTTCCGGATACGACGCTAAGCGCAGCACCGTTTTCGGCGGCAAGCCATAGCTCCTCATTCAGATAGACCGAAACCTCATCGGCAGGCAAGGCGATGGACAGCATCGCACCTTCCGGCATGGAACCCATGAGCTTGGCACGATGGGCCACGAGCTTCACCGCATCCTCTAGTGAAAACACAGCAGACAGGCAGGCGGCGACATACTCACCGATGCTATGGCCGATCAAAGCCTGTGGCTTCAGCCCCCAGTGCTGCCAAAGCTTCGCCAGCGCATACTCGATGGCGAACAGGACCGGCTGTGTCACGGCAGTGCTTTTGAGCGCTTCGTTTGCTTCACCGATATCCGTTCCGAACAAAATAGTCTTCAGATCCACTTTGAGGTAACGCTCGAAGATCGCGCAACATTCGTCGAGGTGCTGTCTGAAGACGGGTTCGAGTTGGTAGAGTTCGGCGCCCATGCGCGCGTACTGGGCACCCTGCCCGGGAAACATGAAGACCACGAGCCGTTCAGTGTGCTTTTGGATTCCCACAAAGCTGCCGTCAGCCGAGTGCTGCTGCAGTTGTGCCAGTAGGGTTTCGGCACTATCGGCCACATAGGCCTTCCGATACTCGAAGTCGTTACGTCCGACCTGTAGCGTGTACGCGGCATCGGCCAGGTTCAGTCCGGGATTTGCCGTCAGGAAGCGCGCAAGGTCGCTCTGCATTGCATTCAATGCCGTTTCGCTCTTTGCGGAGAGCGGAAAGAACAGCCAAGGCTTCCCGGCATCGCTTTCCTTGATGGCCGGCGCCTGCTCTAACACCATGTGAACGTTGGTTCCACCAATTCCGAAGGAACTGACGCCGGCTCGCAGCGGCGCATTCTTTCTCGCCTTCCAGTCGATCAACTGTGTATTGACGAAGAAGGGGCTGTTGGCGAAATCGATCTTGGGGTTTGGTCTCTCGAAATTGAGGCTCGCCGGCAGTTTCTTGTGCTGCAGCGCCAGCACCGTCTTGATCACGCTGGCGACGCCCCCGGCGGTTACCAAGTGGCCGATATTGGTTTTTACCGAACCCAGCGCGCAGTACTGCCTGTCGCTCGTCTGGCGCGAAAAGGCTTTGGTCAGCCCGGCAACTTCGATGGGGTCGCCCAAATGCGTGCCGGTGCCATGCGCCTCAATGTAGGTAATCGTATCGGGATCGACGCCGGCCAGTTCCTGAGCCTCAATGATGACCTCGGCCTGGCCATCGGTGCTGGGAGCCGTGTAGCTGGCCTTCTTGTTCCCGTCATTGTTGACCGCGCTGCCTTTCAGCACCGCCAGAATATTGTCGTTGTCGGCGATGGCCTCTCCGAGACGCTTCAACGCGATGATTCCGAGACCACTGCCGCTTACCGTGCCTGCAGCTCGCTCGTCGAAAGCTCGGCAGTGTCCGTCTGGCGCACCGATCTTGCCCTCCTGATAGAAGAACGCCTCATTGCGGGTGACCTGGATGGAAACGCCACCGGCCATCGCAAGATCGCATTGGTGATTCAGCAACGCCTCAGAGGCAAGATGGATGGCTACCGCAGACGACGAACACAGCGTGTTGACGTTGATGCTTGGGCCAGTGAAACCCATGTGATAGGACACCTTGGTCGACAGGAAATCCTTGTCGTTGGCCAGCATGATCTTGAAGGTGCCGACGCGTTCGATCAGTCCTGGATTGGACTTCAGGTTTCGCAACATATATCCGCTTAAAGCGGCGCCGGCATAGACACCGACCCGTCCCGAATACTTTTGTGGAGAGTAACCGGCACGCTCCATGAGCTCCCACGCTGCTTCCAGAAACATCCTGTGCTGCGGATCGGTGATTTCGGCTTCGCGCGGCGACATGTTGAAGAAGCGCGCGTCGAAAAGATCGACGTCATCCAATACCGCGTCGGCAGCGACGAACTCGGGGTTGTCCAGCAGGTGATCGTCGATGCCCATAGACGCCAACTGCTCGTGGTTGAAGAATTTGACGGACTCCACGCCCTTGCTCAAATTCTCCCAGAACGCTTCAACATCCTTCGCCTCCGGAAACCGGCCTGTCATTCCGATAATGGCGATATCGTTGCCTGAATCGTTTGTGTTGTCGTTATCCACAGTTTCGTTGTCGATCATGTCGTCTTCTTTTCTGATTCGGGCGTGCGAAATGCTTCATCCGACCTCGTCGGACATCGGCGGTCCTGGTTTTCCGTTCGCGCTATCCGCGTCGTCTTACCTGACGTCTAGCTCGCGCTTCGATCTGCTGTTGGGCCCGCTGCATGGTGATTTCAGCGGATTGCTGCGTTTTTGTTTCGCGCGACTCGCCAAGCGCCTGTGTCAGTTTTGCGACGGTCGGGTAGTCATAAAGGTCCGTAATCGACAGCCGGCTCGATAGATGGTTCTGTAGCTGCTTGTGAAGCTGTACTAGTAATAGCGAATCCCCACCGAGCTCAAAGAAGTTGTCGTGCATGCCGACTGCTTCGATGGCCAGCAAGTCTTCCCAGATCGCGGCTATTGCTCTTTCGTTCTCGGATTTCGGTTTGACGTAAGCGTTTCCCAAATCTGGACGCGACGACTTCGTGGTGTCTTTGCGCTCTTGCCGATTCAAGAACTCGTCGTACTCAGAGATGCGCGTGTCTATATCGCCGTAGGCAACCGCGACGGATGGCTCTGCCAGTGCCAGGGTCTGATCGAAAGCCCACAACGCTTGAGTGTTGGAGAGTCCCGAACTCACCAGACTCGACTCCCGGCGCATTTTTTGTGCGCGGATCCCACCCTGCACCGATGCCTCGATGCTTTTCTGATCGACTTCGCGCAGCGCGAAGTGCTCGATCTTCGCAATGGGGGTACCGTCGACCGTGTAGAAGTCGATATCGAACGTAAGGATGCCCCTCTCGCTCGCGCTCTGCGTTGCCAGGAGTCTCGCATAGCTGTAGAACGTGCTCGGGATCGGCCGGTAGGACACCAGTCGGCCATAAGAAAACGGAAGGAAGATGCCCTCCCGGTGAAAGGGTCGAAGATAGGCGGTGGCGACATCCAACAAGGCCGGGTGCAGCCGATGCACTTCCACATCGGCGGCACATGCCTCGGGCAACTGCATCAGCGCCAGACCGTTCTGGGCGCCTAGGCGTATCTGACGGATGTTCTGCCAACGCGGACCAAATTCGACCAGTCCAGATTGGCGCTCGCCATCCACCTTTGCGGTGATCTTTCCGAGATGGGCGATCTCATCGGGGTTGTCGATAATGCGTTCGCTGCATACGGACTGCAGCTGCTCGATGTCGACCGCACTTGCAATCGGCGTGATCGATGCAGGATGGTTGGAAACGAAACCCTTGGCATGCTGCAACTGCCCACTGTCGACGACGAAATCGAAGCCGTTCTCGCGTCCGGTCAGCGACACCGTGATCTCAGCGACATTGCTCTCGTCAACCAGGAGCGGCGACAGGAAGACGACATTGGAAAACGTCAGCGCTCCGCCCCGGCTCGCGCGAGCAAGCGCCAGCGATACGACATCGATGTAGTACGAACCGGGTAGCGTTGCCTTGCCGAAAATCCAATGTTCGCGCAGTGCCCACGAACCATTCGCGGAAAGCGTCTGCTTGAAGATAATCTTGTCGTCTTCGAGCGTGATCACCTGCCCCAACAATTCGGCTTCGCTCGGCAGGCTTGCTGCGCGATTCGATGCCGCCATGCCTACCTCGGACCAGGTATCCCAGTTGATGGAAACGACTGCAGTGCGGTCGCCGAAGAATGCACGTTGAGCGAATGCATCCATATACGCATTGGCGGAGCAGTAGTCGAACTGACCAAATCCCCCGAGAATGGCCGTGATGGAAGAGCAAAGGACCACGAAGTCAAGATCGCGGCTGGAGAATATCTGGGAGAGGACTTCGCAGCCACGAATCTTAGGTACGAGAACCTTCTCGGTAGCTGCATTGTCCTTGCGTACGATTGCCCCGCCGCCGGACACGCCTGCGCAGTGAACTATGCCGTCGAGTCGACCGAACTTCCGTTCGATGTGTCCGGAAACCGTGTACATATCGTCTGCGGAGGCTACATCGGCTTTCAGTACGTCCACATGGGAGCCAGACTGCTCCAGCAAGAGGATGGTCTCGATGCTACGACTAGTCGGATCGTTCGGGTGCCGAACGAGCCAATCCTGGTACTCGCCGGGATCGGGGAAATCGCGACGCGTCGTGAGTATCAGGTTGATCGGAAACTGGCCGGCCATGTGCTTGGCCAGCGTCAATCCGATTCCTCCGATACCGCCGGTGATGAGATAGGTTCCGCCAGCTTTAAGCGCAATCCCTGTGGCAGGCGCGGAGTCGCCGAAGGGAGCGATCGGCCGATACTCTCGGCACCAGCGAGCGGTCCCGCGGTAGGAAACGATCTGCGGTGCGTGAGGACAGCGCAGTTCGTTTCGCAGCATATGAACGTACCTGGCGATTCTTCCTTCTCCCGCCCAGGGCTCGCCGGTTTCGATCACCCTCGTACGAACGCCGGGCAGTTCTTGCGGTATCACGCGCAGCGCCCCCATTAGCGTCGCTTTTGCAGGAACGATCGCTTCGTCGCCATTAACACTGAACAACTGGGTAGCGACCAGGGTGAGTAACACCGGTTGATCCGCTGTTCGCTCCGCGAGTGCTTGGGCGAGATGCATCAGACTGTAGAAGCAATCATCGACCATTTCCGACGTCGACTTCGTGCTTCCGTCGTCGATGGCCCATCCATGAACGATCGCGTGAATGTCGATCTGTGCGCGGCGAAGCTCATCCAACAACAGTGCGAAATCGCGCGCACTCGCGGAGTCGAGATGATAGACACCGTTGGAACGCCGACCAAAGCCGTTGCCGCGGGTGACCCGTATTACCCGGTGGCCCTCATCCTCGAGTTGTTCCGAGAGTGCATCCAGCAAACCGGCCTCATCGCGGAATACCAGGTAATTGATCGGAGTGATCGCTGGTTGTTCATGCGAACCATCGATCCTCTTGCGACTCCAAACCGGCTGGTAAAGACGGACCTCCTGGTCCTGCAGCGCCACGTCGTTGTTCGATGCTTTGGCGGCGACGACCGGTTGCGGCATGAACTCGGTTGCAAGGAATGCGTAGCCTGGGAGTTGGACCTTGCAACGCCGCTCGTGCCGATAGAATGCTCTCCAATCGATAGCGGCACCGGCAACATACAAACGTCCGACCGCGTTCAGCAGTTGGCAAGCGTCGTCGGTTTCTTCGTTTGCTTGTGGAAGTGCATTGAGCAGCAACTGGGTGTTTCGATACTTTTCGTGCTTCCTTACAAAGGTAGCCAGGCTTCGACCCGGACCCAGCTCAAGGAATATCCTATCGTTGTCGCCCAAGGCGTCAGCGATTGCGGTGGACACGTCGACCGTGCCTAGCAAATGTTGGCGCCAATATTCCGGGCTATCGATTTGCTCGTGAGTGGCCAGACGCCCGGATACATTGGAGTAGTAAGGAATGTTCGGCTCGCCGAACGTCACCGTATCCAAGATGGGCGAGAAACGCGCGAGCACCGGTTCCATCAAATGGCTGTGATACCCATGCGAGACTTTCAAGCGACTCGCGGGTATGCCCTTGGCTGAAAGCTCCGACTGCAACGCATCGATAGCCGCGACGCGTCCGGAAACCACCGACAGCGAGGAACTGTTGAGCGCCGCCAGGGCGACCTCCTCGGACAGATAGGGTCTGATCGCGTCACGGTCCAGGTTCACGCCGAGCATTGCACCCGCTTCCGCCTCGGCCATCACAGCACCTCGGTGTACGACCATGCGCAAAGCGTCTTCTAGGCTGAACACGCCGGCTATGCAGGCGGCGACGTATTCGCCGATGCTATGCCCGATCATGCTGTCCGGCACAATGCCCCAGCTAATGAACGTCTTGGCCAAGGCGTACTCGACGATGAAAAGTGCAGGTTGCGCTAAGTGCGTGCTGTTGACATCGGGTACGGGCTCATTGCCGCTTGCTGCAAGTCCCAGTACGCCGCGGACGCTTTTCGCAGTTTGCGGATCGAGCAGTGACAGGCAGCGATCCACCTCGAGCCGGTATTCGGCGATCTGCTGGTAGGCACGGCTACCCATTGCAAGGTGTTGCGATCCTTGCCCCGGAAACATGAAGGTAATCTTCGGGCACTGTTTGGCCGGGCGACCAGAAAGAACGAGTGGCGACCCTTCAGTGCGCAGCGCTTCCAGGGCATGGCCAGCACTGTCGGTTACAAGGAAGCGGCGGTAGTCGAAGTGACTGCGGCCAACGGCCAGCGTGAAAGCGCTGTCGCTCAACGATAGAGAAGGATCACTAGCAAGGCGTTCGGCGAGATGACCTTGCCACGTATCCAACGACTCCTCGCTCTTTGCCGACCAAGGCAGGAGCTTCCAGCCAGGAAGGTCTTCGTTGTCATCCGGAGCCACGTACTCTTCCAGAATGACATGCGCATTGGTCCCGCCTATGCCGAAGGAGCTGACCCCGGCGCGCAACGGGAAGCGATCGTCTTCCCAGGGCGCCAGCTTGTCGTTCACCGTGAAGCCGGCAGCGGCTAGGTTCGCTTTGGGATTGGCCTGCTCGTAATGCAAGCTTGCCGGCAGTTGGTTGTGCTTCAGGGCCAGGACGGTTTTGATCAATCCCGCCATGCCCGCCGCCGCATCTAGGTGTCCGATATTGGACTTGACCGAACCGATTCGGCATGCCCCGCTCTGCTGTAGGCCGAATACCTTTCCTAGGGCTTCGATCTCGATGGGATCGCCAAGCGGCGTGCCCGTACCATGCGCTTCGATATAGCTGACGGTTTGCGGTTCCACGTCGGCCGCTCGCAGAGCGCTGCGGATCACGCGACTCTGGCCCTCGACGCTCGGCGCAGTGAAGCCCGCCTTCATGTGGCCATCGTTATTGATCGCAGAGCCTTTGATGACGCCATGAATGGAGTCGCCGTCGCGGCGGGCGTCATCGAGGCGTTTCAATACGACCATGCCCATTCCATCACCAGGGACCGTGCCTTGGGCGCTGGCGTCGAACGGACGGCAGTGGCCGTCCGGCGACAGGATCATCCCTTCCTGATAGCCGTAGCCGCCAAGATCGGAGCGTCCGTTTAGATCATTGGCGTGTATCGCCACAGCGCCCGCCATAGCCATATCGCATTCGCCGCTCAGGAGCGCAGTGATAGCGCAATGAACGGCGACGAGCGAGGTGGAACAAGCGGTCTGGACGGTCACCGCCGGACCCTTCAGATTCAGCTTGTAGGCGACACGCGTGCAGAAGAACTCCCTTCCGTTCAGCGTGAAGACCTCGTACTTCTCCGCGAAGCTATTCGACATGTTGTCGAGGAAGCGGCTTATCCAAAGCGAGTTATCACCGGCACCTGCATAAAGGCCAACGTTGCACTCCATCGCATCAGGGGCATAGCCTGCATCTTCCAGCGCGTGCCACGCGAGCTGATGGAAACGACGCAACTGTGGGTCCATCATTGCCGCTTCTCGGGCGCTGTAGCCGAAGAACTCAGCATCGAACTCTAAGGTTCCTTGAACGACACCCTTCGCCGGAACGAAGTTCGTTTCACGAACTTTGACTGCGGGTGCGCCCGCCCGAATGAGCGCTTCCTTGTCGAAAAAACGGATGCATTCCTTGCCGGAACGCAGGTTCTCCCAAAATGCGTCGATATCATTCGCATCCGGGAACTGGCCAGCCAGTCCGACAATCGCTACTTCTAGCCCTGTATCAGGATACTGCTGCTTCATAACTAATCCTTGTCCTACGGGCTAACAATCGATTCTTTCCTGCTGAGACCTGTTCGGCCTGCGGTTCGTTTCGTTCAGACAACGGCGCAACGTTCGCGAGGTAATTGGCTAACGCACGCACGTTCGGGAACTCAAAGAGATTTATTGTGGTGAGCGGGGTGTCGAGTCGCTCCTCAAGCAGCTTCCCAGCCCGGACCATGTCCAGCGAGGTCGCCCCCAACTCGAAAACGTTCTGCTCTACGCTCAGATCCTCGGTTCCCAGGATATCGCACCAGACCGAGGCTATGCGCGCCTCGAGTTCGTTCTTGGCAGGAACTCTGTCTGCGCGGGCGCTGGCTGTGAGCAATGGTTGCGGTAAGGCTGACCGGTCCTTCTTGCCGTTCAAGGTCAACGCGAACCGATCCAAGCGCAGATAGGCGGTCGGTATCATGTATCCCGGCAGAAAATCGGCCAAGTGAGTTCTTAGGCTGCCTTCGTCGATGGCCACTTCGGCCGTGTAATAGGCGACAAGATGTTCGGCATTGCCCGGAGACGATTGCCGCGCGCGCAGATCGACGAGGCAGTCGACGATGCCCGGAAAGGAAGCGATCGCCGATTCGACATCTGCGGTTTCAATCCGAAATCCGCGTAACTTAATCTGATAGTCGCTGCGTCCGAGATACTCGAGGTTGCCGTCGCTGCCAAGACGGGCAATGTCCCCGGTGTTATAGATGCGACGTCCCGTCCCGTCCTCGTTCTGCCAATCTACGAACCGTTCCACGGTGAGGTCCGGACGCTTGTAATACCCCTTGGCTAAGCCTTCGCCGCCGATATACAGCAGCCCGCGCTCGCCAACAGGCAACTGCTGCAAGTTTTCATCCAGCAGGTAAATCTCGGTATTTCGAATGGGCCGCCCGATGCTTATCCGCTCGTGCTTCACAACCTGATGCACACACGACCAAATCGTGGTCTCTGTTGGGCCGTACATGTTCCAGAGCGAGGTCGTCCTCTCAAGAAGTTCGATGGCGAGGGTGTCCGGTAGAGATTCACCGCCGCAAAACGCCTTGATCTTTACCCCGGCCGGCCAACCCGCCTCCAGCATGATCTGCCAGGTGGACGGGGTCGCTTGCATCGCCGTGATGCGCTTTCTGGCGACGAGTTCGTTCAACCTATAGCCGTTTCGAACCGACTGAGAATCGGCAATCACCACAGTTCCGCCGACGACCAACGGCAGATACAGTTCCAGCCCGGCGATATCGAAGGAAACCGTAGTAACCGCGAGCAACCGATCCTCTGCACCAAGTCCAGGCCGCTCGGACATACTCAGCAACAGGTTGCTAAGAGCGCGATGGCTGACTTCGACACCTTTAGGTACTCCCGTCGAGCCCGAAGTAAAAAGGATGTACGCCGAATCGTCAGGAGCAAGGGAGGGAAACTTGAAATCCGCATCGGCCACCTGTATTTGCTTCAGCCCATCGAGGGTAACGACGCGGCCGTCCAGGCGGTCTCCTAATGTGGGTAGGCGCGACCCAAAGTCGTCGCCCACCACGACCAGGTCGAGTTCTGCAACTTCACACATAAGTGCCAGGCGCTTGGCGGGAAACTCCGGATCCATCGGTACGTAGCACGCGCCAGTTCTCACCACCGCCATCAACACCGTGAGCAAATCCTCGGAACGCGGCAAGCAAACTCCTACGCGACTTCCGCTGCCAATCCCGAGTCGGGTCAGTCTCGCTGCGGCACTATCGACGGCTTCGAGCAACTGTCCATAGTCGAGTGCGCGGTCCCCGAACTCCACCGCCGGGCAGCGCGGATTCTGTTTCGCGCGCTTCTCGAACAGAGAGAAGAAATCTTCGTCGGTTTCCAGGCTGACTTCACCGTTGAAATGGCGCAACAGCTTGCGATCTCCATCGCAAAGCAGGTTGTACTGATCTAGCGTGGGCATGCTATCCACGATCAGTTGCTCCACCAACAGCAACCATCTCGATATCAATAGCTCTGCTTCCTCCTTCGAGAGATACGCCAGGTTGTAGTCAAGTTGAAGTTCCACATCCTGCTGAGGACCATAGTCGCAAATCGTGAACGTCAGCGGCGTCTGTTCGAATCCGTTGGTCAGGTAATACGCCTTGCCTGAGACACCTTCGATCTCGAACGTGTAATCCAAAAGCTGGTAATTGAAACTAATGTCGAAAAGTCTGCTGAGGTGCGAGCTCCGCAGACCGAGATCAGTGTGTAAGTGGCCAAGCGGGTAGCGTTGGTGTCGCATGTCATGACGCTGCACACGGATAATTTCCGCAAGCAGCTTCGCTCCCGCAATTTCTCCGGGGAACGAAAGTCTCGTCGGACAGAAGCTCAGCGTGGTGCCAATTACCTGTTTGGCAGCCCAGGTCCTACGGTTATGCGTCGGGATACCGAACACGATGTCCGTGCAACCAGAAACGCGGGAAAAATAGATGTAGAGCGCCGTCAAATAAAGCTGGGCCGCACTGCCACCCTGGGATTGGGCGAACGCCTTATGCTCCTCGAAACAACGCTGTCCCAAAGTGAGCGACGCTCTGCCACTTGGAACGGCTGTGGATCGTTCGGACTTCCGATGATATTTCTCGGTCAGCAACTTGGGGGGCAGTGTTTGAAACTTCTCGTTCCAGTAGCGCTTGTCGTTGCTATAGCGTAGCGAACGAGCGTACTGCGCCTCTTCCGGAAGCAAGGACAGGAACGGCACCGCTTGCAGGTCTGCACCGCCGGTTTCCTGCAGTTGACGATAGATGTCTACTAACGCTTTTGCCCAGTTGGAGAAACCCCAACCATCGAGGAAGACGTGGTGCGCAATCCCGTAGTACCAGTAGCGAACCGCGGATAGCTTGATCAACCCGCTTCGGAACGATGGCTCGTCGTCGAACTGGAACGAACGTGCATAGGACTCTTTGATGCGCTCAAGCGCCACCGTCTCAGCATCGGTGGCATCACTGAAGTCCACCAGATCGAGAGACTCTGGTGGATCGCCTAGATGCTGTACAACGCCCTGGTGCGAAACACGGATTCTCAGTGAGAAGGCATCGGCAGACTTCATAAGTTGTCGATGAGCGTCCACAAGCGTCCGCATGTCGAGCTCGCCGTTGAAGTCGACGTACCCTCCGATGTTGTAGAGCGGTACGTTCTTGAACACCTGTTGATCGAGGAAAATATCCTGCTGAGCAGCCAGTAGCTGGTAAGTTGGAAGGCTTCCCGGCTTTTCCATGAGAGATTCTCGTGTTACCTGTGGGGTGTTTAAATCAAGAGCTCGCATGCTTCTTCGGTTGCATCCGACTGCGACCGTTGCGGATCCTGCTCGACTATCCGATCTACAGCCCCATTACTCATGTAGATCAGTTTGTCGGCATAACCGAAGTAGCGATCATCGTGGGAGATGACTAGAACCAACTTATTTCTATGCTTCAGGTCCGGAAGAATTTTCGAGTAGAAAACTTCTTTGAAGCGGGGGTCCTGATCTGCCGCCCACTCGTCGAAAATGCAGATACTCCTGTCTTCGAGCAACAAGACCAGCAGCGCGAGTCGTCGTCGCTGCCCATCGGACAAGGCAATCGTATCGATCTCATCACCGCTGATGCTGACTTTGCCGTCCAGATCCAGGTAATGCAGATACTCCGCGATACGTGCCTTGTCTGCGCAATCAGCCCCGTACAATCGCTTGAACAAGTGATAGTCGGAATAGATGGCGGATATGTTCTGCCTGGCCGAAATCAGGGTATCCGCGTTGACGATTTGATCGTCGAAGCGGATACGTCCGGACGACGGGTGATAATGGAGAGAGATGCATTTGCCCAGCGTCGACTTGCCGGAGCCGTTGCCGCCGACAATAAAGCTGATGTCTCCGCGCTTGAGGACCAGATTGATCGGCTTCAGCCCAAAACTATCGCTTCCGTTTTCGTACGAGTAAGTCAGATCCTCGATTCGCAGGCACTGCCAATCCGGACCGATGGCTGCCGTACCGCCTAACGGCTCTACCGAGAGCTGCCGATAGAACTCCTGTAGCTTCGCGAGAGAAACTTGGCCCTGCCGCACGATTCCCATCGTGTTCAGGATAAAACCGACAGGACCGGTTAGATAAAGCAAGGCCATGACGATGCCGAACAGTTCGAGCTGGCTAATGTGATAGCTGTAGGGAAGATGGAAAACGACGATGCCGATGACCAGGAAGGAAATGATTCCGCCATAGTTCTCGGCAAAGGCGAAAAGCACGTAACCTTTGATGGTTTCCCGCAAAGCTTTCTTTTCGGGCAGGCACAGTTCCTCAGCATGGAACCGCTCCGCTTTGCGCTGGTTCAACTTCAGCTCTTTCGCCCCCGCAACCAGGTCTCTCACGCCAGCCTGGACTATGTCGTGGTGGTTCCTGGACTTGGCGAAAAACCGGGTCGCAAAGTGCAATGGCACCTGATAGGTCACTACTGCGACGGCAAGAGCAAGCACTACGAAGATAAATACTTTGTAGTCCAAGTAAATTAAGTAGGATAGTGTGCCGAGTATGGTCACCACGTATCCCCAAATCACCGGCAAGGTCGTCGCCGCGTTGGTGATGTTCGGAATGTCGAGGTTGATTATATTGATAAGCTTGGGCTGACCAATGCGCTCAAACTCGATGTAAGACAGCTTCTGTATCCTGTCGTACAGGCTCAGGCGATGCTGTACAGATGCACTTTTCGCGATGTATGTCGACAAGATAGATGAGCAGGTTTTGAAAACGATCAACGTCGCGCAAGCCACGACGAAGAACGTGGCCAACTCGGACGTAGGGGAATTGAAGAAGGAATAGGTTTCCACCTGTAGTTGATCCAGAACCGTCATGTCGCTGGCAACGGCATACATGATGAAAGGGATAAGCAACGAGTGGCACACGCCGGTAAATATGCCGAGCAGTATCGAAACGAAGAACAGATTGGGTGACAATTTCCAGTAAAGATCGCTAAGCCGCCTCAGTTCCATTTTCTCACCTTCCGTCGCTCGGCTGGAGCTGCAGAACGCCTGCAGACGCTTGCGTGCTCATCGGCAGGTAGCGCCCCTCTGCGTAGAGAGAGATAAAGTCATCGTAATGGGGGCTGATCGGATTACCGCTTTGCCCCGTAGCGCTGATGAAGTAGCTTTTCCCGGACCCGCCCATGTCGATGATCTGGCGGTACGTCGCACCGAAGAATTGAAGGAATCGGCTGTTGTCGCCTAAACTGAAAGGCGCGGCATTGACGGTTTCTGCGCCGCCTTCCGTACCGGCTTCCCGATGGAAGAAATGGTGGAAGAAGCTATCCTCGGCATAAGGATTCGCCGGAGCGAGCTCGTGTTTGCTGAACGGAAAATGTGGAAATTGGGTCTTGTGAAGACTTGACCACTGGCTTCGGTCATTGTCCAACCGCTGCGACAGTTCGTTGATCGCATGATCCAGCGCTGCGTAGAGGATGTCGTTGCAGCTCTCCCGCGCCTGAGTAGTCTTGTAGTCGCATACATCGGAGCGGTGCTGATTTGACAGAATGTCTTCGAGCAGTGGTAGATGGATGTTGTTCACCATTCGCGTCAGACTCTGGCGTGCAGCCGGCGCAAAATTGGCGGCATTGATGTCGTCTTCAATAAGCAGATGGTAAAAGTGACCCGTCCATGAAGCGAAAATGGATGCAGCCGAGCTGTCGGCACTCATTCGGCCATCCCAGGATTTAAGCACGTCGAGAATCTGCTTCTGACGCTCGGTCTTGGGCGGCAGCGACTGGAGATGGCTCAAGATCGAACTTTTTCCTGGGGTCTGCACGTCCAGTTGGAGCCTGACCATATCCTCCGCCGTCAGCTTTGACCGCTTTGCTGCGATAAGGCGGGAGATTTCGGCGGTAATTCGGTCGGACCGATAATCGGGAGCCCAGTCGGAACTTAGGTGATAGGGATAGTCGTCGCCAACGATCTTGTTGTTCGCTGTGACGATGAAGCCTTCCTTTGGGTTGAATGCGCTAGGCACTTCGGCGCGTGGAATCCAGCCTTGCCACTGGTTCGCACTTTTCCAGCCGATGCTGGGAACGCTTCCGTCCCCTTGAGCCCGGAGCGGGAACAACCCCGGCGCGATGTGGCCGATGTTGCCGAGGCCGTCCGCATAAACGAAAATATGCGCCGGCGCTACGAACGTTTTCAGGGCGTCGCGGAATTCGTCCCAGTTGGATGCGTAGTTGAGCTGCAGCAAAGCGCTAAAGCTGCCACCGTCCTCGTCGTCTCCTGTCCAACGGAGGCTATAGGCGAATTCCTGCAATTCTCCTACGACGTCGCTTAGGACCGGGCCGTGTACTGTCCTGCGAATGTTGATCGTGCGCGGCCGCTGCTCCCGCCGCAGAAAATCCTTGCGGATCTTGATCTCTTCCCTGCGGACCTGCATCTTGAGATAGCGGCCGTCGACTTCATACTCGTTCTTGTTCAGCGGATTGAGCTTCTCCAGAAAAATGTCCTGCGTATCGGCCAGCAGGTTCGTCAGTCCCCAGGAGATGTCTCGGTTTTTTCCTATGACGACAAACGGCAGACCCGGAAAGGTGGCGCCGATGGCGTGGAGCCGGTCGCCGGACAACTCCGCCAAGTACCAAAGGGTCGGCATGGTGTTGGCGAGATGTGGATCGTTGGCCAGCAGCGGCTTTTTGCTGGCAGTATGCTCACCGGAAATTACCCAACTATTGCTTCCGATAAACTTTGCGGGCGCATAGTAAGGGTTCTCCGCCTGGCCCAGGAGCTCATCGAAACGGAAATCGCGCTGGTCGAGCAGACCGGCCAGGTGCATATGTCGCAAGTCGACCTTTGGCAAAAGAAGATTGGCCTTCTCTGGACCTAACGCCTGGACCAGCAATGTGCGATGGATCTCAAATCCGTAGTTGCTCGACAACTGCCATGACATCAATTGCATCCACACGAGCGAGTCTTGTGGTTTCCATGGCTCCGGTTGGTACTGAAGGATGGCGAATTCCGGCGGCAATTGTCGCAGTTGCTTTATCCCCTCGTTTACGCCTGCTACGTAATGACGTAATACCTGCCGCTCTTTCTCCGGCAGCCGCTGCCAAATCCTTTCTGCGCCGCGGCGCAGATCCAGAGTTCGCATGAAGATATCCGAGCTCAACGAGTCGTTACCCAGGACTTCACTCAGGCGACCGGATCCAATGCGGCGGCTCATTTCCATTTGCCACAGCCGATCCTGGGCATGAACGAAGCCGAGCCCAAAGTACACGTCGAGGTCGTTTTTGGCAGATACCCGCGGAACGGATTGTGCCGTCCTGGAGATGGTTACCCGGTCAGTGATTCCAGAAACGTCGATCGCCGTGTCCGTGATCGGCAAGCTCATATGTAGGTATCCGAAGATCACCCCAGAGATCGCGAGCATTGGAAACGCAACAAAGGTAATAATTCTGGAAAGAAACGGGCGCGTACTCCAAAGACTTAGGAGCCGCATGCGCTGTCAACTTTTGAGAAATTGCTGGGCTTGACCTGAGTGCCGTCAACGCCAGAAGGCGGCAGCCGACCAGCGGAAGCAATTGTACGGACGCCGGCGCAATGTGCGTATGCAACGCGCGATACTATTTTTCGGATTGGCGCAAGGCCGCATCCTTGCCACTCACACTTCAGAGTGAACATCTTTGGAACCTCCAGCGCGCTCCCTGCCCAACCAGGAACACTAGCATTGTCTCTTCGCCACGCGCAACTCAAAACGATTCTTTGTTAGGGAAACGCTGATCAATTCAGTTCCTTCGCAAGCGGTCAAGCGCGGGTGCGTGTCGGCGACATTTCCGCCGCGCCGCGCTGGGATTCTTGTGGAATCGAGCGCTTTTTGCGCTTGAATGACCTGTTTGAGCGGGCAACCGGGTCCGCCGCCGCCGATCACCACAGGCATAGCTTCCCCCTGACCTGATACAAATTGCTCAACGCAAAAAACAGCGTGTGGAGTTGCGCATCGTTCTTGCGCAACCCCCGGTAGCGCACCTTCTTGTGCTTGAACCAAAAGAATAGAGCCAAAATCTTGACCTAGATGGAGTATCCGGTCGTTGCGATGACAACTTCATTAAGAACAGATCTTAAATGTTGGCCTGATACAAAGTTCTTGGCTGGGCCTCGGGATCTTCCGGGTCAGCGAGAGCAAGCTCCCCACCGAACTCCCCGTGCTTATCCCCCATTTTTAGCAGCTGCCAAAAGTGGAGCTAAGCGGCCAATGCTAATCGCTGCATTGGAGTGATGCCGCCGAGCGCCATGTTCGGCGCTCGTGGTTGTATGTCCATAACCAGTGGGTCGCAGGTTCCTGCACCTCGTCGATCGAATCGAACAGAAGTTGGGCCAGCCAGCCGTGACGCAAGGTGCGGTTGTAGCGTTCGATGTAGGTGTTCTGCTGCGGGTTGCCTGGCTGGATGTAATTTAGTCCAGCTTGATTCCGTGTTGCTCGGCCCATTTCTGCAGGGTGCCGCTGACGTATTCCGGGCCGTTATCGCAGCGGATCGCAGCGGGCTTTCCGCGCCACTCGATGATCCGGTCCAGCGAACGGATCACCCGCGCGGACGGCAGCGACCGGTCGACCTCAATGCTGATTGCTACGCGGCTGAAGTCATCCAGCACGTTGAACAGGCGAAAGCTGCGGCCGTCGCTGAGCTGGTCGCGCATGAAGTCCATCGACCACACATGGTTGATCGCCTCGGGGCACCGCCAGCGGTTACGGCCGCTCGCGCGCCAACCGCTTTCTTGGCAGGTTCAACTCCAAATCCCGATAGATCCGATACACGCGCTTGTGGTTCCAGGCGTAGCCCTTGACGTTGCGCAGGTGCAGGAAGCACAGGCCAAAGCCCCAGTTCTTCTGGTTGTAGGTCAGCCGCACCAGCCAGTCGGCGATATGGGCGAAACCGGCCTTCCCAAGAACGTCCTGCGGGAGGCTATCCAACAATGGTTGTCGGTCTAAACGGCGATTGAGCCATAAGAGTCATGCCCCCCGGACCGCTTATGCTTTACTGAGAATGATAATTCGGCCATACCGGCCAAACTATGCTTTCCAGAACACATTGCACGTCAAGATCGGCATGTGGTGGGCCCACCAGGACTCGAACCTGGAACCAAAGGATTATGAGTCCTCTGCTCTAACCATTGAGCTATAGGCCCGCGCGGTGCTGCGAAACGGTAACGGTCGCCGACACATCGCGCCAGCGTTTTCTAAGGACTCTCGCTCTAGCCGCACTGCAAGAACCAAAAAGAAGCCCCGCATCCGGCGGGGCTTCCTGCTTGCGGGAACGCGCCGATCAATCGATATCGAGGAAGCTACGCAGCTGTTCCGAGCGGCTCGGGTGACGCAGCTTGCGCAACGCCTTGGCTTCAATCTGGCGGATGCGCTCGCGGGTGACATCGAACTGCTTGCCGACTTCCTCAAGGGTGTGGTCGGTGTTCATGTCGATGCCGAAACGCATGCGCAGCACCTTGGCCTCGCGCGGGGTCAGCCCAGCGAGCACATCGCGCACGGTTTCCGACAGGTTGATGTTGACCGTGGCTTCGACCGGGGACTCGACGTTGGTGTCCTCGATGAAATCGCCGAGGTGCGAATCCTCGTCGTCGCCGATCGGCGTCTCCATCGAGATCGGCTCCTTGGCGATCTTCATGACCTTGCGGATCTTGTCCTCGGGCATGTCCATCTCTTTCGCCAACTCTTCCGGCGTCGCTTCACGGCCGTACTGCTGCAGCATCTGCCGGCTGATGCGGTTGAGCTTGTTGATCGTCTCGATCATGTGCACCGGGATGCGGATGGTGCGCGCCTGGTCAGCGATCGAGCGGGTGAT
The DNA here is from genome assembly GCA_043738095.1 of Lysobacter sp. Taxonomy (GTDB): domain Bacteria; phylum Pseudomonadota; class Gammaproteobacteria; order Xanthomonadales; family Xanthomonadaceae; genus Lysobacter_K. The sequence continues at coordinate 29,390 of JAYSZI010000064.1, forward strand.
CGCCTGGCGGATCCACCAGGTGGCGTAGGTCGAGAACTTGTAACCACGACGGTATTCGAACTTGTCGACCGCCTTCATCAAGCCAATATTGCCTTCCTGGATCAGGTCGAGGAACTGCAGGCCGCGGTTTGTGTACTTCTTCGCGATCGAGATCACCAGGCGCAGGTTGGCCTCGACCATTTCCTTCTTGGCCTTGCGCGCCTTGGCTTCGCCGTAGGCCATCGCGCGGCTGATCTCGCGCATGTCGGCCAGCGTGATCAGCATCTTCTGCTCGAGCGCAATCGTCGACTGCTGCTCGGACACGATCTGGTCGCGCACGTCGCGCAGGCCCGACGACCATTTTTGCTTGCGCTTGAGCAGCTCGTCGACCCACTCGAGGTTGGTCTGGTTGCCGTCCCAGGCGCGGATGAAATCTTTGCGCGGCATCTTGGCGACGCGGGTCGACAGGTCGAGGATGCGACGCTCGTGTTCCTTGACCTTGGCGACGGTCTCGCGCAGGCCACGCACCAGCGTGTCGGTCAGGCCCAGCGGCAGCTTGAGGGTGACGAACACCGCGGCCATCTCTTCGCGCAGCTTGAGCACCGACTTGTGCGCCGCGCCGTACTTCGCGTGGGCCTTGACGAACTTGGCGTAGTTGGCGCCCATCGACTCGAAACGGGCGGCGACTTCGATCGGATCCGGGCCGGTTGGGCCTTCCTCGACCGCATCTTCGTCGACGGCCTCGACCTCGGCTTCGGCATCATCGGCGTCGTCTTCGACCGCGGCGACCACCACGACTGGGACCGGCTCGGGTTCTTCCTCACCGAGGAAACCGACCACGACCTCGGCCAGGCGCTTCTTGCCGGCCTTGTGCAGCTCGTAGCCTTCGAGCACGTGCGCGATCGTGGCCGGGAACGAGGCGAGCGACGCCTGCACCTGCACCAGGCCTTCTTCGATGCGCTTGGCGATGGCGATTTCGCCCTCGCGGGTCAGCAGCTCGACCGTGCCCATCTCGCGCATGTACATGCGCACGGGGTCGGTGGTGCGGCCGCCTTCGGCATCGAGCGAGGTCAGCGCCGCGGCGGCTTCCTCGGCGGCGGTGTCGTCGACTTCGCGGCCGCTCCCGGACTGGCCGGCGAGCAACAGCGTCTCGGCGTCGGGCGCAACTTCGTGCACCTCGATGCCCATGCCGTTGATCATGCTGATGATGTCTTCGATCTGCTCCGGATCGACCATGTCGTCGGGCAAGTGATCGTTGACCTCGGCATAGGTCAGGTAGCCCTGCTCCAGCCCCTTGCTGATCAGGATCTTGATGTCGGATTGGGGGGGCTGACGTTCGTTGGCCATGGGGTGCGCCGAGTGAGGTGAACTAACTATTATACCAGCGGCGCGCCGGGTTTCCTTGGATCACGCCGGAGAATCAGGCGCGGAGCAGGAAGGTGACCGGGCCGTCGTTGACGAGGCTGATCACCATATGTGCGCCAAAACGCCCGGTTTCCACCCCGGGCGCATGGCGGGCCCGGCAGACTTCCAGCAATCGGTTGAACAGCGGTTCAGCCACCTCGGGCGGGGCCGCAGTGGTGAAGCCCGGTCGCATACCGCTGCGGGTGTCGGCCGCGAGGGTGAACTGGCTCACGAGCAACAGCCCGCCTGCGGTGGCGCCAAGTCCGAGGTTCATGCGCCCGTCCGCGTCGTCGAACACCCGATAGCCGAGCAGGCGCTCGGCCATGCGCGCGACCTGCGATTCGCCGTCGCCAGGCTCCACCGCGACCAAGGCCAGCAGGCCAGGGCCGATCGCGCCGATGGGTTCGCCGTCGACCCGGACGACAGCTTCAGTGACGCGTTGGATGAGTGCGAGCATGGGCCGCCGTCGGTGAGAGATGCTGGGTTAGCCGCCCGGCGTGGAATCCATGGCAGCGTGGCTTGATCCTACCTAGCGGTACTCGGTGATGGGTAGATCGTCGTTCCCGCGCAGTAATCCGGTGAAGCTGAGCACGTTGCACCATCGATTCCGCTGATTGCAGTAAAGGGTCTCCAGGCCCCACCGGGTGCGGGTTGCGCGATGCAACGGCGCGAGGCGCCCGTTCCAATGGGCAATCCAATTATCCAAAATCCACCTCCCGCTAAACTCAACCGCATGACCGAGCTGGCCGCCCTACTGCTGTACGCCGTCGCCACGTCGGCGGCGCGGCTCCCGTGGCCCTGGCTGCGGCGCTGGGCTGACACGATCGCGGCGCGCGGAATCCGTCGCAACAGCCGCGAGAGCCGGGTCACGCGGCGCAATCTCGAACTGGCCTACCCCGACCTGTCGCCCGACGCGCGCGACCAACTCCACCGCGCGGTCTTGCGCAGTACTGCCCGGCAGGCGCTGGAGACACTGCGGCTGTGGACCCGCCCGCATGCCGAAAACCTCGCACTGATCCGCGAGCATCACGGGGTGGAACACCTCGATGCCGCGATTGCCGCCGGCCGCGGTGTGATCGTCGCCGCGCCGCATTACGGCAACTGGGAACTGCTCAACCAGTGGCTGGCATCGCGCACGCCCTTGGCGATCCTGTACAAGCCGCCGGAATCGGCGACCGGTGAGGCCTTCCTCAACCGTGTGCGCTCCGCCCATGTCGAGCCTGACGCCCCGCCGCGGGTGACCCAGGTGCGCGCCGCCGCTACGGCCGTGCGGCCCTTGTTGCGTCTGCTCAAGGACGGCGGCGTGGTCGGCATCCTGCCGGACCAGCAGCCCAAGGCTGGCGAGGGCGAGTTTGCGCCGTTCTTCGGCGTGCCCGCGTTGACGATGACGCTGCTCGGCAGACTCGCGCAGCGCACGGGGGCGGCCGTGCTGCTGGCATGGTGTGAGCGCATCGACGGCGATGACGACGGCGAGCCCGGCTTCGCGCTGCACCTGGAGCCGGCACCGGCGGGGATTGCCGATGCCGATCCGGTGCGCGGCGTGATCGCGCTCAACGCCGCGGTCGAGCACGTCGCCCGTCGCGACCCGAGCCAGTACCAGTGGACGTACAAACGCTACTCGCTGCGCCCGCCCGTGGCCGGCGAGGACAATCCTTATTGGCCCGATTGCTATTGACCGTCCTCGAAGGAACGACTGCATGAGCTTGACCGACCCCAGCGCGCCGGCGCCGATCTGGATCGCGCCGCCGATCGACTGGCAACCCCTGCCCGCACGCGCACGCGCCCTGTTCCTGATCAGCAGCGTGCCGGCGGTCGCACTGCTGGCGGCGGCGGCGGGATTTGCTTTCGCGGCAATCACGGACTGGGTGTCGCCGTGGCTGGCAACGCCGGTGGCGCTACTGCTCGGGCTGGCGTTCGGCGCCTGGCTGGGCCTAAAGCGCCACAAGCACACGTTCTGGCGACTCGATGACGCTGGCCTGGAAGTGCGCCGCGGGCGCATGTGGCAGCGCGAAACCCGCGTGCCGGTGACGCGCGTACAACACCTCGACCTCAAGCGCGGGCCGCTGCAGCGCCGGCGCAATCTCGCCACGCTCGTGGTGCACACGGCCGGCACCGAGCACAGTGCGGTGACGATACCCAACCTGGACGCCGACGACGCCGAGCGGTTGCGCGATCGCCTGTCGCGCCAGATCGACCACGATGACGATTCGGTACCTACCCTCGATGCCGACGACGCCGAGCGTCTGCGCGATCGCCTGTCGCGCCAGAACGACCACGATGAAGATGCGGCGTAATCCTCGTCCCTCGGCCCACCGGGGACACCAGTGTCCCGGGCGGGTGCGGCCATGGCCCGGGTCGCGACGCGCGGGCAGCGCCTCATTGCCCGATGCGCGCCCGGGGCAGCTCGAATTCGCTGAGCCCTACCTCGGTGTCGCGGCGAGCGCGTCCGCGTTCCGACCAGCGCCGAATCGCGCCGCCACGACTTCTTTGGAATTCGGGCGATGACCGAAGTCAATCCCGCCGACGCCGAGCGCCGCTTGCACCCGATGTCGTGGCTGTTCGTGCTGTTGCAGCAACTCAAGCAGTTCATCGTGCCGCTGGTCGCACTGCTGGTGTTCGGCCAAGGCGACCGCAACGAACTGTGGCCGCTGATTGGCGTTGCCGGACTGATCGTGTTCTCGCTGTGGCAGTACGCGACCTACCGCTACGGCGTGCACGGCGACAGTCTGGTGGTGCGCAGCGGCGTGTTCGAACGCAGCCTGCGGGTGATCCCGTTCGTGCGCATCCACAACGTCGCGTTGCAACAGTCGCTGTTGCATAGACTGTTCGGCGTGGCCGAAGTGCGGCTGGAGTCCGCCGGCGGCAAGAAGCCCGAAGCGCAGATGCGCGTGCTCAAGCTCAGCGATGCGATCGCGCTGGAAGCCCTGGTGCGCCGGCGCGGCGCGGCGATGCCGGCGGCCGGGGCAGACCCGAACGCCGACCCCGCCGACGTGTCGACTCCGTTGTTGTCGCTGCCCGTGGGCGAAGTGCTGCGGCTCGGGCTGGTGTCCAACCGCGGCTTGATCGTGGTGGGTGCGGCGTTTGCGGGTATGTCGCAGTTCAATAGCCGGCTGATCCCGGAGCTGTTCGAGGATTGGAGCCGATCAATGTTCGGCTGGGCCGGGCAGCAGCACTTCGGCCCGTCGGAGTACGCGCTCGCAGCGGTGGCACTGTTCGCGACCTTCGTGTTCGCGATACGGCTGCTGTCGATGCTGTTGGCGCTGGCGCAGTACTACGGCTTCCGGCTCAGCGAACACGGGCGCCGGCTCACGGTCGAGCGCGGCCTGCTTGCGCGCTGGCGCACCAGCGCCTCGCGCCGGCGGATCCAGGCCTGGACGTTGCGCGAGGGCCTGATGCACCGCGTGCTCAAGCGTCGCAGCCTCGATGTCGACACCGCCGTGGCTGAGGAGGGCCAGCAACGCGCGCTGCGGGAGTTGGCACCCATCGCCACGCCCGACGCGTGCGCGGCCTTGATCGAGCACCTGCTGCCCAACGGCGAATTCGCAACGTTGCAGTGGCGGCCACTTCCCGCACGCAGCTGGTGGCGGCTGTTCGTGCCGGGGGTGCCATTCGTGCTCTTGGTCGCGGCCGTCCTGGGGTGGCGCTTCGGCGCGTGGGGTGCGCTGGGGTTGCTGTGGCTGCCGTGGGCGGCCTACAAGGCGCGGCAACGCGCCGCGCGTGCCGCCTATGCGCTAGGCAACGAACTGGTCGCGGTGCGCGAGGGCTGGTGGTCGCGCCACTGGCGCTTTGCCGAACTCGACAAACTGCAGGCCCTGAAACTAACCCGCTCGCCGATCGACCGCCGTTGCGGCACCGCCACGCTATGGCTCGACACCGCTGGCGCCGGCACGCTGGCGCCGCCGCTGCGCATCCGCTTCCTGCCCGAAGCCGAAGCACGAATGCTGTACGACACCCTGTCGCGCACGCTGGCGCGGCGCCCGCTGCGTTGGTGAGCGGCGCTGCGGCAGCTAGAGGCAACACCTCGCTTTAGGCGATCAGGGCACCGTAACGATCCGCCACTGCGCCCCTCGATGCGCTACGTATGCGAGACATGGCACTCGCACCAGTTCCGTCACTCGGAGAGGGATCTGCTGTTGCGTGTCGCGAAAAAGCAAATCTTTTACGGCAATTCCGAGTGCCGCGCCGTGTCGCCCTCGCACCACGCCATCAGCGCGAGCCGGCCGATGTCGTCAGCACGGCCATAACTAGTTGAAAGATATCTCGGCATGGCGGTGTGCGGCTCTGCGCTGCGGCCGTGCGCCGGGCTGATGAGCCGAGATCAGCTGAGGTCAGCTGAGGTCACATCAACTGCCTCGGTGCGATCACTGCAAACACATCGGACAGCCAACCGATGGCATTCGCTAACCACCAATATCCGCGCCCTGCATGAGTTCGCAAAACAAGGCCTCGTAACGCTGATTCATCACCTCGCGGCTGTGCCGCTGCAGCGCCGTCGCGCGCGCCGCTGCGCCGAGCCGCGCGACGTCGTCGGGCGTCGTCAACAAGTGCTGCAGCACATCCGCCAGTGCCGCAGGATCGTTAGGCGCGACCAGCCGACCATCCTGCCCGTCGCGGATCACTTCGCGCACCCCGGGCACCGCGCTGCCGACCACGGCGCAACCGGCGGCCATCCCTTCGAGCAACGCCAGCGGCATGCCCTCGTAGTGGGTGCTCAACACCGCGATCTGGTGCTGGAGCAGCAGCCCCGGCACGTCGCGGCACAGCCCGAGGAACTGCACCTGCTCCTGCAGCCCCAATTCGGCGGCCAGGGCTTCCAACGGCTGCCGATGCCGGCCCTTGCCGCCCCCGGCCAACAGCACCGGCGGGCGCAGGCCGCGTTCGCGCAACAACGCCGTGGCGCGCAATAGCGTGGCGTGATCCTTCTGCTTAGAAAAACGCGCCACCATCACGATGCCTGGTATCCGTTGCGCCACCGGGTGCGCGTCGGCGTGCACGAACGGTTCCAGGCGAATGCCGTTGGGAATGGCAATGGTCTTCGCCGTCGGCATGCCCATCTCCAGCAGCCGCAGCCGCACGCCTTCGGAGCACCCGACGATGCGATCGGTGCGCTGCGCGAGCCAGCGCGCCTGTGCCAGCCGCCAGGCGGTGTAGCGCTCGCGGGTGTTGTGCTCGACGTGCACCAGGTGCGGCACTTTCGCCAGCAGGCCGGCATAGCGGCCCCACAGATGCTCGCTGAAGCCATGCGCGACCAGCACGTCGGGACGGAAATCGCGGCACACCTGCACCAAACGCCAGATCGTCGCCGCATGCGACCAGCCCGCCACGGTGACCAGCGGAACGCCGGCCGCCTGCAACTCGGCGATACGCGCGGGATCGCCGCGGCGCTTGCGGCGCAGCACCAGCAACGGCTGCACACGCTCGCTGTGCAGCGCGGCGTTGACCAGCGCGATGGCCACCTGCGTGGCGCCGCCGGAGAACCCGCCAGTGACGAAATGCAGCACGCGTACGGGTGGCGGAAGTCCAGCGGGGGGAAACTCAGTCATGCACGGTCCTGATTTGGGGAACGAAAGTACTCACACGCTGGCAGTTGCACCGACGCCAACCGGGGCCAGCACAATCGGCCGCCCTATAATCGCAGGCTGCCCTGCCGCCAGTGTCCAATGCTTGAGTTGCCCGCCCTGTCCGGTGTCGTCATCTGCAAGAACGAGGGCGACCGCATTGGCCGCTGCGTCGCCTCGCTGCTGCCGATCTGCCGCGAAGTGATCGTGCTCGACTCGGGCTCGAGCGACGACACGGTCGCGATCGCGCGAGGCCTCGGCGCCCGCGTCGAACACCAGGACTGGCTCGGCTTCGCCGCACAGAAGAATGCCGTGATCGCCCTGGCGACGCAGCCCTGGGTCATCCTGCTCGATGCCGACGAATGGCTGCAGCCGGTCGCGCAGGCGGCCGTGCGCGAGCTGTTTGCCGGCCCGATCCAACGTGCAGATGTATGGCTGCTGCTGCGCCGTACCCACTTCCTCGGCCGGGTGTTGCGTGGCGGCAGTTTCGCGCGCGAGCCGGTGCAACGACTGTTCCGCTCCCACTTGCGCCACGCACTCGTACCGGTGCACGAATACTTAGAAGTTGAAGGCCAACGGGTCATCGAGTCGCAGGTGTGGCTCGAGCACGACACTGCACGCAACGAGGCCGAGTACTGGCGCAAGCTGCAAGGGTACGCACGACTGTGGGCGCTGGAGAAGGCCGCACGCGGCCAGCGCGCCTGGCAGGGCCGTGGCGTGCTCGCGGCGCTGGCATACGCCATCAAGAATCTGTTGCTGCGTGGCGGCCTCATCGATGGCCCGCAGGGCTGGCGGTTCCACTGGCTGCACATGCGTTACGTGGCGCTGAAGTACGCACTGCTGCGGCGCGTAGTTCCGGACTGAAACTCTGCCAATCGGATTGCTAGCACTGCCGAATTCGAAAGTTGAAACCGTCCACCCCTGAGCGTCAAGGCGCCTTGCGGTCAGCGGGCCCTTTCCGTCAAAGCTGACTCGTCTGCAGGCGGGCTTGAAGCAACTTGGCATCTGAGTGCGCAAGCGAGCTACGAATTCCCGGCCGAGCCAACCATCGCGCCCGCGCAGGTTTGCGCAGGGCGCGCAACAGAGTCTGACTCACATTTTGGGGCGCCAGCACGTGCAGGTTCCGGCCGTTAGTAGATAGTCGCAAACCCAGCCGTTCGGCCAGTGTTGCGAGACTCGTCTCAGTAAAAAAGCCGATGTGCTGTCCGCTCTCCGGCGCGTAGTACCACCAATCGTCCACACCGCGCACCGACGACGGCATCAACTCCGTCGAGATCAAAATGATCGGCGCCAGCGACCGCAACTTCTCGGCGGTCGTGACCGGCTCGGGCAGATGCTCAACCAGCTCAAACGCGGTGACCATGTCGAACTGGGCGTTGAGATCGGCTTCAAATCCGCCGGCGAGCAGATTAGGACTGTATTCGTCGTGCCAACTGAAATCGTGGCCGCGATCGCGCATGAGCCTCACCAGCAGACCCGTCCCCGCGCCGAAATCAAGCGTACGGCGCACGTTGCGAAAGGACAGGCCGAGCAGCGCGGACGTTGCGTCGGCCAACCAGAGGTTGCGCGTCACGATGCCCGTGTCCAGAGCAGCAATCGCTGTCGAGTAGGCCTGCTCGAGCCAGTGCGGATCGACGATGAACACGTAGCCGCATTGGTCGCATCGACGATATTCGGCCTGGAACTGTCCGAGTACGAGCTGCCGACCGAAGTGCGTGGTCGCTGCTTCGCAGATCTTGCAAGGTGGGTTCATGGTTGCCGTAACTCCGCTCAACGCACGTCGTGTGCCTTGCGATTTTTTTGTGTGAGGCACCTCTGTCGAGCAGAAAATCGCTCGCCGCAACCCGCGCGCTTAAATTAGACACCCTACCCCGAGGGCGAATCAGCAAAGCACGCCGCTGCCAGACGGTTGCGAAAGCCCCGGTCGTTGTCGACAAAAAAAGCTCGCGCACTGGTGCTCAAACGCTCGCACTCCTGTTCGTCCATGGCCAACGCGCGTTCCACTGCCTCTTCGAGGCCGGCTTCGTCGACACGATGAAAATCCACTAGGCCGCGACGCACGCATTGAGCAGATTCGATCAGCAGGCCTCGCCCTGCAGCGACCAACTCATTCATCGGTGCGGCGTTCGTCGCCAGCACGACCGCGCCCACGCCGAGGCCCTCCATCAGGTAGTGACCAAAGCCCTCTGCTTCCGAGGGGCAAAGATGGAAGCGATGACTATTCTGAAGACGACGCAGCTCTCCAGCATCGAGGTAACCGATGCGATGATCGATGTTCGCAGCGTGCTGACCAGGCCGTGCCACTTTCGGGTGCTGCACCACGGTCAGCAAAGGCCATTCCGGATGCCTGCGCCAGGCGGCGAGCACCGCCTCGGTTCCCTTGGCCGTGCTGCGCCCGGCGAGGTGAAAGAACGCCCGCTCCTTGGTAACCACGGGATCGAACAGGTCGTCGCTGGTGAAACCTGTGAAGGCCGTTGTGCAACCCAAAGTTCGAAAGATGGCTTCGGCATGCTGGGTCTTGCACAGCACCCGCTCAAACGCGGGGAGATATCGCTGCCATTTCGGCAGGAACCATTCCGGATTCGGCATCAGGAGATTTCGGCGGGCAAGCGGCAAGCACCGGTGATAGACCCGCTCGATAAAGATCTGGACGTCGGCCCGACCGTGGAGCGCGCGTCGCCGCCATAGATTGGCCTCGCGCATTCGGTTGCCAAACTGGCTGCCCCCGTACCCGAACAACTCCACCGAATGCCCCGCTTCGGCTAGGGCCTCGGCAATCAATTGCATGTCGCGACTCAAGCCGACGCCGTTTTCGCGGGTGATGATGCGGATGTCAGCCATGCACCGATTGTGCCCGCTGCCGACACGTCGGAGCCAGCGCGTCGGAATTCAGCAACCACCATTCGCGCCGGTTATAGATCCCCATGTTCACTGCCCGGGGGAGCGCGACACAGGCATCCAATACGGCGCGCTCGACCAGCAACCAGCGCCGCTGCGGCGCCAGGGCCTGCCACGCGCGCGCATCCCGAAGCTGTTCGGGGCCGGGGCGCTTGAATCCAAACGTCATCGCCTTGCGATCGGCCATCAGCAGGTTCTGCTCCTTCCATGCCACTAGGCCAAGTTCGGCATCCGGGCCGATGCGCTGCCCGGTGCGCACCATCAAGCCACGCGCCGAGCTCGCATCGTTGAGCAACGGGTAGCCGATCAGGCTGTAACCGACCCACAAACCCGCCAGCGTCGCGAGCAGCGCCGGCACGCCACCGCGCAACCGGAACCACAGCAGCGCGGCCACACCGAATGCGCCAATCGCTGCGAGCATTGCACCGAGTGCGTTACCCCCATCGGCGATGCCGCGGGCCGCATCGAGTTTGCGTTCGAATCCAGGCTCGCCGAACACCACCAGCAGTCCCGCGACCAGCGTCACCGCGGCGAGCACCGCGGCGAATGCGAACGCGAGCCGGCGCGGCCACGGCCGCGCCAGGATCGCGGGCAACCACGGCCCCAACGCCAGGCACAGCATCGGCAACGCCGGCAGGATGTAGACCTCGCGCTTGCCCGCGCTGATGCTGAAGAACAGCAGCACCAAGGCTACCCACGCCAGCGGCAGCAGCACGCGCGCATCGCGCTCGCGCAGCGACTCGCGCCACGGCTTGAGCGCCCACGGCAACGCTAGTACGAGCGGCAGCCATTGGGTCAGCATCACCACGAGGAAGTACCAAGGCGGCTGGTAGTGATGGGTCGGATTCGCGTAGCGTCCGGCGGTCTGCCGCAGCAGGATGTTGTCGGCATACGCATCCAGCGCCGGGTCGCCGCTGGCGTGCACCGCAAGCAACATCGGCACCAGCCACGCCGTCAGCGGCAGCAACAACGCCAGCGGACCGAGCCAGAACTTCGCTTCGCTCGCTCGCATCCGCGTGAGCCCCGGCCAGCCGCGCCATTGCGCCCACACCGCCGGCAGCAGCACCAGCAACGCCACTACGCCGACGCCTTTTGTGATCACCCCCAGCCCCGCCGCAAACCAGCCCAGCGTCCACATCTGCCAGTCCGGTCCGCGCAGCAGATGGCGCAACAGTGCGTACACCGACAACGTGATCCAGCACGTCACCAGCGGGTCGATCTGCGCGCGCTTGGCCTGGAAGGTGAACTGCAATGCGAACAGCAAGCCCCAAGCCGCGTACGCACCGGCTTGCGGCGTCCACAAGCGACGACCGAGGTCGCGCACCAGCCACAGCGTGCCGAGGGCGGCTAGCAGCGATGGCAGCAAGAACGCAAGGCGCAGGTTGCCCGTCAGCGCATAGAACGTGGCTTGGATCCACATGAACAATGGCGGCTTGTCGGGGTACAGCTCGTCGCCACGCATCGGGAATAGCCACTGCCCGCTCTCGACCATCTGCCGCGCGACCAGGGCAAAACGCGGCTCGTCTGCGGGCCACGGATCGCGCAGGCCAAGCCCGGCGCCGAGCACGAGCACGGCGATGAGCCAGAACAGCCAGGCATCACGGGATTCTTGGATTTTCAGCATGCGCGGATGATAGCGGGGGCGAGCCAGCCCTTTTCCGAAGCGCGGTGTCGCGTCGCTCTCCGGCAGTCGATAGTGCTAATGCTAGGGAGGGTCTGAACCAGCCAAGCGTCCGACACAAGCAGCGGCGAAGAACCTTGTGTTCAAACCCTCCCTAGTTGCTGTTGCTGTTGCTGTTGCTGTTGCTGTTGCTGTTGCTGTTGCTGTTGCTGTTGCTGTTGCTGTTGCTGTTCGTGATTGTCACTTCCCAACTGCGGGCATATACCAAGCCCCGGAGGGCCGCTGTTCGCTGTCAGCCATCTTGCCGTGAGGCAGACAGAGGAAAGACCGCCGTTCTGTCCGTTGTTCAGACGTTCCTTAGAGCCACCGGACTGCGCTCGGCTTCCACGTCGGCCGAAGGGCCATGGATACTCAACATCTGTCTTGAAACAAGCTGATGGTAGTAGCCATCGCGACAATCCATAAGCTCACGATGAGGTCCGCACTGGACTATTTCCCCGTCCCTCAATACGACCACCCGATCCGCGAAGGCAATCGTGGATAACCTGTGCGCAATGATAATAGTCGTCCGCCCCTTCATGATGTGCATCAGGGCCGCCTGGACTTTGCCCTCACTCTCTGAGTCAAGCGCACTTGTTGCCTCGTCCAGCACGAGCAACTTCGGATCCCTCACCAGCGCCCTGGCAATCGCCACTCTCTGCTTTTGCCCACCGGAAAGCTGCATGCCGCGCGAGCCGACCAGCGTCTCGTAACCGTCCGGGAAATAACCGACAAAGTCATGGACATTGGCGTGCTTTGCGGCATCAAGCACGTCGTCGTCGCTTACGTCCGGCGACACCGAACCGTAGCGAATATTCTCCATGATGCTCGCAGAGAACAGCGCGGGCTCCTGCTCAACAATGGCGGTCTGTCTACGCACTTCCGACAAACTCAGCTCCGACACCTTTACGTCGCCAATCAGGATGTCGCCTTTCGTTGGGGCGTAGAAGCCGAGCAACAGATTGACGACCGTGGATTTGCCCGCTCCGGAAGCTCCCACCAAGGCAATTTTCTCGCCCGGCCGAATGGTCAGGGAAAAGTTGGTGAGCGCGTTCCGCTCCGGCCGTGTCGGATAGCAAAAATCAACCGATTCGAACCGGATCTCGCCGTCAAGAGCCACCTGTTCACTCGCAGAATCGACTTCTTCCTTGGGCGCACTGCCCAGTAACTCGAACACCCGATCGGTTGCGCCGACTACGCGCATCCATTCTCCCCAGAGCGCGCCCAATGTGGTCGCTGAACCAGCGGCCATGCCCGCGTAAAGAAGGAAGCTTGTGAACTCACCAAGACTTAAGGACTTATCGGCGACCAATGCCCCGCCGACGAGTACCGTGACCAGCAATGCCATGCTCTGGACGAACGTTGCGCCGCCCTCAAGCCCGGAGAACAACCGGTCGCTCGCCAGCGAATAACGCAGCGCCGAGCCCGTCGAATCGCTGAACTTCTGCTGCTCTTTGCGCTCCTGCGTGAAGGCGTGCACCAGGCGAATATTGGAAAAGACCTCCTGTGCCAGGCGCCCGCAGTAGGCCAGTCGCTCCTGTTTCATCTTGGATAGCACTCTGGCGCGGGAGCCCACCCATCTCATCGAAAATACGACGAGCGGCGCTATTGCCAGTATCAGCAAGCTCAACGAAGGAGAGATCACGAACAGCATGACCGCGCCACCGACACCGATGATCGCCGTCTGCACCAGCATCGCGGCGTCGACCGTCAGCGCCTCTTGCAACTGCTCGATGTCCACCGACAACCGGTTGGTCAGATCCCCCACGTTCTCCGAGTCGAAAAAGCCCACGTCTTGACGAACCACAGCGCGGAAGAACGTGTTGCGCAGATCGGCGACGACCATGGAGCCCGTCGACGCGAAAAGGTAGTGCCGCAATGCAATCGCCAGAGCATGAACCAGCAGGACCGCCGCCATGCCCAGTGCCGTCCACACGATCCACGTCACATCCGTCTCGGAGACGGACTTGTCGATGAAATAGGCAACCGCGTTCGGATAGAACAGCTGGAATGAAGCGGTAAGCAGCAGCAACAGGTAGCTGAAACACAGGCGGACGGAATACGGCCTGAGAAGGTGAAACCTGTGAAGAACCTTGGCTCCCTGAGGTGAAGTGCTGGACTTCATTCGGTCTGGGCGGCCATTTCAAGATCCAGTTCGCGCATCTGATCCATGAAGTTCCGCCAATTTACGTCGCCAACGAAGTCACTTGCTTTCACGATCTTCTGGTTGTCGATGAACACGTAGAACGGCGACCCGTTTCTGGGGTTTAGTAGGCGCCTGGTCTTCTTGTCCACCACCACGACGTGATCGAACAACGGCGTCGCGCCCAGAAACTTGCGGACGCCGGCCTCGCCCTCCATCGCGACGATGAGCAGTTCAATTCCGGCTCGGCGGACGGCCGGCAGAATCTGCATCAACTCGGGCAATTTCTTTCGGCAGTCGCCGCAGCCCGAGGACAGAAAGACCAGGACAATCGAAGCATTGCCTGCGACCGACTCCGAGGACACCATCGCTCCATTCCCCAGCCGCTTTCCCGAAAATGGCGGGACAGGCATGTCCAGTTCAAGCGTGAATGGCAGATCCTGCGGCTCTGGTGCCTCCCGGACGATCGAGGCAATTCGCATCGTCAAAAACAGATTCAGCGTAACCGCGGCCAGCAGCAGGATGACGAGCAGCGACAGCAGCGCATCTGTCATGGCGTCACCGCAGGAGATTCCTTATTTCATGCATGCTGACGGAAACAACGAAGCACAGCGCAGCCGCGAGGAGCAACGAGATCTGTGCCCACCATCCACCCCGCATTTCGTACGGGGCATTGACGAGATAGAAGCCGGCGGCTGCGATATAACCCGCGTTCCTGAGCAGATCGATTGAAGAGATCGGATGCGTCGAGCGTCCGAAACAGCTACAAACCACGCGCCGTCCCTTGACGATTGCCTCCAACATCACGGCGCTGAAGGCGATGAGTAGGAGTAGCGCCAGGCCCGCTCCAATGCGCCCATGGGAGCCGCCAAGCAACACGGCCAGGAATGCGAGCCATTCGACGACGACGACGCAAAAGGCAGCCTGCCTGCTGAATGCAGCGGGGACGTGGAAATCATTGGACAGAGAGGCTGCGAAGGCAGTCATGTCCATCGTCTTGGCATAGGCCGCCGACAGAAGCACGATCAGCACGAGGAGTCGACAAAGTTCGGACAGGTAGAACACCAACTCCATTGTCAGCTCAGCTCCCATTCTTGCCAGCGCCCAGGAAAATCATCGCTTCGACGCCGGGCACAGGCCCCGTGGCTCGTAGCAACGATCGCGTCGACCCAATCGTCGTCCGCCGACGCGCGCGCCCCCGGGCCCACTATCCCGCGCAGTTCTCGTGAAATCGGCCACATCAGATCTTCGATTTCCCGATCGGTCTTGACCGGCAACCCGAGCGCCAACAGGTCACCACGGGTAAGCGCGAACGTATGGGAATGGAAGCCAAAGATAAGCTTGTCGGCGATTTCCTTTCGCAAAGCTTCGTCGCGCATGTGAAGTGCAAGCAACTCTGCACAAATATCCTGCATCTCCAGCGTCGACCGGTAGAACGACGTCAATGTGCTGGGAAAGACATTTTCACAGAGTACTGCCAGGGAACGAGCCTTGGCTTCCTGCGGTTCAAGTCCAAACCACGCCACGCCCATTTCACCAAAAAGGCGCAAATCCTGCGCAGACAGCGCTAGCGGACCGTTGTCGCCGCCACCGCGAGCCGATGAGAGCAGTGGGTCGATTGGCGAAAATATGGCCAACGGCCCCGCAATGATCTCATCAGCGGATAGTGCGGCGACTGTGCCGGCGGATTCGCAGTAGTGCGGGACCAGAAAACACACCCGCTCGGAAAACTCCCTCAACAGGAGCGCGATACGTCGCGCTGCGTTTACGATCCCGCCGCGACTATGGAACACCACGTCCAGCTGTCGACACTGCCCAAGTCGTGACAATGCTTCATACAGCGATGGCAGCATGTCTATCTCAAGCTGGGACGACGCGAACACCAGCACCCGGCTCCGCCTGCTGGCTTCGATTCTTTCAATGCCGTCTCGAATCGACAAGTGATTACCCCGCGGCCGCCGCGGCTTCGGCGAGAAGCAGATCAGACACCGCGTCGGTCATCTTCAACGCCGGCACGAGCTGCTCCACAAACAGGAACTGACCACCAGGATTGTTCTCAAGAAAGACCAGCTCATCTTGCGGAGTGACGATCAGGTCCAACGCGCCAAACTCCAAGCCGTAACTGCGGACAAAGTCCACGCAACGTGCTTCGACGTCGGCAGGAAGCGCTTCATGCTCATACGGAATCTCGACAGAAAAATTCCGGTAGTCCGTTTCTGTTCTGCTGTCGTTCTGGGAGTGGATCTTTGCGGCAAAGACCTTCTTGCCGATTACGGTGACGCGGAGCTCGTACTTTTTCGGGATGTATTCCTGAAACAGGCACGGCAGCTCTCGAACTGCGTCGATCACCTGGAAGTGCTCATCCGATATGCGCGTCGTCGGCAGGCCCTCGAAGTTGCGGTCAGCCAGCGCCACCTCTTCTGCACACAGCGAAGGCGACGACATGGCCTTGAAGATTATTTCGCTGTCGAGCGTTTCCCTGAAGCGCCTGACGGCAGCCGGGTCGTTCGAAATAATCGAGCGCGGAACCTTGAACCCCATTCGCACGGCCCGCCGCAACTGCTCGCCTTTCCAAAGCGAACTGCGAGTGGCCAGTGGGTGACTCATCCAGTAGCAATCGAGCGAGTAGAGCAGGCTGAAGAACAGATGCTCCGTCTCTGCTTGGGCGAACGCATACTCTTGGGCGCTGAGATCGTCGCTGGCAAAGTCGAACTTCGCCGGCTTCCGCGACCACACAGCCCCTACTTCGGCGAGCGATATTTCGTCGCTGGAAGGAAGGTGCTTCAGCGCGCCGGAAAGTCCATCCGGGCCGAATCCGATATCGACGGAAAAATCCCGTGGAAACTCGTCGAGGTTGACGCGAAACGGGACAGCGCCCTTGTCTTTCAGCTTGAGCTCGACGATGTCGGCATGAATGTCTGAGGCATTCGTTACGATCAAGACTCTCTTGTTCATCTACCAATCCGTGGCCAACGACAGTATCGAGATAGCAGAGAGTTTGCCTGCGCAGGGACTCTCTGCTATTGCCACCAATTAGCAGTACACGCCACGGTCCGCGCCGTAGGTTGCATGCGGATAGCGCACATTGCCGGGGAATCTGAAGTCGGTACAACCAGCAGCAGCCACACCTTCGCGCGCCACCCACTTGCCATCATTCTTCTGCGACTCGACGTCCTGTTCTTTTGAAGCAACCTTGAATGCAAACAACTTTTCGTTGGATTCCATTTCAAACTCCATTTAGTAGGTTGATACTGACTCCCGTCATGGACGTCAGTGTGGCCGAGTATGGGAGCCACAAAATTACGTGTCAACGCCAAAGGCCATGGGTTAGTAAGCGTCTAAATAGTCGCTCGGCATCGTCGACAATGTGACCTCATGACGCGCCCTACCACCGATGACGCAACTGACCTTCGCCGATGCCGAGTACGCCGACAAGCGTACGCAGACACGGTGCGAAGTGTTCCTGGCCGAGATGGACCGGGTGGCGCCGTGGACCGCGTTGGGTGAGCTGATCGAGCCGCACGGACGCCGCCCGTATCCATTGGCAACCATGCTGCTGCACTTCCTTCAGAAGTGGTCTGCGCTAAGCGATCCGGCAATGGAAGAAGATCGCGCCACTGCGTCAGTTCCCGCAGTTATCGCTGCTCGACCTCGACGAGACCACGCTGCTCAACTTCTGCCACGTGGAGCGCCATGGCCTGGCGGCAAAGATGCTGACGACAGTCAGCGCCTACCTCACCAGGGCACGATGGTGGGCGCCACGATCATCCAGGCGCCTGGTTCGAGCGCGCTTGCGTCGAGCATCCGTTCCGCTTGATCAAACAGAAGTTTTGTTTCCAGAAGACGCTCTACCGCGGCCTGCGAAGAACGGCTAGCAGTTGAACCCCCTGTTTGCGCTGTCCAACCTGCGGATGGCGCGGCGACGAAGGCTGCTATTGACAGGATAGGTCCGTCAGTGACGCGGCGGATGCCGCCCAGGGCACTCAGTTGAACGCAAAGCGATCCGAGGTCCGCGTGATCCAGCGCATTGTTCCACTGTCAGCCACATCGCCCACCGCGACTTTCCGACTCGCCATCCATGGCTCCGTCGGAAAAACGATCGAAGGAAGTCCCCTTTTGTGGGGCGGCGCACATGGGGGTCAGAGATCAAGAACCATGGCGCGCCGCGGCACAGCACGGCCTACAAGCACACCGACGAACCCGCCTCAGCCCTTGCGCAGCCGCGCATAGAAAAACCCATCGCCGCCGTCCTCGCCCGGCAGGCGCTGATGTCCGACGACTTGACCCTCGACTGACACCGCGCGACCGAAGCGCGCATTGAGCGGCTCGATCGTCGCATCGGCGGTGCGGGCAAGGAACGCCGCGACTTGCGCATCGTTCTCGGCCTTGAGGATCGAGCAGGTCGCGTACAGCAGTACGCCGCCCGGCGCGAGCGTGGTCCATAGCGCGTCGAGCAGATGCGCCTGGGTCGCGGCCAATGTCTCGAGGTCGGACTCGCGCCGGTGCAGCAGCACATCGGGCTGGCGCCGCACGATCCCGGTGGCCGAACACGGCGCGTCGAGCAGCACCGCATCGAACGGCACCCCATCCCACCACGTCGACAACGCGGTGGCATCGGCCGCAAGCAGGCGCCCACGGCCGGCGAGGCCGAGGCGAGCGAAGCCGGTGCGCATGCGGCGCAGGCGCGGCGCGTCGATCTCGACGGCAACCAGCTGCACATCCGGATCGCGTTCGAGTAGGTGCGCGGCCTTGCCGCCCGGCGCAGCGCAGGCGTCGAGCACGCGCGCGCCGGGCGCCAACGCGAGCGCATCGACCACGCGTTGCGCCGACGCGTCCTGCACCGAGACGGCCCCGGCATCGAAATCCGGCAGCAGCGCCACCGGCACCGGGATGTCCAGCCGTAGCGCATCGGGCACGGTGGTATCGCTGGTGGCATCGATCCCGGCCGCCTGCAAGCGCGCGGCGTAATCATCGCGACTGCCGCGGCGCGCATTGACGCGCAACCACATCGGCGCGGCGATCGCGCTCGCATCGAGGATCGCGTCGGTTTCACCGCCCCAATCGCGCTGCAATTGCGCGCGCAGCCACTGCGGCCAGTGCGCATGCGGGTCGCCGGCAGGCAGCCCTTCGCGTTGGGCGCGGCGCAGCAAGGCGTTGACCAGTCCGGCCTGATGTTCGTGACCGAGCATGCGCGCGGCCTCGACCGTGGCCGCGACCGCGGCGTGCGCGGGCAGGCCGAGCGGATCAAGTTGCGCGAACCCGGCGTACAGCAACGCGCGCACCTTGGCATCGCGCTTGGGCAACGGTCGCGCCAGGAACGTCGCAAGCGCGGCCTCGAACCGCATGGGCTGGCGCAACACCGCAAAACAGATCGCCTCGACCAGAGCGCGATCGCGCGGATCGACCAACGGCGGCAACGCGGTGGCCAGTTCGGCCTTGAGCGAGCGACCGTGGTACAGCACCGCATCGATCACGTTCGCGGCGATCGCGCGTGGTGCGGCGCCATCGCTCATGCGAGGGTCCTGAGGTCGGCGCGGCCGTTGAGGTAGTCGGCCGCGGTGATCGCCTTGCCGCCGTCGCGCTGCAGCACGCGGATGCGCAGCACGCCCTCAGCGCAGGCGATATCGAGGCCCTCGCGGCCGGCGCGCAGCAAGGTGCCGGGTGCGGCGGCGTGGCTTTCGTTCAGCGCGATCGCACCGTGCACGCGCAGGCGCTCGCCGGCGACGCTCGCCTCGGCCATCGGCCACGGGTTAAAGGCCCGGATCTTGTTGGCGAGTTGCGTGGCTGGCTGGCTCCAGTCGAGCTGCGCATCGGCCTTGTCGAGCTTGTGGGCGTAGGTCACCCCTTCCGCCGGCTGCGGCTGCGCCACCGGGCGCAGGCCCGCACGCAGCAGGCCCAGCCCATCACTGAGCACCTGCGCGCCGAGCGTGGCGAGGCGGTCGTGGAGCTGGCCGCCGGTGTCGGTGGGCTCGATCCGCAGCGACTGCGACAGCAACACCGGGCCGGTGTCGAGGCCTTTCTCCATTTGCATCAGGCACACGCCGGTCTCGCTGTCGCCGGCCTCGATCGCGCGCTGGATCGGAGCGGCCCCGCGCCAACGCGGCAGCAGCGAGGCATGCACGTTCCAGCAGCCGTGGGTCGGGATGTCGAGCACCGATTGCGGCAGGATCAGGCCATAGGCGACCACCACGAGCAGATCGGGTTTGAGTGCGCGCAGCGCATCCTTCGCCAGCCCCAGCTTGAAGTTTTCCGGTTGCAGCACCTCGATGCCGCGCGCGAGCGCCTCGCGCTTGACCGGTGACAGGGTCAACTCGCGCCCGCGCCCGGCGGGTCGGTCGGGCTGGGTGTAGACGGCGACCACTTCATGGCGCTGTGCGGCCGCGCGCAGGCACGGCACGGCGAACTCCGGGGTACCGGCGAAGACGATTCTCAAGGGCATGGTGCAGAGGTTCCGTAGGGCGGGTCGTGACCCGCCGGAGATTCGCGATGAACGTTTACGCCGCGGCGCAACTCAACGTCATCCAAGGCACCGCGCGAGTGGCGGCGGAGGGTAAAGATCTGCCCTCGTCTGCACGACTTCGGAGCGCGACATGCCTGAGGCAACGCAGGGCGTGCTCAGGCCGCGTCGAGCCGACGCTGCTTGGCGAGCTTCTTGCGCACCATCTCGCGCTTGAGCGGCGACAGGTAGTCGACGAACAGCTTGCCGGCGAGGTGGTCCATCTCGTGCTGGATGCACACCGCGAGCACGCCGTCGGCCTTGAGCTCGAAAGGCTGTCCATCGCGTCCGACCGCTTGCACCGTGATCTCGTTGGCCCGTGTGACTTCGGCAAAGATGCCCGGCACCGACAGGCAACCTTCCTCGTAGACCTGCTCGCCGCTGCGTTCGACGATCTCCGGGTTGATGAATACCTGCGGCGTGTCGTTGTGCTCGGACACGTCGATCACCATGAAGCGCTGGTGCACGTCGACCTGGCTCGCCGCCAAGCCGATGCCGGGCGCGGCGTACATGGTTTCGAGCATGTCACCGAGCAGCTGCTGAAACGCGGGCTCGGCCACGCGCGTGGGGTCGACCGGCACGGCAATGGTACGCAGGCGCGGGTCGGGGAATTCGAGGATGGGGAGCAGGGCCATGGCGTCAAAATCGAGGTGTGGGTCACAGACACAATCAACGCAGCGATTGTAACGCTCCGGCGCCCCCCGGATCGCTTGCAACCCTGCGCATCTTCTGGGCTATAGTGCCCGGGCTGCCGCGGAAAGCGTGGGCAAATCTGCAAGGGGAATCAAGTAGATGGCTGCCATATTGAATCCGATCCGCACGGTATTGACCGCTGCGCTGTTGACCGTTGCCACCTACGCCGTCGCTGTCGAAATGCGCGGCGATCATCCCGACACCTATGTGGTGAAACGGGGCGATACGTTGTGGGACATCGCCGGTCGCTTCCTCAAGCGGCCGTGGTTGTGGCCGGAAATCTGGCAGGCCAACCCGCAGATCCGCAATCCGCACCTTATTTATCCGGGTGACGTGATCTCGCTGGCCTACCTGGATCGTCTGGGCGCGGAGCCGGGCCCGCGTACCGGGAGCCCGATCCCCGCCATTCCGCTATCGCAGATCGAGCCGTTCCTGAAAGACCTGCGCGTGGTCGATTCGGTCGATGAGCTGCCCTACGTGGTTGCGCTTGAGGAGGACCGCCTGCGCAGCACCCAAGGCCAAGTCGCCTACGTCAAGGGGGTCGCCGGGGCGTTCGTCGGCCAGCGCTACGCCGTGGTCCGCCCGACCGTGCGCTACACCCACCTCGACCGCACCCAGTGCTGCGACATCTACAACACCGACGATCTCGACTACCGCGGTCGCCGCATCGTCGATTTCGATAAGTACTGGACCAACGTTGTCGTGCCCGATAAGGGCAATGAGCTGCTTGGATTTGAATTGCGGCGACAGAACACCGGCACCATCACCCGCGGCGAAGTCGGCGGCATCCAGGTCAGCACTCTGCTGCTGGACGACAGCGGCCGCGAAGTCCGCGTCGGCGACCGCCTGATTCCGGTCGAGGCCCAGACCTACGACCTGCAGTTCTTCCCGCACCCGCCCAAGCAGCAGCTCGAGTACGGCAAGGCGAGGATCCTGGCCGTGGCCGACATGCTGACCAGCGGCGGCCCGCGCGACGTGATCGCGCTGTCGGTCGGCAGCCGCGACGGCGTCGACAACGGCACCGTGTTCTCGACCTGGCGCGTGGGCAGCATGCCGCCGGATTACGTCGCCCACGGCGGAGCCGGCGATCGCAGTCCGGACAGCTACGGTCGCAACAGCCGGGTGCGTCTGCCTGACGAGTTTGCCGGCCATGCGATGGTGTTCCGCACGTTCGAGAAAGTTAGCTACGCGCTCGTAATGCAGAGCATCCGACCCAGCCGCGTCGGCTACGAGCTCAAGCACCCGGACGCGCCGTACTAACCGCCCCGGCAGCCGCGCGCTGCCGATGCGGCAAAGTCCTACCGCAACCCCCGACGGCGCCCTACGGCGCCGTCGTCGTGTCCGCGCCACGCTGGCACGATGTCTGATGCCTGCACCCTAGCCTTGATCACACTGGTCGTCTGCGGCGGCCCCTTGGCCCCGCGCCGGCGGCTGCTCGAGGCGTTCCCCGACCTGCCCGCCGCGCTGTCCGCAGGCACCGCAAGTTGGCGCGCGTGCGGCCTGACCTCAGCGCAAATCGGCGCGTTGCGGGCCCCCGACGGTGCCGCCGTCGATCGCACCCACGCGTGGCTCGACGACCCGAATCACCATCTGGTCGGTTGGCACAATCCCGACTACCCGCCCCTGTTGCGTCGCAGCCCAAGCCCGCCGCTGGCGCTGTTCGTGGCAGGTGAACCCGCACGTCTGTGGCACCCCGCGGTGGCGGTGGTCGGCAGCCGCTCACCGACCCCTGGTGGTCGCGACAATGCCGCGGGCTTTGCGCGCGCTTTTGCCGCAACGGGTCTGGCCGTGACCAGCGGCCTGGCGGCGGGCATCGATACTGCCGCTCACCTGGCCACGCTCGCCGGCGGCGGCCTCACCGTGGCGGTGTTGGGTACCGGTCCGGACGTGCCCTATCCGCGCAGCAACGCACGGCTGCACGCCCAGATCGGCGAATGCGGCGCGGTGGTCAGCGAACATCTGCCCGGTACCGGCCCGCTGCGCGAGCATTTCCCGAGCCGCAACCGGATCATCGCCGGGCTGTCCTTGGCCACGGTGGTGATCGAGGCTGCGGAGCGTTCCGGGGCGCTGATCACCGCGCGCCTCGCGGCTGAATCGGGGCGTGAAGTGTTCGCATTGCCCGGCTCGATCCACAACCCCCTCAGCCGCGGGTGCCATCGGCTGATTCGCGAGGGCGCTGGTCTGGTCGAAAGCGCAGACGAGGTGGTCGATGCCGTCGCGTCTTTGGGCGCCCAACTCGCTACGGACGTGCGCCAACGGTTGGTCGCTCCCGTTACGGGAGGCCACACCCGTAGGCTCGGTACCAACTCCAGCGACCCAACCACACCCCCATCTTGTTCAGGTAACTCCGACCTCCACTACCACTGCTTGTGGCAAGCGCTCGGTCACGACCCCACAGGTATGGATCAGTTGGTTGAACGTACCGGATTGACGCCTGCCGACCTGTCCTCCATGCTGCTGCTCATGGAGCTTGAAGGCCGCGTGGCAACTCAGCACGGCCGGTACTTCCGCAATCGTTGAACTTAGCTGCGGTTTGTCTGCAAGTTCTTACCCACCGCGCCGCTGGCGGCGCAGGCCGAGGGAAATGAAAGAGAGCATCTTGGACGTCCTGTTGTACTTGTTCGAGCACTACTTCACTGAGGATGCGGACCTGGTCCGCGACAGTGATTCCCTGCGCAGCGGCCCGCTATTCAAAGAGCTGGGCCAGGCCGGATTCAGTCCCGCCGAAATCAACAAAGCCATTGAATGGCTCGATGCGTTGGCCGATCAACGGCCGGACGTAAGCGCGCCACGTGCCGATGGCCCGACCCGTGTGTATTTCGGCCCCGAGCTCGACAAGCTCGACGTCGAATGCCGGGGTTTCCTGCTGTTCCTGGAGCAGCACGGCGTGCTCGATGCGGGCCAGCGCGAGCTGGTGCTCGATCGCGCGATGGCGTTGGACCAGGACGAGCTCGATCTGGACGACCTCAAATGGGTGGTGCTGATGGTGCTGTTCAACCAGCCCGGGAGCGAGGCGGCATACGCCTGGATGGAAACCCAGATGTTCGAGGACGAGCCCGAACCGGTGCATTGACCGGCTAGCGGGGCGGACAAGGCCGGCAGCGCGCTTTGGGGAGGCGCTGCGGGCTGATACACACAAGTGAAAGGGGACCTCGCATGACCGATTGGTACTACCACGACCCCATCCAGGGTCGCGTCGGACCGCTTGCGGCCGACGACCTGCGCGCGCGCTACCGCGAGCGCGCGATCCAGCGGGACACCCTGGTCTGGCATCAGGGCCTGCGCGAATGGCAGCCGCTGGAGCGCCAGTCGGAGGAACTCGACCTCGCCAACGTAACCCCCGACGCCACCCAACCGCCGCCGCTGCCGCCGGCCGCGGCCCGGCCGAGTTACGACGATCTGCGTCCGCGCCACGCCACTGCGGCAGCGCCCAAGCGCGGCTTGGGCGGCTGCGCGATCGTGGCGATCGTGCTGGCGGTGGTCGCAGTGCCGATGATCGGCATCCTCGCTGCGATTGCGCTTCCGGCGTACCAGGACTACACCGTGCGCGCACGCGTCGGAGCTGCGCTGGCCTCGGTCGAACCGCTCAAGCTCGCGGTGCTCGAGCACGCGGGCCGCACCAAGGCCTGTCCGGGCAACGATAGCGAAGGCTTCGGCAGCGCGACTTCGTATGCGGGGCCGTCGCTGGCGCAGGTGCAGCTCGGGGAGCTCGATGCCGGCCACTGCGCGCTGGAGCTGACCTTGCGCAATGTCGGTGCGCAAATCGACGGCACCACGGTGGTGCTAAGCCATGACGGCGACCCCGTATCGGCGTGGGATTGCACCGGCGGCACGTTGCCTCCGCGGTACCGCACGAGCCAATGCCGCCCGGGCGTCGCCGCCCCCTGAACGCAACAGCCCTCCGGCGGCTTTGCGGCTGCGTAGGGGGCGCCACGGATCGACCATGACAACCTGGTACTACAGCGACGCCGCCCACACCCGCCTTGGCCCGATCGGTCCCGAGGATCTGGTCCAGTTGCACCAGAACGGCCAGCTGTTGCCGACCACCCTGGTTTGGCGCGAAGGCTGGGGTGACTGGCGAACGTGGCGCGACATCATGCCGGAAGTCGTGGGTGGCGCGCGAACTGCCGACACGCGGCTCGATGGCATCGCAACCACAGCGACCAGCGTCGCGTCCGCCCCGACCGCCAATCCGTATGCCTTGGCCGAGCCGCAGTCGCCTTACGCCCCGCCCCGTGCGTCGGTGATCGAGCGCGCCGAATTTTATTCCGGCGGCGAGGTGGTCTACGCCAGTTTCCGCAAGCGGCTGGCCGCTTACCTGATCGATGGCGTTGTCGTCACCGCCATCGCTTCGGTGGTGCAGGTGGCGGTGATGATGGGATTCTTCGGCGTCGGCATGAACGCGGTCACCCCGGAATCGATGTTTGCCGGCCCCGGCGCGGTAATGATGATTGTCGGCGTTTACATCATCCCGCTGGCGCTGCAGGCGGCGTACTACGCGATGTTTCATGCTTCGACCAAGCAGGCCACACTGGGCAAGATGGCGGTCGGGATCAAGGTCACCGACGATGCCGGCCATCGCATCACCCTGGCGCGCGGCATCGGGCGTTTTTTCGCCTTCATGCTCAGCGGCCTGACGCTCGGCATCGGCTACCTGATGGCGGCGTTTACCGACCGCAAGCGCGGCCTGCACGACATGATCGCCAGCACCCTCGTGGTCGACCGCTGGGCCTACACCCAGCACCCCGACCGTCAGCGCCGGGAGCTCGACACCGTCACGGTCGTGATCTTGTGGGTGGGCGGGGTGTTGTTCTTGGGATTGATTGCGTTGATTGTCGTGGCGATCGGCTTGGCCGCGCAGGCCAACTAACCCGCCGTGGTAGGACGCTGAACAGCCGGGAACGCGCCCGATTTAAGGCCCTTGCGACAGTCGGAGCTTGACAGCCGGGCCGCTCGCGTGATTCCACTAGAAAAAGAAACTACCTGAACGCCCGCCGGTTTGCGCCGCGGGCGTCGCCTCTTTTGATTCACCATGCACGGCCAATACGGCCCTGCGGAGCCGCACCCCTTCCATGGCCAAGAACCTCCTCATCGTCGAGTCGCCCGCCAAGGCCAAGACGATCAACAAGTACCTCGGCAAGGACTTCATCGTCCTGGCCTCCTACGGCCACGTCCGCGATCTGGTGCCGAAAGAAGGCGCGGTCGATCCGGCCAACGGCTTCGCGATGTCGTACGCGCTGATCGACAAGAACGAGAAGCACGTCGACGCGATCGCCAAGGCCGCCAAGGGCGCCGAGCATCTGTTCCTGGCGACCGACCCGGACCGCGAGGGCGAGGCAATCAGCTGGCACATCGCCGAGATCCTGCGCGAGCGCGGCCTGCTCAAGAACCGCACCTTGCAGCGCGTGGTGTTTACCGAAATCACCCCACGCGCGATCAAGGAAGCGATGACCCACCCGCGCGAGATCGCGGCGAATCTGGTCGACGCCCAGCAGGCACGGCGCGCGCTCGACTACCTGGTCGGCTTCAACCTGTCGCCGGTGCTGTGGCGCAAGGTCCAGCGCGGCCTGTCCGCCGGGCGCGTGCAGTCGCCGGCGCTGCGCATGATCGTCGAGCGCGAGGAAGCGATCGAAGCGTTCATCGCGCGCGAGTACTGGTCGATCGAGGCCGAGTGCCTGCACCCGTCGCAAGCGTTCACCGCGCGCCTGACCAAGCTCGACGGCGCCAAGTTCGAGCAGTTCACGATTACCGAAGGCGACACCGCCGAAGCCGCGCGCAAACGCATCGTCGCCGCCGCCAACGGCGCGCTGCAGGTCACCGACGTCACCAGCAAGGAACGCAAGCGCCGCCCGGCCGCACCGTTCACCACCTCGACCCTGCAACAGGAAGCCGCGCGCAAGCTCGGCTTCACCACCAAGCGCACCATGCAGGTCGCGCAGAAGTTGTACGAGGGCGTGGCGATCGGGGAGGAAGGCACGGTCGGCCTGATCAGCTACATGCGTACCGACTCGGTCGCGTTGTCGGCCGATGCCGTCACTGAAATCCGCGACGTGATCGCACGCGATTTCGGCACCGGCGCGGTGCCCGACCAGCCTAACGTCTACAAGACCAAATCCAAGAACGCGCAGGAAGCGCACGAGGCGGTGCGTCCGACCTCGGCATTGCGCACGCCGACGCAGGTGTCTCGCTTCCTCGACGACGACGCGCGCCGCCTGTACGAGCTGATCTGGAAGCGCACCGTCGCCAGCCAGATGGTGCCGGCCACGCTCAATACCGTGTCGGTGGATCTGGCCGCGGGCAGCGAACACAGCTTCCGCGTCTCCGGCACGACCGTGGTCGATCCGGGCTTCCTGGCCGTGTACGAGGAAGGCAAGGACAACAAAACGGCCGACGAGGACGACGAGGGCCGCAAGCTGCCGTCGATGAAGACCGGCGACCGCATCCCGCTCGACCACATCCACGCCGACCAACATTTCACCGAGCCGCCGCCGCGCTTCTCCGAAGCCTCGCTGGTGAAGACGCTCGAGGAATACGGCATCGGCCGGCCATCGACGTACGCGTCGATCATCGCCACCCTGCTGTTCCGCCAGTACGTCGAACTCGACAACCGCCGCTTCCGTCCTAGCGACGTCGGCCGCGCGGTGTCGAACTTCCTCTCCGGGCATTTCACTCAGTACGTCGACTACGACTTCACCGCCAAGCTCGAGGACGAGCTCGACGCGGTATCGCGTGGCGAAGAAAACTGGGTGCCGCTGATGGAGCGGTTCTGGGCGCCGTTCAAGCAGATGGTCGACGAGAAGATGGAGTCGGTCGACCGCAATGCGGCCACCGGTGCGCGCGAGCTCGGCATCGATCCGAAATCCGGCAAACCGGTCAGCGTGCGCCTGGGCCGGTTCGGTCCGTACGCGGCGATCGGCAGCACCGCCGAAGGCGTCGAGGAAAAACCGACCTTCGCCTCGTTGCGACCGGGCCAGAGCATGCACACGATCGCGCTCGCCGATGCGCTGGAGTTGTTCAAGCTGCCGCGCAAGCTTGGCCTCGACAAAGAAGAGGAAGTCAGCGTCGGCGTCGGCCGCTTCGGCGCGTTCGCCAAGCGCGGCAGCGTGTATGCATCGCTGAAGAAAGAAGACGACCCGTACACGGTCGACCTCGCGCGCGCGGTGTTCCTGATCGAGGAAAAAGAAGAGATCGCGCGCAACCGGATCATCAAGAGCTTTGACGGCAGCGACATCCAGGTGCTCAACGGCCGCTACGGCCCGTACATCAGCGACGGCAAACTCAACGGCCGCATCCCCAAAGACCGCGAGCCGGCGTCGTTCACGCTGGAGGAAGTCGTCAAACTGATGGAAGAGACCGGCAAGCCGATGCGCAAAGGCTTCGGTAAGAAAGTCGCGAAGAAGGCGCCTGCCAAGAAGGTGGCCAAGGTCGCTGCGGAGAAGAAGGTGCCGGCCAAGAAGGCCGCGAAGAAAACGGTCAAGAAGACAGCGAAAAAGGCCAGCAAGAAGACTGCGGCTAAGAAAGCCACTAAGAAGGCGATTAAGAAGGTCGCCAAGAAAGCGCCGGCCGAAGGCGGCTGACTCCCCAAACCGGAGGCGGGCGACCCTTGGGGATCCACCGGACCTTGTCCTTGCCCCCGCGGCCCGCTCCATAATCCCTGCTTCGGAAGAAAGTCCATCCGGACGCGGGGATAACCAAGCGCCATGACCTACCTTGTCGACGTGACCGATGCCGTCGCCGCTCTCAAGAGTGGCGGCGTGATTGCGTACCCCACCGAAGCGGTCTGGGGCCTGGGCTGCGATCCGTCCCAGGAGACGGCGGTACTGCGGCTGCTGGCAATCAAGCAGCGCCCGATCGAAAAGGGCCTGATCCTGATTGCCGGTGCGCTCGCGCAGTTCAACGGCTGGCTCAACTGGAATGCGCTGCCGGCCGAACGCCGCGCGGCCGTGCTCGCGAGTTGGCCCGGTCCTAACACCTGGATCGTGCCGGCCACCGCACGCGTGGCGCGATGGGTCACGGGTGACCACGCCGGCGTCGCGGTGCGGGTCAGCGCTCATCCGACGGTGGTCGCGTTGTGCGCCGCGTTCGGTGGTCCGCTGGTGTCGACCAGCGCCAACCTCAGCGGTGAGCCACCAGCCTTCCAACGCGAGGCCCTAGACCCGGCCCTGCTCGCGCAAATCGATGGCGTAGTCGCGGGCGAGACCGGCGGGCTGAGTGCGCCTAGTGCAATCCGCGATGCCATCACCGGCGCACAGCTGCGCGGCGGGGCACCCTGACGCTGAGTTAACCCCCCCAGTCCTAGCGTGCAGCGGAACGTGGCGGCGGCGCCCCTCGGCCTAAGGAATTCCCATGAAGACCACCCCGTTACGCACTCTCCCGTTGGCGCTGCTGCTAACGATGCTGACCGTCGCGATGCCGCTCGCAGCGAAGGACAAAAAAGCACCGGCAATGAACGCCGAGCAGCAAGCAATGTTGGCCGCGTGGCAGAAGGCCGGCGCGGTCGGCCCGCAGCACAAGCAATTGGAAGCCCTGGTAGGCAACTGGACCACCAAACAGTCCATGTGGATGGACCCCAAGGCGCCGCCCATGAAGGAGACCGGCAGGTCGAATAACACGCTGGTTATGGGCGGGCGTTACCTGCGTCAGGATTTTTCGAGCCGCTGGGGCGGCCAGCCGTTCCACGGCATGGGCTACATGGGCTATGACAACGTCACCGGCAAGCACTTCAGCTCGTGGATGGACGATGGCTCCACCAGCCTGTTCCTCGCCCATGGCACCTACGATCCAGCGACCAAGACCTACACCTACAACGGCGAAATGAACGATCCGATGCAGGGGGGAGCGAAAGTGCCTACCCGTACCACCCTGCGCCTGATCAGCAAAGACAAGCATGTAATGGAAATGCACGAGACCCGCAACGGCAAGGAAGCCAGGACGATGCAGATTGAGTACACCCGGGTCGGCAAGTAGCAGGCCGCGGCCCTGTCGGACCCTGCGTGGGGAGCCCAGACCGAGCTTCGCCCCCCAAAAGGCGGTAGGGCGGTGGCCACGGGGTGTTCGGACCGCCTCACCGGCCGCGTTTGCGCACTGAACGGTAGCGAACGCGAGCGGCGCCGCCGCTTCCTGCGTGCACGGTGCGCGCGCAAGATGCTGGCATGTCCCCCGCCTACCGCACTCGCCACCGCTTTCTGCTCGGCGCCGCCTTGGTCGTGGTGATGGCATGGTCGGTTGCGGCGGAAGTCACCATCTACCGGTGCACCGACACCCAGGGCCGGCTCACCCTCCGTGACACGCCCTGCCGCAAGGGCGAGCGCCAACAGACCCGCGAGATGCGGCGCCCGACCGATCCGGCGCCGCGCCCGGCGGCGAAGCTTACCGGGGCAGCTGCGCCATCGACCTATACCCCATCGCCACGCGTCGTCGTGGTCCACCCGCCACGCCCGCTGTACGAGTGCGTGACCGATGACGGCGACCGTTACACCAGCGACACCGCCGAGGGCAACCTGCGCTGGGTGCCGCTAGCAGTACTCGGGTATCCGATGGGCGCGGGATACAACGATGGCTACGCTCAGCCCGGCGACGGTGGGTATGGCGGCTACGGTGGCCGGCTCGAATACGGCAATGGCTCGTTCCGCGGTCGGGTGGATTTTGGCCGTAACGCACGGCCACCGGGCCCACCAGTGACTTATCCGCCGCTGGGCGTGGGGTACGGCTATCCCGCGGGCACCTGGATCCGCGACGCCTGCCATGCGCTGCCGCAACAGGAAGTCTGCGACCGGCTGCGCGATCGCCGGTTTGAGCTCGACCGGCGTTACAACAGCGCGTTGCAAAGCGAACGCGCGCAGATCAGCAGCGAACAGCGCGGTATCGACGCGCGCCTCAACAACGATTGCGGAGTGTATTGATGCGAATGCTAGTGCTGTGCGCGCTGCTGCTGTCTGCCCCCGCCGCGGCGCAGAAGGTGGTGATCTACCGTTGCACCGATGCCGGCGGCGCGTTGACCGTGCAGAACGCGGTGCCCTGCCCCAAAGGCAGCAAGCAGGAAAAGCGCGTGATCGAAGCCGCACCGCCCGTGCCGACGCCGCCCGTGCTCGTGTCAAAGCCTCGTCCTGCGTCCCCACCTCGTCCCACGCCAACCATGGCGCCCTCCGTGCCCGCGGCGGAGCTTCCCAGCGCGCCGGCCATCGCCGAGTCCGCCCGCCTGCCACCACCGGCATTGTTTGAATGCCGTACCTACGACAATGGCCGCTACCTCAGCGACGACGGCAACCCACCGCAGCGCTGTGCGCCGTTGACGACCACCGGCCTCGACGGCAGCAGCGCCTCAGGGGCCGGTGAATCGTGCGAGATGGTCAGCGACCAGTGCCAGCGCATTGCCGATGGCGCCCTGTGCGAGAACTGGAAAGCGCGCCTGCTTGAAGTCGAGGCGGCACTGCGTTTTGGCCGCCACGACAACCGCGACACCGCGCAGGCCGAGGTGGACCGGGTAGCTCGGGTGTTGCACGAGAGCACCTGCGGCCTCTGATCGCGCCAACGGCTAACCCGCACATCTGGTTTGCTGCGACGCCGGGGAGTTCACGCGGCAAGCAGGCACTAGCGCCACCCCGTACTCAATCCGATCTCACCTCAATGCAGGGCATGGCCGTACGACCGGCACGCGTGGCCCGGTACATCGCGGCGTCGGCGCGTGGAGCAGGCCGGCACCGACATCCTTGCTGGCAGCCTCAGGCCGACTCTAGCGGTGAGGGTATGCCCATCTATCGGCATCGGCCTCACGATCTTCGCGAAGCAACGCGCGCCCCGACGCTGGCCCCGGGTGCGCGCGCCGGTCGATCGGCGAACGCGAGCGTGCCGACAGCAAGTCGGCGGAGGAATCAGACGCGCGGATGTCGCTTGATTTGGACGCGGGTATCAGCAGTCGACTGGAGCAGCGATGAGCTCCCAACGGTTCCGCAGTCGCTGCGGGGTGAGCGCGGTTTCGCAGGATAGGCCGCTGGCTCTCCTGAATCGCGTTTTGGACGACTAACCGCCATTCCCGGTAACCTTTTTGAACGTGGCATGTGCATAGGAGATGGCGTCCACGTTTCCCTCCTTCACTACGAACGTAAGGGCGGTCCCTTCGTTGGGCGCAAACTCGACCCGGACCTGATCTGGGCTGTCATACCCGGTAACGACCGCTGCCAACCTGCCCCAACGGATGACCGGCTTGTTGTCGTTGTTTAACTCGACGACCATTTCTCCCAGCAGGTGGTTCGAGTACGTGCCGACATAAGCCTCAAGGGGTTGGGACAGCTGCCAGGCGCGCCTCTGAATCACGTCTCTGTGTTTCGCTGTTGCCAGCCGCCCTTCCCTGGCCTGCCCCAGCAGCTCGTCAAATCGGTCCGACATCTTCGACGAGATGCCGGGTTCGTCCAGAAGAACGCCGTAAACGTAGTGGGCAATGAGGTTCGTCAATCGGGCGCTCAGGACGTCCTCATTGTTCAGCACGACCAGCCCGACGTTTGCCTCGGGAATGAAGGACAGGTGGGCATGAAATCCCGCGAAGCCTCCGAAGTGGTGGAGCATGTGCTTCCGCTTGTACTCGCCCGTATACCAACCCCATGCGTAGCCGGTGCGCTTGAAGTCCAGGTAGCTTGCGTCCAGCGCGACTTGAGTCACATGGGACTGCGCAATGACCGCACTGGGAAAGATCTGCTTGCCCCGATACTTTCCCTCGCCAAGCTGGGCAATCAGGAATTTGGCAAGGTCGGGCGCCGTGGAAACCAGACCACCGGCCGCGTGCATGGTGTCGTCCGACTTGCGCAGGTAAAGCGGCCCGTTTGGCATGGCCCCAGCAAACGAATACGGCGTTGCAAGTGGCCAACCTTTCGCCTCTGCTTTGCTGATGTAAGCAGACGTCCGCCGCATATCCAGCGGTTGGAAGATGGCCTTATCCAGCTGATCCTGCCAGGGCATCGCCCGCTTCTGGTCCAGCCACACGCTCAGGATGTTGTAGCCGACATTGGTGTATTTGAATGTCCCCGGCGCAGCGTCGCCATCGGGGTAGGAGGCCGCCACCAACCCAAGGCGTGATCGCGCATCGTGGACGCCGCTGAATGCAGTCGCCCAGACCAGCGGCTGGTTGTCGACCCCCGAGGAATGCACCAGCAGATCCTTCGCGGTCACGCTCGTTGCATCGAAGCCGTTGAAGCGAATATCGGGAAACATCGCTTGCAGCGAAGTACGTGTGTCGAGCCGGCCCTCGCCGGCTTTCAGTAATACGTTCAATGCCACGAAGGGCTTCGTCGTCGACGCGATATAGAAAGACGTATCCCGCGTCACCGGCCTTTTGCCATCGATGTCCGCATAGCCGAAGTAGCCCTCGTAGATGATCTTGCCATCTTTGACAATGGCAACTGCCGTGCCCGATGGCAGCGCGGTTTCATCCTTCGTCCTCTGGATGAGACCGGCTAGCGCCTCGAAATCATGTCCGGGTGCGGTGATCGCGGGCGATGACGCCACCGCCAAGATTACGACCATGGCCGCTACAAACTTTTTCATGTTGCTTCCTGATGGCATGGCCGGTCTAGCGCCATGACGCTGACCTAGGAGTGGTTCGGGGGCGCTGAGTGCGCGAAGGCTTGCCTGTGCCGACTGCTTTCATGGAGTGGCTTGCCGGCAGGGATGCGATGCAAACCAGCGCTGCTGACGGCTGCAGGCGCGGGCGCTCTGCGCAGCGCGTCAAGCGCGATCGGTATGCCAAGCAGGGTGGCGGAGCGTTGTCCGCAGCGACCCTATTTCAGCTTCCGCTCCAAGGCGTAGAAGGCGAAATTTCCTAGGCCGGTGGCACCAAGCAACAGCGCGATCGCCCCGGGCGTAATTTCGTGCCAGCCAATGAGCTCGATCAGGCCGAAGCCCAGTGCCAGCGCAACCAGCACGCTTCCCCACTGCAGCGACGCGTGGCGGCGACGGGCCGCTTCGCCGTCGATGAGCGAACGCACCAGTGCCTCCGAACCGTGGGATTCGACAATCCGCCGACGCGTGTAGGCGTCAACCACAGCCTTGATGGTGTAAGCGAGACTGACGAACAAAGTGATGGGGATGAGGAGATCGAGATTCATGGCGACTGCCGAAGTGTAAGGGTCGATAACAGTGGATACGACCAGGCGCCGCACGGTTGCACGACAATGACGTTGCAACCGATGCCGCGCCGGATGTATCTCAGTACCCAATGCCTGCCCCACGCGCCAACCCCGGCGATACCCTACGCGCCGACCGGATGCTGGCCGATGCCGTGCTGGCAGGCGAACCCGGGGCATTCGAGCGGATGGTGCGCGAGTACCAGAACCTGTGCTGGCACGTGGTGGACCGCATGGTCCGCCACCCCGAGGACACCCGCGAACTGTGCCAGGAGGTGTTCCTGCGCGTGCACCAGGCGCTGCATCAGTATCGCGGCGACAGCGCATTGAAATCATGGATCGCGCAGGTGGCCTACTCCGTGGCCAAGCGGCACCTGGAGCGCCGGCGCATCCCCATCGCCGAGGCGTCGGGACGCGACGACGGCCTGTCCGTCGCAGAGTCGGTCAGCGACGGCTTCGACCTTGAGTCGGCAACGTCCGACGATCAGATCAGCGCGTACCTGCATGCCGCGATCGAGACCTTGCCGCCATTGCAGCGCACCCTGTTGACGCTGTATCACCTGGAAGAAATGCAGATCGGCGAGATTTCGCAGATCACCGGACTGGCCGCCGGCACCATCAAGAGCCACCTGTTCCGAAGCCGCAAGCAACTGCGCGACGTGTTGGAGTCGCAACTAGGAGTGCCATCATGAGCATGACCCGTCAGCCCCCCTTCGACGAGCGCGAATGGCAGGCGCAGGAGTGCGGCATGCGTGCAGCGCACGACGATGACGGGGATGTAGCAGGCACGGCGGACCTGCGGACGGCGCACTACCGTGTTGTGGCACAAGCCCTGCGGTCCACGCCCAGCAGCCAACCCCCGGCCGATTTCGCCAGCAGCGTCGCACGGCTTGCGGTCACCCGTCGCGATGCAGGACTTGAGCACGTGATGGCGCAAATACTGCTGGGCGCTTTTGCCTTTTCGTCCCTCGTGGTGGTTGTGTTGTACGCGGGCCGCTGGTGGCAGTCGATCCATCAAGCGTTTGGCGGCGACACACTTGCTTGGGTGCTGGCCGGAATGGGCTGCATAGCGGCGTCGTGGGTGTTTGGCCAATGGCGGTCGATCCGCGATGGCGGTGACTTCGATACGGCGCGCTTAAGCCACTGAAGCCCCTCCCTCACCCTGCCGGGGACGCGTAAGTACGCGGCCTACACTTAGCGGCGGTCGAAGTAACTTCGACGTGTGCGAAAGCCCGGACTCCATTTCCAGACAGCTGAGCCGCAGATCCCTCTTCTACGTAGCGGTCTCGGACGCCGCATAGCGCATTGGTAGTATCGGCGACGCGCGCACAAGTTCGCCTTACATCCCAACGCTGCCAGCCGGACTAGAACCCATAACGCAAAAACCCGCCGTCCACCGCGATGCATTCCCCAGTGACGTAACTCGCCGCGGGCAGGCACAAAAAGGCCACTGCGGCGGCAACTTCTTCGGGCTCGCCGATGCGGCCCAACGGCGTGCGTAGCAGCACCTCGTCGAGATAATCGGGATCGGCGAGTTTGTCCGAGGTGCGGCGCGTGCGGATGTACCACGGCGCCACCGCGTTGACGCGGATGCCGTCCTCGGCCCATTCCACCGCGAGGTTGCGCGTCATCTGGTGCATCGCCGCCTTGCTCATGCCATAGGGCGCGCCGGTGCGGACGTGGGTGAGACCCGAGACACTGCCGACGTTGACGATGCTCGATGCCGCATGGCGCGTCAGCAGCGGGTGGGCGTAGCGCGACAGCTCGAACGCGGAAAACACGTTGACCTCGAACACCTGGCGCCACTCGTCGTCGTTGTAATCGGTGCTCGGCTTGTTGAGGTTGCCGCCGGCGTTGTTGACGAGGATATGCAGGCCTTCGCCGAAATCCTCGACCCAGTCGAGCAATTCGCGGCGTTGTTCCTCGTCGGCGACATCGGCGACAAACCCATGCACACCGCGATCGGGGAAATCCTCCAGCAGCTCGGCACAGGCGATCTCCAGCGCCTTGTCGTCGCGTGCGGCCAGCAGCACATCGGCGCCGAAACCGAGCAGTTCGCGCGCAATCGCGCGGCCGATGCCGGCGCTGCCGCCGGTGACCAGGGCGAGTTGTCCGTCGAGCCGCCAACGCTTGGGGTCCATCGCCGCCTCCGTAGTGAGCGCCGCCATCCGCGCGACCGGCGTAGCATAGCCCCCGACCCAACCGAGGATCGCTGCGATGATGCGAACGCTGACGTGTTGTGCGGTGCTGCTGACGGGAGTGGTCGCGTGCACCAAGCCCAAGCCGCCTGAGAAGGAGCGACCAGTGGAGCCGCAAGCTGCGCAGCACACGCAACTGCGCGATGCGATCCAGGCGCCCATCGACAAGGCCAAGAACGTTGAGGCCGAGATGCAAAAAGCAGCCGACGATCAGCGCGCGGCGATCGACGCGCAGATCGGTGGTTGATGCGCTAAGCGACGCCCACTTCGGCACTAGAAGAGCGGAGCACGACTAGACACGGGGCCGGGCCTCGATGGCCACTGTCGTTGTCGCTCCGAATCGACACCAGTCTGTCGCGAATTGGAGGCCGGTAGGCTGCGTACGCTGAAGCGCGCACGCGTCCGAAAGTCGGAGCTTTCGCACCAATTGGCCGCAATCTAAAGCGAGGCCGCGAAGCGCCTGGGAATCAGTCGAATTGTCGGCCGCACCGCTACTTGGAAAGTAGTGTCCACAAGCCAACGGCGATGAACCCCAGGCCTGCAACCACCTTCAGCGTGCCGGGAGAAACCAGCTTTTCCAGCTGGCCGCCGATCAGCACGCCTATACCCGCAGCCAGGACGAGCGCTGCCGCGGATGCGGCGAAAACCAACCATCTGCTGGTTTCGCCCTTGGCCGAAAACAGCATCGTTGCCAGCTGGGTTTTGTCACCGATCTCGGCAAGGAAGACCGTGAGAAAGATCGTTAAGAACGCCTGCCACATAAAGGTGCTCAAGAATTATTGTGCCGCCTAGCGCGCAGTGACTTGCAGGCGGTCTCGACGGCAAATCGTCCGCGCAGCGTGTGCCGCCGGCGTTGCCCGCTCGGCCTAGCCCAACCTGCGGCGAGGCCTCACACACCGGCCTCTAGCCGCGCGCTACAGCCCGCAGAAGCAATACGCGAGTACTTTGACCGGCCCGCCGCGGGTCGGCTGGATTGCGCTTTCCATAAAGCGCAGGTCGGCGGCGGCCTGCGGCATCGCTTTCGCCAGCAGCCCGCGCGCCACCTCCGAATTCCCCAGCCAGGCCGCACCGATACGGCTGCCGGCCAAGCCGCCGAAGAAGCGCTCGAACGGCGTCGCCATTTTTTCGACATAGCGAACTTGGTAATCGGCTGGCTTGCCAAGTTTGGCGCGCTTGGCGACGTCGTCGATCGCCGCCTGCAGCCCGCCGAGTTCGTCGACCAACCCGCGCTGCTTCGCCTGCGCGCCGCTCCACACGCGGCCGCGGGCGACTGCGTCGATTTGCTCGATCGGATGCTTGCGCGCTTGCGCGACCTTGCCAGTGAAATCGCGGTAACCCTTCTCGATCACCGACTGAATCACCTGCCCGACTTCCGGCGCCAACGGCCGGGTGATATCGAACGCGCCGGCCATGCGGGTGGTACCGACGCCGTCGGTGTGCACGCCAATCTTGTCCAGCGTGCGCGGAATGGTAGGAATCAGCCCGAAGATGCCGATCGAGCCGGTGATCGTCGACGGATCGGCGTAGATGCGGTCGGCGTTCATCGAGATCCAGTAGCCACCGGACGCGGCGAGGTCGCCCATGGACACCACTACTGGCTTGCCGGCGGCCTTCAGGCCCTCGACCTCGCGCCGAATCTGTTCGGACGCGAACACCTCGCCACCGGGCGAATCCACCCGCAGCACCACGGCTTTGACCTTGTCGTCGTCGCGCGCATCGCGCAGTAGCGCCGCGGTCGACACACCGCCGACTTTGCCAGGCGGCCGCTCGCCGCCACTGATCTCGCCTTCGGCCACCACCACTGCGACCTGCGGGCGTCGATCAGCAGATTTGAGCGCGGTGTCGAGATGACCGAGATAGCCATCGAGTGACACCTGGCGGAAACCGCCCTCCGCGTCGTCGTCGGCGGTGCCGCGCTCGATCATTAGATCGTCGACCTGCTCGCGCGTCTTGAGACCGTCGACCAGCTTCTGCTGCAACGCGAGCTTGGCGATGTCGCCGTTGACCGCCTGCAACTGCACGGGCAACTGGTCGATGGCCAACGCGAGCTGCACGGGATCGAGCTTGCGCGCCTTGGCGATGTCCGCCAGGTAGCGTTGCCAGACGTCATTCATCCAGAACAGGTCCGCTTCCTTGGCTGCTGGGGAGGCGGCATCGAGCACGTACGGTTCGACCGCGGACTTGAACTCGCCGACCTTGAAGACGTGCACGTCGACGCCAAGCTTGTCCTGCAGACCCTCGCGGAAATACTGGCGATAGCGGCTAAGGCCTTCGAGCAGCACCCCGCCCATGGGGTCGAGGTAGATCTCGCTGGCTTGCGCGGCGAGCAGGTACTGCTTCTGGTCCATGGCTTCCGAAAACGCAACTACCTGCTTGCCGCTGGCCTTGACCCGCGCAATCGCCGCGGCGACCTCGCGCATCGACGCCATTCCGCTGGACTGCAGGTTATCCAAGTGCAGCACCACGCGATTGAGGCGCTTGTCGTCGGCCGCAGCATCCAGCGCGCGCAGGACATCGCGCAGCTGGACCTCACCGCCGTCGTCACCCAGCGCCTTGCTGAGCGCGCGCGAGGCCGGATCGCTGCTGAACTGTTCGACCAGCGCCCCTTCGGGAGCGATCACCAACGTCGTGTCGTCAAGTAACGGCTTGGTGCGATCGCCAGCGCCGAGCAGGATCAGGAGCAGGAACAGCAACAAGAAGAAGATCAGGTTGAACACCAACCGGCGGGTGAAGTTCATCGCATCCCACAGGCCAACGAAGAACCGGGCGATGGGGCCGCGAGGGGATGAATCGTTCATTGCTTAAACTCCAGGGGTCACCACCAGCGTACCCGCTGGGCCCGCGGGGGTCACCCGCCATTCGTAACTGTGAGCGCCAAGGCGCGGAACGCTCTGCGCTGCAACAGTCCCATCACGTGAGGGCGCTGGGGGGCGAACGCGACAACAGCCGTGCTGGCTGGCTGGAACGCAGGAAGCGCAGCCCCAGCAGCAGCGCGGCCACGCTGAGGCCGGCTATCAGGCCGATCCACATCCCTCTCGGGCCCCAGCCCAAGCCCAGACCAAGCCCCGCCCCCAACGGCATGCCGATGCCCCAATACGCGAAGCCCGCAAGCAACATCGGTCGGCGCGTGTCCTTGAGCCCGCGCAGTGCGCCCGCCGACACCACCTGCACCCCATCGGGAAACTGAAAGGCCGCCGCGTACAACAGCAGCGATGCCGCCAGTGCGGCGACCGCGGCGTCGCCCGTGTAAAAGCTGACCACCGCCTCATTGCCGAGCACGAGCGCCGTGGCCGAAAGCAATTGCGTGCCGATCACGATCACGTAGCCGGCGAAGGCGGCGCGGCGCACACCGGCGTGATCGTCGCGGCCGAGTGCGTGGCCGACCCGGACCGTGGTCGCCTCCGCGATTCCCATTGGCACCATGAAGCACAAACTGGCGACATTGATGGCGATCTGGTGGGCGGCCGCCGGCACTTCGCCGAGGCGACCGATCAGCAACGCGGTAGCGATGAACAAGCCGCCTTCCATGAGCACGGTCACGCCGATCGGCAGGCCGGTGCCGAGCAGGTCGCGGATCATCGTCCAGCGCGGTGGGTCGAAGCGTGCGAACAAGGTGAGGTCAGCGAAACGGCGTGAGCGCCACAGCACCAGCGCGAAGCCAAGCATTTGCAGCCACAGCATCGCCGCCGACGCTACGCCCAGGCCGCCGGCGCCCATCTCGGGGAAACCCAACTTGCCGAACGTCAGCACGTAGCCCAGCGGCAGCAGCACCAGCAGGCCAGCGGCGCTGAGCAGCATCGTCGGCAGCGTCCAGTGCAGGCCCTCGCTGAGGTAGCGCATGCAGTAGAACAACGTCAGCGCCGGCACGCCCCAGCGGATGCCGTGCAGGAACGCGGTCGCGCCGGGAATGATCCCGGGCGCGATGCCCATCGGCGCGAGCGCGTGCACCACCAGCGTCATGAACGCGAACAGCACCACGCCGAGCATCAGCGCCAGCCACAACGCTTGCCGGAACACCGCGCCGATTTCGCCGCGACGGCCGGCGCCGTCGAGTTGCGACACCGTGGGCGGCAACGCCATCAACGTGCCCATCGGCACTACTACGGGCAACCAGAACAACGCGGTGCCGATCGCGACGCCGGCGAGCGTGTCGGTACCGTGGTGACCGGCAAGCACGTTGTCGACGAACCCGATCAGGCCGGTGGCGACGTGGCCGGCGACCAGCGGCGCGGCGAGCACGGCGGTGGTGCGCACCTCGCTTGCAAAGCGCGGGCGGGCGGTAGCGACGGACATGGGGACCTCGAAAAATCCGTGTATTGAAGCCCTCTCCTTCAAGGGGAGGGTTAGGATGGACTGGGTTTGTTTCTGGCGCAGTTGTTAGCAGCGTTTGCTGCAGCCAGGGCCCAACCCGATCGCCATCCCGGCCTTCGCCTCGAAGGGGAAGGAAAAAACCGGCGCTGGCGCGGGGTCTGGGCGGGCCGCTATCTTAGCGGGCGACCACCACCCGATGCGGCCTGCCATGCGTTCCACCGACGAACTCACCGCTGCGGAATCTGGCGAAACCAGTGCCTGCGAAAACTGCGGCGCCGCGCTGCAAGGTGAGACCTGCCACGCCTGCGCGCAATCGGTGCACGACCCGATGCGGCCGGTGGATGCCAGCGACGAACCCACCTCTACGGAACCTGTCGAACCCAGCGGCTGCGAGAACTGCGGCGCCGCGCTGCAAGGCGAGTACTGCCACGCCTGCGGGCAATCGATCCACAACCCGATCCGCCACGCCGGGCATGCGCTGGAGGAAGTGTTCGAGTCGTTCTGGCATCTCGACGGTCGCGTGTTCCGCACGTTGCGCGACTTGGTTTTTCCCGCACGGGTGGCTTGCGATTACCTCGCCGGCCACCGGGCGCGCTACATCGCGCCGTTGCGACTGTTCGTTGTCCTCAGCCTGCTGACGTTCTTCGTCGGCCAGATGACGGTCGACTTCGGCGACGCGCCGATCCAGCTGGATGCCGACAACAACGCGTTCGACTCCGCAACGACGGTCGCCGACGTGGAGCAAGTGCGCGATCGCCTGCTCGCGGACCTGCATAAGGCGGAGGTCCAGGCAGCGCGAGTTCCTGGCGCGAACATGGGTCTCATCAAGGCGCGGGCAGAGATTCAGGGCGAAGCCGCATCGCGCATCGCCGAGCTGCGGGAAGAGGGGCTGGAACCATCGATCGCCACCCCCACTGCATCAGCGGTGGTCCCGAGTGCGGCTCCACCGGACGCGGCCCCGAAACCCCCGGGCGATGCCAACGCCGACAAGGATGACAAGCCCACACTCCCGTTCGGCAACGGCAAGCCGTGGGATGCCAAGACCAATCCGTTGGCGGTGAGATGGTTGCCGGCGTTCGCGAATGACTGGCTCAACAAGAAGATCGCTCGCGTCATCGCCAACGCACCACGCCTGCGGGACGATCGCGAAGTGCGCAATCGTGTGATCCTGGGTTCCGTGCCGACTGCGCTCTTCGTATTGATGCCGGTATTCGCACTGCTGCTCAAAGTGGCCTACCTCTTCAAGCGACGGCTGTACCTCGAACACCTGGTGGTGGCGCTTTACAGCCATGCGTTCCTCTTGGTCGCGCTGCTGACGATTTTTGTATTGACCGGGCTGGAAAGCTGGCTGGCGCCGCGGATGGGCGCAGCGGGTCAAGTGTTTGGCTGGCTAGTCACGGCAGCATGGTGGAGCATGCCGATCTATCTGCTGATCATGCAGAAGCGCGTCTACGGCCAGGGTTGGTTGCTCACACTGCTGAAGTACTTCGTGCTCGGCACGGCCTACTTGTTCCTGATCGTGCTTGCCGCGTTTATCGCCGGCGCCGCGGGGTTGGCAAAGCTGTGACGAAGGGTGGCGGTGACGACATGATCTACGAGGTCAATCTCGATCTCGACGCCGCGATCCGCGACGAGTATCTAGGCTGGTTATCGGCGCACATGCGCGAGATCTGCGCGCTGCCGGGTTTCGTCGGTGCGCACTTGTGGGAAGTCGATGCGCCGGCCGCCGACTCAGGCCGCGTGTCGCTGTGCGTGCAGTACACGCTGCGCGATGCGGCTGCGCTCGAGGCTTACCTGCGCGAGCACGCGCCACGCCTGCGCGCCGAGGGCGAGGCGCGTTTCGGCGGACGTTTCCGGGCATCGCGACGGGTGCTGCGGCAACCCGGGTAGCAGAGCCTGCTCGCGACTTCGACCGACTCGGAGCATGTCGAATCACTTATCGGGCAGCGGAGCAGAGCTCCGCTCCACAAGCCAAGTCGAATCATTGCCGCGGACCATGTCGAATCATCGGTAGCAGTAGTGACGAGTCCTGCTCGGCTGCTAATCCGAGGCACAAGAGCGGCGGAGAACTTTACGGCGACGTGCACCGCGTGACACGCGACGCTCCGCTATACGGCGATGTCGGCCGGCGATACCACTCAGCGTTCCAGCTGCAGCCACAACCACTGCTGCCGATTTGCCGCCGAGGTCGACACCAAGGCACGGCGCAGGGCGTCGCGCTCCTGTGGCGGGGTGCGCTGCACCAGCGTCGCCAGATCGATGCGCTGTTGCGGCGTCATGGCCCGCAGCACCCGCATCATGGCTTCGTGATCGGTGGCCGCGACCTGCGCAAGCAGCGGTTGCAGCGCCGGATAGTCAGCGCCCAGCGATGGGCCGAGCAACCAGCCGCGGCGGTGGCTGCGGTCGAGCGCATCGAACTGCGCGCGCAGCACCAATTGCTCCTCAAGCGGCAGCGTCGCATGGCGACGCATCGCAGCGCGCACCATGGCACGTTCCTCCGGCGGCAACGTCTGCCAGGCTTGGTAGCGCTCGCGACGCTCGCCGCGCTCTGACGGCCGCAGTGCGTCCCAGGCGGCAACACGCGCGCTGAAGTCGGCGCGTTCGGCCACCGTCCAACCCGACCAGGTGATGGCGCGTTGGCGCAGTTGGGTACGCTGCAGTGGTTGCAGCTGCGGCAGGATCCGGGCGTAGTCGTCGAGCACCGTCGGGGCCGCGAGCACCGAAGCCACGGCCAGCACTCCCGCCACCAGCGCGGCGACACGCTCAGTGCGGCGCATCGTAAGGCTCCGCGGCACCGTTGGATTCCGCTGCGGTGGTGGCAGCGGTCGTCGGCAGCGGCACCGCTGGGCCCGCCGAAAGTACCGGAGCGTCGATCGGCCCGGCCTCAGTTGTTTGC
The DNA here is from genome assembly GCA_043738095.1 of Lysobacter sp. Taxonomy (GTDB): domain Bacteria; phylum Pseudomonadota; class Gammaproteobacteria; order Xanthomonadales; family Xanthomonadaceae; genus Lysobacter_K. Next base: position 72,741 of record JAYSZI010000064.1, read on the forward strand.
TGGGCGGCCAACCAGCTGTAGAAGTCGAGATCGCGCGTGTTGGCCTCGGCCATCGGGTCGGTGAGCAAGGCGAAATCGCGATGCGCGATCAAGCCAGCTTCGCGACCATAGCCCGAGGCTGGAGCTTCGGCCGGCGGCAGCGCCCGCCGTCTCACCCGCATGTCTTCGACGGACCACGGTTCCGGTCCCGACCTCCAGAACGTCGCCGCGAGCGCGCCCACGCACAGCGTCAGCAGCGTCCACAGCACCGGCAACAGCCAGCGCGGAGCCGCCCCTACCGCCTCTTGATCCCGCTGCACCGGCGCAACAGGTTCGCCCAGCAACGCCGCCTCGCGCGCGCGCGCCAGCCGCAACAGGCGGCCGGGCGGCAGGGTCTTGATCCGGTGGTGGACCTGGTCGCGCAGGCGCTGCCACGCCTCGGAGTCAGCGCTGCCGTCGCTGCGGTGGGGCAGCGCGCGGCGCAGGGCGAGCCGGTAGGTGGGTTCGGCCACGCCCAGCACCGCGGCGGCGTCCGCTTCGCCCAGGCCCGCCGCCAGCCGCAACAGCAGCGCCGCGCGTGGACCGCTGCCCAGTTCAGCCAAGTTGTCGGTCGCGTCAAGGGGCAGCGCTAGCGGGGTGCGATGGCGCAATTGCGGCTGGGCCAGCAACCGCGTCCAGAACGTCGCCGGCCAGTCTGCCATGGGCAGCGCGGCCGCCGCGGCGCGAAATCCGCGCATGGCCGCGGCCAGCGCTACATCCCCATTGCCGACGTCGCCACATTGAAGTTCGGCTAGGACCGCGCCGCGGCGTTCGATGCCGCGCAGGAACGCCGCCAACGCGGCCGGGGCTTCGAAGTGGGAACCAGAGGGGAGCGCGCTCAAGGACGGCGGCTCGATAAAGGGCAATTCGGCATCGCGCCATCATAACGGGGGTGACGCGGCACCCCGGTCGGCTGAGGTCGGCACCGTCGGAGCGGCCGCCAAAAATCGGTGCTCACGGGCGTGAAATCCACGCTTGACTTTCGCCGAATATCGACCGGCGTGAAGCGCGACGCGGCTTGCGGGCAAAAGCGGTTGTGCACAGCAGTAATGGAACCGTCACTAACGCTCCCTACACATCGCTGAGCGGGCACATGACAACTATGTTTCACGGGTAACTCTTTGATTTTATTTATCAAATGTACTTTGGCACTTTTTTCACCAAGGTGGCTTGAGCGCTTGTGGGGGCGACATTGCGCAGTTCCGCCACACCGCCATGCACAGATTTATCCACAGACTGTGTGGATAACGATGAATAGTGTTTGTGCTCCGTGACTTACGTGATCTTTGTCACGCATTGCCAAGCAATGGCGCGCAACTGACGCTCTGCGTCCACCCCCTCGACAGCCCGTGATATCCGGGCGCTCGCTAGACTGCCGCCGATGTCCGACCTCCCACTTGCGGCCCCCCTGAACTCGCCCTCCGGCGCGATCTGGCGCGTCGCCTTGCCGTTGCCATTGCCGCAGCTGTTCGACTACCGCGGCGTCGCTGGCCATGCCCCTAGCGATGCCGACATCGGCCGGCGGGTTCGGGTGCCATTCGGAACCCGCGAGCTGGTGGGGGTGGTGGCCGCGATCGGCGCCGCCCAGGATCAGCCGGCCCCGGCGCTCAAACAGGCACTGGCGGCGATCGATCCGGCGCCGTTGTTCTCGGGCGAGTTGCTCGACTCACTGCGCTGGCTCGCCCGCTACACCCATACGCCGCTGGGCGAGGTGTTCGCGACCGCGCTGCCGGCACCCCTGCGGCACGGCGAGCCGCTCGCCGACACCCACGCCTGGGCTTGGCAGCTCACAGAGGCGGGCCACACCGGACGCGAGCGCCTGCGCGCCGGCAGCCGACCGCGGCGGCTGGGCGATCTGCTGCAAGCCGGAGCGCGCGACGAGGACGCCCTCAGCGATGCCCTCGACGATTGGCGCAGCGCCGCGCGCGCGCTGGCCAAACGCGGGTTGGCCGAATGCATCGCCGTGCTGGCCTCGACCCTGGCGCCCGTGCCGCAGCCGGGCCCGACGCTCAACGGCGAACAACAGGCCGCGGTCGCGGCGGTGCTCGGCACCCGCGGCACGTTCGCGGCGCTGCTGCTCGACGGCGTCACCGGCAGCGGCAAGACCGAGGTCTACCTGCACGCAATCGCGGACTGCCTCGCGCGCGGCAAGCAGGCGCTGGTGCTGGTGCCGGAGATCGGCCTGACCCCGCAGATGCTCGCGCGGTTTCGCGCGCGGCTCGGCGTGCCGGTGCATGCGCTGCATTCCGGTCTCAGCGACGGCGAGCGCGCACGCACCTGGGCCGCGGCCGCGCGGGGTGAGGCGCGGGTGGTGGTCGGCACGCGCTCGGCGGTGTTCCTGCCGCTGCCCGACGCCGGCCTCATCGTGATCGACGAGGAACACGACGGCAGCTACAAACAGATCGATGGTATCCGCTACCACGCGCGCGATTTCGCCCTGGTGCGGGCCAAGGGCCTCGGCGTGCCGGTGCTGCTCGGCAGCGCGACGCCGTCGCTAGAATCGCTGCGCAATGCCCAGGCCGAACGCTACGTGCATTTGCGCCTGCGCGAGCGCGCGGGCGTTGCGGTGCCGCCGCGCGTGCGCGTGCTGGATGTGCGCAAGCGGCCGCTCGAGGCGGGGCTGTCGCCGGAACTGCTGGACGCGATCGGGCGCGCGCTCGCCGCCGACGGCCAGGTGCTGGTGTTCAAGAACCGCCGCGGCTACGCGCCGGTGCTGCTGTGCCACGACTGCGGCTGGAGCGCGCAGTGCCAGCGCTGCAGCACACCGACCCAAGGCACCCCCATGACCGTGCACGCCGGTGGCCGGCGCCTGCAGTGCCACCACTGCGGCGCGCGTCGGCCGGCGCCGAATGCCTGCCCGGATTGCGGCGGGCTCGCCTTGCAATCGCAAGGCGCCGGCACCGAGCGCATCGAGGAGGCTCTTAACGCCAGGTTCCCCGACGTGCCGGTGATGCGAATCGACCGCGGCACCACCCAGCGCCGCGATGCACTCGAACAACACCTCGCCGCGTTCGGTACCGCGCGCGGCATCCTGATCGGCACGCAGATGCTGGCCAAGGGCCACGACCTGCCAAACCTCACCCTGGTCGCCGTGGTCGGCATCGACGAAGGCTTGTTCAGCGCCGACTTCCGCGCCCCGGAAAAACTCGCGCAGCTGCTGATCCAGGTCGCCGGCCGCGCCGGCCGTGCCGACAAGCCCGGCGAGGTGCTGCTGCAAACCCACCACCCCGGACACCCATTGTTGGCAACGTTGCTTGCCGGCGGCTACGGCGCTTTCGCGCAGGCGGAACTGGTGCAGCGCGAGGACGCCGGATTTCCGCCGTTTGCGCATATCGCGCTGCTGCGCGCCGAGGCGAAACAGGCGGACGTCGCGGGGGCGTTCTTGCAGATCGCCAAGCGCGCCCTGCGTGAGGTCGATGCCGACATCGAACTCAGCGGCCCGCTGCCCGCGCCGATGCCGCGTCGGGCGGGCTACCAGCGCGCGCAGCTGCTGCTGTCGTCCACTGAGCGACGCACGCTGCACGCTGCACTCGACGCGGCGCTACCAGCGATCCATGCCGCCCCGGAAGCGCGCAAGGTGCGCTGGTCGCTCGACGTCGATCCCATCGACTTGTATTGAGACCCTGTGCGGCCGCACAACGCGCGCCTTGTCGTGCCGAGCTCTGCCCGGCATCGCGAGTTGGGCGGCTATCGCCGCGTCGCATTACCTAATTAGGGGCACCATCGTGTGGAGCAAAAAGACATCTGGCTTAATCGGAATGGTAGTGGGCGGGGTTTGGTTTCTGGTAAACCTTCGTCACTTCAGTGAGCAAGGTTTCGTAGCCATCGGCCTGCCGCTGATCATCTTTGTTCTAGGCGTAATTTACTTTCGCAACGGTAGCAACGAGGCGGCGTAGTACCGCTTCGACTACGCCACCTAACAGTTTCATCCCGGCCGAATCCGCTTTGCCACCCCGTTCGCCAATGTCTTCGTTCCAATGCAGACACTTGCCGACCGGTATGTTGCCGGTCGGCTAATCCTGCCGGTAGCCGCCATCGCCTGCCGACATTTGCGCCGCGTCTAATCAAAGGTTCGCACTCCAAGCGGTACGGCACAGCCCATCGCGACATGCTTGAGATCCCGAGCGCAGGTCAGCACTACGGCGGCGCGCCACAACCCCGCTCCCACCTCCGCTGCAAACGCATGCAACGCAAGCGCAGCAAGGTCGCGCGCGGCCCCGTCGCCGCCGCCGGCAGCCACGCCGCGATCGCCACGAAGACCGATGCGCAGCCGCTGATGGTCCTACGCCCCGGCACGCAACCGGTGCCGAGCGCGCAAGCAGCGCTAGCGGGGAACGGCACGCATCGAGCACGCCCGCGGCGGCGGGCGCCCGAACCGGCCACTTCGCGCCGGGTTACGAATGACGGGCCTGTGGCGATCTTGCACAATTAGCTTATGACGGAGCTGACGGCAACGATGCGCGACCTTTTCACCCGAGCGCACTGCATCAACGCCGCTGGTATCCACGCCCGCGTCGCCGCGCCCACCTCCATCGGCACGGCGCGGGAGGCGTGAACTCCTTCGGGGCGACCACCACGCCGGAGATCACGGCACCGATGACCCCGGCGCGGCGTCTGCGCTGCATCTTCAGCGGCTGCGTCGGCAACCTGGTCGAGTGGTACGACTGGTACGTGTACGCGGCGTTCTCGCTGTACTTCGCCGGCACGTTTTTCCCGAAGGGCGAGCGCACCTCGCAATTGCTCAGTACCGCCGCGGTGTTCGCGGTCGGCTTTTTGATGCGCCCGCTCGGTGGCTGGCTGCTCGGCCGCTACGCCGACCGCCACGGCCGCAAGGCAGCGCTGATGCTGTCGGTGCTGCTGATGTGCGCGGGCTCACTGATCATCGCGCTCACCCCGGGCTACGCCGTGATCGGCGTCGCCGCGCCGGTGCTGCTAGTGCTCGCACGGTTGCTGCAGGGCCTCAGCGTCGGCGGCGAATACGGCACCTCGGCGACCTACCTGAGCGAGGTCGCCACGCGCGAACATCGCGGCTTCTGGTCGAGCTTTCAGTACGTGACGTTGGTGCTGGGCCACCTGCTGGCGCTCGCAGTGCTGATCGCGCTGCAGCGCGTGTTTTTGACCGACGAACAATTGCGCGATTGGGGCTGGCGCATTCCGTTCGCGATCGGCGCGCTCGCGGCGGTTGTGGCGCTGTATCTGCGCCGGAGCATGGAAGAAACCGAGGTGTTCGTGCGCAGCGAACGCGACGCATCGATCCAGCAACGCCAGGGCACGCTGCGCGCGCTGATGCGGCATCCGCGCGCGGTGCTGACCGTGATCGGCTTGACCATGGGCGGCACACTCGCGTTCTACACCTACACCACGTACATGCATAAGTTTCTGGTCAACAGCGCCGGCATGGACGCGCATACCGCCTCGCTGGTCAATGCCAGTACGCTGTTCGTGTACATGCTGCTGCAACCCGCGGTCGGCGCGCTGTCCGACCGGATCGGCCGACGCCCGGTGTTGATCGCATTCGGCGTGCTCGGCACGCTGCTGACGGTGCCGATCCTGAGCCAGTTGCAGCAGGTGCAGTCGGCGATGCAGGCGTTCTGGCTGATCCTGGCTGCGCTCACGATCGTTAGCGGCTACACCGCGATCAATGCGGTGGTGAAGGCGGAACTGTTTCCGGTCGAGGTGCGCGCGCTCGGCGTCGGCCTGCCGTATGCACTGACCGTGGCGATCTTCGGCGGCACCGCCGAGATGGTCGCGCTGTGGTTCAAGAATGCCGGCGTCGAAAGCGGGTTTTACTGGTACGTCACCGCCTGCATCGCGGTGTCGCTGCTGGTGTACCTGTGGATGCCCGACACGCGCAACACGTCGCGGATTGACCGCGACCCGATCGGAACACCGCCATGAACGCACCGCCGCATATCGTCATCGTCGGCGGGGGTTTCGCCGGGTTGTGGGCCACGCGCGCGCTGGCGTCGGCCGACGTGCACATCACCCTGGTCGACCGCCGCAATCACCATCTGTTCCAGCCGCTGCTGTACCAGGTCGCGACCGCGGGCCTGTCCGCGCCCGACATCGCCGCGCCGTTGCGCCACATCCTGCGCGGCCAGCGCAACGTCGAGGTGCGGCTGGGGGAAGTGACCGATATCGACGCGGCCGCGCGGCGCGTCAGCCTCGCAGACGGCACTGCGCTGACGTACGACACCTTGCTGCTCGCCAGCGGCGCGACCCACGCCTACTTCGGTCACGACGATTGGGCGGCGCACGCGCCCGGGCTCAAGACGCTCGACGACGCGCTCGCGATCCGCCGCCGCTTGCTGCTCGCGTTCGAACGCGCGGAAGTCTGCGATGACGCGGCCGAGCGCGCGGCGTGGCTAAGCTTCGCCGTCGTCGGCGGTGGTCCGACCGGGGTCGAACTGGCCGGGACGCTGGCCGAGATCGCGCGGCACACGCTCAAGCGCGAGTTCCGCCGCATCGATCCATCCGAGGCCACAGTACGGTTGCTCGAAGCCGGGCCGCGCGTACTCGCATCGTTTCCGGAGTCGCTGTCGGCCAAGGCCCGTCGGCAGCTCGAACGCCTCGGCGTCGAAGTCGTCACCGGCGCGCCGGTCAAGGCGATCGATGCGTATGGCTACACGCTCGATCACGGCGCCGCCGGCGACACCATGGTGGCCGCACGGACCGTGCTGTGGGCGGCCGGGGTCGCGGCCTCGCCACTGGGCGCCCTGCTTGACGCGCCGCGCGACCGCGCCGGACGCGTGCTGGTCGCACCCGACCTCAGCGTGCCGGGCCATCCGCAGATTTTTATTGCTGGCGATCTGGCCAGCGTGCAACAGGACGGCAAGCCGATCCCGGGGGTCGCGCCCGCCGCCAAGCAGATGGGCGCGCACGTGGCCAAGACGATCCGCGCGCGGCTCGCCGGGACTGCGGCGCCCGCGTTCCGCTACCGCGACTTCGGCAACCTTGCCACGATTGGCCGCATGGCCGCCGTGGTGGAACTGCACGGGTTACGGCTGTCCGGCCTGATTGCCTGGTGGTTCTGGCTGGCCGCGCACGTGTTTTTCCTGATCGGCTTCCGCAACCGCTTGATCGTGATGATCAACTGGGCCTGGGCGTATTGGAGCTACCAGCGCCACGCGCGGATCATTCTCGGCAACGCGGGGACGTCCGCCGATGCGGGCAAGGCGGACGAGGACGAAATCCGCTAACGCGACAATGCTTGGCAGCGACGACTCTGCATAACCGTGTTGAACGGTCGAATGTCATGTGCGTCCTTCCTGCGCCGCAGGAACAATGATCGGGATCCGATGGACCGATGGTGCTGACCACTAATGACCCGTGGCTTCGGCAGATTTGCCGTCTTACGCTGCCCAACGCCGCGCCGCCGCGGCCGCGATTGTCCCGATCGCAAAAAAAAAACGGCCCGGTTGCCCGAGCCGTTTTTTTATTCGTGCAAGTAAACGGACTACGCCGCGAACAGCGCCCGCATCTTCTTCAATGCATTGGCCTCGACCTGGCGGATACGCTCGGCGCTGACGCCGTATTCGTCGGCCAGTTCCTGCAGCGTGATCTTGCTGTCGGCATCGAGCCAGCGGCGTTCAATGATGTCGCGCGAACGCTCATCGAGTTCCGACAGACCTTCGCGCAGCAGCGCGAGCTGGCTGCCCTCCTCGTCCTCGCGCTCGTACATCTGCGACGGATCTTCGTCGTGGGTGCGCAGGTAGGCGGCCGGCGATGGCGGCGCGTGATCGTCATCCTCGCCGGTGGGCGCATCGAAGCCGATGTCGCGGCCCGAAAGGCGCGACTCCATCTCCAGCACCTCGCGCTCGGACACCTTGAGGTCGCGCGCGACCGTGCGCACTTCCTCGGCATTCATCCAGCCCAGGCGCTTCTTGCTGCGGCGCAGGTTGAAGAACAGCTTGCGCTGCGCCTTGGTCGTGGCGACCTTGACGATGCGCCAGTTCTTGAGGATGAACTCGTGCATCTCGGCGCGGATCCAGTGCACCGCGAAGCTCACCAGACGCACGCCCTGGTCGGGATCGAAGCGCTTCACCGCCTTCATCAGGCCGATGTTGCCTTCCTGGATCAGGTCGCCGATCTGCAGCCCGTAGCCGTTGTAGCCGCGGGCGACGTGGACGACGAAGCGCAGGTGCGAATGCACCAGCTCGCGGGCGGCATCGAGGTCCTGGTCGGCCAGGTAACGCCGCGCCAGCGCCTGCTCGTCCTCGACGCTGAGCACCGGGATGCGGTGCACGGCGCCGATATAGGCATCCAGCGAGCCGATCGGGGTCAGCCCGTTGAGGGCCGGCACCGGCAGGTTGTTGGTGATCAGGGCGGTGGAAGCAAGGGTCTTG
>JAYSZI010000065.1:0-3385 GCA_043738095.1 Lysobacter sp.
ATCGTGCGCGAAACCTTCCATTCCAGCCTGGAGATGAGCCAGCGCGTGCTGGAGGCACTGGGCGTGCCGCCTGAGGTCGCGGCCGAACGGCGTGAACAATTCCGCAAGCACGACGAGCAGATGCTGCGCGAACAACACCTGGTCTATGACGACGAGGCGGCCCTGATCGCGTCGTCGCAACAGGCGCTGGTGGACCTTGAGAAATTGTTCGAGGCCGACAAACGCTAGTTGGTTCGATGGTTGGCTGGTGCGAAGCGAGGCAAAACGATCAGCGTCGCTGGCGCGCGATCCACTGCCGGAAGGCGAGCACCGCGCGGAAATCTTCGGCAGGCAAACCGTTTTCGAGCGCCTTCTCGTAGCCTTGGCCCGGTTCGCAGCCGCCCAGTTGCATGCAGACCACGAGCGTCGGCAGCGCGTCGGGGCCGCAACCCAATTGCCGCGAGCAAGTGGACAGTTCGGCGGCGAGGGCCCAGTTGCCCGACAGCTGCTGCCAGTCGGGGGTCGCCTGCGGGCCGAATATCTCACCTAGCGGCAAGCGCTTGTGCCTGATCCAGGAATAGCCAGCCGTGCTCAAATGCCGCGTGTTGACGCTAGTGGCGATCACTCGCTGCTCAGTCGCCAGTCGGTTATCGGAGTTGGACTGCATCAGCGCATCATCGACTGCCTTGTGCTCGAAGGTGTCGAGTTGCCTGAAGAAGGCGCTGCCATCAAAGCCCTCGCACTGGATCTGGAGTTTCTCCAGCGCCTCGAGCTTGCGGCTGTCCTGCAGGCCGTTGCGCGGGTCGGCCATGAAATGCTCCGCGTTCCGTGCCTCGCCGCAAGCAGCCAGCGCCATGCCCGCCGCGGAAATGAGGTCCGGGTCCTTGGGGCCGAAAACGGCGAGCGCCTCGGTCAGCCCTTCCAGCACATTGCGGCGTCCGGCCAGGATCGAGGCTACGGTGCGTGCACGGACTCGCACCGGATGACCCATGTTGTATCGTCCTTCGTCGGCGTCGGCGGCAGGCTCGCCCATCGCGGTTTCCGATGGGGCCGGCGGAACTTGCTTGGGGTCCGGAGATTGTCTCCAGATCGAAGCCAGCCAAAGGCCGAGCAGCGCGATGATCACAACCGACGCAATCACGCGGGTTGCCGGCTTCACCGTTGCCTCAACGCGGTTCGCGCAGGAATCGCGCCAGCGAGGGCGGCGGACGCGCCGGTTCGAATTCGGAAGCGATGTCCACGTAACCACGCAACAGGGCGAGGTCGTAGGGCGTGCGCCCGAGCGAATCGCGCAAGCCGCGGTTGGCGCCTTCGCGCAGCAGGCGTTGCACCACCGACAACAGGCCGTGCATCGCCGCCAGGTGCAGCGCGCAGAGGCCGCGCAGATCCTGCGCATCGAGCGACACGCCTTCGTTGAACAGGCGCTCGAGCACGGCCAGCAATACTTCCTCGTCGCAGGCGGCGCCAGCTTCGGCGCGCGCGCCCAAAACCAGCAACAGCGGTGTGTGGCCGCTGGCATTGGCGGCGTCGGCTGGCAAGTCGGCCAACAGCAACAGGTCGAACAAGGCCAGCACGCGTTGCCGATCGCGCGCGGTAAAGGCATGCAAAGCGGCGCAATGCAGCGCGCTCAAGCCCTGCTCGTCCACGGTGTCTACCGCGGCGCCCTGGGTGAGCAGGCGACCGGCGATTTCCGGCAAGCCCAGTGCCGCGGCCAGCATCAGGGGCGTGACGCCGCCGGGCAAGGCCTGGTCGGGGTTGGCGCCCGCCTGCAACAGCGATTCGACGACCGGCGCATGGCGCATGCTGATCGCCGCCGACAAGGGCGTCGCGCCGGTGCGCGCGCGCGCACTGGCGTCGGCGCCACGTTCCAGCAAGCGACGAACGATATCCGCTTGCCCGCCACCGGCAGCGCGCAACAGTGCAGTACAACCCTGCGGGTCCATCGAATCCACCGGCAGGCCCAGGTCGAGCAGGCGCTGCACGGCATCGGCGTCGCCCGACATCGCGGCGGCCGGCAAATCCATCGGCAACAGCGGCCGGCCCGGCAGGGTCCAGTTGCGCCATTCCAGCCAATAGGTCAGATCGGTTCGACCGCCGGCCAAAGCCATGCCCAGTGCGGTCTGGCCGTCGGGCGATCGCGCCTGCGGCAGGGCGCCGGCGCGGATAAGGGAACGCAATGCGCTTTCGCGACCGAGCGCTGCGGCCACGTGGATGGCGCCGTGGCCGTGCGCGTCGCGAACGTTGGGATCGACGCCCTGCGCCAGCAAGGCATCCACCAGGCGCTGCCAGCCGAGCCGGATCGCAGTCACCAGCGGCGCGTCGTGCCCGGCGGCGGCAGCGAACGCATCGGCGCCGCGTTCTAGCAGGGCCAGGGCAATCTGCTCCGCACCGCGTCGGGTCTGTTCACCGCTGAGGCAGGCGCCGAGGAATTTCGACAAGCCTCCGCGGCCAGCCACGGCCACGCCGCGTTCCAGCAGGCGCAGCAAGGGTGCCGGGCGCGCCGCGCCACTTTCCAGCAAACGGAACACCACGCTGTCGCCGGCGCCCAGTGCACGATCGGCGGGGGCGCCATTGCGGTACAGCCAGTCGAAGGCCCACAGGTCTTCTTCCACGGAAAATTCGAGCAGCAATTCGACCAGCACGTCGGGGCCGATGCCGCCGCCCAAGGCCAGCGCCGCGCTCGCGGTATTCGCGTCGTGCGCGGCCAGTGCGTCCTGCAGCAACTGCCGCGGCGTGCGCCCGGCTTCGCCGTCGGCCAGGCCTTCGGCCACGCTGGCCGGCAACACGTAATCGGGGTCGAGCACCGACACCTGTGGCCAGCGACCATGTTCGATGGCGACATCGATCGGCCGCTTGCCATCGGCATCGCGGCGCGACGGGTCCACGCCCATCTGCATCAGGAGCCGCAACAGGCCCGGCTCCGCGCCGGCGATGCAGGCCAGCATCAGTGCGTTGCGTTGCTGGCTGTCGACCGCCGTCACGTCGGGTTTAGCCAAGGCCAGGCGTTGCACGACGGCCGTGTGGCCATGGCCGGCAGCTTCAAGCAAGGGCGTCAGGCCGTGGCCATCGTGGGCATTGCGATCCGCGCCGGAATCGAGCAGCAAGGCAACTACTTCTGCATTGCCGGCGGCACAGGCCTGCATCAAGGCCGTGCGCTGGTCCTGGCCGCGCGCGTCCACGCGCGCCTTGTGTCGAAGCAGCAGCTGCGCGCCACCCGGGTCGTCGTCGCCGCCCACGGCGGCAAGCAAGGCAGGTTGACCGCCCACGGGCTCGGGACGCGCGCCATGTTCGATCAGGAAGCGCGCCAGTCGCCAGTTGCCTGCCGCGCAGGCGATGGCAAGCGCGCTGAAGCCTTCGTTGTTCAGGGCATCCACTTGCGCACCGGCGTCGAGCAGCAGCGCCGCCA
>JAYSZI010000066.1:0-17270 GCA_043738095.1 Lysobacter sp.
AGCGGCCACGGCGAAGTGCTCTGGAACCACGACCGCCGCAAGGGCTGAGATGCTGCTCTACACGCATCCGGCCTGCCTGCTGCACGATCCCGGGCCGGGTCATCCCGAATGCCCAGCGCGGCTCGAAGCTGTGCTTGAGGCGCTCCGGAGCGACTACGAAGGATCGTCCTGGATTGATGCGCCCCGGGCTTCACGCGCGCAGCTCGCCCGCGTACACAGCGCGCAACTGATCAGCCTCATCCTCGATTCGGCCGTCGTCGACCACCTGCGCCTCGACGCGGACACTGTGTTGTCGCCGCATTCGGCCGAAGCCGTGTTACGCGCGTGCGGCGCGGGCATTGCCGCCGTCGATGCACTGATGCAAGGCGTCGATGGCCACGCGTTCTGTGCCGTGCGGCCACCGGGGCACCACGCGACCGCATCGACCGCCATGGGCTTCTGCCTGTTCAACAGCATCGCGGTCGCGGCCGCGCACGCGCTCGATGCGCACCGATTGCGGAGCGTGGCAATCCTGGACTTCGACGTCCACCACGGCAACGGCACCCAGGCCATCTTTGAAAGCGACGCGCGGGTGATGTTCCTGAGCTCGCACCAGATGCCGCTGTACCCCGACAGCGGCTTCGTCGAGGAACGCGGCGTCGGCAATATTTTTAACGCGCCACTGCCCCCGGGCACCGCCAGCGCAGGGTTTCGCGCCGTCTGGCGCGAACGATTGCTGCCGGCGCTGGACGGCTTCCGCCCGCAGTTGCTGTTGGTGTCGGCCGGCTTCGATGCCCACCGGCTCGACCCCCTGGCCCAGCTAGAGCTGGAGGCCGACGATTATCAATGGCTGACCGACGAGCTGCTCGCGATCGCCGGCCGGCACGCACAAGGCCGCGTGGTGTCGATGCTGGAAGGCGGTTACGACCTGGATGCACTGCGCGAGTGCAGCGTCGCGCATGTCCGGGCGTTAGTGGCGTAGAGCCCCGGGCGGATATGCGGCCGAGCGCTCCCCGAATGCTTCACGGCTTCCCAGCATTGATCGAATAAGCCGCACCGGATCGAACAAGCCGCACCCCGGCGTGTTCGGGGCTAGAGCCATCGCGGTGCTTTGTCGCTAGGACTCGCTCGCCCTGACCCCGGCTCCCCGCACAAAGTCGAGCGACGCCGAGTTGATGCAGTAGCGCAACCCCGTGGGCTTTGGGCCGTCCGGGAACAGGTGCCCCAGGTGCGACTCGCAGCGCGCGCACTTCACCTCGATCCGTTGCATTCCTAGCGTCTCGTCGCCGTGCTCGCTGACTGCCGCCGGCGTCAGCGGCTGCCAGAAGCTGGGCCAACCGCTGCCGGAGTCGTACTTCGCTTGCGACGAGAAAAGCGGCGCGGCGCAGGCCACGCAGGTGTAGGTCCCGGCTTCCTTGTGGTTCCAGAAGCGCCCCGTGAAGGCGCGCTCGGTCGCCGAACAGCGACACACCTCGTACTGCTCGGGCGACAGCTGCTCGCGCCACTGCGCTTCGGTCTTCTCGATCGGGGACATGGCTCGCCTCTGAGGGGTTTAGAGCTAGATGAATGCGAAAGATCCCGCTCGCGTTGCCGGCTTGCAAGGGATACGGCAAGCTAGCGGTCGTTTTACCTCAACGGATGCCCGCGTGCGCAATACCCTCCGCCTGCTGCCGTTATCGCTGTGCATAGCGCTCGCCCTGCCCACACCCGCCGCGCAAGCCGCGGAAGACCCCCAGGATTGGGGGCTGTGCCCCGTGGGCGATGCCGTCCCCGCGTTCGATGACGCGCAGACCTCTGCCGTCGACGGCCTGCGTATCGAGCAGCCGACCGACATCGAGGGTGATGAGCTCAGCGGCATCGAGGCCAAAGACACGTTGGTCCAGGGCAACGTCAAGCTGCGCCGCGGCGACCAGTTTCTAGGCACGGACCACCTGACCTACAACAGCGAAACCGGCCAGTACACCGCCCAAGGCAGCATTCGCTACCAGGACTCGGGCATGCGCATCGTCGCCGATCGCGCGCAGGGCAACCAGGAGACCGACACCCATACGATCTCCGACTTGCGCTATCAGCTGATCCAGCGCCGCGGCAACGGCGGCGCGGAAAAGATCGAGCTAACTGGCCAGCAGGGCGCCTTGATCGGTTCGACCTACTCGACCTGCGATCCCGCCCAGCGCGCATGGGAACTACGCGCCCAACGCATCGACATCGATACGGAAAAAGGCATGGGCGTGGCCCGCAGCGCCACGTTGCGCATCGGCAAGGTGCCGGTGTTGTATGTCCCCTACTTCATGTTCCCGATCGACGACCGCCGCCGCACCGGCCTGCTGTATCCCTCGCTCTCGCTATCCGGGCGCAACGGGTTCGACTGGAGGCAGCCGATCTACCTCAACCTGGCCCCGAACTACGACGCGACGTTGCAACCACGGCTGATGGCCAAGCGCGGCATCTTGCTGGGCGGCGAGTTCCGTTGGCTGTACGAGCAGGGTCGTGGTGAGGTCTCGGGCAACTGGATGCCCAAGGACAAGCTGCCCGAGAATGAGCCCGAGCGGTATTCCGGGGGTCCGTTGCCCGAGAGCAACCGCGGCCAGTTCGGCCTCAATGCAATCCATAACTTCAATCCAACCTGGTACGCCACGGCCAACCTCGGCTGGGTCAGCGACACGCACTACCTCGAGGATTTCAGCAACAGCCTCTACGGCGTGTCCAGTTATTCGATCCGCAGCGAGACCGGGCTGTTCGGCCGCGGCGAGCGCTGGTCGGCCGGGCTCATGGCCGACCATTACCAACTCACGGATTACCTGCTCACCGACGCCAATCTGCCGTTCCACCGTCTGCCGCGCGCGTACGTCCAGTGGGCCCAGCCATTTGGGCGTTGGATCGAGGCCGGGATCGACGCGGAAGCCGTGCGCTTCGACCACGAGCAGTTCAATGGCGGCAGCCGCATCGACGTCAAGCCCTACGTGAGCATGTCGCTGGAAGGCGCCAGCTGGTTTATCCGGCCGAAGCTCGCGTGGCGCTACACCGGTTACCAATTGGATGGAAACGCGACGAGTCGCGCCAGCGAATTCGCGGATAGGTACGGCGTACCGGTCACTCCGGATCTGGTCGCCCAGTTCAATGACGATGCACCGACTCGCAGCCTGCCGATTACATCGGTAGACGCTGGCGTCTATTTTGATCGCCACACCAAGATTCGCGGCGACGACTATCTCCATACGCTTGAACCGCGGCTGTACTACTTGAACGTCCCATACCGCGACCAGGGCGGCCTGCCGCTGTTCGATACCGGCCCGATGACGTTCAGCTGGGGCCAGCTGTTCCGCGAAAACCGCTATACCGGTCCCGACCGCCAGACCGACGCCACCCAGCTGACCACCGCGCTGACCTCGCGTCTTATCAGCGCCGACGACGGCCGCGAGCGCCTGGCGGCCAGCATCGGCCAGATCCGCTATTTCGACGACAGCCAGGTCACGCTCCCCGGGGAGACCGCCGTGGCCCGCGGCAAGTCGGCCTGGATCGCCGATGTCGGCGTCTCGCCGAGCGATCGCTGGACGATCAACGCCGCCTACCAGTGGGATCCCAAGCGGCGCGGCCAGGATCTTGCCAGCCTGCGCGCGCGCTATCTGATCGGCGATACCGGCGTGGTCAACGTCGGGTACCGCTACCGCCGCAACGCGGCCTTCCGGCCCGGCTTCGACCTCCCAGGCACCGAGGACCTGATCGAGCAGGCCGACGTCTCGTTCCTGTACCCGATCAACCAGAACTGGAGCGTGGTCGGCCGCTACTACTATTCCATTCTCGACAAGAAAGAACTCGAAACCATCGCGGGCGTGCAGTGGGAAAGCTGCTGCCTGGCCGTGCGTGTGGTCGGTCGCCGCTACCTACGCAACCGCAGCGGCGAGCTCAACAATTCGATCCAGGTCGAGTTCGAGCTCAAGGGTCTGGGCTCAGCCGGGCAGAACACGGAGCGCGTTTTACGCCGTGCTATTCTCGGCTACGACCGCGATGACCTCTACCTCGTGCCGCCGTCCTCGGTGAAGCGCACCAGCATTCCCGGCGACGCCGGTACCACCTCCGACCCGATCCTATGAAGAATCCCCCCGCGATGAAGACGCTATTGGCGTGCCTGTTCGCCGTGGTCGCCGTTGCCGGCGCGCCGCTGCAAGCCCAAACCACGCTGCAACCGATCGACCGCATTGCCGCAGTGGTCAATGAAGACGTGATCCTACGCAGCGAGCTCGATCGCGCCGTGGCCAACATCAGCGCCCAGTACGCCGGCCGCACCGAGCAGTTGCCGCCGCGCGCGGTACTGGAAAAGCAGGTGCTGGAGCGCCTGGTGCTGGTCCGGCTGCAGGTCGCGCGCGCCCAGGAGACCGGCGTGCGTGTCTCCGACGCCGAGGTGGACCAGGCCATCGCTGCCATCGCCACCCAGAACAAGGTGAGCCCGGAGCAGCTGCGCGCACAAGTCGTAGGCGACGGGACGCCTTACAACGTGTTTCGCGATTCCATCCGCGATGAACTGCTGACCCAACGCCTACGCCAGCGCTTCGCCCAAGGCCGTATTTCGGTCAGCGAAGCCGAGATCGATTCCGCCCTCGCCGCGCAGCAGAATACCGGCACCCAGCTCCACCTCGCCCACATCCTGGTGTCGATGCCCGAAGGCGCGACCCCCGAGCAGATCGCCATCGCCCAGAAAAAGATCGAGGGCGTAAAAGCGCTGATCGACAAAGGCGAGATGGACTTCGCTGCCGCGGCTGTGCGCTATTCGGACAGCCCCAACGCCCTGGAAGGCGGCGATCTGGGCTGGCGCAACAGCGACGAAATTCCCAACGCATTCGCCCCGCTGATCCGCGACATGAAGCCCGGCCAGGTCAGCGCGCCGTTGCGCGGGCCTAGCGGCTTCCAGTTGCTGAAGCTCGTGGAAGTGCGGGATGCGTCCCAGGCGGAAGCCCGCATGGTCACCGAAATCCATGCCCGCCATATTCTGCTGCGGGTCAACGAGACCACACCCGATGCGCAGGCCAAGGCTAAGGCCGACACCCTGGCGGCACGGATCTCCGGCGGCGCCGACTTCGCCCAGGTAGCGCGTGACGAGTCGCAGGACCCGAACTCGCAAGGCAAGGGCGGGGATCTTGGCTGGTTTGCCCAGGATGCGTTTGGTCCGGATTTCGGCGGCCAGCTTGGGGCGCTGCAGGACAATGAGGTCTCGAAGCCTTTCCGCACTGACGCCGGTTGGCACATCGTGCAACGTCTCGGCAGCCGCCAGGCCAACGCCACCGACCAGAACCGTCGCGCCCAAGTCGGTGAAACCATCGGCCGGCGCAAGCTCGAAGACGAATGGAACCGCTTCCTGCGCGAGCTGCGCGGCGAAGCGTTCGTCGATCTTCGCACCGGCACGCCTGACGTCACCACCCCGGCGGCCGCCAACGGCGGTTGAGGTGTGGGAGCCGCGGCTTGCGCTAGTCCCGGGCGAGCCGGCCGGCATCGGTCCGGAATTGTGCGTGCGGCTCGCCCAGCAGCCGCGCGATTACGCCCTGACAGTTTTCGCTGACGCGCGCTCCTTGGGGGCGGCGGCGGCGGCGCTCGACCTACCGCTACGCCTTCTCGGGCCCGATGCCAGCGCCACTGCAGCTGGTGAATTGGCCCTAGTCGACACGCCCCATCCCCATCAACCTGCTTTCGGCACGCCCGAACCAAGCAACGCCGCAAGTGTGATCGGCGCGATGCTCAAGGCCGCCGATGCCTGCCTGACGGGCCGCTTCGACGGCCTGATCACCGGCCCGGTGCATAAGGCCGCAATCAACGACGGCGGCATCGCCTACACGGGCACCACGGAACTGCTTGCTCGTCACGCCGACTGCGCGGTGGTGATGATGTTGGCCAACCCCACCGTGCGCGTCGCCCTTGTGACCACTCACTTGCCGCTGCGCGCGGTTGCCGACGCGATCACGCCAGAGCTGCTGGAGCGCACCGTGCGCCTGCTGCATGCCGCTTTGCGCGCCGACTTCGGCATCGCCAAGCCGTGCATCGCCGTGCTCGGTCTGAACCCGCATGCGGGCGAAGCCGGACATCTGGGGCGCGAGGAGATCGAGGTGATCGAACCGGTGCTCGCTGCACTGCGCGCCGAAGGCATGCAACTGGTTGGGCCCTTGCCTGCGGACACAGCCTTTCTGCCTGCCAAGTTGCGCGCATTCGATGCGGTGCTGGCGATGTACCACGACCAAGGTCTGCCGGTGCTCAAGTTCAGCGGGTTCGAGCAGGCAGTCAACCTGACCCTCGGCCTGCCCTATCCACGCGTCGCGGTCGACCACGGCACGGCGCTGGAACTGGCCGGGCGTGGCATCGCTGACCCGTCCAGCCTGTTCGCCGCGGCCAGCATCTGCGCCCGCATCGCCCGCGCGCACCGCACAATGCGCGCATGAGCACCCGAAACTACGGCTTCAGCGAGCCGCCGAAAAAGAACCTCGGCCAGCACTTCCTGCACGACAGCAGCATCATCCAGAGCATCGTGCTCGCGGTGAACCCGCAGCCGGGCGACCGCTTGGTCGAGATCGGCCCCGGGCAAGGCGCGATCACTTTCCCGCTGCTGGACCGCCACGGCGAGCTGACGGTGATCGAGTTCGACCGCGACCTCATCTTTCCGCTCACCCAGGCCGCGAACGTGCACGGCACGTTGACCGTGATCCACCGTGACGTGCTCCAGGTCGATTTCACCGCGCTAGCCGCCGACGAAGGCCCCCTGCGGCTGGTCGGCAACCTGCCCTACAACCTGTCCACGCCGATCCTGTTCCACGCGCTCGAGCATGCCGGATCGATCCGCGACATGGTCTTCATGCTGCAGAAAGAAGTCGTCGACCGCATGGGCGCCGCCCCGGGCAGCAAGGTTTACGGTCGTCTGAGCGTGATGCTGCAGGCGTACTGCCTGGTCGACCCGCTATTCGATGTGCCGCCCACCGCGTTCCGGCCGCCGCCGAAAGTGGATTCGGCGGTCGTGCGGTTGGTACCGCGCGCGCCCGAAACGATCGGCATCGACGACCACGCGCGTTTCGCCCATGTCGTGCGTGATGCGTTCGGGCAACGCCGCAAGACGCTGCGCAATGCCCTGTCCAAACTCTGCGACAGCGTCGCGATCGAAGCCGCCGGCGTGCGGCCGGACGCCCGCGCCGAGCAGTTGCCAGTCGCCGATTTTGTCCGATTGGCGAACTCGCTTGGACCCGACCCCGAGGGAGTGCCCGCGTAGACGTGTGCCATGCGCGAAGAACGCAGCAAAGAGCGAGATGTTTTCCGCTCCGGAGTCTGTCGGCCGCGCGTCCTTCGCTCCACTTGCTCGCGGCGCGTGTGCCTTCCGTGTCCCACGTAGCCCCGCAGCTCACACCGCATTGCTTACACTGTCGGGCATGGAACACCGCAACGATTACGCTTTCGATATCGAGGTCGCCACACGCTATCTCGATGACCAATCGGAGCCCGAACAGGGGCGCTACGTGTTCGCGTACACGGTCAACATCCGCAACCGCGGGCAGGTGCCAGCACGCTTGCTCGCGCGGCACTGGGTGATCACCGACGCCAACGGCAAGGTGCAGGAAGTCGACGGCCAAGGCGTGGTCGGCGAGCAACCGTGGCTGCGCCCGGGCGAGGGCTTCCAGTACACGTCCGGCACGGTGCTCGAAACCAGCCTGGGCACGATGGCAGGCAGCTACGCGATGCTGGCCGACGATGGCACGCAGTTCGATGCGCCGATCGCGCCTTTCACCCTCGCCGTGCCGCGCACCCTGCACTGATGGCGGCGCGCGCATGACGGTCTGGGCCATCGGCGACCTGCAAGGCTGTTACGACGTCACCCAACGGCTGCTGGAACGCATCGCCTTCGATCCGGCGCGCGACACGCTCTGGTTCTGCGGCGACCTCGTCAACCGCGGCGGGCAGTCGCTGGAAACGCTGCGGCTGGTGCACTCGCTGCGCGCCAGCAGCGTGGTGGTGCTCGGTAACCACGACCTGTCGCTGCTCGCCATCGGCGAGCGCCGCGAGGAGGAGCAGCGCAAGGTCAACCCGGATCTGCAGCGGATCGTGCTCGCCCCGGATCGCGACGAACTGCTCGGCTGGTTGCGCCTGCAGAAGCTGGTACACGTAGACCGCGGGCTTGGCTGGATGATGGTGCACGCGGGCCTCGCGCCGCAGTGGACGACGCAGGACGCCGCACGCTACGCGCGTGAGATCGAGGACCGCCTGCATGGCGACCAGTACCGGCGCCTGCTCAAGGGCATGTACGGCGACGGCCCCGCTTGGCACCCCCGACTGGCAGGTCTTGACCGCGACCGCGCGATCATCAATCTGTTCACACGTCTGCGCTATTGCTCGCCGCGCGGGCGGATCTCGTTCGAGGACAAGGGCGGCCCGGGCACGCAACCGATCGGCCTGTACCCCTGGTATGCGGTGCCGGGCCGCGCCGAGCGCGATCTCAAGATCGTATGCGGGCATTGGTCGACGCTGGGGCTGTTCATCGGCCACGGGGTGCACGCGATCGACACCGGTGCGGTGTGGGGCGGCAAGCTGACTGCTTTGCAACTCGACACGGATGAGTTGCGCGTAGTGCAGGTGCCTGGCCGTGATATAGCCAGCGCGCCAAGACATGCGGCACCGCAGTCGCGGCCGTCGCCACACCGGTCGCCACCGGGCCGGGGCGGGAGCGCCGGTCAGGCACAAACCCCAAGCCGGCAGGATCGTCGCGCGCACGAACGCGGTTCCGGCAAGCCGCTGCGACCGCAGCACGACGGACGGCCACCGCTGCCCCAGGCCGACGCGCCGCCCAAGGGCACCCCCTCCTAGCAGGCTGTTGAACAGGAACGCACCACGCCCGCGGAGTGCCGTGGGACGACGAAGTACGTGGTGGCCGGGAAGTGCGTGCTGGCCGGATTGCTGCGGCCCAGCCCGCCGTGCACCGGACTGTCGGTTGGAAAAACGCACAGGAGGTGCGGTTTCAAACCACCTGCTAGGGGCTCGCCGGAGCCCCGTGCAAGGGGATTTCCACCGCTCCCCGCGCAACAACGGCCGCTCGACGGTCGTACTGTACGAACTCGAACGCGTGCGCATGGCGGACATCGGCAGCGTGCACCTCGCGGCCCACCGCCTGCCAACCCGCCGGATCAAACGCAGGAAAAAACGCGTCGGCGCCGTCGACCACGGTATCGACGTGGGTCAGGTGCAGGCGCGTGGCCAGCGGCAGACATAACGCATACACCTCGCCGCCGCCGATCACGCATAACTCGTGGGCGCCGTCCGCCCAGGCCGTGCGGCAGGCGTCCTCGATAGAGCTAACCGCCTGCATGCCCTCGAACGGCACCCGCCCCGACCGGGTCAGCACCAGATTGCGCCGCCCCGGCAACGCGCGGCCGAGCGACTCGGCGGTCTTGCGCCCCATCAGAATCGGCTTGCCGAGCGTGAGCGCCTTGAAGCGTTTGAGGTCGTCGGGCAGCCGCCACGGCAGCGCGTTGCCGCGACCGATGGCGCCGGCCCGGTCCAACGCCGCGATCAGCACTGCATCCATCTAGACGGCCACCGCCGCCTTGATCGCGGGTAGCGGGTCGTAGCCTTCGATCACGATGTCCTCGAAGCTGAAACCGAAGATGTCGCGTATTTCCGGGTTGAGCCGCAATGTCGGCAACGCCCGTGGATCGCGCGACAACTGCTCACGCGCCTGGTCGAAGTGGTTCGAATACAAATGCGCATCGCCGAGCGTGTGCACGAAATCGCCGAC
This sequence comes from Lysobacter sp., assembly GCA_043738095.1. Taxonomy (GTDB): domain Bacteria; phylum Pseudomonadota; class Gammaproteobacteria; order Xanthomonadales; family Xanthomonadaceae; genus Lysobacter_K. The sequence goes on from JAYSZI010000066.1 coordinate 9,737, forward strand.
ACCGAGCCCACAAACCTGCGCGACCATGTGCGTAAGCAGCGCGTAGCTGGCGATGTTGAACGGCACGCCCAGAAAAATGTCGCCGCTGCGCTGGTACAGCTGGCAGCTGAGTTTTCCATCGGCGACATAGAACTGGAACATCGTATGGCACGGCAGCAAGGCCATGCGCGGCAGGTCGGCGACGTTCCACGCCGACACGATCAACCGGCGTGAATCCGGATTGCGTTGGATCTCGTCGACGACCCAGCGGATCTGGTCGATCTCGATCCCGTCGGCACCGGCCCAGCGCCGCCATTGCTTGCCATACACGGGCCCGAGTTCGCCCTCGGCATCCGCCCATTCGTCCCAGATACGAACGTTGTGCGTTTTGAGGTAGCCGATGTTGGTGTCGCCCTGCAGGAACCACAGCAGCTCGTGCACGATCGCGCGCAGGTGCAGTTTCTTGGTGGTAACCAGCGGAAACCCGGCATTCAAGTCGTAACGCATCTGCCAGCCGAACACCGAACGGGTGCCAGTGCCGGTGCGGTCGGCTTTCTCGCTGCCGTGATCGAGGACGTGACGCAGCAGCTCAAGGTATTGGCGCATGGGTGCGGTCCTTGCGGGGCGTCAGCGCGCGGATGTCGCGGTGGCGGTAACGGCCGGAGTAGCACCCACCACCGGCTGCAACGTCGGCGAGCGGCGTGACCGCCACAGCCAGTACAGGCCAATCGCGATCAGCGGAAAACTCAGCACCTGTCCCATCGTCAGCCAGCCAAATGCGAGGTAACCGCTGTCGCCTATCTGTGCATCGGGCACGCGCACGAACTCGACCAGGAAACGGCCGACGCCGTACAGCAGGGCGAACATGCCCGATACCGCGTAGCGCGGCCGCGGCGTCGACGAGAACCACCACAGCACCGCCACCATGACCACGCCTTCGAGCGCGACCTGGTACAGCTGGGAGGGATGGCGCGCGTACGCATCGAGCGCGCCGGAGGCATGCAGTTCGCGCAAGCGCTCCATCGGCGCGCCAGTGTACGGACCCAGCTCGCTACGCGGGAACACCACCCCCCAACCGCCCTGGGTGAACTTGCCCCACAACTCGCCGCCGATGTAGTTGCCCAGACGGCCGAAACCGAGCCCCGGCGGCACCAACGGCGCGACGAAATCCATGACGTCGAAGTAGTGCAATTGATGCTTGCGCGCCCACCACCACGCCGCCGTCATCACCCCGAGCAGGCCGCCGTGAAAGCTCATGCCGCCTTCCCAGATGCGAAACAGCATCAACGGGTCTTTCAGCAGTTCGCCGAACGAATAAAACAGGATGTAACCCATGCGACCGCCGAGCACGGCGCCGAGCATGCCGTAGAACAGCAGATCGCCGAATTTTTGCTCGTCGATGCCGGGCAAGCGACCCGCGCGGATGCGACGGCCGCCGAGCCACCAGCACATGGCGAAGCCGAGCAGGTACATGATTCCGTACCAGTGGATTTTCACCGGCCCCAGGCCAAGGGCAATCGGGTCGATCTGGTGCAGGACGGTCATGCGGGGGGTCATTCCGACGGCTAGCGGGTGTCGGTATTGTGCCCGACGCAAGCGGTCGCGGGTCCCGCAGAGCCCCGCCCTATCCCGGGTAGTCTGGGTAAAAGACGTACCACGCCGATGTCGACCACGCCCGGAAAAGGCGCTAATCCAGCGCTCGGGTGCACTGTTTTCGTTCGACCCGGACCCACCACGCTCATCGTTAGCGCGAACACCTGCGCCATCGGCCTGCCGGCATACCAAGACGCGGCGGTCCCTGCCTCAGGCAAGGACGGGTAAGTCGCCTCACCGGGGAAAGCGCGTGTGTCCCTGAGTAGCTGTCGCTTGCCAACGGAGGGGCGCCTTTGTCTTGTTCGATCTGCACTAAAGCAGATGCGGCTCGTCAGGCAGTTCGTTGCTGTCCACGTGGTCGGTACCACGCGGGAAGTGCTCGGCCAGCAGCGCGGAACTGGCTTCGACGCCCCGCAGCACCGCCGCTTCCGGTTCGCCGATCTTCAGCCGCTCCTCGATCAGCAGGCACACACCGCGCCACTGCTCGGGGCTGACCAGGCCGTCGAAACCACGGTCGGCAACGATCTCGATCCGGTGATCGGCGAGCAGCAGGTACACCAACACGCCATTGTTGGCGCGCGTGTCCCACACGCGCAGTTGCGCAAACACCTCAGCGGCGCGCTCACGGGCCTGCTTGCCGGCCCAGACCGCGCGCAGGGGCAGGCTGGGCTCGACCGCGAAGCAGACCTCGCCCCGATGATGGAGCTCGCTGTCGGCGATCGCCGTCGCAATGCGAGCCAGCGTCTCGTCCGGGAACAATCGGCGGGCGGACGGCGCAAACAGGTGCTTGAGCACGCGCATCAGCGATTCCCCATGCCGCACCATCGGTCCATGTTCGCCCTTTGCTCCCGCGCCGCCAGAGGCTCACGCGGCGGCAACCTATTTATCAGCGGCGAACTCACCAGCTACCTGAGGCGCCACCGCCCCCGCTCATGCCGCCGCCACCGGACCAGCCGCCGCCACTGCTACCGCCAAACCCACCGCCACCCATCCCACCCATGCCGCCGAATCCGCCAAAACCACGGTCGTGGGCGAAGCGGCCCGCCGGCGCGCTCGCAAAACCCAGGAAAAACCCGATCGCCGCGCCGATGCCGCCCACCAGGAGCAGCGACGAGACCAGCCACGCGACCGCGCCCGCAGCGCCGGCGCCGACAACGCCGCGCAACAGCGATGGCGCACGGCCGAGGATGCCGCGCGCGACCTGCGCCACGATGAAAGCAGCAAACAGGGCGAACATCCAATCACCGCCGCCGCTATCGCCTTGCGGACGCGACTCGACCATCGGCGCAGGCAGGGGCTCTCCATCGATCAGCTTGACCAGCGCCGCGCTCGCATCGGTGATGCCGCCCGCATAGTCATTGGCGCGAAATTTTGGCACCAGGTATTCCTGGATCACCCGCATCGAGGTCGCATCCGGGATCGCCCCTTCCAGGCCGTATCCGACCTCGATGCGCACGCGGCGATCGTCCTTGGCGACGACCAACAGCACAGCATCGTCAACGCCTTTGCGGCCGAGCTTCCACTGCTCGAACGCACGCACCGCGTACTGCGCGATGTCCTCAGGCTGGGTGGTCGGCACCACCAGGACCTGCAGTTGGCTGCCTTTGCGCTGCTGCAGCGCGCGCGCCTGCGCTTCCAGGTTTTGTCGCGCGAGCGCATCGAGCGTGCCGGTGGTGTCGACCACCGGCGAATCCAGTGCGGGAATCGGCGCGAGTGCCTGTGCCTGGAGCACGCCGCACACCAGCCACAGCAGCAGCATGAAGCTGTGGCGAAAACCCGCCAGCCGCATCACCGGGCTCCGTCAACCAGGTGAATCAACCTTGCGCCGGCGCCGGCTGCTGCTGAGCAGGCTGTGCCTGAGGCACCGGTGCGGCGGGCTGGCCGAAGTCGACCTTCGGCGGCTCCTGGATCTGCTGCACGTTGTCGACAGTGAAATTCGGCTTGATCTTGTGGCCGAACATCATCGCCGTCAGGTTGGTCGGAAACTGGCGGATGAAGGTGTTGTAGTCCTGCACCGTCTGGATATAGCGTTGGCGCTCGACCGTGATGCGGTTCTCGGTGCCTTCCAGCTGCGCCTGCAGCTGCAGGAAGTTCTGGTCGGCCTTGAGTTGCGGGTAGTTTTCGCTGACCACCAGCAACCGGCCGATCGCACTTTGCAGTTCGCCCTGGGCCTGCTGGAACTGTGCCAGCGACGCCGGGTCGTTGGCGTTGACGTTGATGCTGCCAACCTTCGCGCGCGCCTGGGTGACCTGGATCAACACCTGCTGCTCGTGGCTGGCATAGCCGCGCACCGTCGCGACCAGATTCGGTACCAGATCGGCGCGACGCTTGTAGACGTTGAGCACCTGCGACCAGGCCGCGGCCACGGCCTCGTCCTTCTGCTGAATGGTGTTGTAGCCGCAGCCGCTCAACAGCACGGCCAGCAACACAACAAGCAAACTGCGGATGGCGTGGCTACGCATGGGCGCGACTCCGTTCAGGGACAATGGCCGGCATTCCAACACCGGCCGTGACCCGTTGCAATCGAGGGCGTGTGATGACCACCTCGCCGTGCCGCCCTGCGCACGTTAAAGCATCGTCGCCCATGCCTGACTTTGATCGATCCAATTCCCGTTGAATCGGATCGTGTGCCGCGGATTCAACTGGGGATCGCCTCGGTCGAAACTCGCCAAGCCTAAAGAAAAGCCGACGCAACAGCGCCGGCTTCGGGCTGGCCGCTATCGTTCAATCCGCGCTGACGCGCCGCTGCGCCCTGCGCTTGGCCCAAAGGTTCAGACACTCCACCAGCGCCGAGAACCCCATCGCGGCGTAGATGTAACCCTTGGGAATGTGCAGCTCGAAACCGTCGGCAATCAGATACACGCCGACCAGCACGATAAAGGCGAGCGCCAGCATTTTTATCGTCGGGTTGTTGTCGATGAATTGTCCGAGCGGCTTGGCCGCCAGCAACATCACCGCCACTGCCGCAAGGATCGCCGTGACCATCACGATGGTCTGATTGGCCATGCCTACCGCGGCGATCACGGAGTCGAGCGAGAACACGATGTCGATCACTGCGATCTGCGCGATCACCGCCATGAAAGAGGCTGCGGGCTTGGTGTGAATATCCTCGGATTCGGCTTCGCCGATGATCAGGTCCTTGATTTCGGCCGAGCCCTTTACCAGCAGAAACGCTCCGCCCAGTACCAGCACCAGATCGCGCACCGAGATGCCCTGCCCGAGGAACTGGAACAGGTCGTGGGTCAGACCGGCGAGCCAGGCCAACGTCAGCAGCAGGCCGATGCGGGTGAGGCACGCGACCGCAATGCCGAACTTGCGCGCGCGCTCGCGCTCGTCATGCGGCAGTTTGCTGACCGCGATCGAGATGAACACCAGGTTGTCGATGCCGAGGACGATCTCGATCGCGCTCAGCGTGATGAGGGTGATCCAGACTTGCGGATCGGTCAGCAGTTCAATCACGTTGGAGGTTTCCGATAATGTGTAAGGAGTGGCGCACGCAGCACCGCCGCCGCTGGGTCGCTAATAGGCGGTCAGGCGAAGCGGAACGTTCATGAGCCCGCCGCATCCCAGCCACGCGGGGGTCAAAACAACCGTGGGCCGAGGATCGCGCCCCAGGTCAGCAGCACATTCATCATCAGCACGAATACCGCCGCCGAGCCCATGTCCTTGGCTCGCCCGGCCAGCTCATGAAACTCCGGGCCGTAGCGCTCGATCACGGCCTCCACCGCCGAGTTCAGCAGCTCGATGCTCAGCACCAGCAGCATCGATCCGATCAGCAGCACGCGCTCGACGGGAGTTTGCCCGAGCCACCAACCCAGGGGGGCAAGGACTACAAGCAGGTACACCTCAAGCCGGAATGAGGACTCGTGCAGCCACGCCGCGTGCAGCCCCTGCATCGACCACATCGTGGCCTTGAAGATGCGCCGCGGCCCGCGCGGAAGGTGCCCGAATTCGTTCTTTATCGGCTCCATGGCTCAGGTGACTTGCCAACGCTGGGCGCCGCACAGCAGAGGTCTGTTCACGGCGGTGGCGTAAGCCGCGTGACGCCGCAGTGGGTGCTGCGAATGGCCAAACAGGCAGGTGTCGAATGGCTTGAAGATCAACATGGGCAATGGGGATCTCAGGAGGTGCAATCCGGATAGTACCGGCGCGGGCCGAACAGGCCGCAACAAGCCGCGTATTTTGCCACAACGACGGCGCGGCCTCGGCGCGCAGTCAGGAAGCTGTCTCTGGCATTTTTCGCGCCGCCTTAAGAGCGTCAACCCTAGGCTTCGCATTGCGCCGCTGCGGATGTGTTTACTCCCGGTCGTTCCCTCCCCCGTGTCTGATTCATCTCCGCGGTCGTTTGCGCGTTCCCTGTCCCACTTGGAGAACCCCTTATGGCAGTGCAAACCACACCCGCGGGTTACCACAGCGTCACCCCGTATCTGATCGTCGACAACGCCGTCAAGGCGCTGGAGTTCTATCAAAAGGCGCTCAACGCCAAGGAACTGTTCCGCCTGCCGATCACTGGCAGCGGCAAGAAACAGAAGATCGGCCACGCCGAAATCAAGATCGGCGACTCGCAGCTCATGCTTTCGGATGAATACCCCGAGATGGATGCGCGCAGCCCGAAGTCGCTCGGCGGCACGCCCGCGAGCTTCATGATCTACGTGGCGGATGTCGACAAGGCATTCGAGCAGGCGATCAAGGCCGGCGCCAAGGCGATACAGCCGGTCCAGGACCAGTTCTGGGGCGATCGCACCGGCACCCTCGTGGACCCGTTCGGGCACAAATGGACGCTGGGCACCCACGTCGAAGACGTGCCGCCGCAGGAGTTGCAGCGGCGCATGGAAGCCTGGTCCGAGCAACAAACGCACTAGACAACCCCCGCCGCCGCGCTGGCCCGCCCAGACGGATGACCCGGTAGCGCAGCAGGATCCAGGGCCGTGGCGCGGCTACGGCCCTGTTTTCTCGCCACTGCGTTCCGTACGTGTAGGTTGCGTCGGCGGCACGGCAGAGCATCAGCAACTCGCAGGGTTCAGGACGGTCTGAACCAGCGCCTATGCGACAGCGACACGTCTGCGCATTACGCGTGTCCGATGAAGCTCAAGGCTCCAATCGAACCCTCGATGCAATGGTGGTCGAGAAATCCCGATGGCGTTTTACACCGGTTGTCGGGGCAGCAGATGCCCCATCCCCCTCAGGGTTCCCTGCACCCGGCAACCATGCTTCCCACCCTTTGAACCAGGACTTTGCGGAGACACCGCTACGCTTCGCATCGATCAGAAGCCGATTGAGGTCATCTCCATGACAACTGAGCTGGGGAGGCGCTACGCGACGCTGCCCCCGCGCGGGCGGCAGCTGCGGTGGATCGGGTTCAGGCGTAGCGGGTCGGATCGGCAACCCCAGCGGCGACGAATCCCTCGGCCCGCAGGCGGCAGGCATCGCAATGGCCGCAGGCCCGCCCCAGCGCATCGGCCTGATAGCAGGACACCGTCGCGGCGAAATCCACGCCCAGGCGCTGGCCCTCACGCACGATGTCGGCCTTGCTCATGTGCTGCAGCGGCGCGCGCACCCGCAGGCCCGTGCCCTCGACACCGGCTTTGGTGGCGAGGTTGGCGAGGCGCTCAAAGGCCTCGATGAACTCGGGCCGGCAGTCGGGATAGCCGGAATAATCCACGGCGTTGACACCGCAGAAGATGTCGGCGGCGCCGAGCACTTCGGCCCAGCCCAGCGCGACCGACAACATGATGGTGTTGCGCGCCGGCACGTAGGTCACGGGAATGTGATCGTGCGTCGCGTCGACATTGCGATCCTTGGGTACGTCAACATCGCTGGTCAGTGCCGAGCCGCCCCACTGACGCAAGTCGATGTCCACGACCACGTGCTGCACCACCGCGTGCGCCGCCGCGACACGCCGCGCCGCGTCAATTTCTCCCGCGTGACGTTGCCCGTACCGAAAGGTCATCGCGTACGGCGT
>JAYSZI010000067.1:0-151779 GCA_043738095.1 Lysobacter sp.
TGGCGCTCAGTCGCGGCTTGCCGCGGGTGATGCGCACCGACAACGGCAAGGAGTTCTGCGGCAAGGCGATGGTCGAGTGGGCGCACGCGCGAGGCGTTCACCTGACCTGCGACTCATCGAGCCCGGCAAGCCAAACCAGAACGCCTACGTCGAATCGTTCAACGGCCGGCTGCGTGACGAATGCCTCAACGAGCACTGGTTCACAAGCCTGCTGCAAGCGCGGACGGTCATCGAAACCTGGCGCCGGGACTACAACGAGGAAAGGCCAAAGAAAGCACTCGGCGGGCTGACGCCCGCCGCCTACGCAAGGCAACTGGCAGAAGCTCAGCTACAGTAACCCCGGACTCCAAATGGTCCCGCTACTGAAAGCGGGGGGACGTCGGGAACAAACCAAGCCGAGAAGCGGCGGTGGTTGCGAGAGTTTGGTGACGGGCGAGTCCACGATTGCACTCTGACGTACAAGGCGCACCGGAGACGGGCACCCGGCATCGATTGCGCGGGATCCAGTTCATGCGTGTTCGGCCTACTACTTCACCACCCCCTAAGCGAAGGCCAGAGACCTTGTCCGCCTTTCTGGTTCGCCCGTTTGTAGAGGTCTTTCGTATCGGTCGGGCGGATGTAGCCCTCGGCGAAATGGCGACCGACGACCCCAAGTGGACCTTCACTCATGAGCCTCGTCCATCCATTCGAAGCTGTTAGGAGTGGTTACCATCACGCGGCGTGGCCGGTAGGACCAGTGGCTCTTCTTCGCGACAGCCAATCCTGGGGGCCACTTCTGATCGCATCGGGAACCGTGTCGTTCGACATGTTTTCCATGAAGCCGGGACGCTTCCCTGCCGTCCGGACCCGTCATGTACTAATTGTGACTTCGCCCGTGTCCACCAAGGCTCGCAACATGGCGGCCGCGCCGCACTGCTTTGACCCGGCGTTGGGGTCATAGCGGTGGTCGCGCACGTACTTGCCCTTTGTATAGTGGTTCGTGAAGCTCCACAGGTATGGCGAATTGATTCCCTTCGAGTTATAGCCGAAGCCGTTGTAGCCTTCGAAACGGTACAGCGCACGCGCCAACGACCAGTCCGACTGGTCAGTATGCCCCTGGTAGGTGATGGCATCCACGGCGCTGCTGAGCCAGTCGCCGGGCGGATTCCATGTCTGGGGTCGGTTTCGCGGAACCTGCACGGTCCTTGCCGACAAGGGGTCGCCGTTGTGGAGGTGCCCGTCGAAGCTGAAGGCTGCTTCCATTGCATGCACGATGCCGACGAACCACCACGGCGCCTGCGTCGCGGCTTCGACCTCGTCGTAGCGGACACGGCCCTTCCGAAGCATCTTGAGATACCACGCGACCGTCGACCTGCGGTCGTCGCGCAGCTTCGCCGTCGCGAACAGTTGCTCGTACTTCGGCTTGAGCGTCGTGAAATCCGGAGCCGCCTCCGCGACGACGATGTCGTTGTTCTCGAGATCCCAGTACAGGGCCTGGTTGACGCGCAACTGGGCCAGCGCTTCTTGCCAAGCAGCCAGTTGCGGCAAGGCGGGCAAACCGGGGTCGACGGACAATCCCAATGCCGACATGGCAGCAAGAATGTCGTCATCGATGTCGGACGATGAGGCCGGTGCGACGGCCTCGGCGATCTGTTCGATCGTCCAGGCGGCGGCATCGTCGTACAACGCCTTGTCCGGGTGGACCGACAAGTGGAAATGGTGGGTGTGCGGATTGGCACCGGAGTATGAACGCCACGTCCAGGCGGGTACGGAGCGGATCGCCGAGGAGTTGGCGATGCGGCGATTCCAGATGATGTACTTGATGCGCTTGTCGCGGCTGGCGTGCAGCGCGGCTACCAGCTTGTGCACGTCGCAACCCGATGCGGGATGGTGTGTTATGTCGATCGCCGTGACAACGCCCTTCGAGCCATCGATGACCCATGGATTGTGGTCGGAAGCGCGCGACTGATGGGCCGCGTCGCCGATCATGCCGTCGTTCTTCTTGTCGCGCCCCGGGAAGGCGGTATCGACGCATCGGAGCAGAGCCTTGAGGGATTCCGCGGCGCGCCAGGGGCGAGTGGCTTCGGCGAGAATCGCGTCGCTGTCAGGCGACGGGACTGGCATCTCTGCCGGATCGGAATGGCCATCAAGCGGATCCGAGACCATCGTCGTGTCGAGCGGCGATTTGGCGTTGCCCATGTCGTTATCTCCCGAGGGGTCGGCGTGGAGGGGGCGATCAACGCGACTGGTGCCAGTCGCTCGAGTGGTCGCGGCATAGCGCACGATCCCAGGCAAGGAACGAAGTCGCGATCCGCCCCCCGGGGCCTCTTGCGTCGTAGTCGAGCAGCCGTTCGCACAAGCTGGGAAGCAGACGGCAGCGATCGGCATAGCTGATGAAGGCCGTGCACCAGGCGCGGGGGTTGCTCTTGAAGCGGCGGTAGAAGGCCTCGGGCTCCATCTCGGCCGGACGAATGGACATCTGCTGCAGCGTCGGCCCAAGGATCGAGCGGGTCGCCATGCCGGTATTTCCGTCGCCATAGAAGCCGAGCAGGACCTCCCGGAGAGGTCGATGGAATTCCGTGGTTAGTCCGCGCATCAACAACACCGCGCCCGGTCGATCCAGCGCCACCGACATTACCTGGATCGGATCGCGCAACTTGCTGAATAGTTGATTCACTTTCGCCATCGGACGGCCGTGAAGGTTGTCGAGCTGCAGCTGCAACGCACGCAGGCGTTTCCCGTTGTTCGCCACTGCGACCGTACCCGGCAATGCGGAGACGCGTTGCAACCAGTCCTTCTGTGGCACCGCCACGTGGCCTTCGGCCAGCTTCAGCGTTCCTGCCGTCTTCAGCTGCCTGGCTGCCAGATGGATTCGCCCAGCCGCCTCGGTCCTGACCGCGTTCCTACGCACGCGATCACCCATGATCGACTCTCCGGTCGTCGCCTCGACCACTGTGATGAGGGCCGCGAGCGCAGAAAGGCCAGACCCGCGCTCGTCAGTGGAAAGCCACCTCAGCAGATCAACATGGCGGGGGGGAAGCCGGCCTTCTCTCTGCAGCAATGCCAGCCGCGTAACCCAGTAGGCGCGGGACAGATCTACGGGAGACAGGCGTTTGGCCTTGAACCACACGCCGGCTTCCTCGGCGAGGATGACGTCAATGTCCGCCACGCGGTGGTCCCACTCGCCCAGTTCGGCCAATGCCTGGAGAACGAACGTCGGCGGACGGCGATCGTGTCCGGTCGGACGGTTTAGGTACAGATCGAGCGCCTCGCGTGCCTGGTCGTCGTTCACCAGTTGCGTGCCTTCCCCGTCACGCTTGGCATCGCCTTCCAGGTACCGCTTCCACTCGTCGTCGGTCATGGAGGAGGCATGGGGCGGCGCCGCGACGCTTGAGGTGCGGAAGCCGTCGGTGCCGCTCGTCGTTCCCGGCACTTCCAGCGAGTGCCACAGCCGCTGCGGCAATTCCTCCAGCACATCGCGCAACACCACGCGCACGGCCTCGCGGTCGCGCGGCAGGCTGTAGGGTTGCCCCAGCATGGCCAAGTGGTACAGGGCGAAGGCACGATCGGCCGGCGTACGGCGACGCAGGTGGAAGATCGCGGCGCCCTGGCGCAGGTCGCGCTCGAGCGCGAGCCCGTCCTTCGTGGCCGCCATGAGCTTGAGGGCGAATCGGCGTACATCGCGGTTGAAGGGGACGCTGTCCGCGGCGTGCGCCGGACGAACCAGCCAGTGGGTGGCGGACAGGGCGCGGAATACGCGAGTGGCCTTCTCGCGCAAGGCGCGGCTTTCGTCCGTTGCCGTGATGGATCCGCGGGGTGGTTGGGCCGCCAGCCGGTCCACGCACGGAATCACGACTTCCTCGAGTAACGCCCGTGTGATTTCCGGACAGTAGGCGGCGGCCAGGACGTAGGGCCGCGCCGCCGGATCGCTAACGTGCGCGACGATCCGGCGCATCAGGTAGTTGTGTGCGCTGGCTGGATCGATGCGGCTGTCGCGGTGGGCCTGGCGCACGTCCTCGCGCATCTGTTCGTCGCCCTGGCTGAGCGCGTCACCGGTGATGCGTAACAGCAGCGGATTTCCCGGCACGGCCTCTGCTGCCTGGAGGATCACCGCTTCGTCCTTGATGCCGCAGTTGCGCAGCAATGCGGCGGCTTCCGTTTGATCGAGCTCCGGAAGTTCGATCGATTCGGCCACCTTCGCACCCGCGTGGTCGAGACGGGCGATCAGGTTGCTTGTCGCGAAGCCGGCATCCTGGCCCGTCGGCGGATCCCGGCCTGCGATCACCAAGCGGATGTCGTGCGCGCGGGCTTCCGCGCCCAGGAATGACAGCCAATGCACCAGCCCGCTCGCGATCCGGTCGCTGCGGGCCAGTACCAGCTCTGCCGTGTCCAGGATGATCACAAGCGGGCCGCCGATCACCGCCGCGTCGAAGGCACCGTAGAGAATCGAACCCTCGTCGGACGCCGCTTCCGACAGCACCGACTGTGCCGCCATCATCGGTGTCGTGGCGCGCGACGATTTGCCGACCCTGCGTCGTCCGTCGCGCGACAGCTCCGCCGAGCGCTGGGTCATGGCGATGCTGCGCAGCATGGCTACACGTTCGGCCATCTCGGGTACAAAGCGCGCCAACTGCTCGCACAACGCCAGGTTGAGCGTGACCATCCGCGTCGGGTCGATCGCGGGTTCGTCGAAATCGATCCGCGCCACCCGCACCGCATGGTTGGGTTCGCGCAGTTCACGCTGCAGGAAGGCCAGCAGCGTCGTCTTGCCAGCTCCGCCGCCGCCATGGATGTAGATCGCACTCAACTTGGTTGATGGCTTGGCGATGGCGAACCGGACCAGCTTTGCCAACGTCAGCTGATGCACCCTGCCGACCATCGGCTGCCGCGTCATCCGGTCAAGGTCGGCATCGAGCGTGCGCGCGGCGAGCTCGGCGGCGATCTGGATCGTCCCGAACGGGGCGTTGCAGCGCTCGCCCAGCCAGTCGCACACACTTCCTAGGGAAGACAGTACGGGCGTCTGGATGCTCGACAACGCGGGTTTGTCTGGGGCCAGGGCCAGCGCGACAGCCTGACGCACGGGGTCGTCGACATCGCCAGGGATCTGCTCGCGTGCGGCGTCCCTCAACTCCTGGTCGCTGCGACTGGCCAGCTCCTGCTTGCGCGCCGCGACCGACAGGAACCACTGGCCCGGGCGCGACTGCACCGCCGTCTCGACGTCGCGTGCGAGCGGCGCGAGGACACGTGGCGCCTGCTCCCGGCTTTCGCCGACCAGCCTGACGGGCTCGACCCAGCCACGCACCGCGAGCTTGAGGCGCAGGTCGCGCGAAGGCTCCGGCGTGCGCGGCCCTTCGCTTGGCGCCGGCGCCCCGCCGAACAAAATATCCAGGTCGAGCAGTGCGCCACTCATCGCTCTTCCGCCTCGAACTTGATCGCCGCTAGCGTAGCGGTAAGGGTTCGCATGTTTTCCGGCAACGGCGCGTCTGGCCGGTACACACTTGCGACAACCCTGGTGAGATCCGGCGTCGATAGTGGCCATCCCCGCGCCGCCGCGAGCGCCTTGATGTACGTGCGAAACTCCTCCTGGCGCAGGTGCAGCACCTCCAACTCGTGGCAGCCCACATTCTCCGTTTCCGGGCGGGCCGCCAACCGGTCGATCATCGCTGCACGCTCGAACTCGTCCAAACCGATCAGCATTACCCTGATCGCCTCCGCCCCGGCGAGCGCCGCGACGAACTCGACCCATTGCGTGCCGACGAAGCGCGCGCCGTCGCCTCCAGGTCCGAAGTCGAACACGAGATAGCAGGTCCGGCCGGCGTCCGTGGAGCGACGTCGAATCTCCCTGATCACCTGGTCGAAATCGCGATAGCGGATGGACGCAGCCGCGGTTCGGTAGTCGGACTCTTCGGGCACGAGCAGCTGGCTTATCGCATCCGACCAGTCCATCGCGATGATCTGGGTAGGAGAAAAAACTAGCAGGTCCGTCTTGCGGGGATCGAGCATTTCCTTGAGTAGCCGCGCACAGAAGCTTTTTCCCGTTCCTGCCTCACCGTGGATGAGGCAAAGCCGCTCGTTCGCGTCGGTGTCCTTGAGCCATGCATCTACGGTTGTCCTGGCAAACCAGGGGTGGAAGGCCGGCAGTGACGACGCCACCTCCGGATCGATCCCGCCAAAGGCACTCTTGACCTCCACACGCCACTGCCCAGCATGCTCATCACCTGCCAGTCGCTTGCCGACCCGGTAGAACACGTCGACGGCCATCGCATCCTGCAGCTCGATTCCCAGTGTGCTGATCTTGAGTTCGAGCGGATCGTTGCCTGATCGTCGCTGCTCCTTTCGGATGGCGCCAATACTCACGCCCCGGTTTCGCATGGTGGGAGCGCCGCCCGCGACGAGGTTCAGAGTGCCTTCATGCAAGCCCGCCACGTGGCCTTCGTGGTTGGCGCAACAGCCCCCTGACATGCCGGCGGCTGCATTGGCCAAGTGCAACCAGCGGCCAGACTCCTCGTGGACGTCGGTGACGATGTCGACGCCCATCGCGATCGCGTTGCCGCCCGGGTAGCCGAAGGACCAGCACAACTTGCCCTTCTTGACCGCCGCACCCTCGGCGATCTCCACCGGGCTCACGTGTCCCACGCGCTGCGCGAGACGGACGAGGGCAAAGTCGAGGTTCTTGCCGCTTAACTCATCGAGCGTCTGTTCGAGGTGGTTGGGTGGCCTGCCGTGGGGCAACGCAAAGCAGACCAGAGGTTCGTTCGCGGCGGGCAGGACCTCGACCATGTGGTGTCGGGGCTGGTTTTCCCGGGCCTTGAAGCGAAATGCCAGCCCCTCCTTTAGGCGGGACGCCCATTGATGTGTGTCCGGCTGAACATCGGTCGTCGGTCGGGAAGACGATGAGCAAGGCTCGTCGTCACTTACCAAATCCACGTCCATCACCACATGGGCGGCCGTGAGGACGAGATCGTCACGAACAAGGAACGCGCTGCCGAGGTGCGCCTGTCCCGGATTGCTGACGACCATCGCGCAGGCTTCGCTAACCTTCTGCAGGGACATCAGGATGTTGGCATCCAACAAGCCCCTTTGCTGATCAGTCATGCCTTGCATGACGCCGTAGCTTCTCACCTCGCGGAGCATCCCCGCGATGTCGGCCGCCCGGCGCTGCGCCAGATGTTCGACGTTCGCTACCTTCCGCGCCAATTCGTCCAGGAAATCCGCCCGTTCCGCCTCCTCACAGGCCTGCCGCTTGGGGTTGGCCCCACCCATCGCCACAACGAGCGTCCAGTCCAGGGCCGGGCGCGAGCCAACCACCGCGACGTAGCACTTGCCGAACTCTTCGTCCGACAGCTGCGTCCATTCCGCGAGAGCGGCCGCCCTGCCCTTGCTCGCGGCGGCGGTGTCGGTCACGCCTGGAACCTCACGCCCAGTGGATCGAGCACACGTTTCGCCACCGCGAATGACAGCGCGTAGTTGCTCGATTCCGTGAGACCGCCGAAATGGATCGCGAAGCAGGGCGTCTGCGCGTCGAGCCACGCAGCCACCAGCGAACCAGAAGCGCCGCCGAAGGTAGTAGCGTCGTGTCCGATGGCGCGCTTGGCCGTCAGGTCCTCGCGGTGAGTTCCCCGCGCTCGGGTGAAACGCCCAGGCGCCAGACGCTTGACCCCGAATTTGTTGGCGAACAGCGTGCGGATCACGAAATTCCAGTCGACGTTTGCGCCATCCCGCGTCGGCGGCGCCGCCGGGAATCCGATCACTGCCAGCGACGTCATGGTGCCATTCGCGTAACTTGCGTCGGCGCTGAGGGCTGGCACTTCTTTCGGCAAATTGCCCGGGCTTCCGGTTAGATCCAGGCGCGCCACCACGACATCGACGCCCGAAAACACGCTGCCGACACCGTCCGGCAACAGCACCTCTACAACGCGGAAGCAGTTGGTTTCGAGCGCACAGCTTTCGCCGAAAAAATCGATCTCAAGGTGGCCGTCGATGCGGATGCGATCGTTTTCACGAGTCATCGCGATGCCGAACAACTGCTCGGCCTGTTCGATGACGTGATAGTTCGTGAGGATGAGGCCCGCGTTGTGGTCGATCAGCGAGCCGGTGCCGACGAAGTTCGACGCGTGTCCGCCCGAGGGCTGGATCCGCCCTACGGCTCGCGCCAGGCGGGCGATCCCGTTCATCTCGGCCACGGCGACATCGCCCCCCCAAACTCCCAGGAACGGGTCGTGCGGATCCACGTCGCCGTTGCAGAGGAGAAAGCTCGGCCGCGTGCCGTCGCTGATGATGACGGCCTCCATCGCTGCGGCTTCGTCGGTCGCCAGGTCACGCTCTCCGCGCGCGACGCGCTCCAGGGCAGGACGGGCTTGCTGGAGCAGAACTTCCCTCGCCTTGCGCCAATCGTGCTCGTCGACACCATCCGGGCGCACGAGTTTGGCCTCCACCAGCGCGACGATGTCTGCCGGCCGGCCCGGTACGGCATCGGCCGGCAGGGCGGCCTCTGCCCTCTCCACCGCTTCTGCGCGGGAACCCGCCGATTCTCGCGCCTTTTCGCTGACCGCCAGCGCGCGTGCGATTTCCCGTATCCGATCGCTTTCCATAGCGGCCCCCTGGTCGTCGGCCGGTGCAGCTACGCGCCGTCCATCAGCAAGCCATCGGTTCTCAGGAAGGCGGGGGCGTCGCCATCTGTCTCGGCGCGAACGATGGCCTCTGCCACGACCGTGCCGGCATCGACCAGTTTCATCGTGCGGTACTTGCCGTTGTCGAATACCAGCTGGACGGCCTGGAAGCCGAAGACGAGTGGAACGGCGCCTTCAAAGGTCACCAACCCGCTGGAGGCCTGGTTACCGCCGACCTTGACGTTGGCGCCGATGGCGTTCTGGATCACCGGGAGGTCGATGCCGATCGACTGCTTGCCCGAATCCTTGGCGGTGACGCTGATCTTGTTGGACTTGAGCGTGCTCGTCACGACGTACACCTTGTCATCGTTGAGCATATCGGCGACGGCGCGAGCGTACGGGTTGATCTTCGACCCGAATAGGAACTGATCCACCAGGGCGAGTTCGGTGCTCGTCTCCAGGGTCGACGAAAACTCGAACTGGATGGTGCTGGCCTTCGCGTAGGCGTAGCTGATGCCCAGCGTCGAGCCGCCGAGGGCGGAGATCAACCCTCCAAGAATGTTGAGGCCGATGCCGATATCCAGGTCGGCCGATTGCGTTCCGCTGATGTTCGGGCCCACTTTGTCGGGCTTGATCGGCGGCAAGCCGGGGCCATTGGGATCGACGACAAATACCGAAGCGAGCTCTCCCATCCGTTGCAAGCGCCCTTTCCTCTCGACCAGCAGCTGGGTCGGGAGAAGGTCCACACGCGGCAGCTGGACGATGTTGTAGCCCTTCTTCTTCAGCGTCGTCAGCGAAGGGTCTTTGCAGCTCGGAAGGATTCCCATGTTCATGATTTCCCTGTCGACATGTCAATCTCCTAAACGAAGGTGTTCTCAGCTAGCGGCCATGGAACCTGTTGTATGTCGCCGTAAGGTTACGCCCGTCCGAATCGACGATTCGTTGTCCATTTGCCTTGGGCGTCATAGGTTTCTGTCGTGTTGTCCTCGTCGACGTATTTCCATCAAACTCAATCAGCGGAATATGAGGGGGTCTCGCCGTCGAAGTTGACGACGAATCCTATACCCGTCGGTAGTCGCTAATTTACCGCTGCCTGGACAATCTCCGGCCCAGGGACTTTTGAAGAGACAAGGTTTGAGATCCGCAGCGGTCGGTGGCTCTGCAGCAATCACGGCGCCACTGGATAAAGCAGCATTCTTTGAAGCGGTACGGTACCGGACGATAGCGCCATCGGGCCTAACAATCGTCGTGGCTTCACCTATTAGCTTGATAGGCCGGACGGCTCTTGGGAGATTTCGGGCAGAGGCCGTTTGTGCTTCAGCCTCCGCAGCTGAAGTGGGTCCGGAAATTCCCAAACCTACAACAAGCACGAGCACTAAAAAGTGCTTGGCTGACCTCAACATTCAACTTGCCCCTGTTTGAAGGTGACAGCTCAGCCACCGATCGAATGATGAGAAATCCTCATCTAGGGCCAGCAGCAGCTTTGCGCTGGATGCAACCACGTTTCCCCGCTGGCTTGATGACCCTTTTTCCTGTCGATAGCAACGACGTCTACCGTACTGAGCGGGGGAGCGCTGCTGTACACCGCGTTGATGCATGCCGTACCTAGAGGCTATTCGATCGCAGTTAGTGGCACTGTACATACCTGCGTTAGAAGCACTAACAGGGCAGAATCACTATCAACTGAGACCAAGGACACGTGAGAGATGCTTTCGATGCCGTCGCGACTAAGACGGGCCCGAACGGCCGCAAAACTGTCGTGCTCGCGAAACGGTTGGGCATCAGCAGAAGTGCGGTCGCACAGAGGGGGCAGTCCGCAGGCACGTCGCCAAATATGTCCGACCTGGGTCGGGTGGCCGAAGCCACTAGCGTCGATTTCGAGTGGTTAGCAACCGATGGAGATCGGGCTCAGGTAGAGGGAAATGAGTTCGACGTCGCTGCCCGTCTGCGAGATTTCGCGCATGACGAGCAAGAGGTCCAGATGCTGGAACTACTCCGTCGCCTTCCCTTGAAGAAGCGCAATGCCGCGTGCGCAGCTCTTGAGTTGTTGGCTACCTAAGACGGTCCGCCAAACCAACGACCTACGCTTGCGGATTCGCTACCTAGCCAAGCTATGTCGGCGACGGAATCATACTTCCTCGCCTTAAAAATAGAGCGTGTGTGTAGCAGTATCGACGCCTGTATAGGTGTAGGCTCCAGCGCTGGCCAGACAGTGACCCGCCGTCATTACACCGTAAGAACTCGTTGCAACATGTTGTACGACGAAGCTATTGGTGCAGGTGCCTTCGGTGTATGCAATTCGACCGCTTCCAAACACAGACTGCACTTGGTTCGGTTCGTCTAGTTCCACCACTCGAATCGGGGCTCCGGGTTCTGACTTCCATTTCACCCCTACCCCTGAATTAAGCCGACTCGCAACGCACCAGCCGGTGAGTCGTTGCATGGAACAACGATACATTTGAACGACGCAACGAAGTGGGTTCGGCTTGAACTCACCTGAAGTGATGGAGGGTGGTGCCATCATGCTGGTACGACGTCAGTCTAGGATGGATCTGCCCTCCCTGAGCCGTATCAGTTGGAGCCCGTCAACGCTCTAAGGAAGACAGTCGGACGGGATATCCGCGACTACAATTGCACGGGGAACATGTGGGCAGCGGCGAAATCGGCGAACAACTTCGCCCGCGGCAAACTTCCTCTTGCCGCGGGCCAAACGGCGTGGATGGGAAGCTTTGGAGGCTCGAAATCCTCTAGTGCCCATTCGGCCAGAGCGCTATCCAACTTGTGCTGGATCTCCATCGCGGCGTGAAACACAGCGGCGGACGCGATCAATCCGGAACGTTGAGTACCTGCGGATCGCATTTGATGAACAAGCCCGGACGCTCCAGATCGACCACTATCACCGCGACGTTGATGAGTTCCGGTTTGATCAGGTGGTTCTGAACGATCGCTTCGCTCCCGTCTTTATTTATTTCCGGGCGGCTCATCTGACCGTCCGATGCGCTGTCGACGACAGCTCGAATCTTCAGGCCTTCCGAGGAATCCTCGCTGAGCCGATAGATGATCTTTCCTGGCACTTCCGACAGCAGTATGTCGGGGGAAAAACTGTAGAAATAACCGCCGCCGCCGGCATTGCCTCCGGCAATCACGCGTACCACGGTCAGCTCTACGATTTGCTTGATTTCCTTGCTCATAACAGCTCCTGTTTGGGGTGGTGAAGTGTGCTCGCGCCTCCGAGGGAGGGGTTACAGCGGGCCCTTGGGGGCGGCGCGGGTGTCGAGTGCGACGGCGGTCGCCGCCATGTCGACGGGCAACAAAGGTGCGAGACGGCGCCACAGATCGGATGCCTCGCGATCGCGATCGCGTTCATGTTCTGGGCCCAGCCATTCCACAGCGCGCGCGAAGGCGTGGCGCGAGTCGCTCGGGTTCGAGCCACGCGTCAGCATGCCGTGCAAAATGGCCGCTTCAGCGCGCAACAGGCGATCCTTGCGCGGCAGTTTGGCGTTAGGCGGTGCCGCATCAATCAGACGCTGCGCGCGGACGAGATGCGCGGGGGCAGCGGCGTCGCCCCGCGCATCGGCCAAACGCGTGCGGTTGAGCGCGGAGCGAAGTCGCAGACGCGGCAGATCCTGAACCGTGGCGCCCGCTCGAACCAGTGGGTCGAGTAAGGCATCTGCCTCGTCGAAATGATGCTGCGCGGCAGTCCAATCAGCGACATCGAGTGCTAGTTCGCCAGCCGAGCTCTGTGCCACGATGCGGTCTCGTGCCCAATCGCTACGCTCAGGCTGCTCGGTGCCGATCTGGTCCAACAGACGAACGGCCGCGGCGTAATCCGTGCGCGCGTCGTCGTGGTGAGCGATGCTGCGCAAAATCTGCCCGTTCAGCGTCCGCAGAATCGCCTCGCGGTGCTTCCATTCCGCATCGGCGGGCGCGCGGGCGCGCACTTGGGTGATCACGGCGATGGCTTTCGCATATTCGGTTTGGGCGCGTTGCCATTGTCCAAGCCGATCTAGCGTGCGCGCGACCCATGACAAACTGTCGGCCAGATCGGCGCGCAGCCGCAGGTTGTCTGCGTCGAGCTGCAGCGCTTTGCGCTTGTGCTCGACCGAACGTTCGAACAGCGACAAGGCGGCATCGTATTGATCGCGTTTAGCACTGAGTGTGCCGAGCGTATTGAGCGCGTACGAAGATTCGGTCCAGGCGCGGGAATCCGTCGGCGCGAGCGCGCTGGCGCGTTCGGTGGCGTTGCGGTAGTGCGTCCACTGAGCCAACGCGGTGTCGTAGTCGTTGCGTAGAAAGCCGAGATAGCCGGCCCAGTAACGCGATTCACCGAGATTGAGCAGGCGCTCAGGCGACCGCGGATCTTCGTCAACCAGCGCCTGCGCGATTTTGACCGACTCGTTCACCACGCCGTCGGCCGTATTTACGGCTCCACGGGCGATCCGAATCTTGCCGATCTGCCGCAGCACGCGCGAACGATTCAACTGCGTGTCGCGGCTTTGCGAATCGGGCGCGCGCAGATCCCGCAGAATGCGGTCGGCGACGTCATCCAGCAGGTCGAGGCGGCCAAGTCCTTCGAGCCGGTCGGTCAGATCGCCCAGCATGTACTCGACCATACCCTCGGTGCGCGCGCGATCGCGCTCGGCCTGCAGGCGCGCGCGCTGCGCGACAAAACCACCCGCTAGCGCAATCACGGCCAGCGCGAACAGGCTGCCGACTGCGCCCCGCCGTAGCCACGTGCGCTGACGATCGCGCCGCAGCGAATCGGCGACCAGTGTGCTCGACCCATCGTCGAGCAGATCGGCGCGGCGATGCGACAAGTCGCGGGCTTCTTCGAGCAGGCGTCCACTGGGCAGCAGCAGATCGCGGCGGCGTCCTTCGGCGTTCCAACGCGTCGCCGATTCGTGCAAGCGCGCGCGCAAGCGCAAGTCGTCGCGATTGTCGGCCACCCATGCGGCAGCGCGCGGCCACACACGAAGCAGGGCCTCATGCGCGATCGCGACGGTGGGTTCGTCGCCCTCGGCGGCGCCGACAAGCAGACGGTTGCGGACCAGCGCTTCGACCAGCTCGCGTTCGGCCTCACCGTGGAAATGCTTCATCGGCGCGGCAACGCAACCGATCTGTTCACCATTGGCGGAGTAACGCACCAAATGGCCGAGTACGTTGGCCAATGCCGCTTGCGCGGCCGGCGACACGCTGCCAATCGAGCGCTCGGCATGCTGCAGCAACGCGCCATCGAGTCCACCGATCGCATCGTAGGCGGCGAAGCTGAGCTGGCCGCCGTCTTCGCGACGCTCGTACAGTTGCTGCAGGGTGTGCTGCAGCAACGGCAGGCATTGCGGATGATCCATGGCGGCATCGCGAAGCACGTCGTCGAGTCTGCCGGTAGCGTTCTCCTCGAAGGTCAAAGCCGCGATCTGCGCTGGGCGGCGGATGATCTCGGCGATCTCTGCGGCGCTCGGTGGCGTGAGATCGACATGGCCGTCGGGCTGCTTGAGCGCGAGCAACCCGGGGACATCAGCCAAGCGCGGGTAGGCGTCGCTGCGGCAAGCCGCGACGACGGAGACGCAACCCGAGCGTGCAAGCAGACTGAGCAGTTGCACCGTATGCGCGCATTGCCGCGAATGGGCGTCTGCCGGAAAGAAATCCTCGATCTGATCGACGATCAGGATCAGCGCCGGTGCGCGATCGCTGCCGCGCGCGCTTTGAGCCGCGTGCACGTGCGGCGCCAGCCGCGCCACGGTCCGCTCGGGCGCGTGCTCGAAACCGTCGCGCCAATCGGCCATCGCGTCGGCTTCGAACAGCGGTGGCGACATGCGCGAGGTCAGCGCTTCGGCCAAGGCATCGGCGAACGGCATGGCGCCCGGGCCGCGTCCGGGAATTTGTGCGATCGCGATCGTGTCTATGCCACCGACGCCTGGCGGCGCCAGCCGCGGCAACAGCCCCGCACTCAACAACGAGGTCTTGCCGCTGCCGCTTGCGCCGACGAGCAGCACGAACGCGCGGCCGTTCCGCCATTGCGCTTCGAGTCCGCGCAGCAAGGCGGAAACCGCGGCGCCGCGGCCGAAGAACACGCCGGCATCGCCAGCATCGAACGCATCCAGTCCGCGGAATGGCGAGCCCTGAGACCAGCCCAAGCTTGATGGTGCGACCGGGCCGCGATAACCCGACGGCAAGGCGACCCCTGCGATGAGACGATAGCCGCGTTTGCGTATCGTCTCGATGTAGCGCGGCGCAGCGGCGTTGTCGCCGAGCGCCTTGCGCAACTGCGCTATCGCTTTATGGACCGGATTGTCGCCGAGCGCGATGTTCGGCCAGCACTCCACCAGCAGGCGTTCCGGCGAGACCACCGAGCCGGCGCTGTAAGCGAGGAATTCCAGGATTTCCATCGCGCGCGGTTCGATCGCTACGCGATCGGACCCGGAGGCGAGTACGTTTTCCTTCGGGTACACGATCCATTCGCCGATGCGGAAATGCTCGACGGGCATGGCGCGGGGCTCGGGAAGGGTCAAGGCGATGCTCGCTGCGAGGCGGACGAAACCAACCGTGTTAGGGGGCGATCCCGGACACCCGCGCGCTACGCGGCCGCGAAGCAACATCGGTAGCCGAATCGGTGGTCCATCTTAATTCAAACGCGAATGCGTTCAACCGCCATTGCGGCGGGCGCGCCAGGTGCCTACCCGACGAACGCGTCGATCTGCGATATGCCAACTCGCAATGAGTAGGTCGGATTGATCGCCGACGTGGCAATGGGACGGGTGCGCAATGCGGCACGGTACGTCGTCGCGGCGTCGGCGAACGCCGACGGGAAAAAACGCCTCGGCGGATGAGGACCGAGGCGTCGCACCGCATGGTTCCCGCTGCACGATGCAGAGGAGTCCGCGGACTCATCCGATGGTGAGCACCTTGGGTTCGAGATGACGATCGTGCGCCGGGTAGTTGCCCCCCAGCATGCGGCTGGTCGACGTACCACCTTGAGCGGGGTAGTACAGCAGCTCATGCGTGGTGACGTACGGCAGGCCGTCGTAGTTGCGTTCCGCGCGCGCCGCCGAGAGCGCCTTGAGGTCGGCCTTGAAGTAATTGACCTGTACCGCGAGCCAGGCGTCCAATGGCAGCTCCTTCATCTCCCCCATCCAGAAGCGCAGCCGCAGTTGTGCGCGGTAGTCGATCGGCAGCACGCCAGTGGTCTGCACGACGAACTTGGGCTGCTTGATCGGCGTCTTGACGATCGACATGGGGATGGCCGGATAGTTGGAGTCCACGTCGAGCGCGAATGAGGTCCCGATCAGGCCGCCCTTAGGATCGGTGACAACGGTGAATGCCATGTCCCAAGCGAGATCGTTCTGAGTGTAGCCCAGCGCGATCATGCTGCTTTCCGGATCCGGATTGGGTTGCTGCCTCGCGGCGGTGCGCACCGTGGTGACCGGGACCTGGTTGCTGACACTCAAATCGACGGCATGACCCACCGCGAGATTGGGATGGGCATCGAGGAAGAACGGCCCGAGCTGCAGATCGGCTTGGACCAGCGAGAGGTACGACCCCTGGAAGCTGCATGTCGGATTGGGGACGGACGGTGAGGTGTTTTTTGGCATGTTCATAGCGCTACTGATCCTTTCATGATGGCGATGGAGCCCACGGTGACGGAACGCACTTCGGCGAGCGTCTTTTCATCTGCGTCGACCATGCCTTCCAGAGGCTGGGCGTAGTCCCATAAATCCTTGTGCGTGTGCTCCTGGACGGCATATTCGGCGACGAAGGTCACCGCGAAGTCCGTCGGATCCAGTCCGTTGGTTTCGTAGGTGAAGTTGATGTACGTCTCCCAGCCTGCGGGTAGGTTGTATGGCCCGAGCATGTAGCGCACGGTGTCGTCCTGCATGACTTCGGTCGGCTGGAACACGATGTAGGTGCCGTCCGGTAGCGGCGTACTCGACGAGAACGACACCTTGAAGCCTTTGCAATTCTTGACCTGCAAGCCGCAGATCCAGGCGAAGGGTTTGGTTCCGCTGGAAAAAGGTTTGCTGGCCGTGTGTGCACCGGTCGTGCTCGGCGCGATGTCGATGTTGTGGTGGGCGTAGTTGGGATTGTCCTTGAGGAACTGCACGAGCGTGCTCATGTCGCGGATCTCCGGCGGCGGCCCCGGTACCGGATGTGATTGCGTCGACAGCCACGTGACCAGGCAGCGGTGGCCGCTGTCCTGCGGGGAGTACACGAACGGATCGGTGGTGACCGCGACCGCGTTGCCGGCGGTGGGGCTGGGTTGCAGCGTGCTGTATTCCTTGTGATCGTTGGTCTGGATGCGCGTCCATTTGTCGCCGCCCGGCCACAGCACCACGGCCGGGTCGGTCAGCGCCAGGTAGGCATAACCGCTGGCCGGTGTGTTGGGCGAGGAGTTCTTCGCGCGTACGTAGATGTAGTTCGGTTGGCCCTGTTGAAAACCCTGCGAACTGATGTAGTTGTCGTAGCTGTCTTTGGAAGTGAAGGTGGCGGGATTTGTGGGTGCGATGCCGTACGGGATGATGTCCGGAGAGCTGAGCCCTCCGACGCGTCCTGTCGGCCCCGTTTCGCTGAGGCTGGTACGAACGTACAGGTCGTTCCAGCTGCTCGGGTCTTTTACGTCGCTCATGACTTACTCCTAACCGCTTTTTTTGACGAAGGTAACGTTGCCGGCGACGGCAGCGTCTGGGACTGGACGCGCCACGAATGGCCGCCCAGGCGGAACAGGCCGGTCGCCTGGGAATCGATGGCCACCGGCCGGTATGGGTCGTATTTCTCAAGCGCGCCGGCGACATGCGCGCCATCAACAACGAGTGATAGATTCAGATCGACCCGTGCGCCGGGATCGGGCGCAAAACCGCCTGTGTCGATCGCGAGCGTGAGCGTGTCGGCGTACCCCGCCGGAACCGATACCTGCAGCCAGACCATCTGACTGGGATTTTTCACCACGATCGGCTGGATCTGGATCGGGCCGGCACCGGATGCGGGCAGCAGCGACAACGTCCAGCCGGGCGGGCACTGATTCCACGCCAGGATGATCGCCATCTCCGTCGCGACATCGCGCTGCTCGTAATGCGCGGCGTAGCGGTATTCGCGATCGATGCCGTAAGCGACGCTGCGTTGCGCGTAGGCCGGAGTGCTGGCAAGAAAGGCTTTCAGCGCATTGACATCGCGCAGGTTCTGCGGCGGAACCACTGGGTGCTGGGCGGTATAGGCCCACGCAGCCAACGTATCGCCAGGCGATCCTGGTGTGTAGGCATAACCCTGCAACGGAATGCCGACCGCGTTACCCGCAACTTTCACTTGCGCGTAAGGCTTGCCATCGCCGGTAAGCACCGGCGATAGCTGATCCGGCCAGCACGGCAGACTCGGCGCGGCTGCGCCTAGATAGAGGCGAGCACCGCGGTCGCTCTTGCCGGCATTGCGCGAGCGCAGGTAAATGCGATTGGCGCTGCCGGGCACCAGGCCGCGACCGAGGTCCTGGTCCCATTGCGGTGCAACGCCGAGTTGTTTCGGATCGGGGTCGGCTGCCGTGCCCCAGGGCACGATGTCAGGCGAGGCCGACCCGCCAAGGCGAGGAAGGATCGCCTCATTCAACTGTTGCCGAAGATAGAGATCGTCGTAGTCGGACATGTCAGGCTCCCGGTTGCACGGCGTAGTCGGCGATGACGTACTGGAGCAAGTCCTCGCGCAACGATCGCAGGATCGCCGCGGCCGGCAACGCGAAATCGGTGCTGTCGATGAGGAACTGCGGCCACCACGGCAGGCTGTTCTTGAGTGGGCCAGGCGCCTCGGGCGTGCCGAGCAAGGCGCTGATCGCGCTGCCTATCTGCAACGAGGTCGGCGTGGCCGTGTCGATGCGGCTGCGCACGAGCTGCAACAGCAAGGCGTTGTAATCCAGGTTGGCCGGTGGCTGCATATCCGGTGCCTGAGTTTCCGCCGGCACCGGTTGGAAGCGAGGCGGAATGCGGCTGACGTAGGTCACCCGGTACATCACGCGCCACGGACCGGCATTGGCCGATGTCGCTTCGCGCAATGCCGCAGCGTTCGCATCCTTGCTGTTGTTGAGCCAGTTCGGATCGACCACGCGACTGAAGAATGTGTCGGCGTTGTCGGCATTCGGTGCGAGCATGAAAGCCTGATAGCGGTAGCCATCGACTTTGCCTTCAGTCGGCGACTCCGGAAACGTGACGTTGTCGCCATCCAATACGGGGGCGTAGAGAAAGGAGTCCGGCTGGGCGGCGGCCGCGAGGTCGAAGTTCGCGCCTTCCTCTTTGGACTTGGTGACGTTGACTTCGGTCGCCGAACTGTAGAGATAGTCGAAGTCCAGATAGAAGCCGAACGGGAACCCCATCTGGATGTCCCCCACCGCGCCGAGCGAAACCTGCTTCGACGACACCGCGCCGTGCTGCTCGGTGTAGACATTCATCGGCTGGGTCTGCTCGGCGAAGCGGCCGCCGCCGGCGGTCCAGACATACGTGTTGACGATGCTGCGTTTGCTCAGGTGTTCGGACCAGTCGTACGCCGTGGTCTCGCGTATGGTCTCGCGGTAGTTGTCATAACTGCTGCTCGACTTGAGCTTGCCGGCGTACGAGGCAGTGTCGTACTGCTGGTAGTAGGCCTCTAGCCGCGCGGTATCGCGTTCGATGCGGCGCTTGATCGCATACGCTTCGAGCGGTTTGAAATAACTGCCGCGTTGCTGGTCGGCGGCGGGGTAATTCGGGTCGTTGCGTAAACCTACCTTACCGTCGAGGGTTCCGTTCTTGACGTACGTGGGATCGATCGGAAAATTGATCAGATTGACGTCGACCGGGATATCGGCGTTCGGCGCCATCGACATGCTCACCATCGAGCCAGTGCTGCGCAGGATGCTGGCGTAGATGTCGACGGTCAGGGATTTGACCAGGGCCACGCCGGTGTTGCTCGGCACGTAGCGGCGTCCGACGACGGGATTGACCCAGTCCTTCGGATCGGCGCCGGCCTCCCAGCTGCCACCCGGCTGGAATGCGGTCGCGAACGTCTGCGTCGTGCCGGACTGCACGCCGATGCCATGGCTGCGGTGTTCGGTGAGCTGGAACGCATTCTGGGCACCCAGATGCGTCTCGAACGCCATGATCGGGTTTTCCGCTTCCACACCGATGCCGGCACTGACGGAGTACTGACCGCCGCCGTACAAGCCACCCTTCATCGAGAACGCGTGCGTGTCGGCGACATCGCGCGATGCGTTGTAGGCGTAGAGCGTGTTGTCAGCCTCGGTGAACGCGACCGACGACGCGCCGGAGTAGCTGTTGATCTCGCCGTAACCCCCGCGCCAGTAGGGCAGGGTCTGGTTTTCGCTGGGTAGCGGTGGCGCGCCTTCGATGTAACCGACCAAGGTCGGCCGCGATTGCGCCTGACCGAGATAGACGGTGTCGAGATCGCCGATCTTGTAGCCGGTTACCAGCGAGATCTCCTGGTCGAAGATCGACGCATACGCGCGCTTCATGACACTGATCATGTTGCCGTAGGCATCGCGCTGCAGGTCGGCATATTCGATCACCGACGGCGTGGCGCTGATGTCGCGTTGCGCGTAGGTTGGGAGGCCACCGAAGATGTTGAGCACTTCGGGCGCTTCGTTGCCTAGCGGCGCGGTCGACGGCAGCCATTGCGGCAAGCCGCCGGCCGGTCCGTTCAAGCGGCCGATATTGCCGCGGCCGGTGCGGTCTTCGACGACTGCCCCGGAGCCGTTGCCGAAGTTCCAGTAACCGCGCAGCTTGGACTCCGCGCCCGACAAGGTGCGATACATGCTGTCGGATATCTGCTCGCCGGTGAGCTGCGTGCCCCAGATGCGCACTTCAGCGAGTTGTCCGGTGAAGCCGTTCGGCAACGCCGAGTCGACGCGCGCGAACTGGAACTGGTCGGTAACGCCGTAGCCGCCGATGGCGTTGGCGCTGTCGAGGAAGTCCACGCGCCGCGCCGGTGCACCATTGATATGAAAATTGTTGGAGGTGGTCGCGGCAAACAGGCCGCGCAAGTCGCCGCGCGTCAGCGTGACGTCGTTGTCGCCTTTTTCGTCGAAGGCGATGCGCCCACCGGTCTCGGCGAAGTGCCACCACGAAACCAAGCCGGCGGCATTGGCGGGCACCCGGCGGTTGGCGTAGACGTGTGCGATCTCTGTGTCCTGAAGGCAGCGGCTCCAGACGCGCGGGTCGGCCAGGCGGCCGCGCAGATAGCCGCTCCCACCGAGCCTGGGCGCACGACCGAGATTGAAGCGCGACTTAGACAAGACGCGCTGCACCGGATCTGTGTAGCGCACGTAGTTGTCGCCGTTGCGCATCCCCCAGGCCACGCGCTGGCCATTGGCGTATAGCGCCATGTGCACTTCGTAGACCGGCTTCACGCTCTGCTGACTGTCCCCCGCGACGACGGTGATCGTTTCGAAGGTCGCGGCCAGATAGGTCGGTTCGTTCGGCCCGAGCTGATTGGGGCCGACGATGGTCAGGGTCTGCTCCTGAGTGCCGATCGTCACCCGCACCGAGAACGAGGGGAAGCCATTGCCATCAATCGCCAGCGCGTAGTCGTCGCCCTTGGCGATCAGCGTCTGCGGCGTCAGGCGTACCCCATCGGCGAGTTGGACCCAGCCTTCCAGTGAGAAGTTGTCACCCAGATTGAGGCTGTCGTCGTTGCCCGCGTCGCCGTACTCGCGGCCGCTGAGCGAGATCGCATAGCCGGCCTGGTGCACCAGCGCCAGATGCGTCCAGCCGTGAATGACTGGATCATCGGTGAGCACGGCGACGTTGCTGCCATGTCCCAGCACTGCACGCGAGTACAAGCCATAACCCTGCCAATCGGCGGCCGGGGTGACGTCGGTGTTGAACAAGGCGCCGGTGACCGCGCTGTTGACGGCGGCGTTGCCCTGCCCTTCGATTAGCATCCACTTGAAGACCAGATCTTCGGCGTTGTCAGGAATGCGCTGCTGCGTGTATTGCTCGATCGCATCGGCCGACAGGATGTCGCCGAAGAACGCCGTTTCGTTGATGAGCATCGGCAGGCCAGCGGCGTTGTCGATGTCGCCGATGACCAATGTCGCCAAGGCGATCTTGTCCTGGAGCGAGCGGGTCGCCGTATAGACGGCTGCGCCTTGTGCCACACCGTCGACGTAGAGCTGGACCTTGAAGACGTACTTGAGCTGACCCTGATCGAGCGTGACCGATGCGTCGTAGGTCACCGCGACCTGGTGCCAGTCGCCCGCGACGATGCCTTGCTTCGACACGATCGGAGCCTGCGTGGCATCCAGCGCGAACGACACGTTGAGTCGGCCGTCCTGGTCGATGCGCACGGGCAGCAAGGCTTGCACCACGCCAATCGTCGCGATCGACCCGATGATGCCGGGCGGTGCTTTGGTACCCGCATCGCCCAACGCACTGAACCAGGTGTAGAACGTGCCGCGATCGCTGTTGAAGGAAGTGAAAACGCGGGTGCCGGCCGCGGTCTTGAGGCTCGGGCAATCATTGAGCGCGGCCAGATAGCGCACCGGATCGCCGCCTTCGGGGGGCTGGCGTGAAAATGTCAGCAGACGCTGGAACGGTTGCAGTTCGTCTTCCGCGGCGCGTTCCGGGCGGCACCACAGTTCCAGGCTCATGTCGCCGGCGATCGTCAACGCGCCGATGTTCGGCGCCTTGGTTTCATCGACCTCGAAACCGACGGAGTTACTCGACGTGTACCCAAGCGTGCGTTGCTCGGGTTGATTGAGCCAGCCACCATTGAAGCCTTGCAGGCTCAGTGGCGCGATGCCGTCGGTGAGCTTCCCGGTATCGGCGACGACGCCGACCGAACCTTGCGTCGGAACGTCAAACGGGATCGCGCGGAACAGGGATGAGCCCGCGGAAATCACGTGGCTGCTGTTGTCGGTCGCGGATTGGAAACAGCTGGCGGCGGTGCCTGCGCTCAGCGGCGCCAGCGTCTCGGCGGCATACGCCGCCGTCGCGAACGCGGCGATCAGTGACGCGCTGATGCGCAGATCGTCGTCCGGGGGCACGGGCGTCTGTCCCCCCATGCTCACGTCCTGTACCGATGCGTCGGAGCCGTCGGTGGTGACGATCAGAGAGGCGCCAATCGCAGCGTAGTCGCCGCTGGCCAAACTGGCGTAGTCGTATTGTTTCTTGTCGGCGGTCCCTTCGAGCACTGTCGCGAGCGCGACTTGTGCGCGCGGCACATCGCGCCATTGCGCAGACAACGCGCCGGCCTGGATCTGGACATCGCACAGCAACGCATTGTCCTTGACAGGTGATACGGCGATGCGTTGCAGCGGATCGGTGCCGGGCTTGATGAACAGCACGACGCGATTGGCTGCGACCAGGTCGCTACGCGCGCTGAGGCTGTAGGACACGGTGTCGATGGCGCCGGCCGCACGGTAGTCGTAGCCGCTGGCCAGACCATTCAAGGTGTCGAGAAAGCCGCCGACGCGACGCGGCAGGGCCGGCCAGCGCGCGGTGACCTTCGTCCCCGGCCAGCGCGGCGGCGCGAAAACGAGTGTGACGACGGCGAGATCCGAGCCGGCGTCTTCAATGCCGATTGACGCCAGCGGCATGCGCACAGCCGAGCGGCTGACCACCGCGATCTCCGCTTGGTTGGGGTTGTCGGCCAATGGCAAATAGGCCGCACTGCGCGTACCGGTGAAGTCGAAATAGCCGCGCGCACCGGTGCGCACGCGCGCATCGGCAGGATCGGCGACCGTGTCGCCCGCCAGGACTGCGGCCAGTGTGCGCTGGCTGCGTGGCACGCCGTTCCAGGTCTCGACCACGCCCGAGGGCGATTCCAGACGCAGATTGCAGAAGCGATCGCCAAGCGTGGACGTGGATGTAATGCCGATCTTCGCAGCGTTCATGAACGCACCCGGCTGCGCTGCGACCAACTGCAACCGTCCGGTCTCCGCCGTGCCGGCAGCGCTATTCCAGGCCGCTTCAAACGTCGAGCGTGCGATTTCGGTATCGAGTTGCATCACCGAGAACGCATCGGAGGCTCCCTTGAAGTAGCAGTGCAGCAAGCCATCGGAACCGGACAACAGGAACGGCGACGATGCCAGTTCGCTGTATTGGCTGAACTTGTCGAAATACGAGGCGTAGATCGTGAGGCCGCGATCGTCCCAGCTCAGCGCGCCGGTCGATACGACCGCCGGGCTGGTCGACGGAACCAGATGCGCGCCGTAGACCTTGCCGGGCCTGTTCGGATCGTGGCTGTTCGGCGTCAGCGGCGGATTGAGTGGTTGCTGCTGGCTGTCGATGTAGTCGACCGTGTCGAAGGCGAACTTGCCGACCAGTGTCGGCGGATCCCATTCGGCGCCGTCGTACGCGAGGAACTGATCGACGTGGCCGATGAAGCCGTCGACCGGCGCGCTGATCGCGTTGATTTGGCCGAGGCTTGGATGGTCGCCGTCGCCTTGCACGATGCAGGATGTGTCGAAACCGTTGAGGCGGACGCGATACTTGGGATCGGATTTGACGTCGAACGAGACCTGCACCCGCGTCCAGGCTTCCTGGCGCACGCTGCCGGCCGGCGTACGCGCCGACAGCGGCTTGCCGTTCTTGCCCTGAAAACCGACTTCGATTGCATTGCCGTCGACCAGCCGCAGGTAAGGCGCGTCGTGATCGTCGAGCGGCCCGAGAATCTGTTGGGACGCCTGCGATGCCGACTGTGGATAGATCCACAGATCGACGCTGTATTGCTGCGTGGGTGTCCACGGCGGCAGTGCGACGTAGGACGAGGGATCGAAATCGAGCGTGTAGTTGGCGACGCCTACCGGGTCGACGCGCAACTGCGCGGCCGGCCGCGCGAGGTGGCCGTCGGCGGCGACAGCGAGATCCACGGTAGCCAGCGTCGCCGGCCCGTCGTTCAATGAGGCGCGGTGCGCGATCATCATGCGGCCGCTGCGCTTGACCGTGAACGAGCGGTTGTCGGTGCCGCGTACGCGTTCCTGTTTCAGATAGAAAGCCGAAGAGGGACGGCCGTCGATTGCCACCGCCTTGCCGGCTTCGTCGACCAGCGAGTAGGCGAAGTCCGGTGGAATGCGATCACCGACATAGCGTTTGTCAGCCAGCGAGAACAAGCCGGCGGCATCGAGCGGCAGTTCGTAAACGTCGACGCGCTTCTGGGCGGCCAGGCTGACTACCACGACGCAGGTCAGCAGCTTCCCTTCGTTGCGCGGCAGCAGTTCAATGTCGAAGTTGCCGTCTACCAGACCTTCGATCATGAACAACTCGAGGGCAGGCTCGAGAAACGGGGTGCGCTCCGGCGACAGGTAGGACTGGCTATCGCGCTCGTCGGCTGGCACGTCGGGTTTCGCGCTGCGCTGGAAGCGCACTTCCCAGGCCGGGTCCAGGGCGAAGCCCACTTCCTGCGGATTATTGGCGGCGGTTTCGCGGGTCAGGCGAAGGCGGTTGACGAGCAACGTGCCTTTCTTTGCCTGCCGGAACAGATAGATGTATTCCTGGTTGGTGGCGACGCGGAACGGCTGGTCGGCATCCTGGAGGCCGTCGATCGAACGGGCGCGCGAGTAGCTGATCGGCACGTTGACCATGTTCATACCGACAGGACGCACCGCGTCGGGCAGGGTCAGCGGCTTGAAACCGGTCCAGTCCATCGCGTCGCTGCTGGAGTCCACGTCCAACGCCAGGACATTGAAGTAGAGGTTAGTGGCGATCAGGCCTTCGCCCGGATCCGCGGTTGGCGTGTCGCCGCGCGCGAAGGCCACGACCAGACCTTGGAAGTTGACGGTTGTTGCATCGCGGAAGTTCATACGAGTTGGCCTTGTGTCCATGCGTGGAAGGGTGGTTCGCCAGTGCGGCGACCAAGTGCCGTGCCTGAGCGCTTCGAGTGGTTGGACTGCCTACGTGGCGCCGTGGAATCGAGACTGGGCGGCCGTGAGCAACGGCGCCTTCCGGCGGCCTGCCGGGTAGCGCAAGCGCGCTCCCGTTTCCTTCCGGAAACCTTCCGGTGCAGAGAAATAGCGGGTTGTGGGGTCATGCGGGATGCGCAAACGGCGTTCGTCGGGGAACTGGGCGCGCATCCGAGCGAGGCGATAGGGCACAGCTGAGCGATACGCCCGGGGCCGTGGCGGGGGCCGGGGGGAGGCGGCGCCGGAGGTCGAGAAGGAGCGATCCGGGGAAAGGCGTCGTCCGGACAAGAGACTTGAGGCAAGACGACACGCCACAAGGGGCGTGGGTGGGCAAGCTGGACGCGGGCCGGCTTCGCTTGGCGCGTGCAGCTTCGGGTTGCGATTCGGGCGCTTCGCCCGGCACAAATCGGAACGCCTGATTGTCCCCCGCTCCCCGGATGCCTCAGCCGCGGAAGGCATGGGTATTGAGGTGGGCCTGCCACTGCGGGTGTCGCGCGTGATCCGGTCGCTGGACCGGACCATCGAACGACGCGGCGAGCCAAGCACGACCCGCTGCGACAACGGGCCGTGTATATCAGTGGCGCACTGAACGGTGGGCCGAGAACAACGGCATCAAGCCGGACGACACCTAGCCAAGCAACCCTCAGCAGAACGTACGTTGAGCGTTACAACCGCACAGTGCGGCACGACTGGCTGGCACAACTGCTGTTCGATTCGATCCATGAGGCACAGGATTCGGCCGCAATGACGCCAAAACATGTGTAGTACCCTGCCCGGCGGCGAGTTTGCGGAGTCGATGCTATGGATTCGGCAGGTAGGAAACTGGTGGTCGGCTGGGTACCGATCCTCTTATGGTTGTTCGGCGGGGTCGTGGTCTTTTCGGGGTTCATGCGATTCGTGATCACCGGGCAAGCCTTGATCACGGGTCAGCCGGTCGCCGACCCGGTCTTTATGGTCTATGCGCAACAGCCTTGGTTGCCTGCGATCCACATCCTGGCGGGAACAGCGTTCATGCTGCTGGGGCCGCTGCAATTTATTCCATCGATCCGTCGCTACTGGCCGAAGATCCATCGGGTTTCGGGGCGCGTCTTCATCGTCTGCGGATTGATCGCCGCAGCGACCGCACTGGGGGTGGAGTTCCAGTTTCCGCTGCGCGGCGGCTACGTCAAACGTGCGGCGATGGTGCTGTTTTCGTTGGCATTGCTCGTTGCCTTGGCGCTCGCCTGGCGGGCGGCGGTACGGCGGAGGATCGATTTGCATCGCGCCTGGGTGATCCGTGCTTACGCAATCGGCTTGTCGTTATCGACGACGCGTCTGTATTTCATCCCCGCCTACCTGATGTACGGCAACCCGAGCGAGTTCGAGGCGGCGACGGTGACTTGGCTCGGGTTTTGTCTCAATTGCTTCGCGGCCGAATGGATCGTGCGGCGTTCGCGGCGAACGCAGAGATCGGCAAACCCCAGCGCTGCTGAAGCGGCAGCCAGGCAGGGGGCTCCGCAGGGCGTGGGGTGAGCAGCGATGCCCAGCCATGAAGCGCCGGTACTTAGGCTCAACCTTCAAGTGCAACACCCCGACCATATAGGGTGTTGCGATAGGCCAACCATATTCGCATCTGAGCGTTGAAGAGCGTGCCGTGATCATGCGAAGCAAGGGCGTGAGCCTGCGGGCGATCGGCCGCATCGTGCAACGTAACGTCTCGACCAAGCGGATCGCGAGCATCGGGAGCGGGCGTCGCAGCAAGCTGAGGGAGGGCACGCCGCTGTACCGGAAGCAGCGCCTTCGTCTCTCGCGCCAGGCGCTCCGGCTGGCTGAAGACCTGCGGCCTCAGCCACCGTAGGGCGGGTCTTGACCCGCCTCACGCACGCTCGCCGAAGCCCGCGCCTGTCTCCACATTGCCGCCCCAGTCGGCGGGCAGGTATCCGATGCGTACGTACCTATGGAACGAGGAATGGGGCCAGTCCGCAACTTGGGCGACGAGGCCGTGTTTGACCGGATTGATGTGCGCGTAATCCACGTGCGCAAGGAAGTCGGCCTCATCGCGGATCAGGTGTTCCCAATAGCGACGTTGCCAGATGCCGCGTTCGCCTTTGAGCTGGCGCCGCCGGGAACGTCGCTCGCCCGCCGGAATCGATCGCGAGAACAACGTTTTTATGTGTCGCCAGCGGGTCGCATTGTCATCGTCGCCCACGGGCAGACGCCAGATGCAGTGCAGATGATCGGGCAGTACCACGATGGCGATGATGTCGAACGGCCGCGCGGCACGCGCGTGGCGGAACGCCGTCCGTAACGCATCGACATGATCGACCAACGTCGTGCGCCGACGCTCCAGCAAGGTGACCGTGAAGAAGAAGGTGCCGCCTGGAGTCCAGACGCGTCGATAGTTCGGCATTCCGCGATGATCGTCGCCGAAACGCGGAGGAACCATCAGGTGACGCCGCGCCGCCCGTCAGATAATTCCGAATCGGCGGAAGTACGCGAATCGCTCGGCGGGTCAAGACCCGCCCTACGAACGCACGGGTTTACGCGGCCAACGCACCACCGTAGGGCGGGTCTTGACCCGCCTTACGCGAGTTCACGATCGATGCGGGATACCGCGTCTTACGCTCCCAATTTCGTGCAGATCAAATGGCGGCACGCAATACTGACATAGCCTTGGCGTCAAAGCCGTGTTTGATATGTCGGACACTGCCAGCAATCGCCGCGGGAACTGCAACGTCGCTCGGATCTATGAGATGAATGACCTTGCTTCCAATATTCCGCTCAAGGCACGTCGTAATGTATTCATCTCGAAAGGCGAACCCGATAAAAATGATCACGTCTGCACGTTGAATCGCTGCTTCAAGATAACTATGCAGCAAAGAAAATGGCTCATCCTTCGGCACCCCTTTGAAGCCCGGATAGATCACGCCGTGGTAGGCATGGTCACCCTTAAACTCTGTGCCCCCGAAAATGATCTTGTTGTTCTCCCGCAGCCAATTGACTGAGCCGTGAAGCTTGGTCAGGAGGCCCATATCAGAGGGCACGTACTCCGGGTCAGCCAACAACCTTTTCCAGACATCGACGTCTAGTGCGCTTACAACACCACGTCCCCGCCCGTAGTTGATTGACTGCCCCGCAAACTCTGCCGCGTGCTCAATGACAAGATCGTAATTTGTAGTGACTATATCCGGCCAATAGGATTTCGACGCGAGAATGTTGAACAACTCTTGCCAATTCAGCCGAAGCGATTCCTGTGATGGAACCCTAGAATAGAACTCGTAAACCTTGGCCGCGATCTGGCCTTTTAACGCGGAAATCACGGGCAGACCGTCTCTAGCAGCAGCGACGTAGCTCGAAACCTCGTGCCTAGAGCCGACTAAACCAGGAAGCTGGTTATTGGGCAGGAACCAAGATGCGGGATGCTTAGGTTGATTCAAAGCAGTCAGATATTCGTGAAGCTCCTCCAGACACCAGAGGATTTTTTCAACATCTTCCGGCCCCGGCCCGAATTTTTCAGGCAAACGCTGCGCGAGCGCCTGAATCAAGGGATGCTCACGAATCGCTGGAGGTAGCTTGGTAAAAAACTGTACGGTCGTTGGATAAGCATCTTTGTCGACCGCATACGAAGCGCCGGCACCTGCAAATACTAGGGCTCGCTTGTGGGTTCTCTCGAAAGCGGCTAGCGATCGACTAGAAAGAACAACAACTTCGGCTTGACTGGCTCAATCGAGAGCTAGTGATTGCACTTCATAAGGCGCTACTTCCGCATCTTCGAGCACCCAAAAGGCACTAGTTCCGAGCACCCCAGGATTGCGCCTTTAGTATCAACAACTTGCAGTCCGCTATCGGCCAGGAGTGGACGTCTGCGCAGCCGCTCGGGCATCAGGTGGGATACAACCCGAACGCTAACGCACGTGAAAAGGTAACGTTCAAGCTATCGAGGAAATCGACTCGGACCC
The DNA here is from genome assembly GCA_043738095.1 of Lysobacter sp. Classification (GTDB taxonomy): domain Bacteria; phylum Pseudomonadota; class Gammaproteobacteria; order Xanthomonadales; family Xanthomonadaceae; genus Lysobacter_K. Next base: position 29,391 of record JAYSZI010000067.1, read on the forward strand.
GCTTGCTCGACAGGCTGCTGCCGGCTCTTCAGAGGACTGCCGCTCTCTGCCGCGTGGTCCGAAACCTCCAGCATCGCCAGCGCCTGGCCCCTCGCTGCCGCGCGCAGGGATTTGCGCAGTAGGGGGTCGTGCGTCGTGCGGGCCAGAACCATGCCTCCAACGCAGAGCGAGACGATCGCGTGCGCACGCTGCGCGGCTTCGCGCGTCGCCGGAAGCGCGGCGCGGAAGACGCCGGCCAGGCGGTGGATGAGCGCAGTGTAGGCGCGTTGCGGCGACAGGCCCGCGCGCGCGACGTCGGCTGGTAGCGCGTACAGCGGGCAATGCATGTCGATGTTTGCGAGCACCTCGTCACTCAGGTACAGATCGATCAACATGCGCGCGAGCTGGCGCGGCTCGCTGATCGGCGGGTCGGCCTGAGCCCTCTTCTGCGCGAACGGGCTGCAGCTGCCGAAGCCCTCGACCGCCGCGGCGTAGAGCGCGTCCTTGCTGTCGAAGTAGTGGTAGAAGCCGCCACGGGTCAGCCCGGCACCGGCCATGATCTGGTCGATCGAGACCTGCTCGAAGCCGTGACGGTTGAACAGGCGACGTGCAGATTCGACGACGCGCGCCCGCGTTCGTTCTCGGTGTTGGGCCGGATAAGGCACAGCTGCGGCACCTCAAAATATGTTCTTGAACATATTCTGACGGCCTTGCATCCTCGCCGTCCAGCTCAACTGGCAGCTACCGCTGGCCCATCAACAACGGAGAAGAGGCATGATCACGATCTCGGCATTCGCTTGGGTTCCCGAATTCGCCAAGGGCCAGGTGCGCGACCTGCGCGTGCGCTGGGCGCTTGAGGAAGCTGGCCTCCCGTACCAGACGCACTTGCTTGAACAGGGCGATCAGGACCAGCCGGAATATCGCGCGCGGCAGCCGTTCGGGCAGATACCCGTGCTCGAAGAGGAGGGCCTGTGCCTGTTCGAATCCGGCGCCATCGTCCTGCACATCGGCGAACGCAGCGAAGCGCTGCTGCCCAAGGACCCTGGCGCGCGAGCGCGGGCCACGCAGTGGCTGATTGCAGCGCTCAATTCCATCGAACCTTCCGTTATGGGCGTCGCGCTGATCGATCTCATCTACGCCGACCAGGAATGGGCGAAGCTGCGCCGCACCGGCGCCGTGGAGTTCCGGCAGCGACGCATGGAAGCACTTTCCCGCGCGCTCGGCGACATGCCCTACCTCGACGGCGATCGCTTCACCGCCGGCGATCTGATGATGAGCACGGTGCTGCGTATCCTCGATCCCGCCGACCTCCTTCGCAGCGACCCGCGCCTCGCCGCCTATGTCGAACGCTGCACCGCACGGCCGGCGTTCAAGCGCGCGTTGGATGCGCAGTTGAGCGACTTCAGGTCAGCCGCGTAGCTTGCGGCCCGGTGTCGGCGCAGCGGCGCGCCTCCACCGGTAGAGGCAAGACGAGTTTTGTCTTTCCGCGACGCCGCTAGTTTCGGAACAGATAAGCAAAACACGGGAGCCCAATGTGGGCATTCAGCCAGAAGCGGACATTGGCCGAGGGCTATCCCCTGAATTGACCCGTGCCCGCGAAGCGGCATCGGGTTGAATGAATTGGTAGGCGCGCGTCGCAACACGCCGCGCATTCTTACCCCTCCGTCTTGGGAGCACTGAGGCTCTTGCTGTAGAACCCGGACTGATCAAAACAGCAAACCCGCTTCTTGCCAGATATCAGCATGTCACACGCATTCGCTATCCGGCTTTTGCGAGTCTTTGTCTGCTTCGAGGACTCAATCCAATGTATCCAGTCTATCCGTGCAATGGTTGTGGTGGCATCCCATGTCGCCTTTGCTTCTGGTGAGGCTGCAAGTGCCTCTTGGAGGCCTGGGGGAAGCTTCGGTTCGGACTCTTTAGCCATCGGAGTAATCTCCAGCGAAACCGTGTCGCCTACATCTACGCCAGAAGCTTCACGTAATGCTTTGTCGACCTTTAACCAGTGACTTAGTTGACCATCTGGCTCTAGCGTGGCCTGAAAAGGGTGGCCGTTGATAGTGCCTTCTACGCTGGTTCTTCCGCGCCTTGGGAGACTTTCACTTATGGACTTTGGTAGAACTAGAAACCCCCAGGAACTCTCTTTACTTGGCTTGATCGGGCTAAGCAGTTTGGCTTCGAAGCGCAACCCTCTAGCGGCTTGGCTCATCGTTACCTCCAGTAGCGGCGTCGGCTCAGAATGAGTTGTCAGGCGTGTGGCTTGCACGCCACTTTGTGGCATAGGGCAGCGCGAATAGGTACAGCCCGGTAAACAACTGCAGAAACAGCGGTGGTAGCGGCGAGTAGGTCAGCCACGAGGGGGGGTTCGCCCGGCGCCACCGCCCTCACCACGAAGTTGGCAACCACGGTCACAGTGAAAATGATTGACAGCCATCGGTGGCACTGCCGATTCCACAGGTGCCAGTTCATTGCGACGCCTTCGAATGCGGCTTGGCAATCGCTTCGATCATTTTCCACCCATTGCCAGACGGATCGCGAAAGCCGGCGTCCACGGCGCCGTAGCGGCCCACGGGCTCCTGCGTGAACTCTACGCCGCATGAGCTCAGCCGTTCGTAGGCAGCCCGGCAGTCATCCACCACGAGCACCAGCGGCGGCATGGCGCCCTTGGCCACGACTTCGTTCAGGGCTTTTGCGGTGGCAGCGTCATGCACCGGCGGTCCTGGCTTGCATAAACCGAGCTGAAATGACGGCTGCTCCGGGTGCTGCACCGTGAGCCAGCGATAGTCACCGTTGCGAACGTCAGTGTGGACACGAAAGCCGAGTTTCTCGACGTAGAACGCAAGCGCCTCGTCTTGATCCCGCACGTACATACCAACTACATCTACACCCTGAGTCATATAGCCTCCTTCGATTGGAGCTCCATTCTTTCAGCTGCCTTTTCCCGTCGCTTCTCCGAAACTGCGATCTTGAGGTCTGGGCGGTGAGCTGCGCGCGCGATGCATTCCGGGACGGGACTGTGCCCATGCGGAGCCGATCGCTCGCGATTACGAAGACTGCCCGGGTTCTCACCAGTGATGTCCCGGAAAATACGCCCAAATGTGCCAATGCTCTTCCAACCGGTCTGGAAAGCGACCTCTGTAATTGGCAAATCGGTGTCGCGCAGGAGCGCAACGGCACGCTCGATGCGGCGTGTGAGCAGATAACGGTGTGGAGGCACGCCGAAAGCCTCCTTGAACGAGCGTGCGAAGTAAGCCGAAGAGACGGCGCTTACCTGTGCCAGCCGGTGGATGGGCCACTCCTCATCAGATGCTCCGTCCATTCGATCTTTGGCACGCAAAAGCCGTCGCAATAGTTCAGGCCTTTGGTTCATGGTCTCTCGTGCCTAACACCTGAGTTAAGCCGCGCCGCGAAGCGGCGTCGGTTTGGACGAATTGTTAGGCGGATTTTACCCACTGTGGGGCCAAAGACATGATCCGCGGCTCATGCTCTAGAAGTTCTCGGCTTTCGACCAAGTAAGCCTGATAATTTGGGTGCGACAAGAAATCTTCGGCCGCTTGCTCAGATTCGTAGTGTTGAAAAGCGCAGATCGAATTCGGATCGTTGTTGTCAAATGTATAGAAGTATGCAAGATGCCCTGCGTTGTCTTGGATCGCGGGAGCCATGTGCCTGAGCCAAACCTTCTTTACCTCTTCGCGCTTCCCGGGCTTAGTCTTGTGAATAATGAAGAGTGCAGTTGAATTCATTGATATTGTCACTATTGACGGAACGATACCTTGGCATGCGATGGTCTCAGGAGGTGAGACGCTCCAAAGTCGCCCAACGCCTGAATTAAGCCGAGCCGCGAAGCGGTTTCGGCATGAATGAATTGCTAAACCGCAACACGTGTACGGCGCCGCTCATACGATTGAAGGTGCGAATAGGCCAGCCTGAGCAGCGGGACGTGAACTCCCCTCGTCTCTCCGCGGCGAATCATATCGCCCAAGATATGATCAGCCTCCGTGGGCCCGCCGCGTTCAATATCTCGCAGCATAGACGCGGTATAACTTGAGCCTCTCTCAGTGAGCTGAGAGCGATAAGTTGCAAGCTGATTCGGGGTCGGGGGATGGCCGTTTGCGACAGCCACTGCCTCGCATTCGTTGAGTAGGCCGACGATGAAATCTTCTCCTGCGGTCGTTTCCAGTATTTCACCAATACTAGTGCGCATTGTGCACGTGGCGGCAGCGAGACTAGACAGGAACACGAACTTGTCCCACATGTCTCGTTCAATCTGTGCGGACAGCGAGAACTGGACGGGCGTGGCAGATAGCAGGCGGCCAAGCGGGAGCAAGTTTTTGTTGTCCATGTCTCGCGCGCCGAGCACAAGCCTATTAATGCTGTTGAGGTGTTTGATCGCGCCTGTTGCCGGTGACGTTACGGCCAGGTGGGCAACCCCGCCAAGAACCTTGCCGGGTCCGAATTCTGCATCTAGTGCATCAAGATGGCAGACGCCGTTCAAGAGCGGAATGATTGCGCTTTCTTCGCTAATAGCGGGAGAGACGGCTGCTATAGCTGTTGCCAAGTCATAAGCCTTGCAGGAAAGAATGACAACATCAAACTGGTCTTGCAGTTCGTCCGCAGTGACCACGTTAGGCATGACCTTGGTATCGCCAAGCACACTTGATAGGTGTAGGCCGTTAGATTGCAGATGTTTTGCCCGGGCGGGGCGAACTAAGAATGTGACGTCTCCGCCAGCAGAATGAAGTCTGGCGCCAAAGTATCCGCCAATTCCACCTGCTCCCAGTATCAGTATGCGCATCGTCTTGCCTTTGCTTTCCCTATGTGGAGCCATGTACTTCCCTTGCGGCCTAACGTTTGAGATGAGAGGCGTGACCCGGCTTGCCGGTGCACGTCCTCTCGATTGAGGGGTTAGGCCGCACTGCTTTTAAGCCACAACGCCTCGGTAGGTGAGGCCGTGATGGGCGCTCCAAGGCTTTGGATTGACGGCAACGTTGCGTTGTGATGCGCAATGATCTGCTTTGCTGAGAGGTGTGCCTTGTCGTGAGTTGTGTGCGCATCAGACACAAGAATGACGCGAAGGCCAAGAGAGGCAGACCAGCGCACAGTGGAATCAATGCAGAACTCCGTGGCATAGCCCGCTACAACGACAGCCGACACGTCGAGGTTTTGCAACTGTTGCTGAAGGTCTGAGCTTGCATACGGTGCAGAGGTAGTCTTCCGGATCAAGACGTCGCGTGGATCAACTTCGAGGCGTTCATCGAGCTGCCATGCAGGGCTGTCGTAGGCCAGTTTTGTTCCTGGCGATTCGTGCTGGATGAAGAACACCGGGTCGCCCGCCTTGCGCGCGCGTTTGGCGAGGAGATTGATGTTTCGGATGACCGCGCTGATCTCTTCGGGGCGTGGCTCGTCAACAAATAGACCTTGCTGAATGTCCACGACAAGAAAGGCTTGCTTCAATTTGCTGTCCTTTGTTTTTCTCGGTGGGTCGAGATCCTAGCAAGCGGCTATCGATTGCTAGACACATTGCACCGTAGTTGATCGGGAGGCCTAACGCCTGAATTAAGCGGAACCGCGAAGCGGTTTCGGCTTGAATGAATTGTTAGGCTGCACTAGATGTGCCCGCCAAGGTACTTAACGCCGATGTAAATGACGATGTAGAGCGCAGGGATGGCCCAAAGTGCAAAGGCAACGAGAGCGACACCTACGCGCACGAAGGGTCTGAAGTGGTTCGGAACATTAGGAAAAGCCGACCAAGCCACACAGTTTCGATGGGCGTTGCTAAGAAGCCGTTAGCGCGTTGCAATGGCTGCTGCGGCTCCGCCCATCGCGGTGGCACTGACGCGGTTCGCGAGGCGCTGGGCTTGGGATGTTCTGAGCCACTGCCGCGCCCAAGCGGCGCTGAAAGCCCAAGCCAAATGCGCTGTCATGATTGCGAGAAGAGCAGTCAAAGCCAACTTTCCGAGTCCAATAGGCGTCATAGCACGAACGTCCACGAGAGAAGGCAGGAGCGCCACGTAGAAAATCATGACCTTGGGATTGCTCAGAGTAAGCGCAAAACCGGCGAGAAAGGTCGCGACAGGCGACTTGCCGCGCGGCAGATCCGCGCGCGCGCCAGCAGAACTGATCCACATGCGCCAAGCGAGAAAACACAGGTAGGCAACCCCTAACCACTTCAGCACAACGAATGCGTCATGGAAGGCCAGCGCTAAGGCGCTTAAGCCTGATGCGGCCGCGACGAGCCAGATGAGTTCCCCCAGCCAGAGCGCGAGCAGGAACGGCAACACGGCGCGCAGCCCGTCCGTGGTAACGCGCGCGACCAATGCCAGGACGCCCGGGCCAGGCGACACGGCGGCAACGAAGAGTGCAGCGGCAAACAGAGCGAGGGATGCCAAATCCATGCCGCATGACCTCCGGTCTAGGACGCAAGGCCCCTTGTTCGAACAGCGGCACCCGAGGGCTGATTGCGCCCTCCCGCGCAAGGAAGCAGCGCTATGGTACACACAAGAGCTCCTGGGCGAACGGATGCTCGGGGTCCGTCCGCCCGGGGCCGACGCGTGAAGTGCGCCTGTGAGGTGCGTTGCTGACCAGAGACAGTGTGCAGATGCCTTCTCAGTTGCTCAGTCGGTAAATCCCGCAGTCTGCGACGGATTTTTCCTACCCAGGCTTCAACCAGTGCGGCCTGCTCCTTCCATCGTCGGTCGAAGCATTCCTAACGTCTGAAATTAACCCGTGCGCCGAAGGCGCATAGGGTTGAATAATTGTTAGTCCTCAGCGGCATGGCACACCGCCTCGATGTTGTGACCATCTGGCCCAATTACAAAGGCGCCATAGTAGTTGGGATAGTATTGCGACCTAATACCGGGAGCACCGTTATCGTTGCCGCCAGCGGCTAATGCAGCGGCATAGAAGTCTTGGACTTGCTGCCGCGTATCAGCTGCGAACGCGAAATGCATGCCGCCCTCTTCCCAGCGATTGTTTTCGGCATTTCCGATACTCTCAAGTGCGGCCTAACGCCTGAATTGAGCCGACCAGCAACCTGCCAGTCGGTGAGTTGTTGCAATGGAACAGCGACACATTTGCACGAAGCAACGAAGCGGGTTCGGCTTGAATGAATTATTGGGTGGCTGCTTGACCTAGAGCCTTCTTTGCATTGGCCCAAGCAGATGATGCGTTACTAAACACCGGGTCTTGAAGCCATTTGTGACCCCAAAGTCGCTCATGCGCGGCGACACGTGCTGCGATGATTGCGGTGGTCTCTGGAGCTACCAGGGCAGCTAGAATTCCTGCGGCATCTGCTAAGAGCTTTTGGTAGAGCGGTGCCTGCTTCGATTTCAGGAGCGCGCGCATCGACGCGGCGGCCAAGCGTGTTCTGGCGAATGGCTGCGCGAAACGCATGCCCACGATGAGCGCCTCCAGCTCGTCGGCGTCAAACGCGAGCGACGTCAGGTCCGCGCCCTTGCGCAGCGTGCAGCCCACGCCGGGCTCGCCCTCGATGGGGATACCCGAGCGCTGCAGGTCGGCGACATCGCGGTAGACCGGGCACAGCGAGACGCCAAGGTCGTTGGCCCGAGTCGATCGGCGCGGCGCGTCCTCGAAGTCTAGGCAGACTCCTCCCTCATGCCGCCTGTTTTTCGGCGTGGTCGGCGTCCATCTGTGCGGCGCGCGCGACAGCGGGCACAGCGGCTACCCGGGCGGCGTAGTCGCGGAACGCGGGACGATCGGGGACCAGGCCGAATTGCAGGGTCCACTTCAACGCAGTCCCCCACAACACGTCCGCGGCGGTGAAGCGCTCGCCGAGCAGCCACGGGCCTCCTTCGAGCTGCAGCGCGAGCGCATTCATGACGCTGTCGTAGCTGCCGTAGCCCGAGCTGCTCGGGTCGCCCGCGTCGCGCTCGAGTGAACGGTCCACGATCGCGGGCTCAAAGCAGCTGCCGTAGAAGGCGATCCAGCGCAGATAGGGTCCACGCAGCGGATCATCTAAGGCAGGTGCCAAGCCGCGGTCGGCGTAGAGATCGGCGAGATAGATGGTCACTGCGACCTGCTCGGTCACCAGGGCTTGGCCGTGGCGGATCGCGGGCACCTTGCCCATCGGATTGATCGCGACGTACTCCGGTCGGCGCTGCGTACCTGCCTTCAGATCCAGCAGGTGGACGTCGTAATCCGCCTCCAGCGCCTCAAGTAGGGCAAGCGTGCCAGTGGCTCGGGTCTGCGGGGCATAAAAGAAAGTGACGTGCCGGTCCATGAACACTCCTGTCGATCCGGCGGTCGCCGTGAGAAGACAGTCTCGGCGGGGAATGCTGACAGCATGGTGGCAGCAGTCTCACGCTGGGGTCATGGAACCGCGCTGAGATATCCGAACGGACAGAAGCCTGACGTCCGCTTCCGGCCAGGAGCAGACATCACGTTGGCTGATCGATCGCTGTTTGGCTTGGCACCTCTCCGGTTGGATTGCATCATCCGTAGTCGACTGTCCGCCGCAAGAATCGGATATCCCCTACAACCCCCAGCACAAACAATTACGGCCTTTCCACATGAGGCTGGGGAACATGCGAAATCTTCTTGCAATTGGCGTCCTGTTGGGATCGCTCGGCATTGGTGATGGCAATGCGTACGCGGCCAATCCCGCTCCACTGGATAGCGAGCACCCACCGGGGCGCTTCTTGTCCGTCAACGAAACCCGGCTCTGGGTCGAAACCGAAGGCAGCGGCGAGCCACTGATCGTGCTCGTTGGTGGCCCCGCGAATTCGCACGTTTCCCTGCATCCTGCGTTCTCGGCACTGTCGGATCGCTTTCAGGTGATCTATTACGACTACCGCGGGCGTGGGCGCAGCGACGCGGCCACCGACGCGAAAAACATTACGTTCGCCCGCGACGTGGAAGATCTCGAAGCCTTACGTCAGGCCTTGGGTCTGCCGCGCATCCATGTCTACGGCTTTTCGTATGGCGGGCTTGTGGCCCAGGCCTATGCGCTTGCACATCCGGATCGTGTCGGCCGTCTCGTGCTGGCCAACACGCTCTATAGCGCCGATATGTGGAAGCACAATCACGACAACATCAATCTTGAGCTGCAGCGGCAGTATCCCGAGGTGTGGGAACAGATCGAAGCGCTGCGCGCGAAAGGGGCACGCTCATCCGACCCAGAAATGCAGCGGTTGTTTGCCGTGCACGGCCCATTGATCCGCTGGCACAACCCTGACAAGGCCTCACGCCTCCGGAAAGAACCCGGCTCGGTCAACAAGGCGTTGTACTGGGATTTCGTCGGCGACAACATCGACTTTGACATCGGCGGGGAAGTGGCTGAACTGCCAGACTTCCGCCCGCGCCTACACGAGCTGCGGATGCCAACCCTGATCTTGGCCGGCCGCTTCGACCGAGCGCTCTATCCGCAGCTGCAGATGGACTTCAAGCGCTACTGCCCACAGGCGACGTTCGTGATGCTCGAACGCAGTGGCAGTTACGGTCACATCGAGGAACCGGAAACAGTGATTCCGCTGGTGCGCGAATTCTTGACCGCCCCGTCCCGATGAGAACTGCAAGATGAAGAACCATCCCCTCTTCACCCCGGACTCCCCAGCTGACATCGACCGGTTGATTGCCCTGCACCCCTTGGCGCTGGTGATCAGTTCCAGCGCCGGCACGCCGCTCGCGACTCCGTTGCCGCTGCTGCTGGAACGTGACGCGAATGGCTCAATCGCGCTGCTAGGCCACATGGCGCGCGCCAATCCGCACACGGATCTGTTGCGCCGGATGCCGCGGGCGTTGGTGGTATTTCAAGGGACGCATGGGTATATCTCGCCGTCGTGGCTGGCCGATCGCACTCAGGCACCGACGTGGAACTACGAGACCGCGCATTTCGAGGTCGAGGTGGAGTTCGACGAGCGCGCCGAGGCCACCCAAGCCGCGCTAACCCGACTGGTCGAGCATATGGAACGTGATCGCCCCAACGCTTGGTCAGTGGCCGACATGGGGCCACGCTACGCCACGTTGGCACGGGCCGTGGTCGCATTCCGCGCCCACGTCACCGCGACTCACGCCAAGGTCAAGCTTGGTCAGAACGAGCGTCCCGATGTCCGCGCCGACATCCTCACCGGCCTGGCGCGCACGGCCCAGCAGCCGTTACTCGAAGCCATGACTCGAGTTGGACGAGGATCGAGATGACCCAATCCCATGCTCGACGCAGGCCAGACTGCGGCGGGGTGCACGTTGTGAGGCATCAATGAGGCTGCAAGGTCAATCAATGAGACTTTCTCTTCGATGCACGCAGCTTCGTCGCGACCGCTTTGGGTCGGAAGCGGTCTTTCGTCATTGGGCGCGAAGGGCCGCCGAACATAAACCAATGCCCGCTTTTCGCGAGCATTGGTTTCGATCATGTTTTGTCTAGCTAATAGCTATTTAGTAATCAGCGAGACGTCGTCGATGAGGAATGACGTGGCCACCTGCGAGCCCTCGACTCCCTCGAAATACACACGCAGGGTCTGGCCCTTGTAAGCAGCCACGTCAAAGCTGCGCATCACGTACACACTGCCCTTGTTCAAGTTCGAGAATGTTCCCAGCGTGGCCACAACCTGGTTGCTGCCATTGCGCAGTTGCACGGTGAGAGTGTCGTAAGCGGCGGTGGTCGTGGTTTCACTGCTGGCCACGCGCAACCAGAAGCCAAGCGAGGCGCTGGAAGCCGCGGACGGAATCGCGACGGATTGCCACACGTACTCGGTGTTCGCACTACCAAAGCCGTTGAGCCAGGCCTTCCAAACCCCAGCGTGCGCAGCGTACGTGGTGTTCTTAGTGATCACGCCGTTCGATGCGGTCCAGCTGACCTTGCCCGACTCGAAGCCGCCATTGACGATCCGTTCAACCGCCGGCGCGGTATTGCTGACGGTGAACGAAACCGCAGTCGAAGTACTGGCGTTGCCTGCTGCATCGAACGCCTTTGCGGTCAGGCTGTGGCTGCCATCGGCCAGCGTGGTCGAGTCCAGTGTTATCGCGTACGGCGTCGTGGCGTCGCTGCCCTTCAGCACGCCGTCGACACGGAACTCGACGTTGGTGACGCCGACATTGTCGGAGGCGTTCGCGGACAGCGTGATCGTGCCGCTGCTGCCCGTCTCGCTCGCGCTGACGGTTGGCGGAGTTGTGTCCGCTGGAGGAGCGTTGTCGACGCTGAACGCCACCGCTGCCGAGGTAGTGGTGTTGCCGGCGGCGTCGAATGCCTTCGCCGTAAGGCTGTGGCTGCCATTGCTCAGCGTGGTCGAATCCAGCGTCAGCGCGTACGGCGCTGTAGCGTCACTGCCCTTCAGCGTGCCATCGACATAGAACTCGACGTTGGTGACGCCAACGTTGTCTGAAGCGTTAGCGGACAGCGTGATGGTGCCGCTGCTGCCGGCTTCGCTGGCGCTAATCGTCGGCGGCGTGGTGTCCGCCGGGCCGGTGCCTTGGCTAACCCACAGCGGTGCCGACCACAGACGTAGGCCATTGGCCTGGGTAACGAGCGCGTAGTAGAAGTGCTCGCCGTTGGCGGGGGTGAAGGTGTAACTGCCGCTGCCTTCGGACAACTGGGTCACGGTGCCATTACGGCCGGGCACGCCCTCGAAGAACTGCACGCGCTGCACCGTCTGGCCGCTGCTGCTGGCGTGGTTGGCGGTCAGCGTCATGGGGCCGGTGTTGGAGAACGTTTCGCCCATCACGTGGCCGTTGCCGGTGAGCACCAGCTGTCCGGTTCTGTCCTCGGCGGCGAACACGCGGCGTGCGCGCAACGCGTCGATGAACGCGGTAGTGCTCAACGCCGTGCCTTCCGGCAGCAGCACGCCGGTGCGGTTGGTGAAGCTCAGGCCCCAATTGGCGCAGTGGTTGTCTTGGTTGGTTGTGGGTGCGACCTTGTACCCGCGCTCGAGCAGGATGTTCCAGGCGCCGGTAAAGCTGCTACGGCTGGTCTCGGTCTCGTTGGTGTTGGTCGAGAACGCCGAACTATTGAGGACTTCGGCCAGCACCATCACTTCGGCGCCGTTGGGGTCGTAGCCCAGCGCGGTGCCGTTGACCAGGAATTGGCCACTGCTAGCCGGATGGTTGAACTGGCCGATCCAGCCGCGCTGCTGCATCGTGGCGTACAGCGCCGGGTAGTCGCTCTTAGGCGTATTGACCTCACCGATCAGCTGGCCGGAACTGTTCAGCTCCCACGCCGCGAGGCCATCAGGATTGATCAGGTTGAGGTGACCGCCGTTGCTGATCACGCCCCATTCCAAGCCGTACAGCGCCATGAAGCCCGGATTGGCGGCACGGTAGTCGCTGGCAGCCTGCACCCCACTGTCGAACAGCGCGATCGCAGTCGCCGGGTTTGCCGACGTGCTGGTGCCAGTCGAGCCGTCGTACATGTGGTTGTGTTCGGAATTGAGCAGAAAGTCGCCCCCGGCCGGTCCGTGCATCATCGTGTAGGCGTCGATCGGGCCGAACGCGCCCGCCTGCGGTCCCTGTGAACCAGAGCAGGTGGCCAGATCACCGCCGCCGTCGCTGTGGTTCGTCTGGCTGTGGAAGTTGCCGTAATAGATCGTGTACGGCAGGCCGCTGGCTGGCACGGATTGCGCCGTCACCATCTGCTCAGCGTCGGGTTGAGTCTTGGCCGCGTTCGGAGTGCGGTGACTGCGCGCGCCGACCTGCAGGGCGTTGAACGCGGGCATACGCGCCGGGGGGACGGCACCTACCATCACGTCATAGCTCTGCTCGACAATCTCCTCTGGGAAAGTCTCGAAGGCTTCGCTCACGCGCTGGCTGATGGGGCGCGCCAGATCTTGGGCGGTGGTGACCGTCGGCACCGCGCGCAGGCGCACGGTGTAGTAACCGGCCGAGACGGTGCGACCCGTCTGGTCACGCCCGTTCCAACTGGCGGGGATGCGAACATGCCGTCCGCCGAGCGCGGTGACACCGCTCCGACTGGTCACTACCTGGCCGTTGGCCGCGATGATGTCGAGCGTCCAAGCAGCGTCCGTGGCACTGCCGGCGCCCGGATAGTCGAAGTGCAAGGTAATGGGCCAACGACCGCCCTGCGCGCTGAAAGGCGCATGGATCGATGCGTCAAACTCGTAGTGATCGGGATGCATTAGCTCGGTAGCTCCGAGCGTCGTGCACGCGGAAGCGATCAAGACGACGAGTGCGCGTCGGCGCCAAGCATGTCGAATCATTGGTTGTCCCCTGGAGGTCGCGTCCGTGCGGCGGTGTCCTTGCCGGAGTATCGTCGATATTAAATGCTACTGCGGCATGACAGGCCACTGCTGGCGACACGTCGCGACGGCGCGATGGCCCACCGCAGATTTCCGAACACGATCAATTGCTTTCGTGCACAAACACCATGATATATGGCGAACTCAAGCAGCAGCACTCGCCATTCAGATGATCGATACCCTCTGACAGCAGACCGGCGGTAAAAAAAGCCCCGCCGGCTAGCGCGGGGCTCGGTAATCGGAGCTGATGGGTATCGCTACCGTCTGCAGCCCGCGATGCCTAAGTTCCATTCGCGATCCTTCGTCGAGTATGGAAGGGGAACTCCCTTGTCCTTCCATATTTACGTAAGCATTGCCTCTCTTGCTCCGGCGTCGTGCTAACCCGGATTAACGTGCTCGACCGACATTGGGTTGGGTTGCCCGATATCCGGTGAGCGGCGAGCCTAGTGGTGGTCTCGCGCCGTAGCTGTAACCGCCCAATGCGATTGCAACGTGCCCGACGATTCTGGCTGGCTCCCCGCTAGCTCGGTTAGTTTGGCGCCTTTTGGTTACATACCTTGACTGCACCATCGTCTTCCACGATTTCAACGACAACCCCAGCTGGCGAGACATACACTTCGCCTTTCTGAGCCAACTCTGCATATCTGAGGCAAACGACGATCGTATTTCCTTTCGCTCCTAGATGAGTAACTTTGTCGCTAATGTCGTCGACGTAGTCATCTGCCTTAGCAAACAGTATGGTTTTCACCACTTCATTACTGGGGATAGAAATCACTTCAATGTGGCCATCTGCTGCTTCCCAGTCTGCGGTCGCAGTCAAGTCAACGCGGATATCCTGATTGACTACGCTCATCAGCGTAGTTCTAGTATCCGGCGAACAACTAGCAACCAACCATGCGAAAAAGGCGAGTGGCAGCAATAGTTTTTTGTTCATTGGGCTCATTGGGCGCACAAAATCGAGGCGACAAGACTGGAGAGCTCTTTCCCTATTCGACTCTTACCGCAACCTGATGCACCCTCCGAAAGCGACATGGCCGTTTTCATTGAGAGCCCTACCTTCGCGCCCGCTATGTTCCCGTTTATTTCTGCACTTCTCTGCGGCCAATTTCCTTTTGTGGTCCACTGTTGGAGATCTTTGAGAGTCCCTAGAATTGCAATAGAGGCATCCCCCGTCATAAGGTAGCCGCCAGCTGCCGCATACACATGGCGACCGACAGCGACTCCCTGACCACCACCCACAAGCTGTTGCTTGAAGCCATCTGTGCTAGACAGCGGTACGCGATTTGCCCAAGCATCATTGTGCATCTGATTACCCAATGCCTCCGGAAGAACCGCAGACATAGCCATGCTTGCTAAGTTTTGGGCGAACTCCAGACAGGCAGTCAAGCCCAAAGAATCAATCCGATTTACTGGATTACTGCTGGTATAGGCATATGTATTGAGCCCGCCTGCCAATCCAATCGGATCGGACTGCGTATACCGCCCAGTAGTAGGATCGTAATCGCGGAACCCGTTGTGCCAGTTGCCGCTCTCGCCATCGTAGTACTGCCCAGGGAATCCGATGTTCAGGCCGCCTATGCCGTCTGCCACCACAGTGCGGCCGTAAGACGTGTTAGCAGCGCGCCACACCGCGCCTTGGCTGGCATTGCTCACTACCTCCGGTCGGCCCAGATGATCCGTGTGGACATAATTCAAGCTGCCATTGCGCACCAGACCCACAAGCTGGCCCTCCAGCCACAGGTAGGTGGTCCAGGTGCCATTGGGGGCCACTTCGCCCAGCAGTTGGTTCTGGCCGCCATACAGATACCGCGTGCCCCCGGCGCTCGCACTCCACTTACCAATACGTTGACCGAGGGCGTTGTACTCGTATGAGGTAACGACCCCGTCGACGCTGACGCTGCGCAGCCGGTTGAACGCGTCATAGGAAAAGCCTCTTGCGCCGCGCGTCCCTGATTCGTTGATCTGATTACCGCGGGCGTCGTACCCGAAGTTGCGCGTCTCCGCCCCCGTTATCCCGGTCAGCCGCTGGCCAGGCCCCGCATAGGCGTAGGCCAGACTGGCGTTGCCGTTGACGGAGTCCTGCTTGGTGCGTGCAGTGCGGTTGCCGGTGGCGTCGAAGCTGTCGCTGATGCTCAGCGTGTTGCTTTGGGTGATGGTGGACCCCAGCCGCGACAGAGCGTCGTAGCCGAAGTTGTGGTCATAGCTGCGGTTGGCGCCGTTGACATAGCTGGTGATGTTGTTGTTTGCGTTGAACGCGTGATACAGCCCCTGCAAGTTGGGGGTTTCAATGTTAGCCAACCGGCCGTCCAAGTCCCAATCCAGGGTGCGTGAGGCGCCGTTGCCGAAGGTCCAGTTGGCAATAGGGCCGAACGGCTGGCGCTTGATGTTCCCCACCACAGTCTGGCTGACGCCGTTGACGGTCGCCGTCATGGTCGTCAACTTGCCGCTGTGGTAACCGTAGCCTGCGCTTACGCCGCTGGGGTAGCTGATCCCGGTCAACCGGCCCATACCGTCGTAAGCGTAACCAGTGACATCGTCAGTGTTTGAGCCGAATCCGTAGTAGATATCGCGGCGGGTCGCCAGCTGGCCTTGTGGGGTGTAACCAAAATTCGACCAGTTCTCGAAGGCTCCTGGTGACCAGAAGCTGTAGACACCGCACAACTGCCCCTTGCCGTTGGCACACCAGTCGTAGCTGTAGGTGCGCGACCGCGTGCCATCGCCAACCAGCTTCGTTCGGCCCAGTTCGTCGTACTCGTACTGCAGCGCTACACCATCGGCACGAGTCATCCGCATTAATTGCCCGGCAGCGTTGTATTGGTATTGGGTGGTTCCGGTATCGGGGCTGGATTGCGCCCAGAGTTGACCGAAGCCATCGTAAACATAACTAGTCACCCGTCCCTGCGGATCGGTTACCTGGGTCAGACGGCCGCCGAGGTCATAGGCAAACCCGGTGATGCCGCCATGCGGGTCGGTGGTGCGCACCAGCCGATCCAGCGCATCGTAGACCATCGTGGTAACACGTCCGAGAGAGTCAGAGGTTGAGCCGACATTCCCATTGTTGTCGTAGTAATAAGCGAAATGTTGACCGTTGTTACCCAAACCTACGCGCAAACGACCAAGTTCGTCGTAGGCCGCGATGCCCGCGCGCTTCAGCGTAGAGGACACTACCCATTCGTCGTAATAGTCGGGCTCAGCACAAGTGGCTGGAGAGGCCCCTCTTGGCTGAAGGCAGCGGAAACGGCTCACGTATTGACCAGAGCGGACGCGATCCTCACTGCGCAGCGTGTTGCCCATCAGGTCATAGGTGCTGACCTGCTCTTCTTCCATCGGATCGTCGATGACAGTCCCGTTCGCCGCGCGCCATGTGCGCAGCAGCCTGCCCGAGCTGCTACTTTCAAACGTAACGATGGAGCCGTCCGGAGACGTCACCGTGGCTAGCGCCCCTCGAATGTCGTACGTGTACGCGGTGTCTGACGCGACCCCATCTCGCCAGGACCTAGCGAGGAGCACGCGACCCTCCGCATCGTAGGTGTAATCCGTCACGTCTCCGTTGACGCCCACCAGGCGGCCCGGCAACCCTAATCCATTGTGCCCCGAGCTGGACACGATATGGCCAAGTCCATTTTGTTCAGAAGTAAGATTGCCGTAAGAGTCAAAACGGGTAACTACGGCATCTTGGCTGCCTGCTATGGGCCCATCAACCGTCACTGCGGCAAGCATGAGATTATCGTGAAGGGTATATGCGTAAGTGGTTACTCGGGCTTGGTTAGGCACGCCATTGGCGGAAAGATTGACCTCGGTGACCGCCGTTACACGGTTGTCCGAACTGTAGGTATAGCTGACACGGCTGTAACCAACCATAGTGAGACTTTCTAGCAGATTCTTACTGTTCCACACGAATTCTAACGTTCGCGCGTAGGGCGTTCCGGCGGCTTCGACTTTACGGAGTAACTGCCCCTTTTCGTTGTAATCATTATTAGTAACGTTTCCGTTGAAGTCGGATTGAATGTCTGGGTAGCCGTTTAAGTCGTATGTCACTTCCCTATAGGCCGCACTGCAATATTCACTCGCGCTCATCGCCGAACTGACAAATTTACCATTTAGGTACTTAGTTTCCGTGCGATGACCAAGCGGATTAGTCACGAAAGCTGACATCAGCCCAGCGTCACCTAAAACATAGCTAACACTAACCTTATCCTGTCCGTTGTGCTCGGTGCTGGTTGCGTAGCCGTTATAGTCATACGTAAATTGGGAGTACCGCACGCCATTGAAAGATTTACCAGTTAACGCTCCGGGGTCACTATCCTCATAGTGGTACGAAATAGTTCTACTGGCGGGCGTGGACGTGGCAGTGAGCCGATGCATCCCCGTACCGAAGTGATCCGGATTGTAGGCATACCCATAATAGGCGCCGGAGGGGTCGCGTACCGCCGTCAACTGGGAATTAGTCCACACGAGATCAATATATCGACCGGACGTATGAGTAACGCGGGTTGGATAAGTACCGTTATAATTGAACGTCCACCCTATGCCCTGCTCATTTGCAATCGCGGCCACATACCCGGCAGACGAATAATTTTCGACCTCGTGCTTCTCTCCATAAAGGGTAAAGCTGCCGTCAGCGCGCTGAACGATTCTAGAAATTGGGCTGGCTTTGTCCTCATAGAAAATGCCGTCCTCTGCCCTTATATATTTCACCGACCGTCCATCGGGACGCCATGCGAAAATCTCCGTATTGGCTCCGATTCCACACGTACCACCACCTGGCATCGGATAGCAGGCGTTCACGTCGAGTGATCCGAAAGATAATTTGTAGTCGAGATTGCTAACCCAGTGCTTGCCAAACACGCCGACACCCGTCCAAAAGTGGTTGTAGGTGCGATTCAGATGTAGCCCCATCTCACCAGATGAACTGAAATCAAGTTCGGGTTCGATTTTGTTTCCCGTGGAGGGAATGATCGGATTCCCCACCACGCCCCCCTGCTTGCATGGGTTTGGTGGCTTGTCGTCGGGATTCTTTGGTACGGGGCTACTCGGTACATCACCCTCATTGGGCGACACCCACTCATCGCTATAGTTGCCGGTATCATAGAAGTCATACCCACCGCCGCCCCTTCCACCCCAGGAGGGAAATGAAGGTCGAAAAGCCGTTGATTGCGTTCCACCGATATTAGTTGGATTCCACTTTTGGGCCGCTGCCAAGTCATCCGCGCGCTTGTCTGCCGAAACGACCATGGGAGTCGCCAGGCCCGCTATGAGCAGCAACATAGTTACCGCGGAATTTAGATTTGTTCGGGCCAGGGGCGACAGTTCACACCCGATTACGGGGGGCTTAGATTGCATAAGAGTTTCCGGATTCAAATAATTGGGTTTTTGACAGGTAAATAGCGCGGTCGACCGCCGCTAGTAACGGTTCGACTTTTAAGCAAGATCGGTCATAAATCGCATTGCCTTCTGATCCGGCCACTATCTGCTCAATGAGGCCGTCTGCGGCGCGCACGGACAAGCTCCCCGCGGACCTCAGCGCTACGAGCGATATCTCGCCAGTCGAGTACAGCACCCTTAGGACCGAATCCCCGCTGGTCCGGCTGCGCATGGCTTTGCGCAGGAGGTAGGTAATGTTGTGTGTGTCCTGGAACAGATTCGCTTCAGTCATATGACCGAGGAGTAGTCGTTCAAATTGCAGTGAGGCGGTGAGAAACCGCCGCAAGCCGAAGGCCCTCGTGTTCGGCCACACCTCACGGACTAAGTCATCTTTACAGGCGCTTAGAAAGGCTACCGCCAGAGTGGCAATCAAAGGGCTACCCAACCGCGAACCCACATGCGCCGCCACCAATCTTGACCACCGCCCATTACCGTCAAGAAAGGGATGTGCGTGCAAGGCGTAATAGCCAGCCACAGCGGCCCCCACTGCCGGGTCAATATCAACGTCGAATGTGCGAATGACTTGGACTAGGTCGTCTACGAGGGCTGGAACCTCCGAATAGGGCGCGAAGACAAACTGATTTCCGTGGGGTTGGTTACCCACAGAAAAAACAATCTGCTCCCTTATAGCCTTGTTCCGCGCTGATATTGAGCCGGCGAGTGCCACGAGGTCGTTCACGCTCTGGGGTTTGAGCCCGCCGAGAATAATCTGACTGAGTCGTTGGGCCTGCGGGATATCCACCTGCTTTGGGCGACCCCGACGGGCAATCGCGCGAACCAGAACAAGGGCGGCGTCGCGGTGGCTGGCGTCATCGGGCAATTCCACCCTCGAGGTATTGGCACGCTGCCCGCACCGCAGCAACAGATCGCCCAATCCATCGGGCGTGAAATAAGTCAACGTCTGACCGCTCACCGCCGAATGCGCATAATCGGCCCGTCCCGTAGGACGGTCGATTGGCGATGGCTGAGGCCAGAGCTTGGCGGAGTGGACACGCCCGTCGTCGCCGTTTTCTAGATTGAGCAACAAACTATTCCCACTAATTCTTTAAGTACACCGGCTCCCCTGCTGACGGACTAACCAGCGCTTTTGAACTTGCCAGATGGGGCCATTCTGACCATCACTTGTTCCGCACCACTCATGCCGACCATTCGATACGTAGTCAGGTGCAAGCAGTCTGCACTGCCGCCGACAGAGCAACGAAAAACAACGGGTTGCGTGTGGCTAGCGACTAGATCTTTCGTGTTCGGCGGCGGCAAACGGAAGGCCCTGAGACGGGCTGCTCCCCATGCGGCTGCCCTTCAGCCTACACGCAGGCTAACACGCTGCAGTCTCTCGCGGACCGAGCGACACTTCTTTAGTGCCAAGCTCCGCTGACGCGACGCCCGCAAACAGTAGAAGTTTGGGCGAAACCACGTCGGCGGGGTCTTAGCCGATTGCCTGGTGCGCCACCGAGCGATGCGCGAGGTTGGCCTCTCGCGCTCGACCTGTTTCCGGTTCTGCCCGCCAAAACCATGTGCACCGCCGGATATCAAAAATTGATACCGGCTCAGGAGGGGAATTCCCAATCGATCCATCTCTTGCTTGTAGTAGCCGATGATTCCGGGCTCTTGGCCGTACTTGAAGATCCAAGCTTAGCGCTTGCGCCCGAGTCCACCTGGTCGCCGTACTTGGTCCGCGGGAACGTCGTGAGTTCCTGCCCCTTGGTGGGTAACCAGGCGGTGTCCTTGGGTAAGTGAACGAAGCAGTTCTCGATCATCGCCGTCTGAGCTGCCATGCGCATGATCTTGTCTTCTTCGGGCTTGATCCCCTTAGCCTGACTTAGGTTGTCGCGGACCAGTTGCTGGACCAGCTGCGTTCCTTTTCCGCTGCGTAAAATTCAAAACTATGTTTCGCCACGCCTCAAACAATTCACTGCCGGGGGACGGGGGGTGCCAGGCGTCCAACGGCCACTTCCGATCCAAAAAAGCTTCCCGTCATGCGTCCGTGCGAGCGCGAGGGATGACTCCTCGTTCTCAAACACCAAGCCAAGCTGAATTCTGCGGTGCTATTAGTTGGATGCCTGAAGCCCCCAGTAGAGCGCTTTCTGCGTAGTGGTTCCGTTCTTTCTACGCATACATATCCCGAATAGTCCAAATGACTATGTCAAGTGCATTGGTCGATGCATGCCAACGCGGGAAAGCCATGCTGATCGCATTTTCGATGTCCGCTACCCGAGGCTGGCGAGCCTGAGCAATGTAGCCGTGCGCCAATTCAAGGCTGCCCATAACGAGGACGGAATTTAATGAGTACTGATACCCCTAGGCTCGAATCGCGCGTGCTGACCGCAGCTCACTCTGTTTTGTGGGTAGGCAGCCTATTTGGCGGAGGGCTGTTGTTTTTGCATTTCTTGATGATTGGATATCTGCCACGTTTTGACCTACCCAGCGTCATGGGCGTTATCGCGGGCGTAGCCGGGCTTGGACTGGTGCTTCTGGTTCTGGTCGTTGTGTTGCTACTTCTACCAGGAGCTGCAGCTATATTTTTTGCGGATAGCGGTGCGATTCAAACCGTTCCCATAGCAACCACCCAATCCCCACTAACCGATGCCGAGCAGGTGAAAGCGCGGCGAGCGTTGCTAACACTTGTGATGGGAGCGGGAATAGCTGCCTCAATTCTGGCCGTGGTCATAGCGCAGGAGTTGTACGTGGTTGGGTACTGGCTTGTCAGCGCCGCAGCGCTTTTCATGCTCGCGGTGCTATTTATCGCGCAAATATGGAAGAAGGCGCTGCCTGCAGCCGGCTGGTGGTGGCCTGTGTCGTTTCATGCCGTCGCATATCTGTTTTGGTGGACGTGGTCGGTCCTGACGTTGAGTGTATTTCAGGCATCGATGCCCGCTTTAGAGCACTCTTGGCTGCCAGTGCTCTGGTTGGGAACGATAGCGCTCACAATTCATTGCGTGATGTACGCAACCGAAGGAGCACCGCGCAAGCTACGCGTTGCGGTAGTCGGTGCGTTAGTGCTCTGCGCATTTGTTTCCTCCAGCTTAGCGTCGTCCTCTCTAGGGACTGTGGTGCGCTTTTTTCAGCTGGGCATGATCGAACGTGCCCAGCTTTTGGTTACTTCGAACGGCTGCGCAATCGTGAAAGCGGCTAACACCAGCATTGTTTGCCAAGCTGCTACCGGCGGCAAGAATCCAGTATTCCGCGTTGGGCCGGTGGACATCGTCACCCGGGTCGGGGCAGATACGCTGATCACCCCTGTTGGTGGACTAGCTGATCGCAGCCTACCTCGCTTCACTGTCCCCAATGCCGATGTAATGAGTTTTATCATCGCGCCAAAGTCCAAATCGGTGCCACCCTCTAAGAATCGCGCTCCGGGTTCCTAGTCTTGTGCACGTGCCGAGTCTGCGAGACCCAGGAACCAATTGGTCTTTGGCCCCTATCGGACGCCAAGCGCACGACAAGCTGGACGCAAAGGTGCTGCTGCCAGAGCGACGTAAAACCCATCCAGTACGCCAAGGCTTGACCACCAATCAACATCACGTCGAGCGACGCGCGCGCCAATACCCGTTGGACGAGCTCAGGAGGCATGTAGGCTTCGCTTTCCCGCCTCACCGGTTCAGCTCTTCCGGTATTTGGGCGGGAAGACCGGCTGGCTCTGGCGAGCCATCGAACGCGAAAT
The DNA here is from genome assembly GCA_043738095.1 of Lysobacter sp. Classification (GTDB taxonomy): domain Bacteria; phylum Pseudomonadota; class Gammaproteobacteria; order Xanthomonadales; family Xanthomonadaceae; genus Lysobacter_K. The sequence goes on from JAYSZI010000067.1 coordinate 51,654, forward strand.
GAAATGCAGGGAATCGGCGCTGCGCCTGCCACTTAGAACATCGAGCGTATCCAGCTTTCGGGTCATGGCCACAGCAGCATCAAGCGCGCTTACGATGCCCTGCGCCGCATCCAAGCTGCCTACAGCCGCGATCCCGCGCTTGGCCCAGTGCTCCAACTGCTGGCGATGCTGCGATCTTGCAGCCTGGACTCTAGCTGGGCCAAAGCGTAGAGCTCATAGGAGATACGGACATTCTTCGCCATGCGCGGAGTATGTGGTAATTTTCCACATCTTATGCAACTTGATCACTAGACAACGGAAACACGTCACCGGACTACGTATCGGATGCGGCCGTGATCTGGAGTTGCACCACCGCATCCGCCAAAAAAACTCCAACTGCGATCCGAATCCAATCGTGGACGTTTAGTGAGATGAGTGACGACACAGTGTTCATAGGTTATGGCGGCGGACTCATTGCCATGGGCGACGGAAGAACGTGGGGCGCGCCCACGCCGGAAGAATTGATCGCGAAGCTCGATGCCGAGAGTATTGCCCGGTCGCGGCTGTACCTGATCGTGGCCGACGACCTCTGCTGCCCCGACCATGCGCTAAGTGCCCGCGATGAGGCGGCATTCGTGGCGTTGCTAGGCGACGATGTCCAGCGCTGATTTTGATGGCCATCACCCGCCTTCTCCTCGATACCGGATGGGCGGACGCGACGATCAGAGTTAGTCAGCCTGGCTGTCAACTTCACAACTCAATAGAGCCAGTATTATTCACCGGTCCTGTTAGTCATCACTCGCAGAGGAATCGCAGCAGGCCATTAGTGCCTGATGAGATCGTGCAGTACGCTCGCACGTTCTTTCGTGGAACGGATCTTGTCAAACCTGCGTCCATTGATCAGCATTCCCCCGAGCGATTCATCTCCAGAATGACGAGTCACCAAGTGACTTAGCTCCAGCTTGAACCTTTGGATGTCTTCGACCGCAAATGTATTCGGAGGTCGAGTCATTAACGTCGGGCGATAAGCCCGATTTGCCTGGAGCATCGAGAGCATGGGCGGCGATAGTCCAAGCACAGTGGCAGCCGACCGTATCTTGACTCCTGGATGTGCCGAATACCGCTGTGCCCTTGCCCATTGCAAATCGACTTTGTAATTACGATTCCTGCGATGGGTTGCAACCTCCTTGACAGGCACGAGGCCTTCCCGGATTCGCTTCAGTAATGTTCTCGGATCGAGGCCAAGTATTTCAGCGGCATCCGGAACCGAACCCCAGCAAAACTCCCATTGGCCGAAGTCGCGGATCTTCGCGCCCCGCATCAACTGATCTCGAGTCCAGTACGAAGCGCCAAAGCGCAGTACCTCGTCGCGCAGAAAGGCGAGCTGCCCGGCATGCTCTTTCAAGTTTTTCCCTAATGGCCACAAAGCCCAAGAGAACGAATCTCTAAAACTCCTTCTGGAGCTGTCCTCAGACAGAACCTTGTCGTAGCGCGCATGAAGGTGTTCCCGGAACCCGGTTGGCCATGGCGCCAATGCTCTGGCGATGTCTAGAAGCTTCGCCTTCACGCCCCGTTCTTCGGCAGCACTGATTCGCCAAGTTATCCCCGCTTTGCCACCTTCTCGCCAGAACATCCTCCCGCTAAGCACTTCGATCGTACGCATCAAACGGTACAAATCCATGTGCAGCAGGTGCGCCATATCGCTCGGGATCGCTTCATCAATATGCTCACTGCCGTAGAGCGCCCGCCTGATGACGAGGAGCAACCCGGAGAGCCGATCGTCACAACGCTCCGACGACACCTGCACTGTCAGATCGGCTCCGCAGTTACAGCGGCCAACTCCGGGTCTGTTCCAGCGAAGTTCATTGCGGCACACCCAACAGACAGTGAGAAGTCGAACTTGGTGTACGGGACACCACTCGACCAAACGCAGATGCCAGAATGCTTCGTGCCGTCCATGTTCACCCACACAGCAAGGGCAAATACGAAACGATTGCATATCGACATGGGAGACGTGCAACTCCGTTCCCACCAGTCGGAGCGATGTTCGATCACCTGTGCGATCAGGACGCACGCAGACACGCTGTGCTTCCTCTTCAGTGATACCGGCGATCTGCTGAATGCTATGAGGCGTGATCCTCCGATAGTCGTCGTTGTGGTAGCCATTCCTATATGGCTCGATAATCCATGACGGGCTAGCGTAACCGTTCACGCTACTTAGCCGATGGAGGTAGCCAGAAATGCACTCGGTGGGATGGGGCTTAGGGGTCAGGATGAGCATTACAAAGCCCTCCTGAGTTCTTCCTTTTGTTGGGCTTGCGTCCTATGCCTTGGCTGACGTTGTCGTTCTAGCTTTCTGCCAGACACCTTCGTTTCCACGCCCTGCCGGCGCACGCGTCCAGCGCCGTCCTTATAGGCTTCTTCTTCAGCCCCCAAGGCGACAACCTTCTCGATTATTGCGTTCTGCCCGTGGGAAAGATCACCAAAGAATGGGCCTTGCGGGAGTGGGAATCGCGGCGCAAACCAAATAGCTCTCTGAAATGCATTGGCAAGATCCTGCACCCTGATCTTGGTCGTCTTGTCACGAATAGCTCTTCCTACGACTCGATCCATGAGCTTGGCGAACAGGCCAACCCGGCCACTGGTAGCCAAAAACACCCTCAAAGCAAGTTCGTCTCCACCAAGGTCCGGCAACTCGAAAGGTCGCATCTCCGTAACGAACGCATGCACAATGGCCCGAAACTGTGCGCGAGAGGACGCATCGTGCCAGTCGAAAAGTGGCATTGTCAGCGTTGCATCGAAGCGCCCCTGCAGCTGACGGTTGCTATTAATCACCGAAGCCGACTCAGGTAGGCCAGCGGCAACCAATGCCCAAGGCTTCTTCTCGATGAGTATTTTTAGCCAGTCCGCCGCTTTGTACAGTTGCTTCTTCTGCCCCTTGTCACACAGGTGCTGGAACTCATCCAAGATGATCATCCGACACCCGGTGCTCTCGAGATAGTCCAGCAATCTGGCAGTCTGATTGGATGTCGATCCACGTGCCCAATGTGGGTCACCGAACGCGCGTAAGAGCGCCTGAACCAGCCCTTTGACGGTGGCATCGTGAGGAACGAGCGTATAGACAATCGACTGTCGAAGCCCTTCCCGATACCGTTCCACGGGATGTCTAGCCAAGAAGTCATCTATCACACACGACTTGCCGGTGCGATATTCCCCTGCGATATGGACGCATACAGGATTGGCTGTATGACCTACCGAATCGTAGGACTCCTCAAGCGCCTCTAATACTTGCTCATAAGCTAGATGATCGATGCGGATGGATTTGACCAGGTCCGCGTACTGCCTAAGATCGTTCTTATCAGTGTTCATGCGAGTTCTCCACGTGGGTCGCCACGCGGCGACTCGTGAGTACGGGAATGTCATCTTTGGTGTTACGAGCTGCAGGCAGTGCAACGGATTCGTTATGCGCCTTCATCCGATTCTGATCGGACGGACGTGGCGCAGACGATGACACTGCCTCATCAAAACTTCGCCCCGTCCCGATCTGTATGGAACCGTCGACTTGCTCGCTGAACCGTGCCTGCCGCTTGCGTGTGGTGCGCTTGCCGCGATCCGCGTCGTCTCGGATGAGTTGTCTGATTCGTTCCTTTGCTTCACCCAGTGACAGCTCTCGTGCTTGATCGTCCTGCATGCGACGTTGGTAGCGACGGCAGACCTTGTGCTGCCAGCGGGTCATACCTTTCGCGTAGGCCGCGTCCAATGCCGGTACTTTGATCACCGTGTACCCATCGGGTGATACGACAAAGAGGTGACCAAGATCGTCATCCATCACGCGCACTTCGACTGTCATGGTCTCGCCGTGCCGCTCTCGCAAGACGCGCATGTCATTGGAGTTGTAGAACAGACTGTCAAACTCAATACCCTTGTGGCTGAGCAAGCGCGTATCGCGTCGACTGAATGCGCTATCGAGCACCGTTGACGACGCTGGCAGCCACCGATCTGTAGATTCAATGGCATCGGCCCAAGCTTCGGCGGGCGCTCTACCGAGGCCCCGATGGTTTTTCTGGTGGTAGATGTCTACGATCCATGTCAGCACCACCTCGCGTAGCGTCTCCAAGCCGACGACCGCGTGTTTTAACGGGTTGTAATCGCCCTTCTCCAAGACGTTGGAGAACGTCCTACCCGGAATGGCTGCCAGCAGCCCTGAACTGATGGTGCGGAAGAAGCGCTCGATCTTGCCCTTGTACCAAGGCTTCCGCCGCGGGCAGAACTGCACGACGATTCCGAACATTTCTGCGACACGTTCGATGGCGTCCCCATGGAATTCCAACCCGTTGTCGGCGATCAGCGTGTGTATGACACCCCATGCATCCCAACCGTTGATGATTTTTGGGTAGCGTTGCAGAAGGTTCGACTTTGGCATGAGCGCGTTGCGCAGCGCCCGGGCAACGCTCACATTGCTAGGCTCTTCGAAGCCGATGTAGTAGCCGAGCACGTAGCGGCTGTACTCATCCAGGATCAACGTAAGCCACGGCCGGCCCAGGGGAAGACCCGAAGCATCGTCTACGACGATGACGTCCAGCCTGCAGTGGTCTATCGCCGCACGCACGAGTGGCGCCTGAGCAAATGCCCCGTTCCCAGCCGCGCGGAAGCGGATATCCGCGATCAGCTTTCCATACCGAGCCAGGCAGATATCGTAGGCGGGGCGCTGCGCAAGCTTTCGCTTCAGATAAGCGTAGGCCGGCCGCGCGAGCTGTTCTGACGGCAAGCGCGTCTGGTTAAGCCTTGCAACGCGTCCCCGCAGTACCTCTAAGCACTCAGCAATGCTCGGTCTTTCGAGCACAAGATACATCGTCTCGATCACGTCTTCCGCTAGAGTTTCTACCTCAGGCTCATAGCGGGGATCGTCATTTCCTTTGCTGTGGTGCTTGTCGGCCAATGCCCGGAGATCGTCCCCAGCCTCCCGATACGCGCGGATCCAACTGGCTACCGTCGTGAAATGCGGCGGCTTGGGGAATACGCATTCACCCTTCCAGAGCATCTTGTCAGACCAGATCTCCTGGATCAGTGGAACGATAGTGCTCGCGGTTATCGGAACGTGCTTTAGCCTTCTGACGAACGCCAGCTTAGCTTTTGCACGTAACAGGACCGCGTCCGGATACGTCTGCATGAAGGCATCGACGGCGGCGTTTTTTAGTGCGGTCTGCTGTGCGGTACTCGGGACCGATTTGCCTGGGGCGCCCGGGAACTGCAGCTCTGCACGTTCCCATTTCGATAGCAGATCAGCCGTTGAGATTTCCCAGATGCGGCCGTCCGACATGTTTTCGACGGCCCATTGATCGGTACCTACTGAGCGCATGATGCGGCAGATGGCCTCCGCCAGGAGGAAGCGTTGTCCTACTTGGAATGAGCCGGTAGCCATGGCAATGCCCCTCCGAGATCAGGGCGCTCGACATGGAGTAGAGTTCCGGCGCTGAGTTTGCAGCTGAGATCAACCTGCACATTACCTACCAAGATCTCGTGCGATATCCAGATGGTCTGGACTTGGCCAGCTTGATGCCAACCGAATTCGCCGAGAGCTATCGGGCCGCTCCGGCGTATTCGATCGAAGGTCGCCAGCGACCAATGTTCTGGCGGGTGCTGTCGACCGCGGCGCAGCAATTTCTGGACGTTGTCGAGCAAATGATCGGATCTCACCGTGGCTTCGGTGACGACGCGATACCGCCAACCGTACGGTTTGAGTAGCTCGATGAGCCGCTCCGTGCGGTGCCGAATTTCGTCATTGATATCGGCTTCGAATTTGACCTCGATAAGCCCCCGATGATCTCCTGCCTGGAACATGTAATCGGGCACATGACGCCGCGGAATCCCGTCGTCGAAGTAGTGCAAAGCCAGAGGTTGCTCGGCGAATACCGTTACTGCCGGACAGGCATCCAGCAGCTTGGCGACATCGACTTCCAGTGATGACTCACACTGGACAATGCGTTTGAGCTTGAGCGAATAACATTTCGAGACAGGTCGAGGCGCGCCGCGGTGTACTAGCCGGCGCACGCGCAACTGCCCAGGCGTAGGCAGTTCGAAGTGGACATCGCTAGGCCCGGAGGGCCACTTTGCTAAGGGCAGGTGTCGCTGAAGGGCGACGGCGGCCGGTGCCACGGAAGGGGTTACATAGTTGTTCATGGGTAGGATCGTCCGGTGAGCCCATTGGCTGGGTTTCCAGCCAGTGGGCATTTCTGGGATCCCGGCAATGCCTGCCCGTTGGGCGCCATTCGACGCCTTGACAATGGGCAGACCCTGCTGCACCATCGCAAGCAAGCGCTCAGCTTGTTCGCTTTACGGGCTCAGATCTCTGCTAGGAGATCTGGGCCCGAGTGCTTTCTGGGGCCGGGTTGGTGGATAGGACGCGGCTTCGTCAGGTCATGTCACACCTCAGCTTGGGGGGAAGGGACTCTTGGTCTTGGGTTCTTGATAAGTCATAGAGCCACGCAGCAACGTCCACAGCCCAAGCAAAGCGACCGCGTCGCCCTGGCACGTGGAACACAGGGAATCCGATTTTGTTGCGATGCAGGGCCTGACGTAGGCCCGCTGCGTTCCGAAAGCCTGCGACGTGAACCAGGTCGGCGCCGCCAATCAGCAGGCCATATCGGTCGAGCAATTCCCGTTCGTACGCATGTCTGCGGCCGCCTTCGGCTTGGTTGGCGAGGTCTGTGTGACTAGGCATTTTCAAACGGTACTAAGAGCATCTCCTCTGCGATACCGTATCTCTTCTATCGCTAGCTACTTGCAGTCGCGTGACCCAAAACGAGATCCCACGACATAGAGTCCGACCGCCGAATAGCGGGCTGCTGGCAAAACGACTCCGAATAGTTAAGGCTGCCGCGTGTTATGCCGAACTTGCCCTGCTCGCTGGAACTTGGAGCCCCACGGTCATGGAGGCCACTCTCGAGAACAAGGGAGTGTCCACGAAGATTGCGGAGCGCAGAAAACCCAGTACCAGCAAGTATCGACGGTATCGAGATGGAGTCCCTCCCCGTGGCGAGACTCTGAAAGTCATCGAAAAGAAATACCGGGAAACAACGCTCCGCTATTGGTCGCGCCACCCCATCGCTGTTCTGCTACTCACTCCCGTGCTTTCCCACGCTCAGGTACTGGCTGCGTTAGAGCTCCTACCCCGAGGTGAGGCGCGTCGAATGATGTGGGTTGAAGATGGGGCAAAGCGCTGGGAAGTCCCGGATAGCGAGGAACTGCTCGAAGAACTGGCAGCACTCAAATCGATCGATGGATTGCTCGTGATTCTCGGCAGGATGCGACTACGCATGCTGCTGCAACAAACCGAGGACATCGATCTCTACGAGACCGCCCTGCTGGATTGTTTTCCGGAGGTTGTGGGAGTAACTGTTCAGCTCTCAGTTGCGCGACACCCACTTTTGCAAAGCCTGTCCGACTTTCTCGACTGGCAGTGCGGATGGGCAGACATCCGACGGAGAGCAGAAGAGAAAACAGGAGAAGTAGGCACTGGCGACTTTTGGCCGTCGTTGTGCCGCCGAGTCGAAGAGGCTGCAGTTGCGACCGCCAGTCGGCACATCGAGTTGGATTCAGAGCAGATCGCACGCGTCAAGCAACAAAGCGATGAGCTTGAACACCTATAACTTCATCGCCGGCTGCGCACATGGATATGCGGTCTCTAGAGCGAAGTTTGTGACGATGTAAGCGCAATGAAGGCCGAGACAGGATTCGCGGCCCTTTATCTCGACAGTCGAGGCAGGCGAGATAACGAGTGCGGAGACGGTGTGACCGTCGTAATGCCATCAAGAAGCGTGCCCCGATGTACTGAACCGGCAGGCGTAGGCCGAGCAGGTCCAACCCGCCGACGATCGCGGCGCCGCTATCAATCCACTCCGGGGCAGCTAATTGCTCAGGCAACGGCATCAAGTTCCCCATGGTGAAGAGGTGGCCTCGGCGAGCCCCTCAGCGCTCCGGTCGACGCGTCCTACTGAAGGTTCCAGCGAACTTCGCCAGCCAAGTACTCCCCGATCACTATTCGAACGTGGACCTCCCCGTCTTGATCGGTTGCTATGTAGCGGTATCTCCCTTCCTGGACGTCGACCCAATCATTAAAGAGCACTTGAACAATTTGCTCTTCGCCGTCGCGGCCTCTTAGCGTCGTCTGCAGGACAGCCATTCGCTGATATGCCCTGCTGCCAATCTCCCCGAAAATCACTGGGGGCGCGACATCCTCAAACGAAGCCCGATCCTCATCGGATAGCAGGTGGATCGGAGCCCACCAGAAGGAAGCGGGCTCGCGATCGGCAAACCAGCTGAGTTCGAACATCGCATGCCCCTTGGCGAGCTTGAGCATCACGTTTCGAATTCGCTCTGGTTCCACGGCGAATAAGATCTGCTCGCCTTCGGTTGTGCGTGCCGCCTCGAGGCGGGCCCTAAGAGCGGGCGCCTTACGCAGAATCCTTGCAACCTTTTGACGACGATGCTGGTCCGGATCAACATGACCTAAACAAGCGCATTCGATGAGGCAGGCAACGTATTGCTCGTCTGTTGAGAAGCCCTCGTTGCATGTCTTGCAGGCACCGACAATGGGGAGCTGTGCTGGAAATGGCTCATCGAGAAGAACACGAGATGGCACATGGTCTCTCGTTTCAGGAGAAGACCCGCAGTAGACGCACCCCCTAAAGAGGCGGTTATCCGCAAGGTCCTTCAGTTGATCCATCAGGCGCTCCAGCGCACATTGAGGGGCGACTACCTATGCTGATTGTAGCTCCGTGTGTTTGCCGGCAGCGCCGCAAAGCACTCTCGTCTTCGATAATCTGGAAACCCGTTGCCTTGTTCTAAGCAGGACAAGCCTTTTGGACATCATGCAAACTTACCCGAAACGTGGAGCGCGACCGAGAGACTCGACGAGCTCTTCGCAGGGCCGTCTGGTCAGTGCTCATCGTGTGGGAATGCACCGTGCGAGAACCCGTCAAGCTTAATCACCGCCTTGAGAAGTTCATGGGCGGCTCCAATGCTACGAAAAAGGTCCGAGTCGTTAACACGCACCGCCAGAAATGAGACGGCGCAGCTCCGCGATCGGGCTATTGCTTAGCGAGGATTCCACGGTCGAGAGGTCCGCGACAAAACGAATGGAGGATATCCTCTGATCCGCCGGCCTTTCCGGCTTGGGAACGTCGGCCATTGCGTACAACATTAGATTGCGAGCAGCGAATGACTCGTCGAATGAGCGATCGAGCATTTCACAAAAGTCGGAGCCAAGAGCAAAAGCGACGTTCCGCCAAAGCTTCTTGCGCAAGTTGATATCCACCCCTAGTTCCACCTCGATTCTTCGGGCTAAGTCGAGCACGCCGACGCCGCCTGTAAGAGGCTGAAGCAGCAGTGATGCGACTGCACCTTCACCTTCACTTGGAACCTCGAGTTGCTCCAATGAGAATGAATGAACTCGAATTGACCGAGAAGTGGCTTTGACCTCGAGGTAGGTCTTTGCACTCGAGAAGTCGTAGCGATCGAGCGGGTCGTTATGCCAAAGAGATACAGCATTGGCGGTATCAGTAGAACCAGCAATCACGAAGAGTTCTGCCCAAAGCCCAGATAGCTCTCTATTTCCGGGAGCACCAAACGCTCGGAAAAGGTCTCGTAGTCCAAGCAGGCAGTGTTCAAGCTCTTTGGTCGTACTACTTGCGGGAAGCTCCAGCGTCGCCGCAGCCAAGCACCTGACAAACAGCTCGTGCAACTCCGGGACTTCTGCGTCGCAAACGACCATGCAGAACTGGCCCACAAACTCCTCGCGATCAGCTAGGACGCGACATGTGGCGTGAAAATCTGCCGTTACATGCCTAAGCTGCAAGGAAGGGCTGTAACGGGCTTCACTCGAGTCATGAAGCAGAAAGACGGGCTCTCCATGGGGGCTCTTGGCAAGATAGTCGTTGCGAGCTTCACTGATTCGTACCGCGCCAAACTCAGCAGCGCTTGATGCAGCGGGCAGACTTCCGAATGCCTCAAATGGATCAACACTTGCGCTATCTGATCTCAATGTGCAAATCCTTCTGAAACTTTCTTGGCACATGCAACGCGAACCAGGTTACATCTCGAACATCGGCGCTTGTTGGATCCCGCTCCCTGGTACCCAAATCGAAACGCCTAAGTTGCAAGCTCACTCGGTCGCTCGATCGCATGCTTCGATCATTAACAACGTCCGCGCTCTGGCTAAAATATTGATTGATGGGAGCGTATGGGTGAATGGCTGGAAGCCCCCGACCTGCAACTCTGGTTCGATACTGCGCCTTAAGATTGTTAATCAAAAATACGTCCACTAGTGCATCAGGATGCTTTCGCAAAAACTCGGACAAGCCAATAAGCGCAGCGGTGTGCATCTCAGCATCAGCCGTATCTCTGATCTGAACATCGAGCAGAAAGTCGCCAAGAACGTCGCGAAGTGGCACTCCTTCCCGGATATACGTTGGAGACTTATCCTTTGCTCCCTTGAATTGGGAATAAGTCGCGGCGTTGATCGGCTGCCCGTGCTCTTGCTCCCACTTGGCCACCACTGCGTTTAGCAGCGTTCGATTGTCCTTCGCAGCATCACGGTCTCTTTGAAGCGCCGAGGGAACACTCCAACCATCGGTAGAAATTCTCCGAGCGCCCAGGCCAATCACATTGGGCCTTGTTGGCCGGAGAAGCGAGGAAAGAACAAAGTCGCGACGCCAATCTTTTAAGGGCTTGCCTCGGTTTTTGGCAAGCGCGGCGCGAACGAATTCCTCGTGCTCGACGTAGTTCGCGAAGGCGTCGCGCACGTCTGACTGCAGGAAAACACGGCAGAGTCCTAGATACGACTTCTTGTATCCAAAAAAGCGGGCGCGCTGCTGCAGCGTATCAGCCGCTGGAGAAGTGCCAAGCCCACGCGGCATGTAGGTAATGGCCAAGCCCTCAACTGTGTAGCCGCGATCTAGCTTTGCGCCTCCCACCAATATCCAATATCTATGCGCCTTCCAATCAACCTTTTTCTCGGCGTCTTTCGTGCCATTGATCTGGACGATATTGATTTCATCTAGGACGACATCCACCAATTCGGTAACCAGTTCATCTAGCGGACGAATTCCTGCGAACGTCGCCTTCAGTGAATCGTATTCCGCCTGAAAACGGGACCGAATAGCAGCGGGATCCTTTTCGTACTGCCTCACGACGAAGGACTTGAGTGTCTTGAACGACTTGTCCATCCAATTCCAGTACGTCTTATGCGAACTAGTCTGCATGGCGGGATGCACCATCATCGAGCGGTTTCGATCCTTTCCCCCTTTTGTCTTGACTCGTGTAAGCGAATGATGTGCTGCTGCTAGTAGAAAATAGCGGAGCGCTCGAACCAGGCTCTTGGGCGCAGACGTTACTGAATTGGTTGGGCCGGGGACTTCTGCAGCGGGAATGTCGAGTGCAAGTTCCGAGCCTTTTCCGAAGAACGCTTTCCCGCCGGTATAGCTTGGGCCCGGCGTTACTAGCTCTGCAAAGGACGGATTTAGCAAATCAGCTTGCGCAAGAAGAAGGTTAGCCTGGGGGGTTGCCGTGTACTGCAGATATGAGTGATGAGGAACGCTGTCTCTAACATTTGCGATGGCCTCATACACGGCGCTTCTAGCTGTAGCAGACGCCTTGGAGCTTCTGATTTTGGCGGCGTTGGTGTTGAGGCTTGCTTGGTCACTTTCATCGTCAACAATAAGGACGGGGACACCTGAAAGTGGCACATCGGCAAGCAACGCCGAAAGGTTGTCCAGATGGTTAACCCACTTCAGTACGGTGATCAATACCGCCCGTTTTTTCGTGGGTCGCTTCCTCCACGCTCCAAGCTTGTCGGTGATCTGGTCAGCAACCTTCTTGGTTGGATTGGAGTAGTGGTACCAGTTCTCGCCCTCGTCAATGCCAAGGTCTGCCTTCAATCTGTCTTCAGACTGCTCTCTAAGGTTTGTCTTCGTGCCAGCAAAGACGATCACGACGCCGAAGCCGTTGTCCCTCGCAAGAGAGATTACAGTTTCGAATGACATCGTCTTGCCGCTTTGCACGTAGCCGATAACGAGTCCAGTCTCTCGGCCCGCTACTTCCGTTGGAGGAAGGCATCGGCCCAAGATCCGTCGAGCCTCTTGGAGTATTGAGTCCTCGCCGTCAGAAAGCTCCTCAATTGTGGGTCCATTTGGGTCCTGTGTTCGACCCTTCAAGAAGTCCTCTGTGAACTCGAGCACTTTGGGCTCCCAGCGAAGCGGAGGCCTGATCTTGCTGAGGACGGAGATTGCCGCGGTCATGATGGGAACTCCGTTCGCGCGAGCGCGCCACGCAGGAGGTAGTTGAAGTGATAGAGAACGGACTCCGGGGACTCGGCAGTGAGGTCCTCTGACAGGACAAGCGAAATGCAGACCGCCGAGGCTATCCTCAGGAACAGTTCGATGTTCTCGCTGGCTGCACCGATGAACTCCGCAGAGAATGGGTGAGCCAATGAAAGGTCTATGCAAAGCCGGCGGACAGCCGGCGGATCCGAATCGGGCTGCTCCATCTTCGCTAGTGAGACCCAGTCCTCGCGCGCTGGATCGATGGATGTGCGCAACGTGATGATCCAGCGGTAAGTCCCGTCCTCGATGCTTACGACGCGTTCCGACGCCTGGAGCGGGCTGGACGCGATCTCCTGCGGCAATTCTTCTATCGACGCCGGATGCTCTCGGGCCTCGATGAGTATCGGGGCAATTTTGCTTTGCAGGTGTGCGGCTACAGATTGCGTCGCTTCGGACGCAACCCCTTCTATCGATTTTCGAGATGGCAAGGCCCGATAGTTCTCGGCTTGCGCCAGCAAGTTGAGCGGCTCCTTCTCGATTTCGCCCTTGAGGCAGTCAAGGAAAATGTCTTCGTACTCCTCCCAACGGAATCCGTCCTTGGTGTGGCTCACCTCAAATCCCTCGACGTGCAGTTCGCCGAATAGTCGCTGGTATGGGTAGCTATTGGTCTGCTTGAAGATAAAGGGCGGCCGGTAGGGTTCGTCATGACTGCCGACAATTAGGCGATCCCTGCGAAACAACGCGAAACCCGCCAGCGGCGTCGATCCAACTTCTCGAAGCGCAACAAAGCCTCTTACTCTCTGTCCTTCGCCAAAATCCAAATCAACGGATTTTATCCACTCCCGACTCTCCGAGTCCGGTGCGATGGTGCCAGGCGACGAGTAAGGCTTCGCGTTGAGTACGCTAGGAGATTGATAAGACAGCTCATCCCCATTGAAGCGCAGCTTGAGGCGACCATCTCTGAGGAAGACGCGATAGATGCTCGCGAGATGGTCCTTGATCTTCCCAACTGTGCGGCCTTGCGGCACATGATGGAGACCCCTCAACGAAACAACTGTGTAGTGAGCGGCTGCGTCAACCGTTCGAATGGCCGGATTTAGGGATTCAATCTTGTTTTCGACGATGTGTCTGACATCGAAATGAATGGTTCTCTCGACATCCTCTCCTATCGCCTTTGTTCGCACGCTCCACGTCTCAGCGAACCAGCACGCAGCGCTTTTCATCCCCATTCCGAATTCGGAGAGGCCGCTCCTGTCTATCGGGACTTGGGCCGTCTTGAAAGCGCGTTGGAAATCTGAGATTGAAATTCCGGCGGCGTTGTCTGTCACAACAATCTGCCCCGGGGCAGTTGTGTCCAGCTTGATATCGACCACAAGTGAGTAAGCCCCGCCGTCGCGTGCCGCTAGCTCTACCGCGTTGACGATCGCGCTTTGCAATGCATTGTCGATGAACTCTGCAATTGCAAACCATGCCTTGTAGTTCAGGTGCCGAAGCACCGACAACACTGTTACTTCAGGCCGGATCTGGACCGGGAGAATTCCCTCATGGCCGACCGACTCGGTCATGCGATTAGTTCCAATCTTGGATACTTGCTGTCGCAAGATACTTTCGCGCCTCTGGTTTGAGAGTGCTGTACTCCTGACAGAAGTGCCTTTACAACACGCTCAACAACCTTGGAATTGACCGCATTTCCCAGGGCATGGAAAGCTTGCGTTTGGCTCTTGGGTAACTCGCTAAGGCGGTCCATGCTCTGCAGCCGAGCGCATTCCCTGGGAGTCATGTAGCGCTTTTCCCAAGCAATAATTGGCACTTGCGTGTCAGTCATTGCGATCAGACTGGGAGCGGTCGTGCGCCTCTTGACTCGAAGACCAGATGCCCTGAACTGCAGCACGTATTGCCACAAATCCTGCTTTCCGCCTTGGACATTCCATTCGAGCTTTTGGTGGCTGGATGGGAAATCCAGGATCTTCGGAATCCACGGATCGATCCACTTCTTGTTTGTTTCGTAGAACTCGCGATTCTGGCGAATAAAGTCCCTCTTCCATTTCGGGAACTCGAGATCTTCAGTTCTGGCGTGACTCGGCAAAGCGGCCCAACGATCTTCGATATCCCTGAAATACCCCAGCTTGCAGCCATGGCTGCCCTTGAAACCTTTCAGTCCGTCAATCCCGAACAACTTCCTGCGCGCAAAAGGTGTTTCATCTTCGAACGGATAGGTCGCTCCCCATTCCATTGACCATAGTGGAAAGGAAGGAAGTACGACGCTCTTAGGGCATGCCTTCAAGAAGGCGTCCCAAGCACTAAGGCAGTTTTTTACTCTTTCGCTGAACCGCCTCGCATCGGAGGGGTTTTTGTCGAGGATCGAGTCGATCTCGGTTGGATCGTTGGTGATCTTCGGCCACGCGAAGCTGGTGAGGGGCTTGAGCGAGCCGACGATATAAACGCGCTCACGGATCTGTGGAATTCCAAAGTTGTGCGGGGAGAGCTTCGCAGCTCGAACGTCGTAGCCGAGACCCCTAGAGCCCAGCTTGTCTTGAATCTTCTTCCACGTCTTTCCCTCATCATGCTTGAGGAGATTCGGCACGTTCTCAAGGATGAAAAAGGCGGGCTTCTTCGATCGAAGGATTTCTTCGACGTTGTAGAAGAGCCCACCTTGCTTCGTGCATTCGAAGCCAAGTTGTTCGCCTGCTTTCGAAAAAGGCTGGCATGGAAAACCGGCTGCCAAAACATCGTGATCCGGCACGGCGTCGGGCTCTACGAGCGTGACGTCTCCCTCTGGCCTCAATCCAAAGTTTCGTTCGTAGAGATCGCGCAAGGGCTCCTTCCACTCGGCGGCCATGACGCACTGTCCGCCGAGCCGATCAAGCGCTAGGTGGAAGCCGCCGAGGCCTGCGAATAGGTCGATAAACTTGAATGTCGGCGCGTTCAAATTGCCCCCTGTCTGTGCTTCCGATGCGGGGCACCCGCTTCCATGGCCGTCCAATTGACGCGGAAGCACGCACGTTCCCTAACGTACAATAATCCGCCCGGGTGCGCAGGGCAAGTTGAAACGGCGCCGTTCGAGCAATTACGCCAGGCCGGTCTCAGGGAGTGAGAAGCGGAGCGAAGGCGAGCCAGCCGGCCGTAGAGATGCAGAAGTTCGGCGCCTTAGCAAATTGCGAACTACCCTCTTGGCCCGACATGTCCGGTCGGCACATTTGATCTCGTTTGACGTGGACCGCTGCTTGGACCTGTTTGCCTTGGACCAGAAAAAAAGGGCCCAAACGGGCCCTTTCGAAATGATGAGTTGAATTCGAAATATATTAGGTAGGCTTTAGAACTGGACACTCCGCGGCGCCCGCACCCACCGAAATCAAGTTTTCAGTTTTCGATCGCGCTGTTTTCAACTTTCCGCACAGCGTTTTCAGCTTTTAGGCTTTCCCACATCGGTCGAAGGGGACGAGGCGTGGCATCGCCAACTGCCCGACGAGACGGGCAGCCACCGAGCTCAGTTAACTGTCGTCCCGCCCAGTACCGGCCTGGATCGGCTATTCAAGGTGCTGCCGTAGCTGGTTGCGCCTTTTGGGTTCCGAAGTAGCGCCTTATGGGTACCGGACTAGCGCCTTATGGGTATCCCCACAGCTGCTTGATCATTAGTTGGGTAAACCTTTGCTCACCCGCACTTCGAATACCCGCAATTCAAGCAAGTAGCACACCCATCCATAATCACCACAGCCTTCGCGCTGCACTTATGGCACATGCTGGCCGACGGCGGGAACGACGCGCCGTCGCCGGTGACTTCGACATCCTCGATGCGCTCGGCTTCGCGCACCTTCGGCGACGGGAACAGGTCGGCTTCGGCGCTGCGGGTGCCGAGGCCACTTACGTCAGAGTTTTTTTTTGAGCTGAGCTGGGCGTAGGCGGCGCGTTTCTCCGCGATCATCGCGCGGTGGGCGTCGCTCATGTCCGGGTCGTGCATCAGGCCGATCGACTTGAGGTGGTCTTCGACGATGCAACCCAGTTCCGCGACCAGCGACGGCATGTACACGCCGCCGGCCTTGAAGTAACCGCCCTTGGGGTCGAACACGGCCTTCATTTCGTCGACCAGGAAGGTCACGTCGCCGCCCTTGCGGAACACCGCGGACATGATCCGGGTCAGGGCCACGATCCACTGGAAGTGGTCCATGTTCTTGGAGTTGATGAAGATCTCGAACGGACGGCGCTGTTCGTGTTCGCTGCTGGCGTTCAGCACGATGTCGTTGATCGTGACGTACAGCGCGTGCTCGAACAGCGGCGATTTGATCTTGTAGGTGGAGCCGATCAGGATCTCGGGGCGCTCGATGCGCTCGTGCATCTGGATGACATCGGCCACATGCTTTTCAGACGCATGCAACGCCGCCTCCGCTACGTCGCGCGCGACGGCTTCGGCCTTGACCACATCCTTGGCCTTGTCTTCCGGGGTGACGACGCTATAGCCCTTGATTTTCTGCTCGATCTTGACGGCCATCGGCCACGCTCCTGATGCGGTGGTTCTGTTGTTGGTGAAGCGGTGAATGCGGTCGCCGCGCCGCTAGGGCGCGGCGACCAATCGGGGCTTGCTGTGCGGTTTAACGCTTGGCGGCTTTCTTTGCGGCTTTCTTGACCGTCTTCTTGGCCGCCGTCTTCTTGCTTGCCATCTTCTTCATGGCTTTTTTCGCCGGGGACTTCTTGGCGGCGGCTTTCTTCGCCGGTGCCTTGCGCGCGGTAACTTTCTTGGCCGCTTTCTTGGCCGTTGCTTTCTTGGCCGTAGCCTTCTTGGCGACCTTGCGCGTTGCGGTCTTCTTGCCAGCGGCCTTCTTGGTCGCGGACTTCTTGACGGCTGCCGACTTCTTCGCGGCCTTGGCGGTGGTCTTCTTGACCGCCTTGGCAGCCTTCCTCACGGTCTTCTTGACGGCCTTCTTGGCTGACGCAGTCTTCTTGCTGGCCTTCTTGGCGGCTTTCTTGGTGGCCGTCTTCGCGGTCTTCTTGGCGCCGGTGCTCTTGCGCTTCAGCGCGGTGGCTTCCTTCTTGGCGGCAGCGCTGGCGCTGGCCAGTTTTTTCTTTGCCGTGCCGACGGCCTTCGTCGCCGCCTTGCGTGCCTTGGTGGCGGTTTTCTTGACCGACTTCACCGCGCCTTCGGCGGTGCTGGCGATCGCGCTGCCGATGTTGGACGCGGTTTCTTTCACGCTATCGGCGGCCTGCGAAAGCGTCGCCGTCACTCCATTGCCGTTGCTCATATGAACTCCTTACGAGGTCTGTAGGTAATCGGGGTGTTACCGGAGCGATGCTATACCTGCTGCGCGCGCATTACACCGTGAAACATTGCATGCGCAGGACCGACAAACGCAGGCAGAAACGGGAACGAATACCGCGTGTGGCGATACGGTCGCCACCGCCGCCCGGCTAGAACTTGCCGTAATACCCTTCCTTGAGCGCATCGAACAGGTTCGCGGCCGAGTGCATTTCGCCGTCGTATTCGATCTGTTCGTTGCCCTTGACCTCGACCACGCTGCCGTCTTCTAGCTCGAAGCGGTACAGGGTGTTTTCCAGATCCGCCTCCTTGACCAGCACCCCCTGGAACGCGGCGGGATTGAAACGGAACGTGGTGCAGCCCTTCAAGCCCTGCTCGTGGGCGTAGCGGTAAATGTCCTTGAAGTCCTCGTACGGGTAGTCGGTCGGGACGTTCGCGGTCTTGGAGATCGAGCTGTCCACCCACTTCTGCGCCGCGGCCTGCACGTCGACGTGCTCCTTGGGCGAGATGTCGTCGGCGGAGATGAAATAGTCCGGCAGCTTGCCCTCGGGGTCCTGCGCAAACGGCATCGCCCTGGCGTTGACCAGCTCGCGGTAGGCGAGCAACTCGAACGACCAGACGTCGACCTTTTCCTTGGACTTCTTGCCTTCGCGGATCACGTTGCGGCTGTAGTGGTGGGCGAAGCTCGGCTCGATGCCGTTGGACGCGTTGTTGGCCAGCGACAGCGAGATCGTGCCAGTCGGCGCGATCGAGCTGTGGTGGGTGAAGCGCGAGCCGACTTCGGCCAGCTCCTCGACCAGCTCCGGCGCGACCTCGGCCACGCGCTGCATGTAGCGGCTGTACTTGGCCAGCAGCACCTTGCCTTCGATCTGCTGGCCGACCATCCAGCCATCGACCGCCATCTCCGGGCGCAGCCGCAGCATCGCCGCGGTGACTTCGAAGCGCTCTTCCATGATCGGCGCGGGGCCTTTCTCTTTCGCCAGCGCCAGGCCCATTTCCCAACCGGCGACCGCCATCTCGCGGGCGATGCGCTCGGTGAATTCGCACGACGCCTTGGAGCCGTACTTCATCTGCAGCATGGTCACGGTCGAGCCCAGGCCGAGGAAGCCCATGCCGTGGCGGCGCTTGCGCGCGATCTCGTCGCGTTGCTGCTGCAACGGCAGGCCGTTGACCTCGACCACGTTGTCGAGCATGCGGGTGAACACGCGCACGACGTCCTTGTATTCCTCCCAGTCGAACATGGCCTGGTCGGTGAACGCGTTGCGCACGAACTTGGTCAGATTGACCGAGCCCAGCAGGCAGGCGCCGTACGGCGGCAACGGCTGCTCGCCGCAGGGGTTGGTCGCGCGGATCGTCTCGCACCACCAGTTGTTGTTCATCTCGTTGACGCGGTCGATCAGGATGAAACCCGGCTCGGCGTAGTCGTACGTCGAGACCATGATCATGTCCCACAGGTGGCGCGCACGGATGTGGCCGTAGATCTTGCACGCGACCAGGCCGTCCTCGCGGTCGACGTAGTTGCGGTGTGTCGGCCACTCGCGCCAGATCACTTGGCTCGGGTCGTTGAGGTCGAAGTCGCCGCGCTCCTTGATGCTGAGCGGGAACACCAGCGGCCAGTCGGTATCGGTCTTGACCGCTTCCATGAAGCCGTCGGTGATCAGCAGCGACAGGTTGAACTGGCGCAGGCGGCCGTCTTCGCGCTTGGCGCGGATGAAATCCTTCACGTCGGGATGCGACACGTCGAACGTGCCCATCTGCGCGCCGCGACGGCCCCCGGCCGAGGACACGGTGAAACACATCTTGTCGTAGATATCCATGAACGACATCGGGCCCGATGTGTACGCACCGGCGCCGGCAACGAACGCGCCGCGCGGGCGCAGCGTGCTGAACTCGTAGCCGATGCCGCAACCCGCCTTCAACGTCAGACCGGCCTCGTGGACCTTGTCGAGGATGCCGTCCATCGAGTCCTCGATCGTGCCCGATACGGTGCAGTTGATCGTCGAGGTCGCGGGCTTGTGTTCGAGCGCGCCGGCATTGGAGGTGATGCGGCCGGCGGGGATCGCGCCGCGGCGCAGCGCCCAGGTGAAGCGCTCGTTCCAGTACGCCTGCAGTTCCGGCGTCGCTTCGGCCTGCGACAGCGCCTGCGCCACGCGCCGGTAGGTGCCGTCGATGTCGGCGTCGATCGCGTCGCCCGCTTTGCTCTTGAGCCGGTACTTCTTGTCCCAGATGTCCAGGGAGGCGGGTTGCATCGGGATCTCCCGGTGTGAATCCGCCCAATGGGAATCCGTGTCCATCTTCACCGCCTCAAGGCGCACCGTGCTCATGCCTGTGTTGTCTCCATCATGGTGCCGGTCTCCGGCGCCGTCACTGTCCAAACGGCCGCGCCCCAACAGAGGGAGACGGCTGCGCCACGGCTGCGTCATCCGCGCCGAATCGTTACCCAATATATTGCTTGCCTGGCTCTCGCCGTTGCCTGCCCTGTCACGCGCCCGCCCCCCAAAGCACATAACCGACCAAGCGACCCGTTCCGAGGGTCTAGCGCGCAGCCTCAGGCCACACTTGCGTCCTGCAAAACCCCTATTCTTGGGCCTGTTCTGCCAGTCGGACCACAATATGTAGTGGCCGAGCGAGGGTCAAACTACCGCCGGGATACGAGCCTGTCAATGCAATTCTTTCGTCCAATGCGATGACCCACGGCCTCGCCTTGCAAGGCAGCATGCCCACGTAAAACCGGTACCAAAGCGGCCAGTGCAGAACGCCGTCTAATAGAACCTACCGGGCTGTCTGTGGCGTCCATTAGGCGCGCTGCAACGTTCCCCGCGTAGCGACTTCACCCCCGATTTAGCGACGCCGGAGAACACTAACCACCATCTATCCGGCCTGCGCTTGAAACCGGGCCCAGCGGCCGCGACATCTTTTTTGAACTCGCCCCCCGTCTTCTCACACCAAACTCAACGCCACAACGGAAACGCGACGCAATGCGCCCACTGTCCACCCCCAACAAGACCTTGCTCGCCCTGTCCTTGGCCGCCGCGTTCGGCGGCTTTGCCGCCACCGCGATCCGGGAGGCCGTGCAGGCGCCGGCGCACGCCGCGCCGGTGAGCGCGGCCACCGTGCCGATGGTGGCCGCGCTGCCCGCGTCGGCCGGTGGCCAGGCGTTGCCGTCGTTGGCGCCGATGCTGGCGCGGGTGACGCCGGCGGTGGTGAGCGTGCACACCAAGCAACGCGTGCGGGTCAACCCGTTCGGCAGCGACCCGATCTTCCGCCGGATGTTTCCCGAGCTGTCGCAGGAGCGCATTAACGAATCGCTCGGCTCGGGCGTGATCGTCGATGCGGCGCAAGGCTTGATCTTGACCAACCACCACGTCATCGAAGGCGCCGACGAGGTCTCGGTGACGCTGTCCGATGGCCGCACGCTGAAGGCGGATTTTGTGGGGTCGGACCCGGACACCGACATCGCGGTAATGAAGATCCCGGCGCAGAATCTCAGCGCGCTGGCGCTGGCCGACTCCAGTGCCCTTCAGGTCGGCGACTTCGTGGTCGCGGTTGGCAATCCGTTCGGCATCGGCCAGACTGTGACGTCGGGTATCGTCTCCGCGGTCGGCCGCACCGGCCTGCGCGGACTGGGGTACCAAAACTTCATCCAGACCGACGCCTCGATCAATCCGGGCAATTCCGGCGGTGCGCTGGTCAATCTCAACGGCGAGTTGATCGGCATCAACACCGCGAGCTTTAACCCGCGCGGCAGCATGGCCGGCAACATCGGCCTGAGTTTCGCCATCCCCACCAGCTTGGCGCGCTCGGTGATGGCGCAGCTGGTGGCGACCGGCGAGGTACGCCGCGGCACGCTCGGGTTGGAGTCGCAGGACATCGACGCGCGCCTCGCCCAAGGCTTGGGCCTGAGCGATGCACGCGGCGCGGTGGTCACACGCGTGTTCGCCGGCAGCGCCGCGGCCAAGGCCGGGGTCAAGGTCGGCGACGTGATCACGGCGGCCAACGGCCAGCGCATCGACAGCCGCGATGCACTGCGCAACTTCGAGGGCCTGCAGGCCGTCGGTGGGCGCGTGGCACTGGATGTGGTGCGCAACGGCAAGCCGCTGCAGTTGGCCACGGCGCTGCGCGAGCAGGCCAAGTCGACCCCGGGCCTGGAGCTGGACCCACGCCTTACCGGCGCGGTGTTCGCCGAGTTGCCCGAGCGCCTGCGCCAATCCGGCTACGGCGGCGTGCTGGTGGAGTCGGTCGCCCGTGGCAGCCGCGCCGCGCAGAACGGCCTGCTCATGGGCGACGTGGTGGTTGCAGCGACATCGGGCCAGTTTGCGGATTTACCTGGTTTCCGCGCCAGCTTCACACGCGCTCCGGCACAGTTGATCCTGCGCGTCGTGCGCGGTCAGCGTCCCGGTGACCTGGCGATGCGTTGATCAGCTCTCCGCTGCATTTCCCGCAGCATTCCCCGAATTCCCTTCCCCCAGGAGTACCCGCAATGACCCCCACCTCGACCGACGGCATGAAGAACAACCTCAGCGAAGCCGGGAGCCACCTCAAGCAGGCCGCCATCGATAGCGGCGATGCCATCAAGGGCGCGGCCGTCGCCGCGGGCGAAGAGCTGCGCCTGGGCAAGGCCAACATCAAGTCGGACCTCGCCGATGGTGCACTGGCGAGCATTGCCGCCGCGGAATACGCCGGCAGCGCCGCGCGTGAGCAAATGGACGTGCTGATGGACAAAGGCCGCGACCTCATCGACAGCGCCGCTGAACTGGTGCGCGAGCGCCCGCTGACGTCGTTCGGCGTCGCCTTTGCCGCCGGGTACCTGATCTCCAAACTGTCCCGCGGCAACGACAAGTAAGCCACGCGCATGGACCCGTCAGGGGACGCGCGCAGCGACAGCGCTCGCGCCAGTGACGGCGCGGGCGCCGCGCCCGACTTGGGCGAATCGCTGCGCCAGGTTAGCGCCGCCGGACGCGCGGGCCTGGACGCGGCGTCCGACGCCGCCAAGGCGTTCCGCACGTTGCTGGTCGCCGATGTTTCCCTTGCGCGCAGCGCGTTCGGCCGGACGCTCGCGCTCACCGGTGTGGCGATCGCATTTGGGGCCTCGGCGTGGCTGCTGTTGATGGCCACGTTGATTGTGTTCCTAAATGTCCAGTTCGGTTGGTCGTGGGCGCTGGCGATGCTGACCACCGCACTGCTCAGCCTGGTCATCACCGGCATCGGTGCCTGGCAGGGCATGCGCTACTTTGAACACACGCGCCTGCAGGCCACGCGCCGGCAATTGGCACGGCTGGGCATCGGCGAATTGGCCGAATTCACCCCGGAGGCCGGCTCGGCCGCGTCGACCCGGGATGTCACTGAGAACGCGCCGCCGGAAACCGCCGATGGCCAACCGGTGAAGGACGAACAAGGCATCGATGTGACCCCACCATGACTGCCTCCGCCAACACAGTGGGCTGCCGATGAGCTTTGAACAACTGATCACCAAGGTGACCCAAGCCGAGAATGCACTCGAGGCGCAAGAGCGTCGCTTCGCTGCGGACGTACGCCAATTCAAAGCGTCATGGCGTGCGGGGTGGACCCCGGGGCGGATCGTCATCGCGGGGCTGGTCAGTGGCTTCGTGATCGGCCGCGTCGAACCGATGAAGACAGTGGCCAAGGGCAGCAACGCGATGCAACTGATCACCATGCTGTCGGGCCTATTTGCTAGCGGCAGTGCCCATGCGGCGGCCGGTCAAGCCGAGATCGCGGCCGATAGTGCCGAGAACGTGGCCGTCGCGGTGGCCCCGCAGGCGGTGGGCCCTGCCGTTACGGCGCGGGTCGCGGCCACCGAGCAAGCCACGCAATCCGCCGCAGAAGCGATCGAACCTTGAATACCCGTCCCCCGGCCACTCCCGCAGAGTCCGCCACCCAAGCGGTCGACGACATGCAGCTCGCGAACGCGCCGCCAGCCACCCCGCGGCCACGTGCGTCATTGGCCGCCATGGTGTTGGCGTGTCTGGCTGTCGGCGCCACGTTGTGGGCCGCGCAAGGTCTGATCCTGCCGGTGCTGCTTGCAGTGTTTTTTGCGCTGGTCGGCAACCCGATCATCCGCACGCTGCAGCGGGTCTGGGTGCCGCGTTTTGTCGGCGCGCTTCTCGTGCTGGTCGGCGGCCTGGCCTTCACGTTCTGGCTGGGCAGCCAACTGGTTGACCCGGCCAGTGAGTGGGTGCGGCAGGCGCCGCGCGAGCTGCGGGAACTCGCGCCAAAAGTACGCGAGATGACCAAGCCGATGCAGGCCGCCAATCAGGCTGCGCAGAACATCGCCGCCGCCGCGGGCGGCGAGACTGGCAAGCAGGTGCAGGTAGTCAAGACCGAGGTCAACGACCCGTACAAGATGCTGACATCGGCGCCGCGGCTGGTGGCCTCGGTGCTCGCGGTGATACTGCTGACGTTCTTTTTTATGGTCTATGGCGACAGCCTGCAGCGCAACGCGGTCAGCCTGTTGCCGACCCGGCAGAAAAAGCGCCTGACCACGGAAATACTGCAGTCGATCGAGCACGAGATCTCTCGCTACGTGTTGACGATTACCGTGATCAACGCGGGGGTCGGTCTGCTGTTCGCCGCGGCGCTGTACTTCCTAAAAGTGCCGCTACAAGAGGCCCTGCTGTGGGGCACGATGGCGGCCATCCTGAACTTCGCGCCATACGTAGGCCCGTTGATCGGCATTCTGGTGATGCTGTTGATGGGCGTGGTCGCGTTCGACGACTGGCACGCGCTGGTGCCCGCCGGCATTTACCTGGCGCTGCACACCATTGAAGGGCAGATCCTCACGCCGATCGTGCTTGGCAAACGCATGCGCTTGTCACCGCTGATCCTGATCCTGGTGCTGATGGTGTTCGGTTGGCTATGGGGCATCATTGGCCTGCTGCTCGCCGTGCCGTTGCTGGTCTGCGTGAAGCTGGTGCTGGAGCGCATCGAGGGACTGGACGGCTGGGCCAAGCTGCTCGAATGAATCTGCTGAGCGGTTCGCGCACCAGGTTCGGACCCAGGATCGGTGACCTCCTGTTCGCGTAACAACGGCGTCTAGCCGACGATCTGGACCATCGCCCCGCCCCCTCCCGTCGCCGCGTGCCAACCGGCTACCATGCCCGGGTGCACGCCTTTCCCGTCCGCGCGATCACCCTGGACCTCGACGACACCCTTTGGCCGTTCGCGCCGATCGGTACGCGTATCGAGCAGGCGCTGCACGACTGGCTGCTTGCGCGCTGCCCTCGCACGGCTCAGCGGTTTCCGATCGAAGCTATGCGCGCGCTGCGCGAGAGCGTCTACGCCGAGCGCCCCGATCTCGCCCACGACTTCAGCCAACTGCGCAAGCTGAGCCTGGCCCGCGCGATGGCGCTCAGCGGCGATGACCCCGTGCATGTCGAGGCGGCGTTCGAGGCGTTCTTCGCCGAGCGCAACCGCGTCGACTTCTATCCCGACGCATTGCCGGCGCTGGCACGCCTGGCTGCGCGCGTGCCGCTGGCGGCGGTCAGCAACGGCAATGCCGACCTCGCCCGCATCGGCGTGTCGCAGCACTTCGTGTTTCAACTGGGCGCGCGCGAACACGGCGTGGGCAAGCCGGCAGCTAGCATTTTCCACGCCGCCTGCGAACAACTGGGCTGCGCGCCCGCGCTGGTGCTGCATGTCGGCGATGATATCGGCATGGATATCGTCGGCGCGGCGCGCGCAGGCCTGCGCAGTTGCTGGATCAACCGCCCCAATGCCGCCGGCGCAATCCCCATCTGGCCGCACGCGGATATCCGCCCTGACCTCGAATTCCCCACCTTGACCGCGCTGGCCGACTGGCTGGACGAAGCCCACCTGACGGAGTCTGCCGCCGCATGAACTTGCCCTTGGGCTTCACCGCCACCGCCGCCGACGCCTTGCCGCTGCACGTGGTCGACCGCGCCACGCTCGCCGATTGGCGCGGTGCCCAAGCACCGGCCGTAGGCGTCTGGCTCGATGCGCAAGGATTCGATGCGAGCCCTGGCACCGCGCTGACTTGGGCTGCCGGCGACGGCCAACTCGCCGGCGCGGTGCTTGCCGTCGGCGACAAGCTGGATCCGTATTGCTACAGCCATGCGCCATTCGCGCTGCCGCCGCGGTCGTGGCGGCTCGCCGACGGTTTGGATGCGGGCGCGCTCGCCGCGCTGCGCCTCGGCTGGGGCCTGGGCAGCTACCGATTCAGCCGCTACAAGCAGTCGATGCGGCTGCCGGCGCAGTTGCTGATAAACGACGCGCCTGAGCAAGCTGCGGGCGATCGGCAATTGGAAGCGTTCGACATTCTTGCCGCTTGCGTGCGCGTACGTGACCTGGTCAACACCCCCACCGAAGACATGGGCCCGGACCAGTTGGAACAAGTGGCGCGGGCGATCGCCAAACGCCATGGCGCCCAGATCGAAGTAATCAGTGGTGACGACCTGCTGACCCGCAACTTCCCGGCGATCCACGCCGTCGGCCGCGCCTCGCACCGCGCGCCGCGATTGATCGCGCTGCGCTGGGGCTTCGGTACCGATGAAAGCGGTGCGCACCCGCACGTCGTCATCATCGGCAAGGGCGTGTGTTTCGACACCGGCGGCCTCAACCTCAAGCCGCTCGATGGCATGCGCAACATGAAGAAGGACATGGGCGGCGCGGCGCACGCAATCGCGCTGGCCGAGTTGCTGATGGCGCGGCAGATGCCGCTGCGGATCACGTTGCTCGTGCCCGCGGTGGAAAACTCGCTGGGTCCGAATGCGTTCCGCCCGGGCGAGGTGATCACGACCCGCCAGGGCGTGTCGGTCGAGATCGACAACACCGACGCCGAAGGCCGCGTGGTGCTCGGCGACGCACTGACCTACGCAGGCGAGCTGCAACCGGAATTGATCCTCGACTTCGCCACCCTAACCGGCGCCGCGCGCATCGCGCTTGGCCCGGACTTGCCGGCGCTGTACAGCAACGACGACACCGTGGCCGCCGACTGGCTCTCCGCCGGCCAGCACCAGCGCGATCCGCTTTGGCGCTTGCCGCTATGGCGCCCGTACTGGCGTTACCTGACCAGCACGATCGCCGACCTAGCCA
The DNA here is from genome assembly GCA_043738095.1 of Lysobacter sp. GTDB lineage: Bacteria > Pseudomonadota > Gammaproteobacteria > Xanthomonadales > Xanthomonadaceae > Lysobacter_K. The sequence continues at coordinate 78,270 of JAYSZI010000067.1, forward strand.
ACACCGGGCCGTCGCGCATGGCCGGCAGCATTACCGCCGCGTTGTACCTAGAACGCTTCGTACCGGCGCAACAGAAGTGGGCGCACATCGACGTCTACAGCTGGAACGATGCCGACCGCCCTGGACGCCCTACCGGCGGCGAGGCGCAGGGTTTGCGCGCGGCTTACGCGATGCTGCAGGCGCGGTATGCCGGTTGAGGTGTCGGGCCGCGCGACGGTCGGAATTCTGATTCAGGCCCTGGATCGTCCTTGCTGCAGACCCCAAAGCAAGGCCACCGCATTCAAGCCGACGATCAACACGCCCATGCCGGGATCGGGCTGGGCACCAGTGAGGTTTTTTATCAGGACAATCACCAGGAAACCGACGTACGCCAGATACGCGAGGTGAAACCGACTGAGCGTGCGCCCTGACGCGTGTCGGGCAAAGGCAAAACACACGACCGGCGCATAGAAATAGGAAGCGACCAGCAGCGTGTCGGGATCCAGCGGCGGCCGCCTGCCAACGATCAAAAGCGCAGTCGCGACAACGACGGCTGCCGCGTAGACGACGTTGACGGCGTCATAGAGCCGTCGCCCAGATGGACCTTCTTGCGTCGGGAAGCCTTGTTGCGGCGGTTGGTACGGGTTGAACTCCATGGGCCTACTTTGCGTCAAGCGTCAGCCGCGCACCTGACTTCGTCGCAACGAGCGCGGGGTCGAATCTTCTGCACATCGTTACGCAACCTCCTGCCAACGAAAATACTTCCTGCTGGCCAGGGCCAACATGTCGGCGTCTTCGCTGGTGTCGCCGTATGCGTACACCTCGGGATAGTCGCCGACGTTGTAGCGCTCGCGTATGCGCCGGGTCTTCTCTGCACCAACGCATTGTGCGCCGCGATAGCGCCCGGTCAGCACGCCGTCTCTGGCCTCCAGCGCGGAGCACAGCAGCGCCAGCCCGTGCTGCCGGCACCAGCACGTCAAGTACAGATCGAACCCGCCGGAGACGACCACGACGGTGTCGCCCCGCTGCCTGTGCCATCGAATCCGTTCCATTGCGTGCGGACGCAGGACGCCTGGTAATACATCCCGCGCGAACCGCTCGCCGGCCTGCGCGATCCTGATTTGCGATTGGCCGCGAAAGCCGACACGCACGATGCTGGCGCGCACGGTGGTGCCACTCACGAGGCCAAGCTTGTAGCCGGCAATAATCGGGGCGAGCACGATGCGCCCCCACGCCAGCCGCGACGGCGTAATCGCCGAACGGACGAAATCGGGAAACATTTCGCGGCTGGTGATGGTGCCGTCGAAATCGAACAGTGCGAGGTTCATGCGGGTTGGTTCGCTTCCTGCTGGTGAGTCGCCCCGGGACGGATCGGGATCTGCCGCCCCGATGCCTAACGCACCGTGGCGAAAGCAGCCGGTCGCCTCTCGCGTTCCCTACAGCCAGCCTTTCTGTCGCGCCAGACGGTAGGCCTCGATGCGGTTGCCGACGCCGAGTTTTCCGATCGCCTCGGACAGGTAATTGCGCACGGTGCCGGATGAAAGATTCAGCTGCGTCGCGATCTCGCCGGCGGAGCGGCCTTCGCCGGCAAGCCGCAGCACCTGGCGTTCGCGTTCGTTGAGCGGGTCGGCTTCCGACCAGGCGTCTACGGCAAGTTGCGGGTCGATCACGCGGCCGCCGCGCTGGACCTGCCGGATCGCCTCGGCCAGTTGCTCGGACGGGGCATCCTTGAGCAGGTAGCCGCAAACGCCGGCGTCGAGTGCGCGGCGCAGGAAGCCCGCGCGCGCGAACGTCGTGACGATAACGACCTTGATCGGCAGCGCTTGGCGCTGGATGCGCTGGGCGAGTTCGAGCCCGGTCAGTCCGGGCATCTCGATGTCGGTGACTAGCACGTCGGGTTGCAGCCGCTGCAGGTCGCGCCACGCACTCTCGCCATCGGCGGCGGCGCCAAGCAGGTCGATGTCCGACTCCAGGCTCAGCAACGCCGACAACGCGCCGCGCACCATCGCCTGGTCTTCGGCCAACAGCACCCGGATCATCGGTGCGCGCACTCCATCGCATAACGGGTGCTAAAAATAGCAAACCCATGCAAGTCGCGCAGTCGTGCCGTCACGTATCCGGCGCATCGTCGTGCCGGTCGTCGTTAGCCGCGAGCGGCAGGCGTGCCTCGATGCGGGTGCCGCGGCCTGTACCGGAGTCGATGCGCAGGCGACCGCCGAGTGCTTCGATGCGCTCGCGCATGCCGCCCAAACCATTGCCCGGAACGATCGCGCCACCGCGACCGTCGTCGACGATGCGCAGGACGACATCGCCGCGCTCGGTCGCGAATGCGACTTCCGCATGCTGCGCGCGGGCGTGGCGCTGGATATTGGTCACCGCTTCGCGCACTGTCATCGCCAGCGCGCTTTCCACCCCGGGCGGCAGCGCGGTGTCGGCCAGGGCGTACTTGAACATCACGCCGTCGGATTCCAGCAGCAGTTTGGCCGAGGCCAGCTCGGCGGCGATGCCGGCCGCACGGATGCCAGTCACGGCCGCGCGGACCTGCGTCAGCGCCTCGCGCGCAACGCGGCCGACCTCGTCGATCTCGCGCCGGGCCGCATCCAGGTCACGCTGCAGCAAACGGCCGGCGAGTTCCGACTTCAATGCCACCAGCGACAGCGTGTGGCCGAGCAGGTCGTGCAGGTCGCGGCCGATGCGTTCGCGTTCCGCCAGCGCGGCCAAGCGCCGGACTTCGTCGTGGGACAACTTGAGTTCCGCCCGCTTGCGCGTGTTCTCGAGGAAGAAGTGGTTACCGAAAAACACCGTGACGGACACGATCAAGGTCAGTGCGAACACGAACACCGGATAGCGCAGAATCAGGATTTCCGCCAGGAACGCAGCGAGGACCAGCGCCAGCCACGCGCAGCGCACCCACAGTGCGCCGCCCAGGAACGCGGCGAAGCCGGCGGCATAGATGATGTAGGCGTTCGCGAACGGGTTGACCGGCAGCAGCCCGTAACCGAGTGCGGCAACGCCGAGCATGCACGCGACCCGGCGGATTCCGCTGACGCGATAGGCGGCGAAGTACACGGGCAGGAACACCATCACCGACAGCAGCGTCGGCCACACCTGGGCCAGTCGTCTGGGATACCAGGCTTGGGCGATGCTGTCGCCGTTGCCGGTGAAAATCAGCGGCAAGAACAGGAATACGAGATAGCCGAGGTTGAAGATCGGCATCCAGCGCAGCTGCAGCTCATCGGGCACCAGCCAGTGGCGCACCCGTAGCAGTCGGGACTGGAGTGATCGCTTCATCGTGGTCATCGCCAGATTGTAGGCCCGGGCTCAGCGCAGCTCGACGTGGTCGATGCGAAAGCGGAACGCGCCCTGCGGCTGGCCCGCCGTGAACGCGACGCCGCGCAGCAGCGCCGGGTCGGCGCCGGCGAACCCGCTGAGCGGCAGCCGCACTTGCGTCCACTGCGCGCTGGCGGTGAACGCCTGCATGCTCGGCATGGCCTGCATCGACGGGCCCGAGAACAGCATCGCGTTGTATTGACGACCGTCGCCGCGCACCCAGAACACCAGTTCCTTGCGCTTGGAGAAATCGACCGGCTGCATCGGCTTTGTCGCTGGGAAGAACATCATCCCAGACCACGGATAGGGTGAGCCCGGCTTGATCTCGCCGCTGACTTCAAGCGCGCCGGGCGACTGCGCGGCGCCGCCGCTCACGAGCGCGTGGTTCACCGTCGACGTGCCGCCCATCATCTGGTCAGTGGTGGGCTGCCAGCCGTGACCGATGCGCGTATCGATCGTCTCGCCGTCGAAGTCGCTGACCAACGTCCCGGTGGGTGCCGCGGCGCCGTTGGCGGCAGGCTTCGCGCTCGAAGCCAAGGCGCGCTCGATCGCGTAGCCGTTCTTCCACACGGTGTGGATCGCACGGGTGGTCGCGATGTCGACGGTCGGATCGCCATTCACCATCAGCAGGTCGGCACGCTGCCCGACGGCGACGCGGCCGCGATCAGTGAGGCCGAATCGCTGCGCCGGGCCCGCGGTCGCCGCGGTCAGCGCCTGCATCGGCGTCAGCCCGGCGCGCACCAGCAACGCGAGCTCGCCATGCATGCTCGCGCCGTGCGCGGTGCCCGGATTGCCGGCGTCGGTACCGGCCAGGATGGTCACGCCGGCCGCGTGCAGGGATCGCACGCTGGCCAAGGCGTGCGCCAGATAATCCGGATGCGGCGTTGCGGCGCCGAAGCTTGCCTTGAGGCTGCCAACCTGATCAGCCGACAGCTGCGGTTGCAGTCGGGCATCACCGGCCAGCCGCGCGCCTTCGCCCGCACCGGCCATGCCGGCCAGCACCGATAGCGTCGGCACCACAAACGCCTTGTGGCCGTGCGTCGCGCGCACGAACGTCGCGTCCGCAGTGGTATCGACAAACATATGGACCAGACCGTCGGCGCCGGCGTTCACCGCGTGCAGGGCGTCCTGCTGGCGCGAGACATGGACGAGGGCGAGCTTGTCACTGCCATGCGCAGCCATGATCGCGGCATCGACCTGCGCAAGGGTAATGGTCGGCAAGCGCTTGGTCGCGCTGTGGGTGCTCATATCTTCGACGATCAGTTTGATGTAGTCCGAACCCTCCTTGGCGCGCCCGGCGACGAACGCCTGCGCATCGCCGTCGGGCGCGAGCGTCGGCACTTTCATGCCGTACTGAGTGCCATGGCCGCCCGGGGCCGTGACCGCGGCGCCCGCCGACCACAGATCGGCCTGGGTGGTACGCGCCATCGATTCGCGCTGCTGCTTGAGCGCAGGCAGGCGGTTCCAGTCGCCGAGCATGTCCAGTTCAGAGGTGACGCCGAAGCGCAGGGCGTCGGCTTGCGCGCTGCCCCAACTGTGCGTGTGCGCGTCGATGAGGCCGGGCAGCAGGGTCTTGCCGCTGCCGTCCACCGTGGCGAGGCCGTCGGGAATCGCAACGTCCGGGCCCACGGCGGCGATCAGGCCATCGCGCACGATGACATTGGCCTTGGCGACGACGCGCTGTCCATCGAACACGCGCACGTTGCGGATCGCGAAGTTGTTGCTGTCCGTCGATTGCGCCAGCGATGCCGGCGCAGCTGCGGCTTTCGCTGCGGGGTCGCCGTGGGCCATGACCGCGGTGGTCAGCGTGGCGACAAGGGCGGCGAGTGCGGTGATTTCTGGCCAGCGTTTCATTTCGAAATCCTTGTTCGGTGGGTCGGCGCACGGGCGCCGGATCGTAGTGAATGGCATTGGTCAATGACTCACTGGGCAATGACGCCCGCGGACAACGGATGTGACTGCGGTAAGTCGGCGCGCTCAGCCGCTGCGCGCCAGACGCGCCCGCGCCAGCACGAAGAACGCGGTCGTGACCACGGTCAGCACGGCCAGGTGCAGCAGCAAGCTCCCGCCCGCATCGGCATCGACGACCTTCAGCGCGACCTGGGCGAGGTGATAGGAGGGCCATACCGGCGCGATCTTGGCGAAGATCGGCGGCAGTATCTGCAGCGGCAGCCACAGCCCCGACAGGAATGCCATCGGCAGATACAGGAGATTGATGACCGCCGGCGCCGCCGAGCCACTGATCGACGTACCGATGAACAAGCCCAGCGCGCAGAACGGCAGCACGCCGACGATGTTGATCGCGAACAACAGCGCCCATTGCGCTGGCTGCAACGACACCTTCGCCAGCAGAATTGCAAGCAAGGCCAGGATCAGGGAGATGATCGCGGCGAACACCATCGCCATCGCCATCTTCGCCAGCAGGTAGGCGCCCGGCGGCATCGGCAACGCGCGTTTAAGCGTGAGGAAACCGCGCTCACGCTCCATTGCGATGGTCACGCCGAAACCGAACAGGGCTGCGCCCATGACCCCGAACACACCATACGTGGCTAACAGATAGCGCCCCATGTCGCCGCCGCTGCGGCTGCCGGCGAGCACCACCCCGAACAGCACATAGAACAACGGCGGGAATAGCAGCGTCGGCACCGCAAACGACGGCGTGCGCAGCAGGCGCAGGAACTCGTACTTCGCTTCGAGCCAGTAGCAGCGCAGCGGCGAGAACGTTGGGGCGATGGCATTCATCACGCAGCCTCCTGTTGGGGCGCAGCGTCGGGCGCCGGTGCCGGCATATCCGATCGCGCGTCCTGGGTGAGTTCGAGAAACGCTTCGGCCAGGCCCGCGCGCTGGATTTCCAATTCGCGCAGGCCCGGATCGAGTTCGAGCAGGCGTCGCAGCACCGGTTCGGCCGCATCGATCACGACGATGTCGAGGCGATCGGCGTCGCGGCGCGCACTGTGCACCTGCGGCCAGGCGGCGACAGTGTCGCAATCGAGACTCGTCACGCAGCGGATGCGCCGCTGCGACACATGCGCGCGGATCTCGTCCATGCCGCCGGCGGCGACGACGCGGCCGCGGTTGAGCACGGCCACGCGATCTGCGAGCGCTTCGGCCTCCTCCAGATAGTGCGTCGTTAGCAGCACCGAGCTGCCCTGCCCGACCAGCTCGCGGATCGCGCGCCACAGACCTTGGCGCGCTTCGATGTCCAGACCGGTGGTCGGCTCGTCGAGGAACAGCAACTGCGGCCGCCCGCAGATCGCCAGCGCGAACTGCACGCGTCGTTGCTGGCCGCCGGACAAGCGCCCGTAGCGTCGGTCGAGCAGACCGTCCAGGCCGGCCAGCGCGACGCAATCGGCAACGCTGCGCGGGTCGGGGTAATAGCTGCGCGTGAGCTCAAGCAGTTCGCCGACCTTGCTCGCCTCGGGAATGCCGGCGGACTGCAACATCACGCCGATGCGCCGGCGCGCCGCGAGCGTCTGCGGCGATTGTCCGAATAGTGCCGCGCTGCCGCTGTCGGCCGCGAGCAAACCGAGCAGCAAGCTGATCGCCGTGCTCTTGCCAGCGCCGTTGGCGCCGAGCAAGGCCAGGACTTCGCCAGGGCGCAGGTCAAGGTCGACGCCGTCGAGCGCCAGCACCTTGCCGTAGCGCTTGCGGGCATCGGCCAGCTGCGCCAGTACGGGGTCGTTGTTCTTCATCGGATCGCTCCATCGGCTGTTGGTATCTGGGAAGCGATGATCGGACTGCGCCTGCGCCGGCAGCAGTCGCAGGCGTCAGGCAAAGCACATGACAAGCGTCAGGTGACTGCCAAGGCCGGGATCGCATAGGCTTCGACCCAGCGGCGCCGCGTGGCGCTGGCATCAGCCGTCGTAGCCCACGCACAAAAATGCCTTCCGGCACGTCACAGCCCGGGCCGCCGCGGCCACACTGCTTCCTTTCCTGCGTCCAGACCCTCAATGAACAACTCTGCCGACCTGCTCAAGGAACTCCGCATCGACCGCAGCGCCGCGCCGCCGCCGGCGTCGCGACGCGGCATGTGGATCGCGCTCGCGATCGCCACGGGCGTGCTGGCGCTGGCCTTGGCGGGCTGGGCGGTGTTCGGCCGTGATCGCGCGATCGAAGTGCAGACCGCGCAGGTGACCGCGATCGGCAACGGCGGCGGCAGCGCCTCCGTGCTCGACGCGACCGGCTATGTCGTCGCCCGGCGCATGGCGACGGTGTCGTCGAAAATCACCGGCAAGGTGCGCGAGGTGCTGATCGAGGAAGGCCAACGCGTCGAAGCGGGCCAGATCCTGGCGACACTCGACCCGATAGACGCCGATGCCCAACGCGACCTCGCCGCCTCACAGGTCGGCGCGGCGCGCAGCCAGGCCGGCAGCGTGCAGGCGCAGCTGCGCGAAGCCGAAGCCAACGCCACGCGCCTGGGCACGCTGGTGCGGCAGCAACTGATATCGCAATCGCAGTACGAGCAGGCCGTCGCGCAACGCGACTCGCTGCGCGCGCAGCTGTCCACGGCCCAGCGCAACGCCCAGGTCGCCGGCGACCAGCTGCGCATCGCTGAGCACGGCGTCGACAACACCGTGGTGCGCGCGCCGTTTGCGGGCGTGGTCATCGCCAAGGCTGCGCAACCGGGCGAGATCGTCTCGCCACTGTCGGCCGGCGGTGGCTTCACCCGCACCGGCATCGGCACGATCGTGGACATGGATTCGCTTGAAGTTGAAGTCGATGTCGGCGAGGCGTTCATCGGCCGCGTGCAACCGAAGATGCCGGTCGAGGCCACGCTCAATGCCTACCCCGACTGGAAAATCCCGGCCGAAGTGATCGCGATCATCCCGACCGCGGACCGCGGCAAGGCCACGGTCAAGGTCCGTATCGCGCTCAAACAGCGTGATGCGCGCATCGTGCCGGACATGGGCGTGCGCGTGAGTTTCCTCGAAAAAGCCCAGGCGGCCGTCGCAACCACGCAGAAGCCCGGCGTGCTCGCCCCGTCGGCGGCGATCGCCAGTCGTGACGGCAAGGATTTCGCCTTCGTGGTTGATGGCGAAAACGTCGCGCGGCGTGAACTCGTGCTTGGCCGTACGCTCGGCGAAGATCGCGAAGTACTAGAAGGCCTGGCGGGCGGCGAAAGCGTCGTGCTCGATCCCGCCGACACCCTTGCCGATGGCGCGCGCGTGCGCGTCGCCAAGGACCAGGGCGATGCTGAAGATGCCGCGGCAAACGAATAAGGCAGTCGTCGTCCCCGCAACACGCGGGTGCAGCGACCCAGTATTGCCAGCAAGATGCTGGATGTCCGCTAACGCGGGATACGACCCAACAGGAGCCAGACCGACATGTCCACGCTAGTCAGCATCCGTAACCTGCATAAGACCTACCAGCGCGGCCCGGAAAAGGTCGACGTGCTGCATGGCCTCGACATCGACATCGACAAGGGCGATTTCGCCGCGCTGATGGGGCCGTCCGGCTCCGGCAAGACCACCCTGCTCAACCTGATCGGTGGACTCGACTCACCGACCTCCGGCCAGATCGAAGTCGCCGGCCAGCGCATTGACGCCATGAGCTCGGGCCAACTCTCGCATTGGCGCAGCAACCACGTCGGATTCGTGTTCCAGTTCTACAACCTGATGCCGACGCTGAGCGCGCAGAAGAATGTCGAACTGCCACTGCTGCTGACGAAACTATCGGCGGCGCAACGCAAGCGAAACGCGGAGATAGCGCTCGAACTGGTCGGCCTGAAGGATCGCGGCAGGCATCGTCCGTCGGAACTGTCCGGTGGCCAGCAGCAGCGCGTGGCGATCGCGCGCGCGATCGTGTCCGATCCGACCCTGCTGATCTGCGACGAACCCACCGGCGATCTCGACCGGCAGTCGGCGGAGGAGATCCTCACGCTGATGCAGATGCTCAACCGCGAGCACGGCAAGACCATCGTGATGGTCACGCACGATCCGAAGGCCGCCGAGTACGCCACGCACACCCTGCACCTCGACAAGGGCACGCTGGTCGAACAACTGCAGCACGCCTGACGGGAGCAATGCGATGAAATACCTGCACCTGATCTGGGCCGCGCTGTTCCGTAGCAAGACACGCACGCTGCTCACGCTGCTGTCGGTGATCGCGGCATTCCTGTTGTTCGGGATGCTCGACTCGGTCCGCGTGGCGTTCAATTCCGGCGGCGACGTCACCGGTGCCAATCGGATGGTGACTGCCTCGCGGCTGTCGCTTACCCAGATGCTGCCGTATAGCCTCGACCCGCAGATCAAGGCCGTGCCCGGGGTCAAGAAGGCCTCTTTCGCGGCGTGGTTCGGCGGCATCTATCAGGATCCGAAGAATTTCTTCCCGAATTTCTCGGTCGGCCCTGGCTATCTCGACCTGTACCCGGAATTCACGCTGTCCACCGAGCAGCGCAAGGCATGGGAGGCCGATCGCACCGGCGCCCTCGTCGGCGAGACGCTGGCGAAGAAGTACGGCTGGAAGGTCGGCGACACCATCCCTCTGCAGGCGACGATCTTCCCGACCAAGGGCAGCAACGACTGGTCGTTCAAGCTGCGCGGCATCTTCCGGATCGACGACGAGAAGCGCAAAGGCCAGGAACAGATGCTGCTGTTCCACTGGAACTATTTCGACGAGTCCAATGACTTCGTCAAGGGTCGCGTCGGCTGGTACATCGTGCAGCTCGACAGCGCCGGCTCGGCCAATCGCGTCTCGCACGCTATCGACGCGCTGTCGGCCAACTCCGACCACGAGACCAAAACCCAGACCGAGGAAGCCTTCAACCAAGGCTTTGCAAAGCAGATCGGCGACATTGGCCTCATCGTCACCGCGATCATGGCAGCGGTTTTCTTCACTCTGCTGCTGCTGACCGGCAACACGATGGCGCAGGCCGTGCGCGAACGCATCCCGGAGCTCGCGGTGCTGAAGACGATTGGATTCAGTAATCGCAGCGTGCTGTGGCTACTGCTGACCGAATCCGTGCTGCTGGTGGTACTCGGCGGGCTGATTGGGCTCGGCCTCGCGCCGTTGCTGATGAAAGCGGCGGTGAAGGCGAGCGGCGGATTCATCCAGCTGCCGTCAGGTTTGCCGGCCGAAACCATCGCGATCGGTTTGGTGCTGATGCTCGCTTTCGGTGTGCTCGCCGGCCTGTTGCCGGCGTTGCGCGGCATGCGCCTGAACATCGTCGACGCCCTCGCCGGCCGCTGACTGGAGAATCGCAATGAAGCGCACCAAGAACTTCCTCATCTCGTTCGGCATCCTGCTCCTACTCGTCGCCGGTCTCGTGATCTGGGCGATGCTGCCGTGGTGGGGGGTGCTCGCCCTCGCGGTGCTCCTGGCCTTGTGGCTGCTGCTCACGCGCACCGGTGCGCTCGCGCTGGCAGCGACCAGCATCGGCATCGCCGGCCTGCCGCAACGCTGGGGTGCGTCGTCGGTGATCGTGATAGGCATCGCGGGCGTGGTCGGCGTGCTGGTCGCGATGCTCGCGATGGGCGAAGGCTTCAAGGCCACGCTCGACAACACCGGCAGCGAAGGCACCGCGATCGTGCTGCGCGGCGGTTCGCAGGCCGAGACCAATTCGGTGATCACCCGCGACCAGCTACCCCTGATCTCCGCGCTCGCCGGCATCGCCAAGGGCGCCGACGGCCGCCCGGTCTCGTCGCCGGAGTTGTCGCAGGTGGTGAACCTGCCGAGCAAGGCCGATGGCACCGATGCCAACGTGCAGTTCCGCGGCGTCAATCCGACCGCGTGGGAATTGCGTCCACAGGTGAAGATCATCGAAGGTCGCAAATTCGGCGCGGGTATGCGCGAGATCACCGTCGGCCGCGGTGCTCAGCGGCAGTTCGCCGGCCTCGAAGTCGGCAAGCAGCTGAGGCTTGCGAACCAGGCGTGGCGGATCGTCGGCGTGTTCGAATCGGGCGACTCGCACGAGTCCGAATTGTGGGCCGACGCCGACGTGCTCGGGCCCGCGTACAACCGCCAGGCGTTCCAGTCGGTGACGGTGAAACTGGCGGGCAAGAATGGCTTCAAACAGCTAAAAGCGGCGCTGGCCGCCGACCCGCGCCTGAAGCTCGACGTTTCCACCACGCGCGACTACTACGCCAAGCAGTCAGAAGGCTTGACCAAGCTGATCCGGGCGCTCGGCGTCGTGATCGGCACGATCATGGCGATTGGCGCCGTGTTCGGTGCATTGAACTCCATGTACGCCGCCGTCGCGGGGCGCGCGCGGGAGATCGCCACGATGCGAGCGCTCGGCTTCCGCGGCTTGCCCGTGGTCACGGCTGTGATGCTCGAGACGATGCTGCTGGCATTCGTCGGAGGCCTGCTCGGCGCACTGGTGGCATGGCTGATGTTCAATGGCCACACCGTATCGACCTTGGGCAACAATTTCAGCCAGGTGGTGTTCCAGTTCCGCGTCTCGCCGGCGCTGTTGTGGACCGGCCTGAAATGGGCACTCGGCATCGGCTTGGTGGGCGGCTTGTTTCCGGCATTGCGTGCGGCGCGGGTGCCCGTGACCGAGGCCTTGCGCGCGGCGTAATGCACGCGGGTGTGGATACGCAAGCCGCTCTGGTTGCGTATCCATCGCGAAGAAGGCTCAGCCTGCTGCTGGCGTGCGCGCGGCGTCGATCTTGCCGAGCAACCACTGCAACCCCGCCAGGTGTTGCTGGTCGTGGCTGCACAGGTAATGCACCAGGCCGCGCAATGTCACCGGGCCGTAGTCCTCGAACACGGCAGGGCGCGCGAGCTGCGCCTCGCTGAGGCCGGCGATGAGGTTTACCGTATGGGCGCGCGCTTCACGGAACGCCGCGAGCACCTCGGCCGCATGGGCACCGGCGTAGTTGCGCTGCCTCGCCAGGGCCTCGCTGCCGAGGTCGGGCAAAAACGGATTGGTTTCACCCAACGTGCGTTGGAAGCGGACGTGATAGCCGTCGATCTCGACGTCGTGCACGTGGCAGACCTGCTCGATCGCGGTGAACGATTCGCTCGGGATGCCGTCCCAGCTTGGCGGCGCCCATTGCGTGAATTGTGCGGGAAAGGCGGCGTAATGCGCTTCCAGCTGCAGCGGAAAGAGCGCGAGCGCGTTGAGGGTGGTGCTGTTGATGGCAGGCATCGGTGGAATTTTCCAACGTGGGGCGAGTGTCAGGTCACCGGTTGGCGCCGTCATGGGCAGCAGCGTCCGCGTCATGTCACGCGGCCGCTAGCGCCGGACGCCGCGCGCGCCGCAAACCATCGAGCGCGAAGATCGCCAGCGCGACCCAGATAAAGGCGAAGCCAAACGCGCGCTCGCGATCGAACGCCTCGTGGAACACGAACACGCCGAGCAGGAACTGCAGCGTCGGCGCGATGTACTGCATCAGGCCGATCACCGACAACGGCACCCGACGCACCGCATAGGCAAATCCAATCAACGGCAGCGCGGTCAGCGCGCCGGCGAGGATCAGCAGCAGATCCAGCTGCAGGCCCCAGCCCGCGCCGAACCCGCCCAGGCCGTTCGCCTCGCCCCACAGCATCACGGCCAGCGCTGGCACGAACAGGTAGACGCTTTCCACGCCGAGGCCGGGAATCGATTCGACCGCGACCAATTTTCGGATCAGTCCGTACAGCGCGAACGAGGCCGCCAGCGCCAGCGCGATCCACGGCAAACGCCCGTAGTCGTACGTCAGCCAGAGCACGCCCGCGGTCGCAATCGCGACCGATAACCACTGCGTCCGGTTCAACCGCTCGCGCAGGAACGCGGTGCCGATCACGACGTTGAGCAGCGGATTGATGAAGTAACCCAGGCTGCTTTCGATCACGTGGCCGGCATTGACCGCCCAGATGTACAGGCCCCAGTTGAACGCGATCAACACGCCGCTGAGCGCGAGCATCGATGCCACCCGCGGCTTGGCCACGGCATCGCGCAGCCAGCCGCGGCCGTGTTGCCATAGCAGCCAAGCCACGACCAGCACCGCGCTCCAGACGATGCGGTGCACGACGATCTGCAGCGACGGCACCGCCTTGAGCAGATGCCAGTACAACGGCATCACCCCCCACAGCACGAACGAGCCGGCCGCGACCCAGAGCCCGCGCCGATCGATCGCTCCCGTGGTCATGCCGCCGGCTCCGTCGGAGTTGGTGGCACGGCGGGCTGCGCGTTGCGCGTTTTTGCCATCGTGATGATCACCACGCCGACGAGAATCACCGCCATCGCGCCGATATCGTGACGGGTGAAATGCTCGCCGCCGAGCCAGGCGCCGAACAGCACCGCGATCGGCGGATTGACGTAGGCATAGCTGGTCGCGAGCGCCGGACGCACGTGGTGCAGCAGCCAGATGTACGCGGTGAACCCGAAGATCGAGCCGGCCACGACCAGGTACAGCAGCGCCGCAGTTGCCCCGGCTGTGGGCACGGCGCTGATGCGCTCACCGGTGACCAGCGCCGCGCCGAGCATCCACGCGCTGCCGGTCAGCATCTGCGCGCTCGCGGCCATGAACGGCTCGGGCAGGTCCTGATCGCGGCTCCAGATCGAGCCCCAGGCCCACGCGATCGGGGCGATGATCAGGCACACCAGGCCGAGCGGGGACGACGCCAGTTCGCCGCCTGCGCTGAGCCAGATCACGCCGAGGAAGCCGATGATCAGGCCGAGCCATTCGAGCCTAGCCGGGTGCCGCCCGCGCAGCATCGCGAACACCCCGGCGAACAGCGGCATCGACGCCACCGCAATCGCCGCGAGGCCGGAACCGACCTCGGTCTCGGCCAGGTTCACCAAGCCGTTGGACAGCAGCACCATCCAGATCGACAGCACCGTGAGCGTGCGCCACTGCTTTGCCGTCGGCGGCTTCACCCCGCGCCAGCGCAGCACCGCGTACATCAGCGCGCCGGCCAGGGCCATGCGGATCGCGCCGAGCAGGAATGGCGGGTAGCTCTCGAGTGCAAAGCGGATCGCGAGGTAGGTCGACCCCCACAGCACATACACCGATGCCAGCGCCAACGCGATGGCAAGGCCGGCCGGGGCGGCGCGGGTTACGGCGGTCGTCGCAGTGCTCATGGGGCGAGTTTCCGGTGGACTGACAAGAGACAGCGAACGCGCGTCATGGCGTGGTTGCGCAGCTTTCGCGCCGGCAGGGAAACTCCGTGCGCAGTAGCACAGCCTAGCGAGGCGGCGAGCATTGCAATTGATTATTCATGCGCAACAACGCAAAAATATTGCATGAGCGCCGCGCCCACCCTCGACGAGTTCGACCACCGTCTGCTTGAGTTGCTGCAGCGCGATGCCGCCACCACCCTTACCACGCTCGGCGACGCCGTCGGCCTGTCCGCGAGCGCGGTGCAGCGCCGCCTCACTCGCTACCGCGCCAGCGGCCTATTGCGCCAAGTCGCGGTGCTTGATCCGGCGCGGCTGCCGGGCACCACGCTGGCGACGGTACTGGTCGCAATGGAGCGCGAGTCCGCCAAGCGCCACGCGCAGTTCTGCGCCCGCATGCGCGCTGCGCCGGAGGTGCAGCAGTGCTACGTACTCGCCGGGGATTGGGATTATCTGGTGGTCCTCGCTACCAACGGCGTCGCCCACTGCCGCGAAGTGGCCGAGCGCTTGTTCAGCGACGAAGGCGGGGTCAAGCGTTACGAAACCCGGCTGGTGTTCGACGTGGTCAAGCAGGGGCTGAACTTGCCGACTCGCGTGCCGACGCGCCGTAAGAGAAGTCCGGCTGCGTAGCGACGGAGTCGGCACGGCGGCTAGCGCGCCGGGCGCAATGCAGAACGAAGTGCGGCACCCGTTGAACGGGGTACCGGCGCCGCCATTAAAGATGAAGCCCGACTGCGTAGTGCCGGGCGCTGCTTCGCCGCTCTGCGCGTCGCGCGGGGAAGTTGCGCCGCCGAGCAGAGCTCGGTACCAGACCGAAGCGAGCCCGACGCCACGCAATGAACGAACCCCTAGAGGTAAGCGCTGCTCGTCCGCTCTCGGTCTTCGCGGCTAGTTGCGGTGCCGTGCCAGGCTTGGCGCCAGCACCGACGCATGTGCTGACGCAGGCAGAAAATGCCGACGCCTGAAATTAGGCTGAGCCGTGATGCGGATCCGGCTTGAATGCATGGTTAGGCCGCTGGCCCGCCAAGCTCACATTGCCATTCCCATACGAGCGACAGGCACCCGTACACCTCCTGGCAACTCGAGCTCGAAGCGGTCAAGGACCGCAAACCCAGATGCCAGATACAACGGTTCCCCGGGCAGCGTCGCCACCAACTCAAGAGCATTGAAGCCTGCTGATCTTGATGCTGCGACACAGGCGTCCATGAGCTTACGACCCATGCCGCGACGGGCCATAGAAGGGTCAACAAAAAATGCTCGTATGCGAGCCGATTCGGTGGCTGGATCAAGGAGCGGGTCTGGACCCTTCTTGGTCTTGTCACCGCCGAACAGCGTGCGCCGCTGGCTCCAGCCACCGCAGGCGACAATGCGGCCGTCGCACTCAATGACGAAATAGGTCTGGTCCTCAATGAGTTGAGAGTCGACACCGAATACGTAGCGAGTGATCGCGGCCGCCTGCGACGGCGAGTAGTAGCCGATGCTTAGAGCGCGGCCAGAGAGCGCAATCAGCTCCTGAAGAGCCGGGACGTCAGCATGCTGAGCGGTGCGTAGTTCCGACATGCGAGAACTCGGGTCCTAAGGCCTGACTGCGTAAAAGCATGGCCTGTTTAGGGGATGGTTGCAGGCCAAGTAGAAACCGGCATGGCCACGCCCTGCCGTATTACGCCGCCCGCTCGCGCTGCAGCACGTGCTGCTTGAGCGGCAGGCCCCAGCGGTAGCCGCCGAGCGAGCCGTCGCCGCGGATCACGCGGTGGCACGGCACCACGATTGCGACCTTGTTGCTCGCGCAGGCGCTGGCGACCGCGCGCGCGGCGCGCGGCGCGCCGAGTTGCGCGGCGAGTTCGGTGTAGCTGCGGGTCTGGCCGGCGGGAATCTTCATCAACGCGTCCCACACGCGCTTCTGGAACGCGGTGCCGATTAGATCCAGCGCCACCGTCGCGCGCTTGCCGGCCAGCGACTCGGCCACCGCCCGCAATTTGGGCGCAAGAAATTCGTCGCACCCGGCATCGACGCGCTCCAGCGTCGCGCGCGGGAATTCGTGCCGCAGTTTGCCTTCGAGCGCGCTCGCGTCGTCGCCGAGTTCAACCATGCACACGCCGCGCGTGGTCGCCGCCACCAGCGCCGGGCCCAGCGCGGTGTCGGCGAGACTCCAACGGATCTGCTCGCCGGCGCCACCGGCGCGGTAGCGGGCCGGCGTCATGCCGAGCTTGACCGCGCCGTCCTCGTACACGCGCGACGGTGAGCCGTAGCCGGCGTCGTACAGCGCGGCGGCGACCTCGACGCCCTCGCGCAAGCCAGACCGCAACGCGCCGAGCTTGCGCTGGGCGAGGTACTCCGCCGGGCTCAGGCCGTAGCGCGCGGCAAACGTGCGTTGCAGGTGCGAGGCGCTGAGGCCGACCGCGAGGGCGAGTTCGGCCAGGGTCGGCTCGCCACTTTCGAGCAGCGAGCGCGCGTGCTCGAGCTTGTCGCGAGCGCCAGCGGTGGGCTCGACGGCAACGGCGGTGGGGTCGACGGAGTGCATGGCCTAAAGCGTAACGGGCACCCGAGGGTGCCCGCTATCCGATTCTTGCGTTGGTCTGCCGTCCCGAGCGAAGCGCGTCTGCAACCGCCCCGGAAACTTCATGGATCCCAGTGGACCTCAGCTGCCGCGGACGGCCCGTCCGCGATTCGCGATCCCGGACCCATCCTCAATCCGCCCAATGCCCCGGCTGTACCGCTGTCGGCAGTACTTGCGCCGACAGGGAACGGTCGTTGGCGAGCAGGCGCACCGCATCGGCCAGGATCGCCGCGGATTCGCGCAGCAGGGGGTCCGGGCGCTTCTCGGCGGCCTTCTGGCGCGCGACATCCTTGGCGACATCGCGCTCGCCGGCTTGCAGGCCGTCATCGCGACTGTCGTCATCGGCCAGTGGGTCGAGATCCAAGCCCAGCGCCTTACGCGATGCCTGGCGGCTCTTGCGCTTGGCGTCCTCACTGTCGCGCTCGCTGCGGCGCTCGGCTTCGTTGAGGCTGATCGACTTCTCGGCACGCTCCTCGCGGAACTGGGCAACGTCCTGCGCCCACCACTGGAACTCCTTTTCACCGGCGATGCGCGCGCTGTGCAGGGTTTCCAGCTTGGGCAGCAGCGGGGCGAAATTGCCGTAGCGCGTGTGCGGCACGGCCGCGATCCGGGTCCACGGCAACGCGTTGTCGTAGGTGCTCTCGCCGTATTCGCTGGCGTCGACCGACACCGGGAACGCGACATCCGGGACTACACCCTTGTTCTGGGTGGAACCCCCGCTGACGCGGAAAAACTGCGCAATCGTGAGTTTGACCTGGCCGAAGCGCGCCTTCTCATTGGCCGGCCAACGGTCGAGATCGACCAGGTTCTGCACCGTGCCCTTGCCGAACGTGGTCTCGCCAATGACGAGGCCGCGACCGTAATCCTGGATCGCACCGGCGAAGATCTCCGATGCCGAAGCCGAACCGCGATTGATCAGCACAGCCAGCGGGCCTTCCCAGGCGATGCCAGCATCCTCATCGCCATTGACTGAAACGCGGCCGCCGGATTCGCGCACCTGCACCACTGGGCCGCGGTCGATGAATAAACCGGTGAGCTCGATTGCTTCGTCCAGCGAGCCGCCGCCGTTGTTGCGCAGGTCCAGCACCACGCCGTCGATCTTTTCGGCACGCAGTTTGACCAGCAACTTGCTGACGTCGCGGGTGGCCGAGGCGTAATCGTCCTTGCGCAGACGGCGGCCTTCAAAGTCCTGGTAAAACGTCGGCAGTTTGATCACGCCGATGCGCTTGGCTGGGGTGACACCGCCGGCGCCTGCCGGAAGGGTGATGATTTCGGACTTCGCCGCCTGGTCTTCGAGGCGAATCTTGTCGCGCAGCAGCACCACCCGGTTGGGCTTGCTGTCGAGGTCGGCTTCGGCCGGGATCACGTCCAGCCGCACCCGCGTGCCTTTGGCGCCGCGGATCTTGGCCACGACATCGTCGATGCGCCAGCCGACCACGTCTTCCATCGCGCCACTGTCGCCCTGCCCGACCGCAACCACGCGATCGCCCGGCTTGACCTTGCCCGACTTGCCGGCCGGACCGCCAGGCACGATCTCGCGAATCGCGACCACGTCGTCCTGCTTCTGCAGCACCGCGCCGATGCCTTCCAGCGACAACGACATCGACATGTTGAAACTCTCCGCCGAGCGCGGAGTGAAGTAGTCGGTGTGCGGATCGATTGCGTTGGCGTAGCTGTTGACGAAGGTCTGGAACACGTCCTCGCCCTTGAGCTCGGTGACGCTGTCGGCGAGGTTGGCGTAGCGCTTGTCGAGCGTCTTGCGGATGTCTTCGGGCTGCTTGCCGGCAAGCTTCAGGCGCAACCAATCGTTGCGCACCGATTGCTTCCAGATGCCGTCCAGCGTGGCCTCGTCGCTGGCCCACGGCGCGTCCTCGCGGTCGAAGCCGAAGCGATCGTTGCCTGTGAACACGAACAGGCCGGGCTGCTTCAGCAACCCGCGCGCATACGCAACACGGGCGTCGACGCGTTGGCGATACGTCGCAAAGATCGCGTAGGCCGAGGTCAGGTCGCCGCGCTTGATCGCGTCGTCGAGTTGGGTCTTGTAGGGATCGAAGCGGGTGATGTCGGCCGCGGTGAAAAATTGCTTGCCCGGGTCCAGCGATTCCAGGTAGCGCTTGTACATGTCGGCCGACAACGCATCGTCGAGCGCGCGCGGGCGATACGCGTAGCGGCTGTCGGACAGCAGTCCGTACACCAACTTGGCAGCGGTCCCCTGATCGGCGGTTGGCGCGGTCGGCAGCGCATTGGCGGCGTCGCGGTCGGGTCGCGCGAGCAAGGCCAGCGGCGCGGTCAGCAGGAAGGCAAGCAGGGTGGTCTTAACTTTCATCGCGGAGGCTTCTACGGCCCGGTGGGCCTGATCTTTCTAGGGGCCCGGGACCGTCGTGACGGATCGGGAGGTGCCGGCTGTCACACGTACGGAGCAACTGCAGCGTAGCAAGCATGTGCCGCACTTAGGGCATGGCACAGTGCCGAAAGTTGCAGCGCGTCTCAGTACGCAGTGTCATCCCCGCACCTTCGTATAAAGCCGACCGGAGCGGCCTACCGCAAGCGACGCTGCGTGAAGGCGCCAGTGCGGTTCAGTTTGCGTGCGACAGTGCGTTAGCAACGCGTTAGTGGAGGCCGCGGAAACCCTGCCAACAACGCCGCATTAGCGGAACAGGTGGGGCAGCGGGCGCTAGACTGCCGCGACGAATCCGGCTTCGATCGCGGAACGATCAGCGTGGTACGACGAGCGCACCAGCGGCCCCGAGGCGACGTGGGTAAAGCCCAGCGCCATACCGAAGTCCTCGAGTTGCTTGAACTCCTCGGGCGTCCAATAGCGCATCACCGGGTGGTGGTGCGGCGTCGGCTGCAGGTACTGGCCGATCGTGATCATGTCGACATCATGCGCGCGCAGATCGCGCAGCGTCTGCTGCACCTGGGTCATGGTCTCGCCCAGGCCGAGCATGATTCCGGACTTGCTCGCGACCTGCGGGTGCTGGGCCTTGAACTTCTGCAGCAGCGTCAGCGACCACTGGTAATCGGCGCCGGGGCGGACGTTCGGGTACAGGTCCGGCACCGTTTCGACGTTGTGGTTGAACACGTCGGGCGGGCTCGTCGCGAGGATTTCCAGCGCGCGCTCCATGCGGCCCTTGCCGCGGAAATCGGGCGTGAGGATCTCGATCTTGGTGCGCGGGCTGTGCTGGCGGATCGCGCTGATGCAGTCGGCGAAGTGCTGCGCCCCGCCGTCGCGCAGGTCATCGCGATCGACGCTGGTGACCACGACGTACTTGAGCGCCATGTCGGCGACCGTCTGCGCCAGCGTCAGCGGTTCGGACGCGTCGGGCGGCTTCGGCCGGCCGTGGGCGACGTCGCAGAAGCTGCAACGGCGCGTGCAGACCTCGCCCAGGATCATGAAGGTGGCGGTGCCGTGACTGAAGCACTCGTGGATGTTCGGGCAGCTGGCTTCCTCGCACACCGTGACCAGGCGATTCGCGCGCAGCTTGGCCTTGAGCAGAGCGACCGAATTGCCCGAGGGGATGCGCACGCGGATCCACGACGGCTTGCGCAACAGCGGCGCGTCGGCGAACTGCACCGGCGAGCGGTTGATCTTGTCGCCGCCGAGCTGCTTCACCCCGGGCTGAAGCGGCGCCGGCGCGGCATCGCTGACAACCGTGAGCGGGATGGTCTTGGTGGCGGGCTCGGTCATGGCGTCAGCGGGGCTCTTAGTTGGTTGCCGGTCTCCTTGTGGGGAGAGGCTGGGATCGTGACCGGAAGTAGCTAAGGCCCGCAGGCACCGATTTAGCGAATCACGCCCGTATTCGGCGCGGATTCGATCGTCAACCCGAACTGCTTGGCCACGTGTTCGATCAACGCCGGCTTGACCGCAGCCAGCCCCGACGGGCCGCCCAAGTCTAGCACCGAGGTCACCGCCAACCCCTCGTAACCACAGGGATTGATGCGCTGGTACGGCGACAGGTCCATGGCGATATTGAACGCCAGTCCATGGAACGTGCAGCCACGGCGCACGCGGATGCCGAGCGCCATCACCTTGGCGCCGTTGACGTACACCCCGGGCGCGCCGTCGCGGCGTGCGCCGGTGATATTCCAGTCGGCGAGCGTGTCGATCACCGCCTGCTCGATGCGGTCGACGTACTCGCGCACGCCCAGCTTGAGCCGGCGCAGGTCCAGCAGGGGGTACAGCACCAGCTGCCCGGGGCCGTGGTACGTGACCTGGCCGCCGCGGTCGACCTGGATGACCGGGATGTCGCCGGGCAACAGCACGTGTTCGCGCTTGCCGGCCTGGCCGAGGGTGAATACCGGCTCGTGTTCGAGCAGCCACAGCTCGTCGACGGTGGCCTCGGTGCGGGCATCGGTGAACGCCTGCATCGCGCGCCAGACCGGTTCGTAAGGCTGACGGCCGAGGTCGCGCAGCAGCGCGGTTGGCAACGTTCGCGGCGTAATGGCGGGCGCCGGTGTGGCTACAGCGTCCACTTCACTTCCGGATGATCGCGCAGCACCTGGTGCGCGAGGTCGTACTGCTCGCGGCTGTCAGCGCGGAAGCCGATCCGCACCGACACGTACTTGCCGTTGGACGAGTGCTTCCACTGGATTGCTTCGGTCTGCACGTCGATACCGGCGTCGAGCAGCCGCTGCGGCAGCACGCGTTCCAGGCTGGACTCGGCCGGCCCGAGCGCACTGAGCTCGAACGTGCCGGGGAACTGGAAGCCGTGGTCGGGGTTGTCAGATTGGATTGCCATGGCGGGATTATGGGTCCGGGTGCGGACCAACCCAAGCGAGCCGTCGCGGTGCGGGCGGTTCAGCGGTTCATGGCTTACATTGCGCACTCGCGAAGCATCGCGATACTGACATCACCCCCTTCGCCGACGCCCATCTACGGCGCGACGGGCGCGGTGCCCACGAACGACAGCAAGGGTGGTTTGCCATGGCGATGTCCGAAACCGATATCCAGAAAGGCTGGATCTACCGCACCAGCAACAACCAGGAACGGCTGGTGCTGGGCTGGGACCGCGACGGTCGCGTCGTCTATTCGTCGAAAGGCAAAAACGACGCCGCGCCGTTTCTCAACTGCCATGTACGCATCACCGGTAAGCGCTTCGCCCAGCGCGCGATCGGCAAGGTGCGGGAGGTCGAGGACGTGCAGCCGTACATCGTGGCCAACAAGGCGACGACGGTGGTGGTGCGCTGAGGCAGTGCGGCGGCTTGCGCCCGGTTGAGGTCTGTTCCCAGCCAGATACCACCTGGCTGACATGGCGCCGAGTGTCGAGCTAAGGAACCTCGAAAAACCTGTTATTGCTCATCATTCCTGCGAACGCAGGAATTCGGTGCCTTTGGCTTTTGAGGGCTTACGCCACTGGATAATCAGCTCCGCTGCTGAAAGGCGCGCCGCTTTCGCGGGAATGACGAGTTGAGATGCCGGATTAGGTGGCCGGTCGGTTCCGCCTCAGTTCGACTCCCACCACATCAGCAGTTCGTGCCAGAGGCGCTTGAAGAAGCCAGCCTCCTCGATCGCATTGAGCGCCATCAGCGGCCGCTGCGCGATCACCTTGCCATCCAGCATCACCTTGACCGTGCCGATCTTCTGGCCTTTGGCGATCGGGGCGACCAGAGTCTTGGGCAGGTCCATCATCGGCTTGAGGCGGTCGTACTTGCCGCGCGGCAGGGTGACGAGCATCGGCTCGGGCAGGCCCAGCTGAATCTCGTTGCTGGCGCCCTTCCAGACTTTCTGCCGGGCGACGGCCTTGCCGGCATCGAACAGTTTGTGGGTTTCGAAGAAGCGGAACCCCCAGTTGAGCAGCGCCTGCGAGTCGACCGCGCGCTGGCTCTCGCTGGTCGATCCCATCACCACTGAAATCAGGCGCTGGTCGGCGCGCTTGGCCGACGCCATCAGGCAATAACCGGCGCCGGAGGTGTGACCGGTCTTGATGCCGTCGACGGTCGCATCGCGCCACAGCAGCAGGTTGCGGTTGGGCTGGGTGATCGGCCCGACGGTGAACTCCTTGATCTTGTTGTACGAGTACGCGACCGGGAATTCATTGATCAGGGCGCGCCCGAGCAGGGCGAGATCGCGCGCGCTGGAAACGTGGCCTTCGGCCGGCAGGCCATGCGGGTTGGCGAAGTGCGAATTCTTCATGCCGATGCGCTTGGCGTACTGGTTCATCAAGGATGCGAACGCGTCGGTGCTGCCGGCGACGTGTTCGGCCAGCGCGATCGCGGCGTCGTTGCCGGACTGCACCACCATGCCCTTTTCCATCTGCACCAGCGGCGCGGTCTTGTTGACCTCGAAGCCGGAATAGCTGCCGTCGGTGCCGGCGCCGCCCTGGCGCCACGCGTTCTCGCTCATCATCACCTGGTCGGTGTCCTTGACCTTGCCGCCGGCCATTTCGGCCGCGATCACGTAGCTGGTCATGACCTTGGTGATGCTGGCCGGCTCGAGCTGGGTGTCGTAATTCTCACCGGCGAGCACGTTGCCGCTGGCGGCATCCATCAGCACCCAGGCCTTGGCGGTGATCGCCGGCGGCGGGGGCACCGGCAGGTCGGCGCTAAGGGCGCGGGGAGCCGGAGTAGGCGCGGGCGCCTGGGCCAGGGCCAGGCCGAACACGAACGTGGTCAGCGCGGCAAAGGTGACGCCTCGGGCAAGTACGGGGGCTTTCATGGTTCAACTACTCCGGGGGCCGGCACGCGGCCGGTCATCTATAGACCGTCTTCTAGGAAATACGGGGATACGCTGGTTCAGACCCGCACGTCAGTCGCGCACACGTTGTGGCTGACCGAAACCCAGACCCACGATGCGGGCAGCGAGTTCCGGCGCAGCGGCGGCCGCGAGCGGGCCGACGCGCAGGCGCCAGACCTTCTGCCCATTGGCTTGGGCGTCATTCAAGCGGGCGCCGTCGATGCCGGCGCCGTGCAACATGGCGAGCGCGCGATCGGCGTTGCCGCGTGCGGAAAAGCTGGCGACCTGCAGGGTCACGCCGGCATCGCTTGGGGCACTCGCAAGCGTGGCGGCCACGACCGCGGCGGCTTGGATCGGCGCCGGCGGTGGTGGTACCACGGACGCCGGGCTGGGGGCGTCGATCGGGCCCGGCTTGCCGGTGGCCACGCGCACCTGGCGCGACTTCATCCAGGCATCGAACTCGTTGGCGCTCATCGCCTTGCCGTCCTGGCGCATGTCGAAGCGGTAGTCGCTGCGCGCGGCGGCGGGCAGCGGGGTCATGACCGTCGGCGTCGGCGCCGGAATCGCCGCGACTGCGGCGGGCGCGCTGACGATCGCCGCGACCGTCGCCGGTGCCGGTCGGCCGTTGGCAATGCGCACGCCCGGAGGCAGCTCCCCCGCAGCGGCGCTGGCGATCGGCATGCCCGCGACCAGGTGGTCGAGGGCGCTAGTCGGCGTGGATTTCGCTGGTGGTGGCGGCGCTGGCGCGCGCGCAAACACCGGTGACGCGGCCTGGCCTGGCGTCAGCGCGCGCACCTCGACCCGGCCGGTCCCGCGCTGGGTGATGCCGAGCTTGACCGCGGCGGCGTAGCTCAGATCGATCACGCGGCCGGCGTGGAACGGGCCGCGGTCGTTCACCCGCACGGTCACCGACTTGCCGTTATCGAGGTTGGTGACGCGGGCAAAGCTCGGCAGCGGCAATGACTTGTGCGCGGCGCTGAACGCGTACATGTCGTACACCTCCAGGTTCGACGTGCGGCGACCGTGGAACTTGTTGCCGTAGTACGAAGCCAAGCCCTGCTCGACGTAGCGGCTGGCATCGGCGAGCACGTGGTATTGCTTGCCGAGCACGGTGTAACTGCTGCGGTTACCGACGCGCGAGCGCGCTTCGCCCGTGACCTCGGGTTCGGGGATTGCATCGACGTCGGGGATTTCGGTCGGCGTGCTGTCGGCGATATGCGGCGCGTACAAACCGCCCGCCTGGTAGTGGCCGCGCTTGCTCAGGTCTTCCTGGGCGGGCGCGTACGGGGATTTCTTCGGGCCCAGCGGCGACGGCGTCGTGATCGCGGCGGGACTGGGTACAGCAACTATCGACGACGACGGCTTTTTAGGCGCGCTGGCGCAGGCGGCCAAGCCCAGCGCCAGCGCCACGACGAGCAGCCGCGTCATGCGTCGGGTTGTCCGGCCGGCGCCTTGGGAACAGTAGTAAGCGGATTCTCGCGACCAGCGATCGCCTCAGCCAGCTGATACACCGCCATCGCGTAGTGCTTGGAGATGTTGTAGCGGGTAATCGCATAAAAGTTGCGGAAGCCGAGCCAATGCTCCTTGCCGGCCTCGCCGTCGAGGTTGAGCAGCACCGCGGTCTGGGTCGGGGCGACCGGCGACACCGGCCGGTAGCCGCGCGCCGCGAGATCCGTCAGGGGGTAGTTCGGTTCGAGCGACTCGACCTGGAAGTCCGCCGCGCCCTGCGCACGCGTGGCGCGCACCACGATCGGTCCGCCACGCACCCAGCCGCCCTTGTGCACGAAATAGTTGGCGACCGATGCGAACACGTCGTCGAGATTGGTGAACAGGTCGCGGCGGCCATCGCCGTCGCCATCGACCGCAAACTCGCGGTAGCTCGACGGCATGAACTGGCCCCAGCCCATCGCGCCGGCGTAACTGCCGGTCAGCGTGGTGATGTCGAACCCGGTTTCCTTGCCGAGCGCAAACAGCTGTGCGAGCTCGCCGCGGAAGAACGCCTCGCGCCGGTTCTCGCGATCGGCCTTGGTGGGATCGCCTGTGCGCGGATAGGCGAACGCGAGCGTGTACAGCGCGTCGATCACCGGATATTTGCCGGTGTTGGCGCCGAAGCTGGTTTCGACCCCGATGATGGCGACGATGATCTCGGCCGGCACGCCCGTGCGCGCCTCGACCCGGGCGAGTTTTTCGCGGTGCTTGGCGAGGAACGCCTGGCCACCGTCGATGCGCCCCTGGGTGATGAAGATTGGCCGGTAGTCGCGCCACGGCTTGGCTTCGGCCGGGCGCGACATTGCCGCAACGATGCTGTCGCGCATTTCGGCGCGCGCGAGCACGGTTTCGATGTAGTTCGGGTCGATGCCGTACCGGGCCGCGGTGTCGCGCACGAACAGCGCGCGCGCCTGCGCCAACGGCATGGGGACGACCGGCTCCGGCAGCGGGTTGGTGCCAGGCGTGCGCATGGCCGGTGCGGCCGCAACCGGTTTGGCGGTCGAACTCGACGGCGGCGCCTGCGTCGCGCAGGCGGCCAATCCGAGCATGAGCGCGCCGATGAAAGCGCAACGTACGAGGGAGTTTTGGCTCATCCCGAAGAGGTTAGCATGCAGCCGCGAGGGTCAAAACCGAGCCTTGGCGGTTCATGAATGCCGAGTCAGGTTGAACGGCTGCAGCGTTCAGATCAACGCCGGCGCACTCGTGCGGTCGCCGATCCACGCAGCCAGTCGCTCCGTCGCGAAACACCACTTAACCCACTCACCGCCCATGCACCGGCCGATGCGCGCGCACCGCCATGACCACGCCCAGGCCCGCCAGCAACGAAACAGCTGAAGTGCCGCCGTAGCTCAGCAACGGCATAGGCACGCCCACCACCGGCAACAGCCCGGCAATCATGCCGCCGTTGACGATCACGTAGACGCAGAACGCCAGCCCCAGCGCGCCCGCGATCAGGCGCGAATAGCCGTCGCGAGCTTCGGCGGCGATCCACAGGCAGCGGCCGACCACGAACAGGTACAGCGAGAGCACGGTGACCACCCCGACCCAGCCGAACTCCTCGCTGAGCACGGCAAAGATGAAGTCAGTGGTGTGTTCGGGGATGTAATTCAGGTGGACCTGGGTGCCCTCGCCCCAACCCTTGCCGGTGAGTCCGCCGCCGCCAATGGCGATCTTCGACTGGATGATGTTCCAGCCGGTGCCGAGCGGGTCGGACTCGGGGTTGAGGAAGGTCAGAATGCGGTCCTTCTGGTATTGCTTGAGCAGCCAGAACCACGCCACCGGCGCGGTCGCGGCGACGCCGGCAAACGCCGCGCCGAACCACCACCACGGCAACCCGGCCAGATACAACGCGAACGCGCCGCTGATCCCGACCAGCATCGCCGTGCCGAAATCGGGCTGCTGCAGGATGAGCACAGTGGGCACCGCGATGATCAGGCCCGCGATCAGCACGGTCTTGAAACGCGGCGGCAGCGGCTGCCGGTTGAGGTACCACGCCACCATCATCGGCAGGCTCAGCTTAAGCAGCTCGGCCGGCTGGAAATAGAACACCTTGAGGTCGATCCAGTGGCGGCCGTGCTTGCCGGTGCCGATCAACAGCACCAACAGCAACGGGATCAGCGACAGCCCGTACACCTGCGGCGTCCAGTTGCGCAGTTGCGTCGGCGGCATCCGCGACAGTGCCCACATCGCCACCAGACCGACCGCGAAGCGCGCACCCTGGGCCATCACCAGGCGCGGCGACTGCTCGCCGGCGCTGTACAGCACCGCCAGGCCGATCGCCATCAACGCCAGCAACGCGCCGAGCATCAGTAAGTCGATCGTGCGCAGGAAACGCGCGCCCTGGTCGTACAGCCAGCCCAGGATCACGTTCATCGCGTCGGCTCCGGCGGCGCTGGCTCAGCAACGTTAGGTTCTGCGGCGCTGCGCGGCACCGTCGTGGCAGGCGCCGCTTTAGGCGCGCCCGGTCGCGACGTAATGCTCGGCGCCAGCGCTTCGGGCACCTTCCCGAGCAACCACGCATCGAAAATCTTGCGCGCGATCGGCGCGGCGGTGGTGCCGCCGTAACCGCCGTGCTCGACCACCACGGCGACCGCGATCGTCGGGTTCTCGGCCGGCGCGTACCCGACGAACAGCGCCTGATGACGCAGGTGGTAGGGCAGCGATCGCGGGTTGACGCTGCCACCGCCGCCACGACGGCCAATCTTCTGCGCGGTGCCGGTCTTGCCGGCCATGCGGTACGGCGCACCTTGCGCCATCGCCGCGGCGGTGCCGCCGCCGTGGATCGTAGCGATCATGCCCTCTTGCACCGCGCGCAGGTGCGCCGCGTTTTCGCTGATGCGGATCGGGGATGGCTGCGGCAACGGCGTCCATGGCGCTTCGTAGCCGTCGCGCCGCGCGGCAACGAGGTGCGGCCGCCGCAACATGCCGTCGTTGGCGACCGCCGCGGTCGCGCGCGCGAGTTGCAACGCGGTCGCAATCCAGTAGCCCTGACCGATGCCTGCGATCACGGTCTCGCCCGGGTACCACGGGTCCTTGCTGCGGGCGGCCTTCCATAGCGGCGATGGCACCACGCCCTTGTTCTCGCCAGCCAGATCGATGCCGCTGGGTTGGCCGAAGCCATAGCGCCGCATGTATTGGTCGAAGCGCTCGATGCCCATGTCGTACGCGAGCTTGTAGTAGTAGTAGTTGACCGACTCGGAGATCGACTTGCGCAGGTCGGTCCAGCCGCTGCCGCCGTGGGCGTCGCGGTAGCCGCGGCCCCTGCCGCCGATGCGGTACTCGCCGGTCGAGAACACCTTGTCCTCGGGCCGACGCAGGCCGCTGTCGACCCCCGCCAGCGCGATAAACGGCTTCACCGTCGAACCAGGCGGGCCGCCGCCGAGCACGTTGCGGTTGAACATCGGCCGCGACGGGTTGTCCATCAGCCCGCG
Source organism: Lysobacter sp. (assembly GCA_043738095.1). Taxonomy (GTDB): domain Bacteria; phylum Pseudomonadota; class Gammaproteobacteria; order Xanthomonadales; family Xanthomonadaceae; genus Lysobacter_K. Next base: position 106,772 of record JAYSZI010000067.1, read on the forward strand.
GTAGTCCTTGGTGGAGATGCCGTTGACGAACAGGTTGGTGTCGTAGCCCGGCACACTGACCATGCCGAGCACCTCGCCGGTGCGCGGATCGATCGCGACCGCCGAACCATCCATGTCGCCGAACGCGATTTCCATCGCCCGTTGCAGGTCGCGGTCCACGCTCAGCCGCAAATCCGCGCCGGGCACCGCCGGCACGCGCCCGACCAGTCCGAGCGAGCGGCCGTCGACGTTGGTTTCAATCTTCTCGTAGCCGATCTTGCCGCGCAGCGCTTCCTCGTAGAAGCGCTCCAGCCCGGTCTTGCCGATATGGGTCAACGAGGTGCCGGCCTCGCCGAGCATCGCCGCATCCTTGGCATCGATGCGGGCGACATAGCCCACCACGTGCGAGAACATCTCGCCGTACATGTAGCGGCGGTTGAGGTAGGACACCAGCTCCACGCCCGGATAGCGCCAGCGGTCGACCGCGAAGCGCGCAGCCTCCTCCTCGCTCACGCGCAGTTTCAGCGTGACCGGGTTGAAGCTACGGCTGGCGCGGCGCGCTTCTTCGAACCGTTTGAGGTCGTCCTCACTGAGCGCGACGATGCGCGACAGCGCCGGCAGCCATTGGGCGGGGTCGCCGGCCTCCTGCGCGGTCACATCCAGCCGGAACGCCGGCACGTTGTCGGCCAGGATCCGGCCCTTGCGGTCATAGATCAGCCCGCGGCCGGGCACCACGGGCCGCAGCTTGATGCGATTGGCCTCCGAGCGCGTGGCGTAATCGGCGTGCTGCCAGACCTGCAGGCGGAAATACCACAACGACAGCCCGACCAACGCCAGCACCACGAATGCGAACGCGATCGCCGAGCGATTGCGGAACTGATCGGCCTCGGCGGCGGCGTTCTTGAGCACGCGGCGGCCAGCGCGGGCGTTATGCGCCATCGCTCACCGCCGCCGCCAGTGGCCCAGACGCAGCGCATCGAGCAGCAGGAACACCGGCGCCCACAGCAGCATGCCCGCCAGCGGCGCCAACCAGTACATCGCTGGGAGCGTGGGGATACCGAGCGCAACATGCACCGCGGCGGTCACGATGCGGTCGTTGAGCAGCAAACCGCCGATGGCCAGCGCCTGCTGCGACAACGGAAAGAAGCGCAGGCGCGCGCGGAAGCGCTGCAGGATGAACGCCATCACCACCAGCCGCAGCGCCTGTTCGCCGAGCAGGCTACCGAACGCGAGGTCGGCGAGAACGCCCACCACAAATGCGAATCCCAGGCCGGCGTCGCGCGGGCCCTCGATCACCCAGTACGCCACCACCAGCGCGAGCCAGTACGGGCGCAGCGGTTGCAGCGTCGGCGGCAACGGCACCAAGCCAAGCAGCAGTGCGACCAGCAGGCTGACCGGCAATACCCAGCGCGAATGCGTGCGCATCAGCGGCGGCCCTCGCGTGGGGCGGAGGCCGGCTCAGGGCTCGGCGGCGTTGGCGACAAGCGGGGAGGCTTTGTCGCGGCAGACGCAGCGGCCGGCGGTCCCCCCACGGTGTCGGCCCCCCTACCCGGCGGCGTTGCCGACGCTGGACTCGCAGGGTCCGATCCCACAGCAGCGACTTCCGGCCCGATCACCGCGCGCTGCGGCGCCGAGCGCAGCAGCAGCACGTCGCGTCCACGGTCCAACTGCGCCGCGGGTTTGAGGTCGCCGAGCAGAAACGCGCGACTCTCGTCGGGGCGCAGCCCGGTGATGGTGCCGACGGGAAACCCTGGTGGGAACCGGCCGCCCAGGCCCGAGGTCACGACCGCATCGCCGACTTTTACGTCGCTCGACAACGGGATGCTGGCCAGCGCCAGGATGTCGCCGCGGCCGCGGCCATAAGCCACCAACCGCACGCCGTTGCGCGCGATAGCCACAGGTACGGCGTGGTCAGGGTCGGTCAGCAGCAACACGGTCGCGTGCATCGCACTGACGTCGATGACCTGACCGAGCAGGCCGCCGGCATCGATCACGGTCTGGCCGACTTGGACGCCGTCGCGACTGCCGGCGTCGAGCAGCAGCCGCTGCCGGGTCGGATCGAGGTCGACATCGAGGATCGGCGCGAGCTGCACATCGAGGCTGCCGCGCTGGGCGACGTCGAGCAGGGTGCGCAGGCGCGCGTTGTCGGCCACCACGGTGGTCATGCGCGCCATCCGCGCGTGATTGACTAGTAGGTCGTTGCGCAGGCGGCGGTTCTCGGCGCCGAGCTGGCTGAGCGTGCCGGCGTCTTCGCGCAGGCGTTCGGCGATGCGCCCGGGCCAGCCGGCGACCGCGAGCAACGGGTCCACCACCAGGCTGGCCTGCTGGCGCGATTGGTGCAGCCAGCCGCCGCGATGATCGAGCACGATCAGGGTCACCGCCAGCGCGAGGTAGGCCAGCAGCCGCAGCGTGCCGGCGACATCACCCGTGCGGGCTGCGGTAGGACCGGCGTAGGACACGTCAGAGCGTCATGTCAGTAAACGAAACCGCTGCGCAACTACCGCCCGATTGCCCACCCGAAACCCCCGGCGCAGCGAAGGCCGGAGAGCTGGCGTGGGCATAGTAGGCGCGTGCGACACAGATCAAACCCGTCCCCGTTTCGATCGTTGCGCCCCAATCGCAGCTTGAGGGCGTGCTGCGGGCGGTGAGCCATGGGGGGCGCGGCGGCCCGCTTTATGCCCACCAGGAGAAGCATTACTCCGGCGCGAAGAACTCGTTGCCGTGCATGTCGATCAACTCCAGCGCGCGGCCACCACCGCGAGCGACGCAGGTCAACGGGTCGTCGGCGATCTGCACGTGCAGACCGGTCTGCTCGCTAATCAGCCGGTCGAGGTCGCGCAGCATCGCGCCACCGCCGGTGAGCACGATGCCGCGCTCGGCGACGTCCGCGCACAGTTCCGGCGGGGTCTGTTCAAGCGCCAAGCGGATCGCGGCGACGATGCCTGCGAGCGGCTCGCGCAGCGCGTCGTGGACCTCGTTGGCGTTGATGGTGATCATCTTCGGCACGCCCTCAGCGAGGTTGCGGCCTGAGACGTCGATCGTGCGCGGTTCGGGCTGCGGGCAGGCGCAGCCGATCTCGATCTTGATGCGCTCGGCCGTGGCCTCGCCGATCAGCGTGCCGTAGCTGCGACGCACGTAGGCGATGATCGCCTCGTCGAAGCGGTCGCCGCCGATGCGCACCGAAGCCGCATAGACAATCCCGTTGAGCGCGATCACCGCGACCTCGGTGGTGCCGCCGCCCACGTCGACCACCATCGAGCCGCGCGCCTCGGCCACCGGCATGCCGGCGCCAATCGCCGCGGCCATCGGCTCCTCGATCATGTAGACCTCGCGCGCGCCGGCCTCGATCGCCGACTCCTTGATGGCGCGGCGCTCGACCTGGGTTGAGCCGCACGGCACGCACACCAGCACGCGCGGGCTCGGGCGCAGGAAACGCGACTTATGCACCTTGCGGATGAAATGCTTGAGCATCTCTTCGGTGTAGGTGAAGTCGGCGATGACGCCATCCTTCATCGGCCGGATGGTGGTGATGTTGCCGGGGGTGCGGCCGAGCATCTGCTTGGCCTCCGCGCCGACCGCCGCCACCGAGCGGTTGCCGCCGACCAGGCGATCCTGCCGTACCGCGACCACCGACGGTTCGTTCAGGACGATGCCCTGGCCGCGTACGTAGATCAGGGTGTTGGCCGTGCCCAGGTCGATCGACAGATCGCTGGAAAACATACCGCGAAACTTCTTGAACATCGGGGGATTGGCCGTCAAAAGGAGGTGAAAATCGCGCTCGCCAGCCTAACAACCGCCTGCGCCGCGGGCAAGGATAAAGGCGCGCTTAATGGCGCTTTACGACGCCGCGGGTCAGCAGCGGTTTGGCACATCGCCACCGTATGTGCGCGCGATCACAGTTTCCCGACGCTGGCCCAGCGCCAGCGCAGCCGCTACCCTAGCCGCCGCGCGGCACTTTGGCCGCACTCCACTGGAATGACGAATGTCTGCACTGATCTGCGGCTCGCTGGCCTACGACACCATCATGGTGTTCCCCGACCAGTTCAAGAACCACATCCTGCCGGACAAGGTGCACATTCTTAATGTGTCGTTCCTGGTGCCGCGCATGCGCCGCGAGTTCGGTGGCTGCGCCGGCAACATCGCCTACAACCTGAAGCTGCTCGGCGGCGATCCGATCCCGATGGCGACCGTCGGCCAGGATTTCGGACCGTACCGCGAGTGGTTCGAGGAACAGGGCATCCGCCTGGACCAGGTCAAGGTGATCGAGGAGCTGTTTACGCCGCAGGCGTTCATCACCACCGACCTGGACAATAACCAGATCACCGCGTTCCATCCGGGCGCGATGATGCGCAGCTACGAGAACCACGTGCGCGACGTTGCCGACGTCACGTTCGGCATCGTCAGCCCGGACGGACGCGACGGCATGCTGCAGAACGCGACCGAGTTCGCCGCGGCCGGCATCCCCTTCATCTTCGATCCGGGCCAGGCGATGCCGCTGTTCAACGGCGAGGAACTGCGCCACTTCATCGAGCAGGCCGACTACGTCACCGTCAACGATTATGAGTCCAACCTGCTGCAGGAACGCACCGGCTGGGACGAGAAGACCATCGCAAGCAAGGTCCGTGCCTACATCGCCACGCGCGGCCCGCATGGTTCGCTGATTCATACCAATGGCGAAATTATCGACATTCCGCCCGCGCACGAACGTCGCGTGACCGACCCGACCGGCTGCGGCGATGCCTATCGCGCCGGCCTGATCTTTGGCCTGATGAAGGGCTACGACATGGTCACCTGCGGCCGCATGGCATCGCTGATGGGCGCGCTCAAGGTCGAGCATCCGGGCACGCAGAACCAGCGCTTCGACCACGCGGAGTTCGCCGAGCAGTTCCGGCAGCAGTTTGGTTACGCGCTCTGACGCAAGCACCACCTGCGTCGGAGCGAGAAAACCCCGCCCCGTGCGGGGTTTTTCTTGTTTCCCGCCCGGACACACATACAAGCGAGCCGGTCCATTGGTTTCTAATCCTGCACGGAGAGCGATCTTCCGCGGTGACGTTCTACCCGCCAAACAGACCTTTCAGCCTCGCTGCGAGGATTCCGTTGGCGGCCCGACAGATCCGGGGATCTTCAGGCGAAATTTGCACGCATAGATTGCGCAAAAGCTCACATCACGTGCGCGAGCCACAGGAGTTCCGGTTCCGCCAGCCGCTCGAACGCCGCGTATGGCATGCGCAGGACCTCGGTGTGCGATCCGCCGTTGAACGCGATCTCCGACTGCTGCGCCAGGCGCGAATCGACGTACACAGGCATGCCGTAAAGATGCCCGAATGGGGGCATTGCGCCGAGTTCGCAGTCGGGAAATGCGTCCCGGAATTCACCTTCGTCCGCCAGCTCAACGGCTGGACCGCCTAACGCGCGCGACAGTCGGGTGAGGTCGACGCGGTACGCGGCCGGCATCACCATCATCACCAGCCGGCCATCGACATTGAGCATGACGGTCTTGGCAAACAGCGCGTTATCGATGTGGGCCGCGGCCGCGGTTTCGTGCGCCGTGATTGTGCGGTCGTGGGTCAGTTTGGTGTATGGCGCGTGGAGTTCGTCTAGATATTGATGCAGGCGTAGGGGCAGCATGATTGCCTCCTGGTGCGGCTGGCCCGTGATCCGCGCGGGGCAGCGGCGAGTGACCGGGCGCGGGCTCCTGCGACGCGCCATCGCGACGCTGCGCCCGCGAGCAGGGCCGTTACCAACGCCGTCAAACCGAGCCTACTCCTGTCACGGTCGGGTGGCGTGATGCTGCTCTAAACGCGCAGGAAACTGGTTCCCAACTCACTTATCGCTTACGCCGGGCCCACTGTCGCGTCTGCTATTCCGGAGTTTGAACGTAGCGCGATGTGCGCCCGGGTCTGCGGCGAAATGGATATGAGTCGCCGTGGACGGCAATTGGGAAAATCGCGGAGAACGCACATGCGCGGAGTGCGCTTCGCCAAGGAAGGGCTTTTCTTTGGGAACTTTCTTTGGCTATACAAAAAAGCACCCGCCGACGTGGCGTGAACACCATATTTCCAGCACGTCTGTAGGACTAGGGTAAGCCGCCCATGTAGAACCATGGTGTTCGACGGTCCCGAGATTTCGGGTCGCTACGCACACGCAGACCGTGGGTGCGCGGGCACCTATAGGGCGCTAGTTTGGTACCACAAGGGCAACCAGCTACGGCAGCATGCCCATCGTCGTGTCCGGGCGGCGGAGGTCGCACGATGGCGCGTCGACCCCCGGAACTGCAGGAACCGACGGCGAGCTTAGCGATTTCTTCGAGGTCCGACTCGCCTGCTTCAGTTGATGTGGCCGCGCCGCCAGTGATTGAAGGTGATTCTTCGGGGCGAAGATTTCAGCAAGCGAAAGGATTGGCTTGGATGATCGGAAAACGAGCCAATCGGGCATCTAGAACGCCTCGCAACTCTTCTCGATAGTCAGCCAAGTCCAAGGCATCCCAGCCTGGTGTGTTCAAGGAATCCTTGAATCGTTGCACGACAATCAGCGGACATTGTTTCACCGCGATATCCGCTCGAACTCTGGCTATAGCAGCGATCTCCTCGACAGCTGACTGGTCCGGTTTGCGGAGCAGTGCAGCGTCAATGCCACGGGTTGCGTAGGCAAAATCGACATCCAGGCCAATACGCCACGCCTCAATAGAATTTTTGTTCGCCTGCAAAAATTCCAAGTATTCCCGTCTTCGCTTGGGCGCAACCATCTCGATAGCTGTGTGAAGAAGGCCCTTTTCGAACTCGCCAATCGACTCTTGCCCGCCGTATATAAAATAGTTCTCGTCGCACTCTCTAAAAGCCTCATCTCCGAAAACATTCTCTTGCCTGTGAAAATATCTCGATACGGCCGGACGACAAGTCAGGGGAACAGCAAGTGACATATGGCGATGAGCTCGCAGAAAGTAATTCACCGCTCGTGTTTCTGGCGAGAAATACTCGCCAAATGGTCGCGTCAAGCCCCCAAAGATTTCGTATGCGCAGAAAGATTTTGGCTCTATGCAAGACTCAACAAGAAAATCCCTTAGCACCTGTCTCGTGTCAGGCAGACCGCTGAGCGCTTGAGAAAACTGCGTACGTCCGATTTCGAATGCCGTGTAGTACTCACTCAATGACCAAAAAATGTGATTGATCGGCGGAAGGATGTTCAGAACAGCCACCTCAAGCTCTTCGATAGGCGTCCAGACAAGCAAACCACGCTCGCCCCGAAGCGACCACAGCGCTTCGAGGGAGTTGAATTCAGACCACTCCCATGGGTCTTTTTCTATCTCCAGCGTGCTCTTACGGACTGCCATTTCTCGAGCACCATGGGAGTGGGGTCTTGGTTCGGTTCTCGAATGGCCCTCTTCACGCCGGAATACATAAAGCTGCCAACTTCCCACCAACCTTTCATAAATCAAGCTCAAAGCGAATGTACTCGAACGCTGCCTGCGTTCGCACCTCAGCTAACCAGCGTTTTCAGATCGGCTACTCAGTTTGTCAAAAAATCGGCAAGCATGTGCTCGCCATTTTTTTGCGCCGTCTTCCATCAATGGCCTCAACAAACTGAGCGCTTCGGCGGCGTCCGGCTTGCGCATCTCCAGATCCATAAACCGTTGAAAGGAAGCAGGATCCCTGGCATCAATTGGTGCGACATCCCAGTCTTCGCCGTGACGACTGTAGAGCTCAGTCAACCTGACAGAACCGCTAGTCGCTCCTCCAGCAATAGCCTTCTCAGGGGTCGTACTCGGACGAGCTTTGACGGACGGAAATCCTCCATCGGCTGACCAACCCAGTTCCACCGTGAAAGCATTGCGTTTTTCATTAGGAATGAAGGATGTGAAAGCAGCAAGCCCAGGGCGAGTCAAGTCCATGTAGACGATCTCGCCTCTAAAAACTAGATATCCCTCGTCCTTCGGCAGACGCTTCAACCTTGCGTGCGACATTTGCTCCGAAGACAAAACTTCCAGCGCTGACCTGAATTCCTTTTTCATATGGGTACAGACCCACCATGAGAAGCGAGTTGGAGCTCGTCCACCTCAATTAGTCTTCGTAAGTTGCGCCTCAGCTTTTCCAGGGTTTGGGGTCGAAGGTGTTGCGGAGCAACAGGAACCCCTTCAGCTTCGCCTTTTTAATCCTATCCCGAAATTCCTCGGTCACGTAAATCCGGAACTGAAAAGCTTGATCATCGGGCACAGTGAAGATTTCCGCATCGCCAACACGACCCTTGTGAAACGCAGGCTCCATTACCAAATGAGGTGCGGAGCGGAGTGTCCTCTCATGATTTAGACAATCGACGATTGTTGTCGACCAGTACCAGAAAAATTTTTCACTTCGCCCCTTGAGATCAGCCTCGAATAATGAGCCTGTGCGTTCTAGTTGCAAGGTTTCAACAGCCCGTTCGGAAAAAAGCCTGGCACTGCCAAACAAGCAGTGCACATCCCCAAGCTTGACAGGTTGTGACTTTGCGCCCCCAAAGCCCGGCTCGAGATTCAGAGGAACCTCATTTGATGAAGGCAAAACTACGCGGCCCGATTGAAGCCCCATCAGCTTACTTTCCAGCCCGGTATCTTCGAACTTATAGGCCATATAATCGTAGCCGCCATGGAGCATGTAAATCTCCATCTTACCCTCAATGCTTATTCAATCTAAATGCTCCAGTGAGCAAATCTTCACGCACGCGATTAAGCTCGTTGATCAGTGCCGTTTTATCATGTGCGAGTGGCCGCAAGCGTTCTAACACTACTTGCTCATAGGCTCGCGCATGCTTGCCGCAGTGAATTGAACCAATGCCAGGTTTACCGCACCCGGGCAGGAACACACCATTCATCATTGAGTTCACGTCGATTCCCTGCCTTGTCAGAATTGCTCTAGCTTGCAGCCCTTCCTGATAAGCACCGCCGACAATGTGGTGAGCTTGATGGCCGACCGGTACCTTGTTGCCCAATAGCTCCACCATGTTGTGCCGCAAAACAGTACTGCTGGCCGGATAGGCCAACTTCGACTTGACCGTCGTCTGACTCCAAATGCGGCCAAACAACCGCGCAGCTTCGTCACCGAGCCTCGCCACCGGGCGCAGTAACTGAGCTTGCTGTAGACAACCTCCTCGATGATCTCCTTTACCGGCACCCACATAGTTGCCGGACAGGATGTTGAAGCTGATCGATGCCGCTGTGTAGAGGCTTGAGGCGATGTTGAACGATGCGTCGACATCGCCCAGCGTCATGTACACGCTCGGGTCCGCACCCATGACCGGCTGGCGTTCGCGTACAGGTACTTGTGCAGGCTCAGCGGGTCCTGGCTGAAACCCGCAAAGTCATCCTGCTGCGTAAACCGCCCGGTACTTGGAGCCATGTATCGGGCTCGGAGGTATTAGAACCTGAGTCAAAACGGGCTTCGTTCGCGATTGTTGGCGGAGTGCGTGTCAAAGGTTAGTACTTAATGGCCCAGTTCTCGCCAAAGCACGTCGTTATGGCTTCTGTTGCATTTGAAAAGCAATGAATCTCATTGCCTTACTCAACGCGTCAGGAGAGCCCAAAAAAAATAGCCATGCCGGATCTTGATACAGCACAAAGACCATATCAGATCCACTACGAATCGATGCTTCTGCATGACGGACTGAAGGAGCCCAGTGACCTGCTCGCCTGCCGAGGTCAGTCGCATATCCTATGAACGTTGTCGCATAGGCGCGGAACGGAAGCGAGGCCAATGCTTGGGGGGCGAGCACTATCGCCGGAAGGGCTGGCCTATGGGATACAGGCGAGTCACCAGGTTTCGGGGGAGCAGTCTGGAATGAGCCCTCCCGCCAAAACTCAGCCACAGCCGGCGAAACTGCGTCTTCACGAGAGAGGCAGGGAACTTCAAACTTGCAAGAGATACGGGATTGCAGTTCCGTAGCCCACTGCGGCGGTCGGTCAACGCCATCGAGCCAGTTCGCCTTGTAACCGGGGAAGACGACCTGCTCAGCCTTTTCAATCAATTTAACGATCAATCCAGTAACGATTTCCTTGTCCGGGATGAGCTGATTCCTAAGCTGAAGCATGAAGTTCCGCCCGTGCAGAGCTCGCGCCAAAGCGGCATCCGTATCTTGAAGCAGATCAGCCATTACAAGTATTTATCAAGTTTAGGATAGATCGGGCTATAACCCGGAACGCCAACACAAGCAGCGTCTACAGCCCTTGTCGTTTGCTTGAGAATTTCCAGCACGTCCGCCTGCCCGGATGGCGACAGAGAATTGAATTCATCGAGCCGCTTCACTTTATGGCCATTCAACCGAGTAATAATCGATAACATCGAATGCAACTGCCTGTGTACCGTTTCGGAGACATCAGCCAGGTCTTGGTTAACTGGCCCACCTAAATACTTAGGGCGTGCGTGGTGACCGTGAAATCTGTCCGAAATTTTGTCAACAGATTTGCACAGTGTTCCGACGATCCGATTGTAGGTTTGATAGGCACGGTTCGCATCACGAGACCTGAGATATGCCGCCTGGAAGTGCGAAAACCCGATATTGGCAAACCCTCCTGCTAGACCTATGAAATGCCCAGAGGGATCTACATAAGTTGTCGGATTGTCGTGTGCATAAATGTAGTCGTGCAGCGAAAGCGGATCGCACTGCGTCCCTGGCCAGGAGTCGGCGGAGATAAAACGACCGACACCCGAGTCCAGGTATCTGGCCCGCAGGTAATAGAACCCGAGGTTCGGATCCATTTGCTCCCCCGCGAACAGGAAGGCGTTCGCACTGCTGCCGGTATGCACCTCGGTTTCGCCGAAGGCTTCAAACCAGTAGCGATCGCCAGCCGCTCCGTCGGCGGCGGTCAGCAGACGCGTGCTACCCAGACCGTCGCCGTGCAGCCAGGTCGTCTGCGCGCCTTGGCTGCGAGCGATGCGGTCGTCGCCGACCAGATGCAGCACGGGTGCCGATGCATCGGGGCGTTCCTCGATCACCTGCGCGTACGTTGCCACCGGATCCACGACGAAGCGCGTGGCGAGGCCGTTGACCGTCTGCGACTGGCGGATGCCGTTGGCGTCGTAGCGATAACTCAGCGCTGCAGTCGGGGTGATCGCATCGACCAAGCGGCTTGCGCCGTCGTAGCTGTACGTGCTCTGGCCCGCGGGTTCGGTCTTGCCTATCAGGCTGCCGTTGGCGTCGTACTGATGGGCAGTGGACGTGCCGTCGCTGACTTGCTCCCGTTGCAGACGGTCGTTGCTGTCGTAGGCATACGTGGTGGTGCGAGTGATGCCAGCCTTGGTGCGCGCCTGAGTCAGACGGTTGCCGACGGCATCGTAGGTCCACACGCTGGTGCGGTGGCCACGGGTGCTGTCGGTGACCTGCTCGCGGGTGAGCCGCTTGAGCGTGTCGTACTGGTAGGCGATGGTGCGGGTCGCTCCGACGCCTTGCTCCACCACCTGGGTCCGCAGACCCGAGGCATCGGTGGTGTAGGTCAGACCCAGCAGCACAGCACCGGTGGCGGTGCGATGCAGTAGCGTCTTTAGGCGGTTGCGCAGGTCGTAGGTGTAGTCGCTGCGGGCGCCGTTGGGCAGCGTCACAGTACCGCGGTTGCCTACCGCGTCGTAACCGTAAGCAGTTGTCTGTCCATCACGGACGACCGTTGCCAGCCGGTTCGTTGCGTCGAAGGTGTAAGCAACGGCCTGCTGACTGGTCACCAGCCGGGTTCGGTTGCCGGCGGCATCGTAGGCATAGCTGATGCTTACGCCGTCAGGCTGCTGCAGCGACAGCAACCGGTCGCGGGCGTCGTAGGTGCTGACCGTGACACCAGCCGCATCGGTTTGCGTCGCGACCTGGCCGGTGGCGGTGTACGTGGTGACCATACCGGTGCCATCAGCATGTCGTACTTCGACAATCCGGTTGTTGCTGTCGTAGCTGCGGACGGTTTGCGCGCCGTTGAAGTCGACGTGGCGGACCAGGTTGCCGTTGGCGTCGTAGGACTTGGTTTCGCGCTGGCCACCCGGCAATACGCGGGCGACTTCGCGGCCGGCCGCGTCATATACCCAACGCGTGACCCGGCCGAGCGCATCAGTCTGCGTAATCTTGTGGCCGGATTCGTCGTAACCATACGCGGTACGTTGGCCGGTAGCGTCCACCACCGCCGCAAGTTGGCCCAGCGACGTGTACTCGAACGCGGTGACGCGCCCCATCTCGTCGGTCTGACTGGTCTTGCGGCCCAATGCGTCGTAAACCAGCCTCGTTCGCGGGTTGTCCGTGTCCGATGTGGTGCTATCCGGATGGATAGTCTCAATCAGACGGCCCGCCGCGTCGTACACGAATTTGGTTACGCGATTCAACGCATCACGCACCGAGGCTTTGGTGCCAGTCGTGTTATAGGCCGTGGTGGTGACCTGGTTCAACGGGTTGGTCGTGGTGGTCAGACGACCGGAATCATCGTAGGTGAATCGCGTGACGTTGCCGCGGGCATCTGTCTGCGTGAGTTCGCGGCCCGCCTTGTCGTACACGGCCTTAGTGACCGCGCCGTCAGGGTAACGGGTTTCCACCAGGCGCCCGGCAGCGTCGAAGACCGTCGCGGTGGTGCGCCCCGCGCGGTCGGTTTTGCTGAGCAGATGATTCTCGGCATCGTAACTCTGCGCCTCCGTTGTCCCGTCGGGATAGCGGGTCTCCACCAGGTTGCCGTACGCGTCGTAGTACAGCTCGGTACGTCGACCCAATACATCGATCTGCGCGGACTCCTTGTCAATGGCGTTGTATTCGACGCGGGTGATGTTGCCCATCGGATCAACCGTAGCGATGCGGCGACCTTTGGCGTCATACGTGTGTTGCGTGACGAGTGTCCGCTCCAGGCCGGCCTCATCGGTGTAACGGCGGGCTTCGGTCAGCACGCGACCTGCGCTGTCGTAGGTGTATTCGACAGCGACGCCTAGCGCGTTGGTTTCGCGCAGCTTGTTACCGCGACTGTCGTAGACGTAGGCGGTCGTCACGCCGAGCGGTTGTCGCATCTCGGTGAGATTGCCACTGGTCGAGTAGGTGAAGTCGGTACGCAGCCCTAACGCATCGGTCATTGATGTCAGCTGTCCGGTGCGACTGTTGTAGACGTTGTTGGCCGTGACCGTGCCGGCCGCGTCGGTCTGCGTCAGCACCTGGCCGCGGTCGTCATAACGCCACGTCGTGACCTGGCCGAGCGGATTGGTTTCCTTGACCTTGTTGCCTCGGGCGTCGTACTCCCAGCGCCACACTTCACCTTCTCCATTTTCGCGGCTGGTTTCGTTGCCGTACTGGTCGTAGGTACGCTTGGTGACCTCGCCCAGTGCATTGATTTCCTGCAGCACGCGGCCGTTGTCGTCAAATGCGTAGGTCGTGGAGTTGCCAAGGCGGTCCTTGATGATCTGGGTCCGGCCCTGGAGATCGATCGTGTATTCGATACGACGGCCTTCGGCATCGACATGCGCGATCAAACGACCGTTGTCGTCGTATTCATTGCGGCTTGCACGCACGCCGCGCGGGTCAATGATGTCCTGCAGATAATGCGGGAAACGCCCTTGCAGATAGCCGAAGCGGGTGACGCCACCGACCTGATCCACAACTGCCGACAGGTCGCCCTTGGCATCGTAGGTGTAATCGATAAAGTTGCCGTCCGGCAGACGGATGGTGATGATCCGGCCAGCACTGTCGCGGATGAACTGGACGCCCACGCCGCTGGAGTGAACCACGCCGTCACGGCTATAGGTCAGCGAGTTGCCATCGAGATCGGTGACCTTGCGGATGCCCTGACGCTGATCGATGTCGTAGGCCATGCCCTCCTTGGTGGTCAGGCGGTAGTAGTTCGGATCCGCCGGTTCGCCTTCGCCCAAGTCAATCAACTGGTTGCCATTGAGACGTAGCGTGCCGTAGCTCGTTCGCTCCAACTTTGAGTAAGTTCCGGGCAATGGCTCGAACGCGAGTTGCACGTCGACATTGGGTACCAAGAACTGGCACTCGGGCACGGCCTTGGCGCGGAATTTTTCTAGCTTTCCGTCGGGCAAAGCGATGGTGACGACCGGGTCGCCCATCGGCTGGACGCACCAGTTGCTGAAGAAACCGGAGCGGTACTGGTTAAGACTCCAGCCCAATCCAATTGTGCGCGACTCATGGATGCGCACGTTCTGGTAGTCAACGCTCCAGCCGTGGCCGAAGTCGAGTGATTGCCCGCTGCGGCGTGTGTCGTAGGTACGCGTCACGGTGAGCGGGATTCCCATCACCGGGATCGACACATCCTCAAAGCTCAGACTGAAGTGGCCGAGTTTCATCTCTCCTTCAATGACGACGTTGCTGAATGCCTTGGCTTCGTGGCCCAACTGGTCCCAGGCCTGTAGTACGACCACGTACTGGCCGTTGAGCAACGAGGTTGGATCCAACGTGCCCAATTCCCCCGATGCCGCAGTGGATCCGGTTGCGATGACCTTGGCGTACGTGCCATTCCTGTCAAACAGGGAAAGCTTCCAACCGGCGAGGTCGGCATCGGCCACCGCGCCCATCACCGCCATCGGCGCAGTGACAATGGCCTCTTCCAGCGGTGCCGATAGCGACACGGTCGGGCCGTCGCTGCTGTTGGGATCAAGTACGAGGAACTCTGTCGTTGCCGTCGTGATTTCGTAACTATCGCTGACGGTCACCGTCAGCTCATGGCGACCGATTACGCCCGACCGCACTGAGGCTGTCAGATTGGAATCCATAGGCACCACGACGCCGTCCAAGCGAAGCACTACGGTGACCTGCGATGCGGCATTGGCCGGGACCACGCTGACTAACAGCGGCACGTTCGGCCCGACCTGAGCTGTCGAGAGTTCGATGCGGGCGCTTAGCGGCGCGCCTTCGACCACATGCAGCGCCCATCCTTGTTCGGTCCATAGCGCGCCATCGCTGACACGCACACGCACGTTGTACTCGCCGGCCTGGGTAGGAACCCAGTCAATACGGCCAGTCAGCGCATCGATCTGCATCCCTGCCGGTGATTGCGCGAGGCTGTAGGCAAGCACGTCGCCATCGAGATCGCGCGTCTGCACGTCGTAGCGGTAGCCATAGCCGACTTTCCCTGAATTCGCCGGGGCACTGAGGATCTCCGGCGCGGAATTGTCACCACCAGCCCCGTGCTCGGAAACTTGCACTGTGTAGCGCTGCCAGGCAGCGCCGCCACGTCCATCCGCGACCTGCACTTTGACGGTGTGATCCCCCAGTTGCGCGGCGATAGGGGTCCACGTGATCACGCCGGTGGCGGGGTCGATGCTCATGCCCTGCGGACGTTCGCTCAGTTCGTACTTAAGCGCGTCGCTGTCCGCATCCGTGGCAGCCACGCCATAGGTGTAGGCCTGGCCGATAGCCGCACGTGGATTGGGGACGCTGGTGATCTGTGGGGCACTGTTGTTGACTGGATCGTTCACGAAGACCGTGAATTGCTGGCGTGCCCAGCCACCACGGTCGTCGCGCACTTCCAGTTCAAAGATGTGCTCTCCCACCTGGGCGGCGGTCGGTGTCCAGTTCACTGTCGTGTCTGAGAGGATCGCGACCCCGACCGGCACAACGTTCCACACATAGCTCAGCGGATCGCCGTCAGGATCTGTTGCGACTGCGGCATACCTATACGGCTGCCCTAAACTGACGGACAACGTCGGCACACTGGCGATGGTCGGCGCGCGATTGGGCGTGGCGTACACGCGCACGCTGAAGCTTTGTTCCGCACGACCCTGGCGCTCGTCCGTAGCGATGACCCTTACCTCAACAGGCGTCGCGGGGACGGTCTGCGGCAGCCACAGGATCGTGCCGGTAAGCGCGTCGATCTGCATGCCCGCAGGCGCGGCCCCGAGCGAATAACTGATCGCCTGGCCCTCCGGATCAACGGCGCGCACGTCGTAGCGGTAAGCCTGGTTGATCGTCGCCGCGTAAATCGGCGACGAGGTTATCCTCGGCAACTGGTTGGGTTCGGTCGAGGCCGCGACGTCAACGCTCCACGACTGGGACGCGACTTGGCCGTTGAGGCTGCGTGCCTGCACCACGAAGCTAAATCGGCCCGTCAGTCCCCAGCGCGGCACCCACAGGATCTCGCCGTTGCGCGGATTGATGCTGGCGCCATCCGGGGCGGTGACCAGATCGTAGATAACGACGTCGCCCAAGTGCGTCGAAATCGCATTCGCAACATAGCGGTACAACTTATGCTCGACGGCTTTGGTAGTCGCCGTCGACGCGAACGTTGGAGCGAGCATGCGCTCGGCGATGCCGACCACCCAGGATTGGGTAGCTTCCAAGCCTCCATGATCGGTGACGCTCAGTTGCATCACCCGGCCGGTCGCGACGTTGTTGCCAATCTCGCATTCCGTCTCAGCCGCACCCGTCAGCACAAGCGCCGTCACCTCAGCATCGCCGATGGCGTCGCGTGTCGTCGCAAATTCCGCTTTGATGGCCTGTCCAGGAGCGAGGGGGCCAATAGCGATCTTGCCCAGCAAAACTCCGCCTGCGTCGCCACGGTAGAACGCAACCTCGAGCCCCTGGCTTACGCCTGTACCACGGTTGGACACGTCCGCTGACAAACGCAGTCCCGTCGCGGTGACTACCCCATACGGGGCGGAGACCCGCAGATCGGACTGGTAGACGGTGGGTTGGGCGACCAATTGCCGCCGGCCCACGACGTAGTTGGCCGACGGCGGACGTGTGCGGTCGACCGGACTAGGACGCATATCGCTACGCACCTGATCTAGCGCAAACGGCTGCTGGTGAATTACTCGCGCCGCCGAGTGCCAAGGAAGCGACGCGGACTTGTAGGCGCGTAGGGCCGAGTTCTCGCTCACGAACAGCGTCGCATCGCCCGTACCATCCATGTCGACGAGGGCGGGAGTGTGCGAGCCGATGTCGTTCATGCCATTGAGGCGCCAAAGTACAGCGCCGCTTCGGCCGGCAAGCACGAGCAAGCCGTTCGCCGTGGCGTTGGGCGAGAGGATTTCCAACTGGCCATCACGATCGATATCGGATGCCACGGCCGCACGGAAATTTGAAGTGGCGCCGGCGATGCTGGCGGGAACGGTCCAGATCAGTTCGCCTTGGATCGAGTACAGACGGTTGAGCGCGGCGACATAGATGTCATCCACGCCATCGCCGGTGAAGTCCGCAATAAGCACAGGGCCAGCACCCCCAACCGCATTCTTGACCCAGACAAGATTTCCCTCGGCATCGGTCAGGCTCAGCCGGTAGCTGCCGGCGCTGGTGTGTTCACTGATTACAAGATGCGGTCGGCCACTGCCAGGGATGACAATGGGCTCTTGGAAGCTGTAATAGACGGTGCCGTCCTTCGCGCTCGGCAACCGCTTGCGCAGCACGCCGTTGGCATCGCGTATCTCGCCGCGGAAAAGCACTTCGCGGCGGCCATCACCGTCCAGATCGAGCGCGGCGGGGTTGCCCTGGTTGTAGTTGGCGTTCGCAGTGAACTGCCATTTCAGCAGCCCGTAGGCATTGAAAACCGCCGGCCCAACTAGGACTTCCGCCACGCCGTCGCCATCCAGGTCAGTGACACTGACGGCGCTGTTTGCCAACGAACTTGACGCAATCGGCGTCGTACTCACCCAGCGTTGGGTGCCGTCGGAGCGCAACGCCACCAAGTGACGCAGGGTATCGACGAACAAAATGGTGAGCGCACCCTCACCTTCGAGATCGGCCATGGCCGGTTGCACGGACCAGTCTGGTGTGCGCGCGTTGTAGCTCCATAGCGTCTGGCCGGTGCGCGCGTTAAAAGCGTGCAGGCGGCGATTGTTGACGGTGGTGTCACTCTGGGACACCGCAATCACCGCCATCAGATCCTTCGAGGTCAGTTCGCCATCAAGATCCGTGTCGGCCAGCGGTCCCACAAGGGGTTGGCCCGGAAAACGCACTCGGGTGTTCGCCCACAGCGACCGCGGTGCGAATGGAGCTACGGCCGGATCCTGCACTAGGCAAAACGGGTTGGCCGCTGCCATCGCGGCGGGGCTACTGGAACGCACCGCGCTGCCCAGCCACGAAAGCGAACCGGTGATGGCATTGAGGGTCGCGCCCGGAGGCACGACATCTGCGCGCCAAGCAGTTGTCTCCAGCACATTGACGTCGGTCACCGACGGGTTATATGCGTAGTTGCTGCCCACGGTAGCCAAAAGGCCTGGCGTCGAGCTGATCCGCGGTGCCTGATTGGGCAAATCGCCGAGCAGCGTGTAGATCTGCAGGTCGTAGTTGCTGTACTGGTCGCGCACGCGCAGCACGACGCGTTCGTTCTTGCCGGCGAAGTTCGGCGGCACGGCCCACTGGATGCGGCCGCTGTCCGGATCCATGGTAAAGCCCGAAGGGCCAAGGAATACGTCGAAGCTCAGTTGCGCCGATGGGTCGGATGTCACCTTCGGAATGTAGGTATACGTGGTGCCCTGTACCGCGCGGCGCTCGGGGATCGAGGAAAAACGCGGCGGCAGCAACGCAGCATCGACGGTCAGTCGGAACGACTGTCGCGCTTGGGCGCCAGCCAGGTCACGCACGACTATCTCGATCGTGTGCTGGCCCTGCTGCGACGCATCGGGGATCCAAGTCAGCTGCCCCGTAAGCCGATTGATGACCGCCCCGATTGGCGCGGTGCCTAGCGCGTAGCTGACAGCATCACCGCGATCCGGATCGGCCACCGTCACCGCATAATCGTAGCGCCGGCTAACGCCGGTAGTCAGCGTGGGCAGCGAGGTGATGCGCGGCGCTTCATTCTGATCCACGGCTTGGACCGAGAACGCCTGCTCATCGAAGAGCCCACCGCGATCTGTGGCACGCACCCGCACCCAAGCGGCATCAAGCGTGTTGTTGTCTAACTTGCACTCGGTGACGTGTGGCGGGAGCAGCAGCTTCGCCGACAGCCGCTGCGGCTCGACACCGAGCCCGTGCCACGGGATCGTTAGGCGTTGTAGCGCGCCGGCCGGGAGATCGGCAATCGCCTGGACGTCAATCAGCACGTCATCGGCAAACACCTGCATAGCGATCGAATCGCCCACCGCCGCCAAGCCGCGATTGCCGACATCCACCTGGATGGCACCGCGGTACGCTTGCAAGCCATGCACGTACACGTCCGGCAGGTTGCGCGTGGGCAGCTGCTGCAGGATTTCCTGCACCTTGATCTTCAGCAGTGCGTTGGTGAAGGACTGCGCCACCGTGCCGCCATCGCGCAAGACCTCGATGTCCCACGCGGCACCCCCCGTTTCCAGGGCGAGCTTTACGTAGTCGTCGACAGTAGTGCCTGAACCGTTGTAGACGGATGCGTTGGGACAGGTCAGGAAGCCGCCACGGCCATCGGCCTTGTAGCCCACCTTGTTCTGCCCCAGGCCCAGTGCCGCCACGCCGTCGCCGCATTTGAAACGCGCGTTGACGACGGCATTGAGGACGGCTTTCTTCGCCTTCATCTCGGCAAAAATCGACGCATAGGTGATGGTCGGATCGGCGTTGTCGCGGTCCTCGTCGGTCACCAGAATAATATTGCGCGCCGCTTGCTCCCGCAGCGGGTAATTGACGAGGGCGTGGCGGACGGCTCGCCAGCCATCTTCAGTACCGCCGGATATACGTAGCTTCGGCGTTGCGGCGATGAATTCCTGGTAGCTGCCCATGCTGCCCGATGGCATCGCGATAGGACGCGCATCGGCTTCATAGCCGATCAGGCCATAGCGGTTGGGTACGGCTCCTGCACCTACACCATTGGTTGCCAAGTGCGCTTCCAGCGGCGCAGCGAAGTCGGCGATCCAGTCGTGCTCACCGGACATCGAACCCGACTCGTCCACCACCACCACGACATCCGCGGCCGGCGCCAAGTTAGCGAGCTGTTCACCACCGGCCATGCACATCGTGTTCGGCAGGCGGTTGTTGCCCCGCCAGCCAGTCGCGTTCCAGGAAATCACGCCTGTACCCGGCACAACCGACATGCCGTCCGGACGATGCATGAGGCTGAAGTCCAAGACATCACCAGCATCGGGGTCGATCGCCTCGACCAGATAGCGATAGCCGTCGATATCGGGCGCGTCATGCACCGGCGCCGAAACGATCGTCGGCGGCTGGTTGCTGCGGATTACCACGATTACGTAAGTTTGACTATCGCTAGCGCCGGCTCGATCGGTGACCGTCACCGTCACTGCATGCTCGCCCACTTGGCCGATGGTCGGCGTCCAGCGGATTACGCCGCTTTGCGGGTCAATCGTCATGCCCTCGGGCATGTTGGCCAGGGCGAAAGTCAATACGTCGCCGATGTCGACGTCCTCGGCAGTGACCAGATAGGTATAGGGCCTGTTGTCGGCCGCCTCCAGCACGGGCGTGCTCGTGATGCGCGGTGGATCGTTGACCGGCAGCACTTCGATCGACACTGTTGCGACGTTGGAGTCGAACTGGCCGTCGTTACTGCGAAAAGTCAGTTGGTCGGGACCGTTATAGTTCGGTGCCGGGGTGTAGACGACATCCGGCGCAGTGCCCGACAGCGTGCCGTGGCGGGGCTGGTCCATGACTTCAAACGTCAGGGGGTCGTTTTGAGAATCGGTCGCCGCCAGCGTGATGGCAAGCGGCGTCTCTTCCGGTGTTTGTACGGACTGATCCAGCGATACCGGCGGCTTGTTGTAGCAACGCTTGAAGCCGCGGAATTCGAAGCTGAGCCAGCCATGCCCAGTGAGCTTGAAATCGCGTAAACGGATTACCGCAAAACGTTTTACTCGGTAGTCGAAATTGTTGCCCTGACCGCGACTGCTGTCGTACGCGGGAACCACGATATCTTGGTGCAGCAAGCCTTGCAGATTGGATCGAACCTGCGAGGCATTCATCGACCCCGCGGCGCCTTGCACCCAATCGCCGATATCGACGCGGGTGTCGCTGCCATCGTCGGGATCGATGTAGTGCTGACTGTTGCCCGGCGGCACCAAGCTGCCAGCCAAGGTTGGCGCAGAGGGATCGCCTGTCCACGTGAGCCAGCTATAGTTGCCAGCGCCCGTGCCACGCGGCATCTCCGAAATAATCGCGCCTGGTTGTGCGTTTGCAATTACGGTATCGGGGAGGGCGATCGGATAGATGTCGCAGACCACACCGACGCTGTCCTCAGCCGTTATGTGCTGCCACAGCGCGGCCCCGCCGGAAGCCAGCACCAAGCCCGCGCCCAGCACGAATACGGCCATCGCGAGGGTGACTACCCACGAACGACCCCTACGACGGCGGGTCAGGCCGAATTCCTTGTCCATTGCGCTCTCCCCAGAGCTCAGACGGGCTGCGGCCCGGTTCTTTCTTATGCTAGAGGCGCCCGCCTACATTCCACCCAACGCGGCGCTGCGAGATGGTACTACGTCTTACTGCACCGGTGCGGGCGGAGGGCGGCTTGAGACACTAGGTTGTGCGGCCCAATCCTTGGGATAGCTGGGGCGTCTTGATCAATCAAAGTTCGACTGCTTACTGCAAGTTTCGCAAATGAAAGCAGCTTTCCAGCGCTTCATCCCAGTCGATGGACCGCGCCAATTCCTACCGATTTCGCGAGCAAGGGAGGAAGACATCGGAATGAAGCGAATTCATGGCGACTTTCGGAGGGCACATGGCTTCTCGTCCAACATTTACTACGAAAGGCGAAACCTGGCACGGCAACCAAAGCGATCGCCTCGCTTTTACAAATCGCAAATACGCTTGCAGAAATTCGTAAGCGTCTGTGCACAACCTTTGGTACGCCGCCGACCCATAGTTCGCTATACCAGGGGAGAGGCACGCACTATGGCTTGGATCTGGCACGAACTGTCAGTTATTGCCGACGCGGACGGAAGTAAACGATCAGACGCGGCGATGGCCTCGCGACTCATACATTTCGCCATGCCCGGCCGACCTACCCGCCGGCGAAGTGGAAGCCCGTCCCCCGCCCCGGTCACCCGCCTACTTCAATTCCACTTCGGCAACTTCGCCGGCTCCAGCCCACCGACTTCGAACACGGCCGTGCGCGTGCCGCCGGCCTTGACCGGAAATTCGATTGCCAGCACTTTCGCGTCCTTCGCCAGCCGCCACAGCGCGCGTTCGTCCTCGACAAACATGGCGATCGCCTCATCGGTCTCCGGCCGGCTCGCCGCCATCGGCTTGGCCGCACCGTCATCTACCGTCACCTTGACCTTGCAACCGCCGTAGCAATTGAAGTCCCCTGCCTCCAGCGTGAGGTAGCTGCTGCGGCCCCATTCGGGATGATCGCGAAAGATCAGCCGCACCGGCTTGGCGCCGCCGCCGGTGTCGACGTTGTCCTTGGCATAGATCGCAGCCGACAACTGGTTGCCGCCCTTCGCTGCTTCGGTCTGATAAGCCCACAAGCCAGTGGTGCGGCGCAGCTCTCGCGCTTCACCGGCCTTGGCCTTGACCTCGTCGTGCTGGGGCTTGATGCGCGCTGCGGCCTTGCTGCCCGGGTGCTGCGCGATCAACACATCGCCGTGGGCGCGCGCGAGCTCCCAGTTGCCTTTGGCGTATTCGGCGTCGAACTGTTTGGCCGCCTCGGCCGCTGCCTGTTCGCCGGCGGCGGCCTTGGCCGCAGCGGCGACCTGGGGATCGGGGGCCGGAGTGCACGCGCCCAAGACGAGCGCTGCGGCGATCGTGAAAATACCAACACGCAAGTTCATCGGGACTGGCCTCGTCCAATCAGAAGGGTGACGGCCGCGGCGACCGCGGCGGGTTGTTCTACCGGCGACATGTGGCCGCAATCGTCGAGCAGCACCTTCGTCGCTTGCGGCATCTTGTCGGCGTACAGGTCGAGCGCGCTTGGATCGATCACGCTGTCCTGCCGCCCCCACAGCAGCAAAGCGGGCTGCCGAATCGCCGCAGCGGCGTCGCCAGGTGCAAAACGTTCCGGACCGCGCCCGATCCGATCGAGCACCGCTTGCTCGAACACGGCGGCCTCGCGCCGGTACGCGATCAGGCCGCTCGATGCTGGCCACGGAATCCATGGCTTCGCAGCAGGGCGATGAAACACCGTGTCGATATAGCGCTGCAGGCTGGCGCTGTCAGCAACTGAGAACGGGTTCTTGCCGGCTTCGACGTCGAGCCCGAACTGGTTTTCGCGGAAGCGTACGCCGGCCGCGTCCAACAGCGCGAGGCGATCGACCAGCTGCGGATGCCGCGCCGCGGTCAACGCGGCAATGCCACCGCCCATCGAATGGCCGAGCAGCACGATTTCGCCATCGTCTTGGCCGCGCCGGCGCGCGACCTGTTCGATAAATGCGGCGACGTGTTTGGCTTGGGCGAGGTAGCCGTAATCCGCTCCCGCGATGCGCTCGCTTTCGCCCCAACCCGGCAAATCCGGCACCAGCAGCCGGTATTTGCCCCGCAAATGCTCTGCGACCGGATACCAGTTCTCCTTGCTGCCGGTGAAGCCGTGCAGCATCACCAGCGTCGGCGCGCCCGGAGGCGCGTCGTCGGACACCGCATAGACCCAGCGGTGGCCAGAGACCCGCACTTCGGCTTCGTCGAGCCCGGCGATCACGCGCTGACGCTCGAACTGCGCGCGCACCAGTAGGAACGGATTGGTCGCGACCACCGCGCCCACTCCGAGCGCGGCGGTCACCAGCGTGGCGGCGGCCGCGAGGGCCTTGCGCGACGACATCGCTACGATTTCTTGGCCTTGGCAATCGCCGCCTCGACCGAGCCGGTGGTGATCGGGTGATAACCCGGACGGGCCTTGGCGAACGTGGCCTCGGCCAGCTTCAAGCCTTCGGGGGTTTTCACCAAGGCTTCGTAGATCGGCATCACCAGCTTGCGCCGGCCGACGCGCGACAGGAACGCCGCCATTGCCTCGTTCGCCTGGGTGTAACCGCTGCGAATCGCCAGCGGATACCAGCGCTGCGCGATCTCACCATTGGCGCTGCCGGTGAACCCATAGGCCGCATCGAGCGCGGCGAGTTGCTCGGTCTTGAGCGTCTCTGGAAGGCCTTCGAGGAAGTGCACCCACTCCTGCGTGGTCCATTTCGCGGTCGCGTCTTTAGCCGGCACTGTTCCAGCGTCGAGCCAGGCCTGGCGCGCGGCATCGATCGCATCGAAGCGCGGCGACGCCGTCTTCGGCGCGGTCGCCGGTACACCCGGCTCGTAGATCCAGGCGAGGAATTCGGCCTCGCTGACCTTGCCCGGGTACTTGGCAAGCAGGTTGGTCTTGGCGTAATCGACAAACGTCGCGGTCGGGATGGACTGGAACGCGAAATGGTCAAAGTAGCCCTTCAGGAACGCATCAAACGCGTCGCGGCCGAAGCGCTGCTCGAGGAACTGCAAGAACCACGCGCCCTTGGTGTAGACCGTTGCGCTGGACGAACCGTCGGGGTCGGGCAATGCCTCGGGCTTCAACGCGAGCGCCTGCAGCTTTGGATCAAGCGCCTTGTATTCCTCGGCCAGCTCGTTGCGCTCGATCACGTTTTCCATGTCGGCGCGCTCCTTGCCGTACAGCGATTCGATGATGCGGTTCTCGACGTAGCTGGTGAAACCCTCGTTGAGCCACGCATCCTTGGCGCTGGAGAACGTCACCAGGTTGCCCGACCAGCTGTGCGCGAGCTCGTGCGCGATCAGCGACACGAGCGACTGATCGCCGACGATCACGGTCGGGGTGGCGAACGTCAGGCGCGGGTTTTCCATGCCGCCGTACGGGAACGACGGCGGCAGCACCAGGATGTCGTAGCGGCCCCAGCGGTACGGGCCATACAGCTTCTCGGTGGTGACCATCATCTTTTCGGTGTCGGCAAATTCGGCCGCGGCCTTTTTCGCCATCGACGGCTCGGCCCACACGCCGGCGCGTGCCGAGATCGGCTCGAACACCATGTCGCCGACCGCGATCGCGAGCAGGTACGACGGGATCTTCTGCGGCATCGTGAAGCTGTAATCGCCGTCACGCGCCGCCTTGGGATCGTTGTCGGCGCTCATCAGCACCATCGCGTCCTTGGGCGCGGTCACGTGCGCGGTGTAGGTGAAACGCACGCGCGGCGTGTCCTGCAGCGGCACCCACGAACGCGCGTGGATCTGCTGCGACTGGCTAAACATGAAGGGCGTCTGCTTGCCCTCGGTCATCGACGGCTCCAGCCACTGCAGCCCCGAGGCATTCGGTGAGGTCTTGTAGGTCACACGCACGCGTTTGTGGCGACTGGGCGTGTCGATGGTGAGCTTGCTGCCGAGTGTCTTGTCCACCGGCGCCAGGGCGTACTTGAGGTCTTCCCACTTGCCGTCGGCGCGCTCGCCGACGATCTTTTCGATCGACAGGTCGCGGGTGTCGAGCACCAGCTGGGTCGCTTTCGGGTCAAGCCAGTCGAGCGTGTAGGTGGCGCTGCCGGCGATCTGCTTCTGCTCGAAGCTCACCGCGAGTTCCAGCGCGAGGTCGGCCGTCTTGACCTGGTCGGGCTGGGCGTAGGAATGCTCGTCGCGCTCGGCGCTGGCACTGACGGCACTCGGGCCCGTAACCGGCTTAGCGGCGGTGTCGGCCGGCGGCGCGGCATCGCGCGCGCAGCCCGCGGCAAGCGCGGTAGCCAGGCACAGGGTCAGAAGCGAAGGGGTGATCGAAATGCGCATGGGCAGGCCCGGGTGACAGATGAGCGGCCGAGTTTACCGTCGCCGGCGTGAGCGCGCGGCAGTGCCCAATCACCCCACTTCGCTACTTCCGGCACGGTGGTCACGCGCGGTGTTCGATTATTCTGCGCGCCTATGCATTTCAACTCCCTTGTTGGCGGCCTGTTGCTCGCCCTCGTCGCCCCGGCCGTGTTCGCCGCCGCGCCCCTCCAGACTCCGCGCATCGACACCGAGATCGTGATCGACGGCCGCCTCGACGATGCGGCCTGGGCCCGTGCGGCGACGGTCGACCTCGGTTTCGAGAGCCAACCGGGCGACAACCTGCCCGCATCGGTCAAGACCACCGCATGGATCGCCTACACCGACGATGCCCTCGTGGTCGCGTTCCGGGCCGAAGATCCGGACCCGGCGAAGATCCGCGCGTTCCTGCGCGACCGCGACGCGCTGTACAGCGACGACTTCGTCGGCGTGATGCTGGACACGTTCGACGACCAGCGCCGCGCCTATGAGTTCTTCGTCAATCCGCTTGGCGTGCAGGCCGACCTGATCAAGGAAGAGGCCACCGGCAACGAGGACGATTCCTGGGACGGCTTGTGGACCAGCGCCGCGCGCATCACCGCCACCGGCTATGAGGTGGAGATGCGCATCCCGTTCGCCACGCTGCGCTTCAAGGACACCGATGGCGCGCGCCGCTGGGGCGCGAGTTTCCTGCGCATCCGTCCGCGCGAGCATCGTTTCCTGTATGCGAACCAGCGGGTCGAGCGTGGCAACCGTTGCTACCTGTGCACGTTCGACAAGCTGGAGGGTTTCAACGGAATTCAGCAAGGCCGCAACCTCGAGATCACGCCGACGCTGACCGTGATCAACGCCGAAAGTCGCGCCGCCCCGCAGGCACCGTGGCAGGGCGAAGGCACCGACATCGAGCCCGGGCTGGACGTGGCGTGGGCACCGAGCCCGAACTTCACCCTCAACGGCACCCTCAACCCGGATTTCTCCCAGGTCGAGTCCGACCAGGCGCAGCTCGACCTCAACACCAGTTTTGCGCTGTTTTTCCCTGAGAAGCGCCCGTTCTTCCTCGAAGGCGCGGACTACTTCAATACCCCGCTCAATGTGCTCTACACCCGCCAGATCGCCGATCCCGATGCCGGCCTGCGCGTGACCGGACGCAACGGCAAACAAGCCTATGGCGCGATCCTCGCGCGCGACGCCGCCACGCAGGTGCTGGTGCCGGGCGTGCTCGGTTCGAGCTTCCGTTTTCTCGACCAGGAAGCCGACGTGCTGGTCGGTCGCTATCGCTACGACCTCAGCAAGAGCACCACGCTCGGCGCGATCACCACCTACCGCGGCGGCGAGGACTACCGCAACGCGCTGGCCGGTGTCGACGGGCGCTGGCAGCAAGGCATCCACACCGTGCGCGGGCAGTGGCTGCGCAGCGACTCGCGTTACCCGGACAAACTGGGGGTGGCCGATGCGGCACCACAAGGCGATGCGTTCTTTGGCCACTACAGTGTCGGCAAGCGCAACTGGGATGCGACCGTGCAGTACACGCGGATCGATCCCGGCTTCCGCGCCGACCTGGGCTTCATTGCCCAGGTCGGTTTCAATCGTTCGCTCGTTGGCGGTAGTCGCACCTGGTTCGGCAAGGAGGGCGCGACGATCAGCCGCGTCACTCTCAGCGGCGATTGGGACATCACCCATCGCTACGACGGCCAGCTGTTGGAGCGCGAGCTCGAGGGCTACCTCAGGATCTCCGCCGCACGCGAGACCCAGGCCAACATCGGCGGCGTCACCCGGGTGCGGTTCTGGAACGGCCAGATGTTCGACGAAACCTTCATGACCGCCTACGCCGAGACGCGCGTGCGCCCCGGGCTGCAGTTGGGGATGTTCGTCCGTGCCGGCGACCAGCTCGACCTTGCCGCATCGCGCATGGGTCGTATCCGCCAGTGGGACCCGTTCGTAACGATGGACATCGGTCGCGGCATCAACCTCAACGTCAACTACTCGCACCAGCGCCTGCAGCGCGACGGCGGCACCGCATTCGACGCCAAACTGGTCGACGCCCGCGCGAGCTGGCAGCTCGATCCGCGCCAGCGCGTCCGCCTGTCGGTGCAAGGCAGCGAGATCGAGCGCAACCAGGACCTGTACCCGCGTCCGGTAAAGCAGCGCGCGCGCGATGTCGCGGCGCAGTTGCTGTACTCGTACAAGCTCAACCCGCGCAGCGCGGTGTATGCGGGGTATTCGCACGGCGCTTTCGCCGACGACCGCACCGATACCCTGTTCGACAGCAACCGCAGCGTGTTCCTGAAGCTTAGCTACGCGTGGCAACCGAAGTTCTAAGGGTCGCGCGGGGCCGGCGTCCTACGGAGTGAGCGGCGAGCGCGCCGCAGCGGACTCAGTGCGGGTTGCAACCCGCCATGGCGGTAATCACTCGTTGGCGTACGACCGACAATCAACGTCTCGCGGGACATTCCGCCCGATGGCGGCTGAAACCCGCCTAGACCTTGTACCCGGTGTGGATCGCGACGATCCCACCTGACAGGTTCTTGTAGTCGCAGCGAGCGAAGCCGGCCGTGGCCATCATCGCCTTGAGCTCGTCCTGCGGCGGATGCTTGCGAATGCTCTCTGCCAGGTACTGGTAGCTGTCGGCATCGTTGGCAAACAGCTTGCCGAGTTTGGGCAGGACATTGAACGAGTGGAAGTCGTAGAGCGGCTTGAACCAGTCGGCTTTCACTGCCGAAAATTCCAGCACGCGCGCCTGCCCGCCGACCTTGAGCACACGCAGAATTTCGCATAGCGCGGCGTCCTTGTCGGTGACGTTGCGCAGGCCGAACGCGATCGTGACCAGATCGAAGCTTGCATCCGGGAATGGCAGCTTCTCGGCATTGAGCTGCACGTATTCGAAGCCTGCAACGTGGCCCTTGTCGAGCATGCGGTCGCGGCCGACGCGCAGCATCGCGCCGTTGATGTCGCCGAGCACGACGCATCCGCTCTCGCGCTCATCCTGAGCCTGTCGAAGGACGCGGTCGCGCAACAGCAGCGCGATGTCGCCCGTGCCGCCGGCGAGGTCGAGCACGCGGTCGCCGCGCTTAACTTGCGCCGTGGCGACGAAGTAGCGCTTCCAGACCCGATGCACGCCCAGGCTCATCAGGTCGTTCATCAGGTCGTAGTTGCTCGCCACCGACGAGAACACCTCGCCGACGAGTTTCTGTTTGTCGCCGGTGGGGACGTCACGGAAACCGAAGTGGGTGGTGTTGGGTTTGTCGGTGGGATCGCTCATGGGTGAATTATCGCACCGGATTGGCCGATCCCCGCGCGATGGATATCCCCGCCCCTACTGGCAGGCTGCGGCCACCCGTCTCCAAGGAAGTCCGCATGATCGCCACCGGAGGGATCACGCCCTGCTCGACACGGTCATAGCCAAGCCCGCTAGGGCTTGACCGAAGGCGACACCCCGATCGGCCGTTGTTGCGAACACAGCCAGGAGCCACGTTTTCTACCGGAATACCAGCCGTGCAAAGAACTCCGAAAATCAACAGGGCTGGTCGTGCATTGCACGATCGTGCAGGTGCTTGGCAGCCTCGTTGTGGACGGTATTCACGGCACGCTCTGCAGATGCCGGACATGTCCTTCACCGCGCACGACGAAACGTTCGATCGTGAGCGACTCCGCGCCCATAGGACCATAGGCATGCAGCCGGGTAGTGGAGATGCCGATCTCGGCGCCGAGGCCGAGTTCGCCGCCGTCTGAGAAACGCGATGACGCGTTGACCATCACCACCGCGGAGCGCAATTCCTGGACGAATCGGTCTGCGGTGGCTCCGTCACGAGTGGCGATGACTTCGGTATGGTCGGACCCGTACTGGCGGATGTGCGCGAGCGCCGCGTCGAGATCGTCGACTACCCGCACCGCGAGCACCAGATCGAGAAACTCGGCGGCGTAGTCGTCATCACTGGCTGGCTGGACTTGGGGCACCAGTGCTCGCACGCGCTCGTCACCACGCAATTCGACCCCGCGAGCGTGCATGGCAGCCGCCGCCGTTGGTAAAAATCGCGGGGCGATATCCGCATGCACCAGCAGTGTTTCCAACGCATTGCACACGCCCGGACGGGTGGTCTTGCCATCGATTAGAAGGCGCTGCGCCAGCGCCGGATCGGCAGCGGCATCAACATAGAGATGGCACACGCCCTTGTAGTGTTTGATCACCGGCACGCGCGCGTGTTCGGCGACGAACCGGATAAGGCCTTCGCCACCGCGCGGGATCACGAGATCGACGATGCCACTGAGCTGCACCAGCTCGAGCATGGCGTCGCGACGCAGATCGTCCAGCAGGGTGATGGCTGCCTCCGCCAAGCCGGCATCACGCAGTGCACGTTGCAATGCCGCGGCGATGGCGCGGTTGGAGTGGATCGCTTCCGAACCTCCACGCAGGATCACGCCGTTACCGGCTTTAATGCACAAAGCCGCGGCATCGGCGGTGACGTTCGGTCTCGCCTCATAGATCATCGCGATCACGCCCAGCGGCACACGCACCCGTTCCACCTGCAGGCCGTTAGGGCGCGTATCGCGCTGTGTGACCTGACCGACGGGATCGGGAAGGGCGGCGATGTGATGCACCGCGTCGGCGATGCCACTCAACCGGGCTGCATCCAGGCGCAAACGATCAAGCATCGCGCCGGTAATGCCCTTGGCTTGCGCAGCCCGCATATCTTGGCCATTGGCGGTCAGAATCGCCCGCGCATCGGCATGCAAGGCATCGGCCATCGCGTGCAACAACGCGGTCTTGGCATGGCCCGACAGCACGGCGATCTGCTCGGCGGCAGCGCGACAGTTCAGTGCAAGTTGCTTAATGCTCATGCGCTGACGGCCCCAGATTCCAGCACCACCAGATCGTCGCGATGCACCACGGTTTCACCGTGGCTGTAGCCCAGAACGTTTTCGATCTCCCGGGTGTGTTTGCCGGCGAGTTGGGCGATTTCGCTGGCGGCGTACTGGCTGATACCGCGCGCAACGCCACGCCCGTCGTCGTGGCGGACGATGTCGATCACATCGCCGCGTGCAAAGGTGCCGCTCGCGCCGATGATGCCGCCTGGCAACAGCGACGCGCCACTGTCGCGTAGCGCGCGCGCCGCGCCGGCATCGATGCGGATGCTGCCGATGACCGACGGGGCGTGCCGGAGCCAATACTTGCGCGCCTGCAACCGGGTCCTGCCGGCAAGCAGGCGGGTGCCGCGCAGCCGGCCCTGCGCAAGCAAACGCAGCGTTTCTTCGTTACGGCCGTTGAACAGCACGGTGTCGATACCCGCCGCAGCCGCCTTCTCTGCCGCCTCCAGTTTGGTTCGCATGCCGCCAGTGCCCACAACGGTGCCGGCATCGCCGGCCATCGCCTTTAGTTCGGGCGCGCCGGCTTGCGCCTGGTCCACCGGGAGTGCATCCGGATCGGTGCGCGGATTCGCCGTATACAGCCCGTCGATATCGGTGGCGATCAACAGGATCTCGGCGTCGATCAACGCTGCGACATAGGCGGCCAGATTATCGTTGTCGCCCAGCTTCAGCTCGTCGACCGCGACGGTGTCGTTTTCATTCACCACGGGCAGCGCACCCAGTGCGAGCAGTTCGCACAGCGTGGCACGGGCGTTGAGGTAGCGGCGACGATTGCGCAGATCGTCGTGGGTGAGCAGCACCTGAGCAACGGGACGATCGAACAGGCTCTGCCACAGCGCGATCATCGGTGTTTGACCAAGTGCGGCCATGGCCTGCTTGGCGGCGAGGCCATGGCGAACATCTGGCTGCGCCCGTAGCAAGGCGCGTCCGGCCGCTACAGCGCCGGATGAAACCACCACCACTTCGTGTCCATCGGCATGGCACGCGTCGACGAACCGGGCGAGGCCGAGCGCGAAGCGAGCGTTCAGGCCACCCCCATCGGCCGCAAGTAGGTTGCTGCCGACCTTGAGCACGACGCGCTTGAAAGCCGGCAACGGTTGCTCGCGGAATTGGCACGCGTCCGCCTGCACTGGCATGGTTTGAAGAGGGGTGTTGCTGCAATTCATGGCGCTCGATCGGCGTGAAGGTGGCGACAGGTTCGGTCCCAATGACCGGGACCGGCCACGGTGGAGTTGTTTGGCATGAAACCGCCCGTTCAAAAGGCGGACGCGTCTGTACAAGTAGCCCCAACTAGGCTCATGTCGCATGCGTGTCCACACAGTCTCCGGGGCCCGGTGCCAAAGCGCTACAAGGAAAAGACATATCCATATTCTTTCGGTTAGGTGCCGCGTAGGGAGTTGCCACGAACGATGCGCCCACGGTCACCGGGGCTGCGAATCAGCCAGTGTTCTGCACCCCCGCCGCGATGCCGTTGATGGTGGCGATCAGCGCCTCCAGCAGCGCGTCGTCGCTCCGGTCCGTGGCCCGCCAGCGCGCGAGAAGGTCGACCTGAAGCAGGCTTATCGGATCCACATACGGGTTGCGCAAGCGGATCGACTGACGCAGTCGGCGGTCGCCGGATAGCAATCCATCGCTGCCCTTAATCGCGAATATCGCGGCGCACGTGCGCGCGAACTCGGCGGCGATAACAGGATGGAATTGCTCATGCAGTTCTCCCGCAAGCTGCGAGTACCGTTCAAAGATGCCGGCGTCGGACTTGGCCAACACCATTTCGACGTCATCGATCAGGGTGCCGAAGAAGGTCCAGTCGCGCGCCATGTCGGCGAGCAACTCGCGGCCGTGCCGTTGCAGCGCGCGCTCGAGCGCGGTGCCGACTCCGTACCACGCCGTCAGCCCGGAGCGGTTTTGCGACCAGGCGAACACCCACGGAATCGCCCGTAGCGCATCGATGCCACCCCCGGCGACGCGCTTGCTCGGACGCGAGCCGATGCGCAGGCGCTCGATCACATCGATCGGCGTGGCCGCGCGGAAATATGCAAGGAAGTCTGGGTCCTCGTGCACCAGTGCGCGGTAGTGCACGCGCGCATCGGCGGCCAGTTCGGCGGCGATCGCACGCCAGTCGGACTCGCGCGGTTCCGGTGGCCGCGGCCGCAACGTCGCACGCAGCACCGCGCCGGTACTTTGTTCGAGCTCACGCAGCGCCAGCGCGCGGATCCCGTACTTGCGGTGAATCACCTCGCCCTGCTCGGTCACGCGCAGGTAGCCGTTGACCGAGCCGCGCGGCGCGGCGATCACCGCGCGCCCGGTTTTGCCGCCGCCACGGCTGATCGAGCCACCGCGGCCGTGGAAGAAGACGATGCGCACGCCACTGTCATGGGCGAGTTGGGTCAGCGCGATCTGGGACTGCTGCAACGCCCAACGCGAGGCCAGCAGCCCACCATCTTTAGCGCTGTCGGAGTAGCCGAGCATCACCAGCTGGCGGCCGCCGCGCGCGTCGAGGTGGGCGCGGTACAGCGGGTCGACGAACAACGCGCGCAAGGTGTCAGCGGCGGCATCGAGGTCGTCGACGGTTTCAAACAGCGGCGCTACGTCCAGCGGTACGCAGCCCGCGTCGTCCACGCAACCGGCGATCCGCGCCAGCACCAGAACCGCCAGTGCATCGGCAGCACTGCGACTCATGCTGATGATGTACGGCCCGAATGCGCGTGCGCCGTAGCGTGGGCGCAGCGCGGCAACGGTGCGAAGCACGTCGAGGGTCGAACGCGCGTTCGTGCTGTCCGGCATCGACACCGACGTCGTGCCTTGGAGCCACGCGTGCAACCGCGCTGCGCGCTCTGGCGCACTGCGTGACTCCCATTGCGGGTCATCGAGCAATGCTGCGAGTGCGGCCTCATGCGTGGCCGAATCCTGGCGCAGGTCGAGGCTGGCCAGATGAAAGCCGAAACATTCTGCACGCCGCCGCAGGCGCTGCACCGCAAATCCACCGGCATGTTCGCCACGGTGGGCGCGCAGGCTATCGGCGATCAGGTCGATGTCGGCGAGGAACGCCGTCGGCTGCGCATAGCCCGACACTTCCTCTTGCGCGGTTGCCCTCAGGCGCTCGGTCATCAGCGCCAGCAGGTTGCGATACGGCATGTCGGCATGGCGCGGATGCAGTTTCGCCGCCGCCTGCGGCAACAGCGCGCGATATTCGTCGATGCGCGCCAACAGCGCAGCCGATACGCCGACCCGCGTGGTCGACTGGCTCAGCAGTTCGCCGAGGGCGTCCAAATCACGTCGGTACGCGGCCACCACGACTGCACGCTGCCCGGCGAGCGTCGCGGCGATGGTCGCGGCACCGACGTTGGGGTTGCCATCCATGTCGCCACCGACCCAGCTGCCGAAACCGAGCACGTCCGGCACCGTCAAGGCATCACCGAAATGCTCGCGCAGTGCCTGCTCGAAGATTTCGTAGTACACGGGCAGCGCGCGATACAGCACTTCGGACAGGTAATAGCTGACGTGCTCGAACTCATCGGCGACGCTGGGCTTGGCGGCCGGTGCTTCGGCGGTTTGCCAACTGACGGTGAGGGCCAGCCGGATACGCTCGCGATCGGCCCGGCGCTCGGCCGGGGTGCGCCCGCGGTCGATGTCGGCAACCAAGCAGGCGACGATCTGGCGCTCTTTTTTCAGCAGCGCACGTCGCACCGCTTCGGTGGGATGGGCGGTGAATACTGGTTCTATCCGCAGCCGCGGCAGCAGGGCGGCGAGCTCCCCGGCACTGACGCCGTCCCGCGCGAGGGCGCCGAGGACATCGTTCAGCCCGCTAGGTTGAGCTTGATCGCCGCTGCGTTCGTGATCCCGACGGCGGCGGACGCGGTGCACGCGCTCGGCGAGGTTGATCGCCTGAAAATAGGTCGCGAACGCGCGCACGAGGTCGCCGGCTTGGTCGAGGGCGATGCCGTGCAGTGCACTGGCTAATTCGGCGACAGGCGCCTGAGTTTCGCGACGGCGGATCGCCGCGCGTCGCAACGCTTCCACCGCGGCCAGGAACTCCGGCCCGTGTTGCTCGGCAAGAATCTCGCCGACAACCGCTCCGAGCATCTTGACGTCCTCGCGCAACAAGGCGTCCGTAGGCGCGAAGGCGACAGTGCGAAGGGGTTCTTCTAAGGCTTCGTCGGCCGGCGGTAGGCTGGCAGAAGCAGGGTTCTGGCTTCCAGGCGCGGCCACAGACGCGGGAAGCCCCGGCGCGGTGGCGGCGGCGAGCGCCCAGATGCGGAAAGTCGAGTCGTTGTTCACTTGAGTCTGTTGAGGTTGACGGCGTTGGGCCTATGACACGATTAATTCTGCGAAATAACCAGTTCAAACACCGCGAAGCGATGCTGACGGGCCGCAGAACCGAAAACGGCCCCGGCATGATTGCCGGGGCCGAAAAGAACCACTCGGGGGCGATCCTTTTTTTAGAACGTGACGCTCCAGCTGTTGATGTAGCCAACGTCGTTAACGGCGTTGTCGTTCACCCGCAGCTTCCAGGTGCCGTTCAGCACTTCGGTCGACAGGTTGACCGTGTAGGTCGCGTTGACGTCGTTGGCACTGTCGTTGGCGTTGTAGTTCTTCAGTAGGTAGACCGAACCGTCCGGCGCGACCAGATCGATCTTCAGGTCGCCACGGAACGCATGCACGATCGCGACGTTCACCGAGGCATTGCTTGGGGCGTTGCCCGTGCGGCCGGAGACCGTGATGGGGCTCTCGACTGTGGCGTTGTCCCTGATCGTGTAGTCGCTGGTGTTGCTGTAGGTCTGCGTCACCGGGCCGGTGCTGTAGCTGCCGGTCAGGCTCACGCCCGAGATCGCGCTGTAGGCCTTGACCAGCACGTGGTAGGTGCCGGCCTGCGCGGCCGCGATGTTGCAGGTCTCGGCGTTGGTGCTGCCTTCGGACTTGCAGTCATTGGCCGTGGTGCTCGGCGCGCTGCCGAACTTGACGTACAGGTCGGCATCGCCGGTGCCGCCGGACGTGACGAACTTCAGGCCGCTTGCGCCGGCCGGCACCACCAGGGTGTAGCGCAGCTCGGCGCCCGTCGCGCCCGACAGGCCGGTGACCGGCGTGCCGTTGGTCAGCGTGCCGCCGGCTGGCGGCGGCGGCGGGGGCGGCGCGTCGACCGCATCCACCGCAGCCTTGGCGTTGACGATGCCCGCGCCGATCGGCTTGTCCGGCGGCGACGGGAAAGTACGCGCGGTGTCCTTCAGCAGGGTTTCGATCTGCGCCGGGGTCTTCGGCGAAGCCCCCGCGGCGGCCTGGATCAGGGCTACCACACCTGCCACGTGCGGCGCCGCCATCGAGGTGCCGCTGTTAAGCGCATAGCTTTCCGCGCCCTGGGCTTGGGCGCCGCTGTTCATGGTGGACAAAATGCCGGTGCCCGGGGCCGCGATGTCGACCGTTGCTCCAAAACCGGATGATTGGCTGGCCGACCAGATGGAACGCGCACCCTGGCGGTCGGTCGCTGCGACGGTGATCACGTTGGCGCAGTTGGCCGGATTAAAATTGGAGGCGTCAATGCCGCTGTTGCCGGCGGCGACCACCACCGTGGTCCCGCGGCCAACCGCGCCGTTGATGGCGTTCTGGGTGGTGATGGCACAAGCGCTACGGCCACCCAGGCTCATGTTGATGACTTCGGCCGGATTGGCATTGGCCGGCACGCCGTCGACGGCCCCGCCCGAGGCCCAGATGATCCCGTCGGCGATGTCCGAGGTCAAACCACCGCACCTGCCGAGCACGCGTACCGGCACGATCTTGGCGCCGCCGGCGACGCCGGCCACACCCTTGCTGTTGTTGCTGACCGCGCCGACGGTACCGGCCACGTGGGTGCCGTGCCAGCTGGAATTCTTCGACGGCGGGGTGGGCAACGGACCGCAAACGGCATTGGCATACCAGTCGCCCGGATCGTTCGGGTTCGCATCGCGCAAGTCGCCATCCTGCGACACGGAGGCATCGGAAATGAAGTCGTAACCGGCGAGGATATTGCCGGCCAAATCGCTATGCGGGGTGATGCCGGTGTCGATCACGGCGACCACCACGCCGACGCCAGTGGTGGTGTCCCAGGCCTCGTTGGCCTTGATGCCGCCGGTGGCCTCGAAGTAATGCCACTGTTCGCCGTATCGGGTGTCGTTGGGCGTCGTCACCGCCTGCAGCATTTCGTCGACCTCGACATATTCGACGTTGGGATCGGCCGCCAGCTGGCGCATCAGCGATTCGGCTTCGGCGCGGTCGAGCTTGCGCCCGGTCTTCACTGCTTCGGCGCCAATCGCCAGGCGACGCAGGGATTGCAGCGTCACGGCTTTGCCGCCCACTGCCCGGGCGGCCGCATCGAGCGAGCTCTTCAGCGAAGCCACGCTGGCCCGGGCCTCGCTGCCACTGCGGTACTTGACGATGAAACGGTCGTGGGTCGGCGCGGACTGCAGGCCGCTGAGGTTCAAGCGCCCGGCGGATGCTGCAGGCGCGGCAAGTATGAGCGCGGTCGCGGCGGCGAGCGCGGAGATACGGAAGGACGAATTGCTCTTCACTGGAGTATGACCTCGGTTGAGTGACAACGATTGACCGCATGACGGCCGGCTCTAAGGCGGGTACTGCGCGCAATCCTGCGGCTCTCGTCCTTGGCTCCTGGACTGCGGTACGTGGTTTAGATGACACCAGCGCGGCAAATCCTCTTACGAGAGATCACTTTTTTCTCACTTGCAGGGAAATGTGCGCAGGCGGCAGTCACTACGGGTTATGGCAATGCACACTTGCCCCTCCGCGGGGGCCGACGGCACCCGACGGCCCTCGGATCACCCGCCCCAGGGCCCACCCTTGCGCGCTTGCTCACCAAGTCGCGCGGGCGGATCATGGCCCCAGCCCCTGCATAGACACCGAGGCAGCCGTTGGGGCGGCGGTCCCGTCGTGTTCGAGGTACGTCTGTGACAGCGATGCCGAATAGCCCCTGGCCGGCGGATACCCGGTACCTGCAGACCGGCGACCTGCTGGTCGACCTGCGCTATCGGCGCGTCGCATACCCGGGTGGCGACGTAGAACTGCCGCAGCGCCTATTCGATCTGTTGCTGCTGTTGCTGGCCGAACCCCACACGCTGCACAGCCGCACTGAGCTGTTCCAGCGCCTGTGGCCGGGCGTGATCGTCGAGGACGCCAACCTGACGCAGAGCATGTGGCTGTTGCGCAAGGCGTTGGGCGACGAGAGCAAGCACTGGATCCGCACGGTCGCGAAGGGCGGTTACGTGTTCGAGCCGCCGGGGCCGGTCGAGGCATTCGCCCAACGGCCGCCGAGCGCCGGCGCCCCTGGCGCCGAGCGCCCCCGCCCGGACGTTATCGGTGCCGAGGCGATCCCCGACGACGACGTTGGCCCAGACACTGCGCTCAGCACGGCAGACATCCCAGCGCCGCGCCCAAATGCGCAGGCGCTCGGGATGGAATCGGCGCGCCCCGCACGATCGCGCAGTTGGAAGGCGTGGGCGTTGGCCGCCAGCCTCGTCGCCGCCATTGGTCTCGGCGTATTCTGGCAGCGCGGTGAAAAGCCGGAAGCCCTGCCTTCGGCGTCGCTGCAGCCCTTGTCGGTGGTGCTGATCGCTGTCGAGGACAGCAACGCCTCAACACGTTGGCCCGCCAAGCTGCTGCACGCGTGGCTCGGCTGGAAGCTGGGCAGCCTGCCCGAAGTGACCTTGTTGACCGAGGCGGATTTCGCCGTCCATCGCGGGTCGAGCGCTCCGCAGGTGGTGTTCTTGTCCTCCGCCAGTGCCCCGGGGGCTGCCGGGCAGTTCGCGCTGCGTGCGCGCTTCCACGAGGCCGGCAAGGAGCAGCGGCTGGAGCGCACGGGCCCGGAATCGCAAGTCCCGGAGATGGTCGATGACCTGTCACGCCAGCTGATGGCGCGCCTGCTGCCCAATCGCGCCGAACCTTGGCCGGCGCTGACCCTGGACGCGCCTGCGGCCCGCCGCTATGCCGATGCGATCGACGCGATCGAGCGACGCGACTCGATGACTGCCGCCGCTGCGCTGGGCGAGGTCGTGAAGCTCGCGCCGCGCTTCGGCTTGGCCCGCATCCAATTGGCGGACGCGCAGGCGCGCCTGGCCCAAGCGTCATCCGCCATCGAACAGATGGACGCGGCGCGCGAGCTGCTGCAGCCGGCGCCGGCCGAAGTGACCGAGTGGTTGGACGCACACCGCCTGGCCATCAATCCCGAAGCCGACCAACAAGCCGTGACGGCGTTCGCCAAGCTCACGGCACGCTATCCCGACAAGACGACTTACGCTCTTGAATATGCCAGCCGGCTTGTAGCGACGGGCCAGCCGCAACAGGCACTGAAACTGCTGTCGACCCCGGGCTGGGATCGCGAGCCGATGGGCACGCGCATCGCCCGACTGATCGCCTTGACCGAGGTCCATCATGCGCTCGGCGATCCGGAGCGCATGCGCCAGAACGCGCGCGCCGCCGAACGCCTGGCCCGCGATGCCGGCAGCGGCTGGGAACTGGAACTTGGCGCGGCGCAGCTGCAGGCAGCCATCGCCGACACCTCTCAATACAAAGATCGCGCCGGTACCCAGGCGTATGAGCAAGCAGCCAAGCAGCTCGAGCTGGCAGGCAACCACACGCTGGCGCTGTATGCCCGCTTTCTCGCCGAGACCGCCGGTCCCCCAGCGAGCGGCCCCAACCCGCGTACGGACGCGCTGTTGGTAGAGGCGCGCAGGGGCGGTCACCGCAGCCTCGAAATTCAAATCCTGGCCAACTCCGCGTATCAGTACTACCGCGTCGGGGACCTGGTCACCTATCGTCGGCGCTTGGAGGAAGCGCTCGTCGCGGCGCAGGCCGCCGGCAATACCAAGGCCCGCAACCAACTCACCATCCTATTGCTGGTCGAGGACATCGCTGGCGCCCGCTTCGACCAGGCGGACAGGCGCTTGCAGCGCTTGCGCGCACTGAAATTCCAAGGCCTCTCAGCCGTGGCTCTGGGCCAGCTCGGTGCTTCACTCGATGCATTCCGCGGGAACTACGCGCGTTCGGTGCGAACGCTGGATCGCGCCGACCGCCAGCTGGCCGCGCTGCAACCGGGGTCGGCACCGACGGAGCCGCAAGCGCGCCTGGCCTGCGTGCGGGCCGGTTCGCGCCTGCCGCTGGGCGATTTGGCCGGCGCGCGTACCGACTTGAAACGCTGCGCCGCCTCCGGCAATCCGGCCACCCAACTATTGGCGATGCTGGGCCGGGCCCATACCGAGTTGCTCGCCGGTGATCGCGCCGAGGCCAAAACGCTGCTGGGTCGCGCGCAGACGATCCTGCCCACCATGCCCGATGGCCCCGAGCGCTGGGAGGAAACGCTCAGCGCGGCCATGCTGCTGACCCGCATCGGCGACCCGGTCGAATCGGACCGGCTGTACACGCGGGTCCTGCCGCTGTCCCGTGCCATCGGATACCAGTGGTTCGTCGCCAGCGCCGAGACCGGCCTGGCTGAAAACGCCGCCGCCCGCGGCGACTGGGCAGGTAGCCGGGCACACGCTGCGGCCGCGAGGCGAGTCCTGCCAGCGGATGCCTGGTCGCTGACCTACCGTCTGGCAATCGTCGACATCGCCGCGGCCCTAGGCAGCGGCGATCGGGCGCGCGCCGTGTCCCTCGCCTCGGAAGTCCATGTCGCGGCGCACCGCCTGGACGACAAGGTCGCCCAGATCGAGATCCACAACCTGATACCGCTGGGCTTCATCCCCGATGATTGCAGCCAAGTCCGCCGCGATGCCGTGGTGGCTAGCACTGGCCTGCGTGGCGCGACGGTGGACTGGATGGCCGGTTTGCGCACCGACCCTATGGCAAAGATGACGCTGGACGCGAAGGTGAGATGAGGCGAGCGCCGTGCACCGCACGGGTGCCACACGAATGCGCTGGCGCGTCAGCGGAACTGAGCGTCGTATAAGAGCAGAACGACGCGGTGTCGTCGCCGCGGCCGCGCAGCAAGGCAAATAATTCGCCCGAGTGCCGGCGACCCATCGGGGTTCACGCGCTCACTGGCCAGCGGCGCGCGCTTGCGCCATCGTCGAAGCCCCTTTTTAAGAGAGCCGCCGTGATCGAACGTCCCGACTATCGCGCCATGCTAGAGGTAGCAATCGGGGAGGCCCGCCAAGGTCTGGCCGAAGGCGGCATCCCGATCGGTGCGGCGCTGTTCCATGACGATGGCCGCCTGCTCGGTTGCGGCCACAACCGTCGCATCCAGGAGAACGACCCGTCGGTGCACGGTGAGACCGACGCGTTCCGCAAGGCCGGCCGCCAGCGTCGCTATCGCGACACGATCATGGTCACCACACTCGCGCCGTGTTGGTACTGCAGCGGTCTGGTGCGACAGTTCAACATCGGCACCGTCGTAGTCGGCGAATCGGTGAACTTCGCCGGCGGCCTCGACTGGCTGCGCGAGAGCGGGGTCACAGTGATCGACCTCGCCGATGGCGAGTGCATCGACATGCTCGGCGGTTACATCGCCGCCAATCCCGAGGTGTGGAACGAGGATATCGGCGAGGAGTGAAGCATCGGCCGACAGACACGTTCAGCGATCAGCTTCCGCGCATCTCGTCCTGCAGCCGGCGCAGACGCACCAGTCGCGCTTGGGTGCGGCGGCCGAGCCACCAGGCCCAAACGCCGGAGCCAATGCAGACCAATCCGACGGCCACCATCGAAGGGACGATCCCGCGCATGGTGAGATCGTCGGTGGGCGCCACCGGCGCCAATATCGCGAAGGCGTAAAGCGCGAGCACCATCGCCAGCGCGACCCAGATACTGACCCGCCAGTACAGCAGCGAGGTCCGCGCGCGGGCGATCTCCAGCTCGACCATCGCCAGCGCCCCCAGGCCGCTGTCGCTCACCTGTCGGCGCCGGATCCACAACGACCATCCCTGGAAGCCGCACACGATCACCAGCAGGCAGATGATCAGGGCCGAAGCCGAGCCCGCGCGGCCCGAACCTAACGCCCACACGCCCAGGCCCATGGCCAGCGCAAAACCGACCAGGTCATTCAGCAGCGCCAAGCGCAACCGGCGCCCGCGCCGGCGGACCTCGTCGCGCAAGGCCTCGACATCGACCGCGCTGACAGCCTGCTCGCGCCAGTCATTGCCCAGCGCCGCCCAATCGTCCTGCGGCTCTTGACCGGTCATGCCGCTGCTCCCATCTGCTCGCGCAGTTGCTTGCGCGCGCGACTCAGGCGCTGCGCGACGGTGTTCTCCTCGAGCCCCAGCGTTTGCGCGATCTCACGCTGAGAAAACCCCTCCAGCCCCAGCACCACGACTTGCCGATAGCGCAGCGGCAGCGCCTGCACCGCGCCGAGCAGACCGGCGCGGCGCTGTTGCACTTCGGTGTGGCGCAATGGATCGGCGACCGGATCGGGGTGCTGGTCGTCGAGTTCATCCTCCACGCGCCGATGTTTGGTCAGATGATCGATCGCGCGGTTGTGGGCGACCCGCGCCGCGAATGTGCGCAGCGAGGCGTCGCCACGCCAACTCGGCAGCGCTTTCCACAGTGCAAGACTGATTTCCTGCAGCAGGTCCTGCCGCCGGGCCGGTTCGGATTCATAGCTGCCGGCGATG
Source organism: Lysobacter sp. (assembly GCA_043738095.1). Taxonomy (GTDB): domain Bacteria; phylum Pseudomonadota; class Gammaproteobacteria; order Xanthomonadales; family Xanthomonadaceae; genus Lysobacter_K. Next base: position 148,744 of record JAYSZI010000067.1, read on the forward strand.
CGCGCCAGCATGGGGCCGTGCTCACGCAGGAGCGTTTCAATCTGGGGCAACGCGACGTTCATGGGTGGCTGCGCGGCTCCATCTACATCGACGGCGAGGTTGCCCTGCCGCGCTGCAGCGAGCAAGGACGATTGGGAGGGAAAAGCGGGTGATGCAGCGGTGCGCATGTAACGGTGGTCCAGGATCCGAATCATCGGGCTTGGATTAGTAGGCGGGTCGCGGAAGAAATACCTGACAGGCTCGATTGGTGCGCGCCCTCAATCTGGCTTGACCACCCTAAGCCAGAAGGTCCCCGGCACGCTGAGGAACAACGCGGGCCAGCCGAGCCAGAACCACCAGCGCATGGCGCGGTGATAACCCGCGGGAGTGCAGCCGCATCCGGGGGCTCTGGCATCCCCGATGCAATCGAGAGCCCCGGATTTCGCCTCTGATCACGCCCGGGCTACGACGACTGGATTTTCATGGCGGGACGAGCGACTGTGGCCGCCGGCTACAGGATGTATCGGCTCAAATCCGGGTCCTGCACCAGCTCGCCCAGGTGCGCATCGACGTAGGTGCGGTCAATGCTGACAGCTTGGCCGCCGCGATCTGGCGCCTCGTAGCTCAGCGTGTCGAGCAGGCGTTCGAGCACGGTGTGCAGGCGGCGCGCGCCGATGTTCTCCTGGCGCTCGTTGACCGTCGCGGCGATCTCGGCCAGGCGTTCGACCGCGCTTGGGGTGAAGTCCAAGGTCACGCCCTCGGTCTTGAGCAGCTCGACATACTGGGTGATCAGCGCCGCCTTCGGCTCAGTGAGGATGCGGACGAAATCATCCTTGCTCAACGCCGCCAGTTCGACCCGGATCGGGAAGCGGCCCTGCAGTTCGGGAATCAAATCGCTCGGTTTGGCTAGGTGGAATGCGCCCGATGCGATGAACAAAATGTGGTCGGTCTTGACCGATCCGTACTTGGTGCTGACGGTCGAGCCCTCTACCAGAGGCAACAGATCGCGCTGCACGCCTTCGCGACTGACATCACCGCCGCCGACGTTTTCTCCGCGCTTGGCGACCTTGTCGATTTCGTCGATGAAGACGATGCCGTGCTGCTCGCAGGCCTCGATCGCTGCCTCGCGCACTTCGTCTTCGTTGACAAGCTTGCCGGCCTCTTCTTCCACCAGCAGGGTGCGCGCGCTCTTGATCGCAAGGGTCTTCTTATGGGTCTTGTTACCGGAGACCTGCGAGAACATCTGCCGCAGCTGCTGGCCCATTTCCTCCATGCCCGGCGGCGCCATGATGTCGACGCCGACGCTGACTGCGGTCTCGATGTCGATCTCGCGTTCGTCGAGCACGCCGCTGCGCAACTGTTTGCGCAGTTTCACTCGCGTCTCGTTGGCTTCGACCGAGTTGTGTTGCGCTGAGGGTTCGTCCTTGGTCTCATCGCCGGCAAAACCGAACACGGTGTTGACCGCGCGTCGCGGCAGCAACGCATCGAGGATGCGCTCCTCGGCGCGTGCTTCGGCGGCGGTGCGCACGCGCTGCTTGGCCTGCTCGCGGTACAGCTTGACCGCGGTGTCGGCGAGGTCGCGGATGATCTGCTCGACATCCTTGCCGACGTAGCCGACCTCGGTAAAACGCGTGGCCTCTACTTTCACAAATGGCGCGTTGACCAGCGTCGCCAGGCGGCGCGCGATCTCAGTCTTGCCGACGCCGGTCGGGCCGATCATCAGAATGTTCTTCGGCATCACCTCGTCGCGCAGCTCGGGATCGAGCTGCATGCGCCGCCAACGGTTGCGCAAGGCGATCGCGACCGCGCGCTTGGCCGCGTGCTGGCCAATGATGTGGCGGTCAAGTTCCTGCACGACCTCGCGCGGGGTCATGGTGGCGGGGCTGGTGTCAGGTTGATTCGGCATGGGGGGGTTCGCTTGTTGGATCAGCACGAAACGGGGGGGTTGATCGTCCAGCGCACTCTGGAATCCACTTTGATTGCGCCCGAAAAACTGCTGTTGGCGGCAGGGGCGAAACAGCGAAGCCAAAGTCAGGTTGGATTGCAGCGTTCGCGGGTATCGACGGCGTTAGAGTTCTTCCACCACCACATTGCGATTGGTGTAGATGCACACGTCGCCGGCGATGTTGATCGACTCGACTGCGACGGTGCGCGCATCCAGCGTCGTATGCGCCAGCAGCGCGCGCGCCGCCGACAGCGCGTACATGCCGCCGGAACCGATCGCGACCAGACCGTCCTCGGGTTCGATCACGTCGCCGGTGCCGCTGATGATCAGCGACGTTTCCCTGTCGGCCACCGCGAGCAGCGCTTCGAGCTTGCCGAAGCGGCGCTCGGTGCGCCAATCCTTCGCCAGCTCGACGGCGGCGCGGGTGAGCTGGCCGTGTTTTTCCAGCTTCGACTCGAACAACTCGAACAGTGTGAACGCATCGGCGGCAGCGCCGGCGAAACCGGCCAACACCTGGCCGTCGCGGCCGAGCCGGCGGACCTTGCGCGCGTTCGATTTCATCACCGTGTGGCCGAGCGTCACCTGACCGTCGCCGGCGACGACCACGCGGCCGTTGCGGCGCACCGACACGATGGTGGTGGCGTAGAAGACATTAGGGTTGTGGCTGGGGTCCATGGAACGTCCTGCGGCTCGAAACTGGCGTTCCACGGTTGTGGGGGCCACCCCGCATCCGCGCAAGGGGTGACCAACGACCCATCCGTAGAGCGGCCTTCAGGCCGCTGCCTTTCTCGAACGAACAAAAACCAGCGGCCTGAAGGCCGCTCTACAGAAAACGGCGTGGACTCACGTCTTCCGTTTCGCCCGCGGATGCGCGCTGTCGTACACCTTGGCGAGGTGCTGGTAATCCAGATGCGTGTAGATCTGGGTGGTGGCGATGTCGGCATGGCCCAGCAGTTCCTGCACGCCGCGCAGGTCGCCGGAGGATTCCAGCACATGGCTGGCGAAGGAATGCCGCAGCAGATGCGGATGCACGCGCTTGAACAGGCCTTGGCGATGCGCGAGCCGCTGCAGGCGGATCTGCACCGCGCGCGGCGTGATCGTCGCGCCGCCGC